>DAOVER010000044.1 GCA_030668875.1 Candidatus Heimdallarchaeota archaeon
CTTTATTAACTGAGGGACAAGTGTTCAAACACTTGCGAACCATAAATATGGCGAGTTTTCGCCAAGCACTACCCATATATCAGCACTTTCCTATATAAACTCGTAGAAAAATGGAAGAAAATTGGAGAGGTATTAACCATCACCATCTCAACATGCAATGAGGGACAGCTCAGAGACTTCTGGCAAGATTGAATAAGATTTTAATCATCTGTTGCTAACGGTGAAAACCATGATCTCTGATTCTTTGTTGAACCATATGAACGAGTTTCATGATCAATTGACCCAACAGCATACCAATCAGTATAATATGATTGGTACTTATATGATATTCCTCGATCTACATTCATATAGTTTCCAAATTTACCCGCTCCAGTAAGCATAATAACCCCTTTATTCTTCAAACTAGTCCACTTCTGTAGAATCGAAGATGTTGTAAAATCTACATTATGGTGCATAGACCAAGAAATAATATCGATGTCTTTTGTTGCTTGATTGGTATTAATCCAATTCCAAATTTTGTATTCTCCATACTCAAATCCATATGGGTCATAACCTAAATAATCAAGATCAACGAAAATTACTTCCACATCTCTTGCTACCGCAGCGATCATTGATATGACTGCAAAACCATGTCCGTGAAAGTTTTGGTCGTCTAAATAATCATCATTAGGATTAGTAATATATTTTATGGAACCACTTGATGTTTCCGTAAGAAAACCAACGACGTCCACATTAGCTTCAGGGTTTTGTTCTAATGCTTTCCATTCTGTACTAGTTAAACCATCATCAATTACAACAATTGTAACATAGTCATCGATATGGATTTCATATTCATGAACCACTATATCAGCTCCAGTATATGTATAGGCTTTATCTTGAAGGTTTCCTACGTTTACTGATGGATTAGGTACAGTAGTACCAACTCGTCCTAATATTAATTCCTTTGGAAGAATTATGTACACACCTGATACAGCCGATAATTCTATTATTATTATTATTAATATTGCTATTGTTTTTTCCATTTTCATCTAATTAACCTCCTTTGATTACCCAATTATCATTGCTTTAAATTAGATAGTCAACCGTATACGATTCACTTGAAAATATATACGTTTTCTCCAATGATTTTTATAGTAAAATTATTTGGTAATTCTTCATATCTTTTAAGATTAGTTTGTAGTTCAAAAATGAATAACTAGCTTTTCAATAGTATAACAAATGAACTTTGTGAGGGAATAGAAAAAGCGCAGTTTACTGGCTATAAGGAGGAGATATACTGATTTATCACTTCTCTAATTTATTGTATAACAGTAGTTTGCCTAGTTATAGAGAGATTGTTCATTCAACTGCTTTAATATTTCACAAACTTTTTGCGGTATATAAATAAGAAAAACTGGAGTAAATAGCGATTTAACATGAAAGTAGAAGGGAGGAAGCTATGGGCAAGTGATCAACTCTTACAAAAACTCCCATTGTCCAAACGAAGACTTTTTCCTCCCTATACTTTTGTTGTAGCGTTAGTTTATATTGTGGATAAGCATTTTGCCAAATATATCAATACTTTCTCTGTTTTAACCTATGAACTACTGGAGGGTTCTACTAGAATATCTCATTCCGACATCCGAGTATATATTGATTTTCTCTCTTCTTACATCTCAAATGAAATATATAGATTCTGGGAGGAATCTTTTACCTCCTTTATAAATGAAACTGATTATAATCTAAACGGACAATAACAAAATTAAACTGGAAAATGGTGCTAATATTGCTGTTTATTAGATTGACTCCAGTAATTTAAATGTTTCAATTATTGAAAATGGGGATTTTAATCAATGCATACAATTTTCTTCTTTGCTGTTTGAAGATATTGTTTTTGCATACAATTCTTCCTTTTGCAGTCAGGAACTTTTTTGTTTTACTTAATTTACAAAAAAATTGATTTATTATAATACTGAGAAAAGCGATCGCTCTCTTCACCTCCTTTGCAGGAAAAGCCCATAGACGGCTGAGAGGAAAAGTATCCTACCTACAAGATAATTTTCTTCGTGTTTAAATACCATTTTGAAGATATACTAACTGAGAGACATTGGTCATACAAACAGCTAGCAAACCACAAACATTTTCTCCTTCCACTTCAAAGAGAGTGATGAGGAATTATCAGGTAGTGCTCAAATGTGTTGACCAATCCCAACGAGAAGAGATTAACCAGAGGATAAGAACTCTAGAAGAACGGCAACATATTCTCCTTACTCCCCAAGTCATAAAGAAGGCAGTAGAACTATACAAGACCAATCCTAAAGAAAGGTTCTTCACCCGCAAACTCGGCAAAGAAGTGGGGAAAAATCCTAATATAGCCGAAAGTGCCTTCCATTGGTTATACGTAGCTATTAAGGGTAAGATAGATAAGGAACAGAAAGTGCAAGGCTTACTCAACTTTCTGTTAAAGAACCCTCAACAATTGCTAGAATGGCTGATTTTTGGTCGTTCTCCTTATACAGAACGTAGTTTAGAAAACTACTGGCGCTTAAGAAGAAGATATATCATCAACTTACTCAACAGTACTAGATTACAAGTAGACTCTTATTGGAGAAGAAAGCATAAAACAAGCTATTTCACTAACTTCTCGCAATTCAATGCCCTCCTTCCCACTTGTACTCAACCTGAAATTCTCCAAGCAATTGATGATGCACTGTCTTACTACAACCATGAATTTTCTCTCTTACCTCACCTTACACGGAATCAGAAAGCATTTCTAGCAAAACTCCAACTCTTAAAGAAAGAACAATCAACAGTTGTCCCCTTTCTCACCTCATGGATCAACAGTTCACATACTTCTCGCTGGAAAAGTCTCAAGACTCTCGCAGAACAACTAGCAAAATTGATAGGCAAGCCTTCCCGAAAACTCTTTTCAACAGTTAGGTTGATTGTAGTTTTCACACTCTTTGATCATTATATGCAGAGTGTCCCTCAGTTACTCAAAGGTCTTCCTGTAACCAAGGTTGTTCCCCTCCCATTTAAACGAAAAAAGAAAGGAAGATTACCAATAAAATTGTTAATGAAAAAAGATTATGTTATCACCCGACAAGGGAATGCAAAAGAATTAACTGACCAAATAAAGAAGCAAGGATGGACAGAATTAGGTTTTCCAAGAAAAGGGAAACAAAAGCTAACTGCTCAAGTTCACTTTCCATCTAAGGCTAGTGAATACATCAGGAATGGTGCTCACATTAAAGTGTTCCAAGTAAGTAGTGGACAAGCTCCTAGTTTCAAACCTCGGGTAGATGTGGTGCTAGAAGGAATACATGCTTGTTTCCATTCAAATACACTTCTCTACCACTATGTTGCACAAGTTCCTAGAAAAAAATTATCTATTCTTGGAGTAGACATTAATCGTTTAGGACAGTATATGGTTGCGTTTAACACCCCCATTCCTCTCACTCAGGATTTACTGCAATTGGCAGACCATTATACCCATCTTAGTGATAAAGTCCTCCCTGAACTTACCAAGGGATTACTTCGCAAACGCAAAGAGTATGATTCTCATGGTTGTTACAAACTGAAAGGTGAACTCAATCGTGTTTATACTCGTCGTCACAGAATCCTTCGTGAACTTACTCGTCTTCTCCCCCACTTTCTTGCAGCTGTGATGGTGAAAAAGAAGTGTAAAGTACTGAAGATTGAACGTCTCACTGTTGACCCAACTGGAACTAAAGGTGCTTTAGCTAAGGCTATATATACTATGCCTGATAGTTTGTTTATTTACAAAAAAGCTGTCTGGTTAGCTTCACTAGAACTATGCTATGATGTGCAGTTAGAAGCAGTTCTACCTTATCACACCAGCACACTTCATTATGGTTGTGGAGGTGTTCTTACTCGTCAATCTGGTCAGTATGATGTTGCTCCTTGCAAAAAGTGTGGACAACAAGTAAACACTCACAACAATGCATCAAAGAATATCGCTTCCCTTACTGGTACACTCCTTCCTCTCGATCCTTTCCCCTCATCGTACGTGTAGGGGAGCCACTTAAACGACGGTTAGAAAGCCTCTGGCAAGTTTATCCAAGTTTCATAACGTGCGTTAACCATACACTGACTTGGTTTTAGACACTATAAACTACTCAGTATAATTAGGTGAAGAACACCTAAAATAATTGAATGCCGTTGCTTTAAGCTTATGCTGATGATTCAATGAAAAAGATACATGAATCGCTCCATGAAATAGAGAAAAATTTGATTATAATTTCCTGTGAAGTAAACATCTGAAGCATGACCAGCAAATGGCATCATGATAAAGGAACAGTTTGTATTTCCACTTTCTATATATCTATCATACAAATCGACAGAAACTTCAGGGTGAACCAAACCATCCTGAGCACCTTGATATATTAAGCAAGCTGGGCTGTTTTCATCTACTAAAATACCTGGATTTGCAAAGGGATCATCTTCAACAGAAATTCTACCATCAGGATAGTAAGGAATTAATCCATTAAATGTTAAATCTGGGCTGAAAATGTCTGAATATGTGCCATTGTTTGTCATCAAAGCAGCAGCGGTTGCTAAAAAGCCTCCTGCTGAACCACCTGAAATAAAAACTGAATCAAGGTTGGCTCCATAATCGTCAGCATGATCAGCAAGGAAGTAAGTGAAATGCCCTATATGTCTTATGATGTCTTCCTTAGTAAAATTCCCTTTTAGGTATTCAGGTGATGTGAAATCGGAACTTCCTGTATCGATAAGACCATATTGAATATCAAAAACAATGTATCCTTGTGCAGCAAAATACTTATTCATCTGCATCATATTAGAAATCCCTTTATCACCCATCACCAATCCACCACCATGAATACGAATCAAGGTTGTGTTTTCGCCAGGTAGTCCCACACCTGAATTAAGTGGAAGGTACACATCAAAGAACAAGCTAATGTTATGATCAACCCCAAATGTGCTTTGCCATCCATAAAAGAATGGGATATTTTTGAGGATTTTACATTCCTTTGGAGGCACACCTAATAAATACTGCATAAAATAATAGGGTTTTTCAAGAAAATATTCTTCAACTTCTGGAGTGATTATAGCTCTCCAATCTCCACTGAATGCTGGATCAAAAGCTTCATCGAAACTATTTTGCGCGTTCCTAATATCAAATGGTGTTGATAACATAGGTAATAAACTAATTGTTGATACAATTAAACCTAGAATAAGAGTTGGATAAAATAAGTGAGGATATGCTTTCCTACGAAATATTTTGATTAGAATAACAGAGCAAGAAATAAACACTAAACCCCAAGAAAATCCCAATTGAGAAATGGATACACTAGCAAAACCCAATGCTCTACCAGAATTGACACCTGCAATAATTAGAAAGGAGCTAAGAAGACCTGCAGCTATTCCCAAAATACTACCAATAATAAGCAAAATTCTTAAGATTTTTCTGAACAAAGACCCTTCAAGAAAAGACCGTTTTTCGATATCATACTCCTCAACCCATAGTTCTGGTTTGTTCTGGTTACGTAAAATAATCGTGTTAAATATCAGACCGACAATGAACACACCAAAGAATCCATCTACTACCAATATGTATGAGTAGATGTTATCTACCAAGAGATTTGAGTAAGTTACTGAGATAAACATATTTCCAAGATTCATATTTATAATGGATAATACTTGAAAAATAAGATAGAAGAATCCTAATACATAAAGCCGATTACCAGCTTTACCCTTGAGTTGTATCCTTCGGTCAATGAAATATATTTGATAGAAATTTAGAGCAATAGCGATAACATAAATATACCCAAAAATATTCCAAACAACTGAATAAACTGGAAAGAATAGGTAAATTAAACCTAATAATATAGCAACAGAGTTGAATATTAATGAAAAAATATTCGTTGTTTTAATAATGGTAATACATTTTTGTGGCAATGAAATCACTAGGTGCTTGTTTTTTTTGAACTGTATGAATTCTACTATAACAATCTATTCCTAAATGACACTCTTAAAACACTAATCTTAACCAAATAGCTTTGAACTATTTTCCCAATATATCTTTTTTAGAATATTTATGGGTAAATCAAGACCATTAATTACTGTCTTGTTATCGTTTTCAGGATCAGGAATTGGAAAGGGAATCTCCTTTGCATTTGTTTCCAGAAGAGCTTGAAAACTAAGAAATCTGTTGATATAATAACCCGGAATGGGTTCTCTATCTTTTCTGCCAGCAACAAAATCTGTTCCAAAAAGAATACGATTTGAATGTTTAGTGAAGAACTTAATAACCTCCTCCTTCTTATATGCAAACTCTCTTACCATCCATTTTGCGGATCCTGTATCAACATATAAATTAGGATATTTGTCTAACCAAGTGTCAAGTTGTTGGAGATCCTCAGGTTGTCCAGCCATATGAGCTCCCACTATTTTCAATTTAGGATAACGTTCTAAGATATTCTTTAAGGCTTCAAGATGGTCAGATTTAATTCCATATTTACTCACGGGTTGGTAATTCTGTTCATAAAGTAAGTCTGGGTCACTAACATGGAGAAGTAGAGTAAAACGTAAATCTTCTAATCTAGCAAAAATAGGTTCTAAATTGGGATCATTAAGATGAACATCTTTAGTTCTGAATCTATTTTTCAAATCTCCTTCGAAATATCTGACCCATCTGGGAGAGAACCATAATTTACCTAATGAGAAACCTTGCTCATATGCTTTATCAAGTAGATTGAGAGATACGTCTATATCCCCTTTTATAGCGTCTTGTATTGACAAAAATATTGAATAAACGAAGAGGTCAGGGAAGGCTTTTTCCAATTTTACTTTGCTTTCATAGTCTCGTACAATGCCGTAGATTTTCTTGACATTGAATTTATCAGAATACTCAACCATGGTTTTAACATCTTCAACAGAACCTAGATGAGTATGAGCATCAAAAACAGGACCAGTATATTTTCTAGTTATGGTAGCAAAGAAGGGGTGCATGTTATTAGCAACATATTCTTGGTTCACAGAAAAGTCTCCAGCATTATGAAAGTTCAGCCATTTATGTAAATTACTATTCTACAATAAAAAAATAAAAAAGAAATGAAAGTAGATTATCTCTTTCGTTTTCTGATGATTACCATTGAGACAAATACTATAGGAAGTAAGAAAATCAAAAGCGAAAATTGATTAAATTCAGAGATAACTCCTGGAGGAATGTCTCCTAATGGATAACCGTCATTTGCATTTCCTATTCCATCTAAAGTATAGTTTCCACTTACCCAGTCATCCCAGTAATTTCCTTCCATATTCCAAGGATCATCCCACATGTTGAGTACTGAATCATCATAAGCTTGAGTATCACCCTGATTATTGTTAATGAAAGCATTATGGTGAATCCAGTTGAACATAGAACCACTATCTGAATATATGGCATAGCCAAGGTTGTTTTTGAAGAAATTATGGGAGATATTTGTGTAGTCACAATCATAGAGAAGCATTCCTTCATCAGCACTGTTAGTAATTACATTGTATCTAATGTTTCCAGCGACACTTCCTTGAAAACGGGTATTGTACCAAGAATTGGAGATTGTTATACTGTGTGATATGTTAAATACAGTTGCACCCATTAAGAAGATACCAAATTGATTGTTGTTAGCAGTTATATTATAGAGTGTTGTATTAGTTGCTCCAAAACTATAAACTCCTCCATATTCCTCATTGTAACTACATTTGGTATTTTGAATTGTTGTCTCCATTGAATTATCAAGACGAATACTACCATAGTTATTATTATCAAAGTTGCAATTGTCAACTGTAACATTTTCACAACCAACCATAATTAAAGCAATGCTAGTATCTGCAATAGTTTCATCCTTTACTGTTGTTCCATTACAAAACACAAGGATTAGCTGTCCATAAACATTTGTAGCCAAAGTAGCTTCTCCTAATCCATTTATGTAACCTAAAGGTTTTCCGTTAACTGTATTGCCACCTACAGATAATCCATCATAACCCCCTTGACTACTTGCGAAGATCCCAAAGCCATCTTTGGTGGCGTTATTATCTAAAATAGATGTAGATGTAGCATAGTTGTTATTTATACCATACCAGTCATTATCATATAGAGTATTGTTTGCAACTGTGTTAGAAGTTGAACTAGTAATTTTTATACCGTCCCTATTATTATTATGAACGTAATTATTTTCTATTGTGTTCCAGCTTCCGGAAAAGACTAAAATTCCATTATAATTATTTAGATAACATTCATTATGAGTTAACGAATTGAGTATTGAATTAGACAGGTAAATGCCCTCTCGCGTATTACTGTAACACTTATTTTCAGTTATATTGCAAGAATCACTAGAATCTAACTGCAAACCATTTTCTGTATTGGAATATAATTTATTCTCGATATAATTAACATAATCTGCTAGAAGTCCATTAATCCCAACTATTCCATTGATACATGTATTGTTTTTGATTATACCACCATCAAGCGAATCAATATATATCCCCTTATCATTACCATCACAATAGTTGTTTGTAATATTAGTATTGTCAGTTGCTATTACATTTATTCCACCCTCATTGTTATAGAGAGTGTTATTATCTATCTCAACAGTACCTGGTGCTGCATTATAGATGTAAATACCATAAAGATCAGCATCGATGAAGCAATCTCGAATGACAAAGTTCTTTGAAGTGAAGCTTATATATATTCCAACAATATCAGTTGTTACAATGCTTAGATTTTCTATGACATAAGGATCACCTATAGTACCACTACCTGTGCTATTCCCTGCTAAGTCAACATCATTTTCTATATACAGAGGATCACTAGTTACGTAACCAGAAAGATCATATGCTATTTCTTGCTCCTTTTGAGCTGTTGATAGATTTTCGTAAACTGAAAATGTTGTAAATAACAAAATCGTTAGTATAAATAAAGTAATCAAATTCTTCTTTTTATTAAGATTCATAAATCCCACAAGAAATAGCACATTTATACCATATAAAATTCTTGTCCATTGGATTACGTTTCATAACCGAAAATTATACTTCTAATTTTGACTTGAAATCAACATTTGCATATTTTATGATTTTAGTTAAATCTTCGATTATATCATCATCAAGAGAAACGCCTGGATAATTAGAAAGGAGTTTGTTGACAGTTTCATTTGCTCTCTCTCCAATGGTTTTTCTTCCTTTACTTATCCATTCTTCATTTGTGGAACGATCTATAATTTTGCTTGGAATATATTGTTCTTCTCTGAACCATTTCAGTGTATGATCATGAGATAAAAGATGTGTCTTCTCTTCCATATCCTTAATCAAGTTTTTAGCAATGGGATCATCTCTTTGAATAATTCCTTTAACAAATTTATGTGTCATTCCGCAGATTTCATTATCTATGACAAGTTTCTGGATACTTTGTGTTGTTTCAAAATCCATCATTCCTGCTCCTGAGATCATATTAACACCCTTTATACCAGCTAACAAAGTTCCCATGCCAGTTTCAAAACCAGTTTGCATATCGAGGATCTTAGCATCTGACATGCCAAGATATGCATGGGTTGGAAGATTGAGATATTTCCCAATTTCCACATAACCTAAATCAAGTATCATTGTGTCTATTGAAAATCAACAATAGGATTACACTATTCAAAACAGGTCGAGAAAGTAAGTGTGTTAATTATCTTTTGCTTGATTCCAGAGGTGACCCTATTGATGTTATTGATTCAAAACCAACTTCTATAGAATTAGTCTGGCGTAAGTTCAAATATACTTTCTGAATAAATAGCTCTTTCTCTTGATGCTTTTCTCGTAACTGGTCGAATATCTTGATGTTGAAGTGTATACCCAGATTTTCTGATAATTTCTGGATATAGCTTATATTTATCATTTGCAACAAAGAATACTGATGCATCGTTTTTCAAGTATTTTTTGAAATTTTTGAGAACTTTGATAATTAAATCCTGATATTCCTTTTGCGAGTTTTTACTTGTCCCTTTTCTTGCTGGTCCGATTTCTTTTACCTCATTCCATTCTAAATCAAAAATATCGTACGCATATTTATGCTGTTCATGATAATCTATTATACCTACATATGGTGGAGATGTAATTATACCATCTATTTCAGGATAAAAGTCCAGTTCATTTTCCAATACTATGTTTGTTGAATCACCTTTTAGTACAATTGTATCTTTTTCAGACCGTAAACTATCAAATTCTTTCAATCGCTTAATAGTGTCTTTTGTATATCTTCTTAGATGGGATAATGATGTTTGTACTGGCGAGCAAATTTTTCCCTTATGCTTATGGCAATAATAAGGTTCTCTAACTGGTTGAGTTGGACGTGTCAATTCAAAGTGAAAAATTAAACGAGATGAGCGAGCAGCTCTGCTCAAAATCACCTTCAATAAATCCTGATACAAATAATTTGGAATTAAAGATTTATAGAAACTAATTTCCTTAATAGTTGTTTTGGCAAACCATGTGTTTAAATAATTAGATTCTAGAAGAGTAAATTCTTTATTTTCTTTCTCTTGTGTTTTTGTGTTTATAAAATCCAGTAAGTTTTTTTGGTTTTTATCAAAAAACATTTCTACTTTATGTAATATATCCTTTAACTCAAACTCAACTTTCTTCAAGTCATATTTTTGTGTTTTAGCTCTAGATATTATGCAATTAAATTCTGAGATATCAACACCAATTGAATTAGCTCCAAAGATGTTAGCTTCAATTAAAGTTGTACCTGATCCAACGAAGGGATCTAAGATTGTTTGTTCAGGAGAAAATTTCTTCCTCAAATAATATTCAACAAGTTGAGGGATATATTTTCCCAAATATGGATGCAATCTATGGACGTGTTTTGTTCTCATAGTTTCTGATAAATCAAAAAATGCAAGTTCTTCATTCATTCCTTGAAATTGATTCCTAATCTCTATTTTTTCAGATTCTAATTTTTGAAAATAGGTTTCTAATTCTACACGGTTTAATAATTTACCTTTCTTAGTTTTTATTACATTAATAATTCTATTATATTGAATCAAATAATTGATATTGCTTTTGCTTTTGTTATACAGTAATGCTGCTTCTTCTACAGTAAGATATTCTTCAGAATCATTATTCATTGGAAACAGCTCTTTTTTTTGTTGCTTTAGAAAGCCTTATTCTAGATTTTGTATCGATATCTATGAGATGTGATAGCTCGGTGAGTTCATCTTGCGTTAAACCATTAGCTAACGCCAAAGAGAACCCCCAAGAGCTTTCTATATAATTGTCAGTTCGACAGATTTGTGACAATAGTTCTTCTTGATTCATATCAATAAATATATTACTCTTCTTAAGAATCAGAGAATAATCAAAATTGCTATCTCCTTCCCAGCTTGCAACTGAACAGACAACAAAATCGTTTTCTCGTTCTAGGATAATTATAGGATGTGTTGCGCTTATACCCTTATTCTGTAGTAATATTCGTCTCTTCATCACTTTATAATTGTACATCTAATTTACCACTTTATAATATTTTTTGATTAAGATAATGAGTATCTCAATAAATATACTAAGAAAAAACAATATATACTCAAAGTTTTTGTATAAGTTTACGTCTGAAAAAATAACTTCGTTTTAAATAACACTTTTTCATAGTAATATTATTTGTTAATAAGAGGTCCTAACCCTTCATAATGTGGATAATGGGTTTTTATCGCTGTAACATCCTCTTGCTCAATTAGTTTTGTTCTTTCAGTTTCTGATAAGTGTTCTAATACACACTTATAGTGATAATGGTATCCAGTAGTAAACCTATGCTGTATCGTTTGGGTCTTTTTACGTTTGTATTTTGTATATGGACATTTTCCATTCAATATTTCTTGTTTAGAAAAGAGCTTACAGTCATTTAGACATTTGATTTCAACTTTGTCTATTTTATAGTCCATGTTCGAATATTCTTCAATTACTTTGTCACAGAACTGTATCCATTTTTTACATATAGGACACCTATCTGAACATCTTGAATTTTCTGTATCTATAGTTGCAGTGGGTATATTCGTTTTTAATGAAAATAACCCTGATTGTATTTCTTTTTTGGTGCCAACTTCTATTCCATATATGTCTTTATTTGAAGTTATAATCAGAAAATCTGGAGGAGTTAACACACCAGAACCACTGAATAGTTTTTGTTGTAAAAGAAGAGGGATTATGTAACCCAAATCATATCTCAATAAGAAAAGGTATACCAATAACTCATGCCAGAGACCTCCCGCTGTTTTTGGTAATAATTTATCAAAATATTTGTTAAATTTGGGAGGGGCATCACAATCTTTTTTAGGTAATCCCACTACGCCACTAAAATTACGAAGGCTGTCGTAAAGTTCCTCATCTTTTATTTCAGGTATTGAACTTCCTAGTTTTTCCAAGAATTTTTTCCTTAAAGTGTTATCAACAGTCATCACTTCATAATCCATCAATATATTCACAAAATAAAGCACGGATTTGATGAAAAGCCCTTTTTTTCTTTTTTTTGTTTCTAGTTTAGTGGATCCGGAAGTCAGAAAAAATAATCCCCTTGATAGGAATATATATTCCAAAATATCGGCTAGAATCATTTGTCTATCTTTTTCGTTGTAAAGTTGCTCAAATAGTTCCACTTCTGAATGAGATAGGATTTCTTTAAATTTCTCAAGGTGTCTATTGTAATTCTCATAATCTTCTTTTTTCTCATAATTATCCTCCTTAAGAAAAGTTTCATATAAGGAATCAAGATGTCTTAGAGATTTTATTAGTTTTTCATAGCCTTCCTTCATTTTAATTACCCGTATTTTTATTGTTCGATGATAGAATCTATAGGAAATCAAGTAATGATTTTTGGTTTGAAGCTGAATCAAGCGAGTCTATAAGTTTGTTAAGTTCTTCTGATACTAATCCTTGTTGTCCAACTTCAAACAAACCTGTTTTTATTAAACTGAAACTTCCTCTAAATCCTGTTAGAAAATCCCAGAATTCATCTTCAACTACTGCATCTGTTTCTGGATCCAATGGTCTTCCCTTACCCATACTTCCTTCCCAAAATAATTTATTTGTAAATGGGTTATATGGAAAAGCTATCCTTGCAACTATATCTTCTTCAAAGTATCTGGAATAATAATAATAGTACCACGATAGTATTTGACGTAAAAAAGAGTGAAAACTGCTGATATTTGGTCTAACAGTTTTAATATCAAACAAATAATTTGTGTCATCTTTATTAATCCAAACATCAACTCCTCTTCCCTGTGGAGGTAATTCAAAATCACTTGTTTCAAGTGGATTTATCTCGTAAAACTTACATAATTCCTTTATGGATTCTTTTGCCTTTAATCCTTGAAAGGTTGCCTCTCCTTTACTTCTTGAATTAATTATATTATCTATGCAATTGGAAATTTCAATGGATACCTCTTTTGGTTTCATTAGGATTGAAATATCCATGATTTTAAATCCTGTTTGTTTTGCAAATCTTTTTGCGAGAGGTTCCCATAGAGTTGTACCTAATCCTGTCTCTAATCCGCCAACAATGGATCTTACCCATCTTTCCTTTGGAATAATTAAATCAAGAATCTGAAATGGGACAGCTTGCTCCATCCTCTTTTCAGCATAATTAATTATTCCTTCTACTGCTATTTCCTTTGTTATTTTGATTATTTCTGCTCCTTCCATTTGAACAAGCCCTTATTTAATGTCTGATAGAGAAATTAATTACTAAAACCATACTGTATTTTATGTGTAAAATGTGCAGAAAACAATTAATGCTTATTTTGTAATTTACCTCATGGATAAAACACATACTGTAAAAGCACGAATTCATTATGGTTCGAGAAGTTTGGATCTAACAATCCCTGCTAATTTAGTGAAGAAGTATAATATCAAACCGGGGGATATTTTTAAAGTTAATATTGAAGAAAAGCCAGAAGTAGTAGTTATAAGTTATTCTAGAATCTTCGAAAATGAATGATTTTTATACTCGTTTTTATAAGGTTTTTTTTAATAAGAAGGTAATTTCAATCAGCTGACTATCGTATTCCAACACTTTTCTTGTGGATTTCTAGTAATTTGTTATTTATTTCACTAAAACAGTTTTTCAACCTTTTTTTATCAGTTTATATACCAATTGTAAGATAATATGCTGAAGGTGATTATAATAGAAACTTCAAAGGGTGAAATAGAAAGTACAATAAAAAAGGCTATTGATGAAAATCATGAAGAAATAATAGCTAATATACAGGAAGAATTAGTAAACATAGAACAAGTAAAAAATCAAATTACAAAAATACTGAAAAGACACAAAATGCTTTACCTTTCACATTTAACATGGTTGCAATTAATTGAATTGGAGACATCTCTTGAATTTCAAAAACATAACAATGAACCATTAAAACAACTTGGGCAGATTGATAATAGTGCCACTATGCTAAAAAATGATGTCCAGATGAACATTGTACCAGGAGAATATTCCAATAAACTATCTTCATTTGCTGAGAAAGGAACAATTGATGGCACGGGTTTTAATATTTTCTCACACGAACTTCTTGAAATGCTAAAAATCAGTGAAAACAGTTCTTTCGACGAATTCATTTATTCATTGAAAATCACAAACAAAACTGATACATTATCAAATAAGGTTTTGAGTAAAATAGCAAAACCATATTTCTCAAAACTTATTAGTAATTTTGAGAATAATATTGCTTTAACTTCTACAGAAAAAGAACACTTGTCTGAATTCATTGCATATCTAGCAAGTTCCTCAGAAATTTCATCAAATTCAGACCATCCTAGTCTGTCTAGAATAAGTGAATATTTGGGTACAAGTAATTTAGTATGCGGTTTAAATTATGTTTCTTTTGGTAGTGGTCAAGGATATGATCTTCTTAATATCACTGTAGAAGATGGCACAGGATTTAGAAGAATAAATACATTTAACCCAGTTGAGCTTAAATGGAGAACTCGCAACTCAAGAGATTGGTTAATCCCAAGTAATATTAAAAGACAAATGACATCCAGTTTTAGAGAATCTATCAAGAAATTATATTCAGTTGATAATCTTCCAGTAGGAGCATATAAAGTCTCAAAAAAAGGTGTTCTGGAATTTATCCCCAATACAGGTTTTGGCATGTATACAACCTTCGGAAGAGGAAATGATGGAATAACTAAACTTGATAAATTTAACGAACAATTAAATGAACTAGCTAGAATCTGGGAAAAGTGTAATGTAGGGTCGATATTTCCCTTACATGAACTAGTCCCTAATTCAAATGCGAAAACACTTCAGGAATCACTTATTAATGCAGTGAGAGAACAATGTTATCTTGAAGGATTAATAGAAAATGGTTTCATTCTTGATTATAAGGGTGATTTGAACAATTATAAACATGTAGAATATTGTCCAAAAAGAAGTCATAATTTCAAATTTAACAGTAACAATGGAACTGTTTCGCGAATGCTATCAAATGAAGATTTCAAGGTATTTGCAGATGATAAGCCTAAATTTATAGAACCTTTCAATTTATATGTATCAAAAAAAACAGATGAAACTATTATTGTAGATATATATTATTCTTTTAATTTATCTAAAGATATTGCCTTCATAACTTCATTAGACTTAAAACCAGATGATTACAAAATATTCATTTCCAATTCCAATAAAATTAAAGGCTTCATATTAACCTCTGATAATAAAATAGTTTGCACAGAAAAGTACTATTCCAAGCACAAACAGGATCTAATTGCTGAAATAAAAACAAGATTTGCTAATAGTATTAGGGACGAAAAGAAACTTGTTAAATGGAATGGAATTGTGACAGATGATTTTACTTATGAAACAGATTTAGCCTTCTTCACAGCTAATCCTCAACAACTCTCAAAAACAAAGAATACCTATCACTTTCATCCTACTCTCAACAAGTCTAAAGGTGAAGCGCATATTTTAGGCTTAGATAGTGTGTTCTACTTTACTTTTAGAACTGGAAATACTGCCAAGGATGCTAAAATGCAAAATTCTGAATGGTTTCGCACTACATATAAAAAATTTACAAATAGATTTCTAAAAACTGATGAACCCATAATTATAGAAGATATATTTGGAGATGCTGATAAATATGCAAAAAGCTATTTTGAAGGCTATGGTGAAATGGCTATTAGAACCTTCTTTACGGATGGTTCGTATAGTTTTAAGAATAAGCTGATAGCACAAAAACTAATTAATAAAAATCTAGAAAAATACTCCCCACTATCAGGTCCAGTATTCGAAATTAACAATTTATTGAGAAAAAATGATGTTTTTAATGAATCTTATTTGTTGTTTGGTGGTGATACAAGGAACAAAGGTCACACTACTGTAGATGGAACTTTCACTACAAGTAAAGAATCTGGCTATAGAAGAATAGACAGAATGAATCTTATTAGAGCTGACTGGTTTGATACAAAAACATTCGTAAGAAAAGATACTGTACCTTGTTTCATTATTCTCATTAAGAAACTCCAAAATGATAAACAATCCAAAAAGGTTTTTACATTAAAAGGACAAACAGACCTATACAGACTTGAAAATAGTGGCAAATATCTTGAATATGTGATAAAGAGAGATCAAGCTAATTACTTCGTTTCAATTGCAAAAAAAGAAGATAAATATACTTATTTTCTTTTCCAAAAAAATGCAAGAAATGAGAAAACCTTAGAAATCATTAGAAATCAACTTTTAGATGCTCCTTTGTTAATCAAAAAGGGAAAATCTAGAATAAACCAAATGTACAGTGATTGGTTGAAAAGATTAAATAATGCAAGGAAGATTCAAACAAATCCCCATATCAAAATTTGTTTGAATGAAAATGAAGCTGGTTGGTTATTAGTCAAACTTGGAATGAACGTTACTAAAGTGAATGATGATTTATTTAAGAAATTCAAAATGTGGTATGTTGAAGAATCGTTAACAATCCGAAAACAGATTTGGAATGAGTCAGAGGATGGAAAATTAACAAAAAAGCAATTTTATGAAAATTTTTCCTTTGGACTAATTCCAAAGGGTTCCTTTGCAGGAAGAACTAGAACAATATATGAAGTCAATAGTAAGGAGATGCAAAATTTCATTAATACTGTTAGCAATAAGTTCATGCAAATTGCCTTATATTCAGATGAAAATCCTTGGTTAAATTGGGCTGGAGAACTCGCCAAAGAATTAAAGAAATTGACAATATAGAGATACTTAGACAAGCAATTAGTACTTACAAATCCAATAATTTGTGAAAATCTATTTCTTCATACTTCATTATATCTACCAGATCTTCAATATTATCTTTTTCAAGGGATGCTCCAGGATATTTAGAAAGTAATTTTTCTACTCTTTCTTTTGTTCTTTGACCAGCAGATTTTCTCCCCTTGTTTATCCATTCTTCATTTGTTGATCGATCAACAACAGTACTTGGCAAATAAAGTTCTTCTCTGAACCACTTCAGTGTATGGTCGTGTGACAATAAATGTGTTTTCTTATCAAATTCCTTGAGTAAATTCTTTGCTATTGGTTCATCTCTTTGTGTGATTCCTTTAACGAATTTATAGGTCATTCCTGCGATTTCATTATCGATTACCACTTTTTGAATACTTTGTGTTGATTCAAAGTTCATCATTCCTGCACCAGAAATCATATTAACACCCTTTACACCAGCCAAAAGAGATCCCATTCCTGTTTCAAATCCTGCTTGACTATCTAAAATTTTAGCATCTGACATTCCTAGATATGCATGTGTAGGTAAATTGAGATATTTGCCAATTTCTACATACCCTAAATCTAAGAGAATTGTATCAACCGAAGCTAAGTACATTGTCCCTTTTCTCATATCAAATGCCGCTGGTGAACCACCCCAAATTACTGGAGCACCAGGAGATACAATCTGAGTAATTACCAATCCTGCTAATGTTTCTGCTGCATGTTGAACGATCGAACCAAGTATAGTTACTGGAGCAGTTGCACCAGTCATCGGCATAGAAACAAACTCAGAGGGGATACCATATTTTGCACAATCAATTATGCTCTGACATGTTAAATCACTCCATTTGAGTGGTGGAGATGGACACGCATCAAATATCGCCAAGGGTTTCCTCCTTAATTCATCCTCACTTCCTCTTACAGCTACAAGCATATCCTTCATAACTTCGAAAGATTCCTTGACGAATGTTCCTGTTACTATTGGTTTCTTTGAGTAAATCAATGTGATTAATAACCTATACCTATCACTAATTTTTTCAGGAACATCTGAACAAGCTATAGCCGTACTTTGTGCGTGAATGTGTTCTAGTTGGTCAACAACCTTGGTAAAATCAACGAAATCTTTTGTAACTGCTGTTCTAATCTTGTTTGTTTCTCTATCAAGTACATTTAGTGCTGCTGAACCAGGATCAAAACAAATATTATCTCCACCGAGTTCTGATACTAAATCTCCTTCTCGATTGTACAGAGAAATTGATTGAGGTGCTGTTTTAAGAGATTTCTTTACCAAGTCTCTTGGGATGAAAGCTTTCTGAGTCTCTGTATCTACATTGACACCTGCATTCTGCAATATTTCTACAGCTTCATTGTTTTCTACAAAAAACCCTATTTCTTCTAAAATTTCCATTGCTTCAGAAACAACTTTCTCTTTCAGATCTTCCTCAAGAATCTTGATGCACGGTCTCATATTTTTGTCACTCAATTTAATAGATTAATTGTTATTCTTTTTCTACTTATAAAACATTTTTCTGATTTATTTGCTTGTAATTTAAATACTACTTCCATATTAAATTAATAAGGAAAAATCAAAATGTACGAGGTTAAGCAGGAAATCATAGATTGGTTATTGGAAGATAATAATCCACCTTTAAGTTATCTAACACAAATCAATTTACTTGATTCAAATTCAAAAGAACCGGCTATTGACGAAGTTAGAAGAAAAATAAATTCCTACAAACCTATTCAAGAAATATTACAAAATCAAAAAGAAAATTATTACTGGTTTGATAAGAAGAAGGATAAGAACTACAAAAAATATCTTGGATCTTTCTGGCAATTGCTCTTTCTTTATGAGATGCATGCTCAGAAAAACGAACAAATTTCTAATGGAATTGAACATATTTTTTCAACAGGTCAAGCTCCAAATGGTGGATTTTCAATTAGTGGAACAAATAGTTTAAGCATCCCATGTTTAACTGCAAATATGGTTAGAATGTTAATCTTTTTTGATTACAGACGGGATGAAAGAACTAACAAAGCAATAGATTATATTCTTACAAAGCTTGAGGATAAAGACGGATTCATATGCTCTCCACTAACAAGCCTGATAAAGAATTGTTATATGACTATACCGAAAGTACTACATGCATTAGGTTCAATACCGGAAAAAGATCGAACTTCGCGTGTACAGAATGGAATCAATATTTGTGTTCAAAGGATTCTGGATAATCAGATTTTCAAGTATGTACCGGAGCGAAACAAAGAATGGCTGAAATATGTAAATAGTAGCAAAATTAAAGGTGAGGAATTATTCCTAGAAAGAAGTAAATTTCTGAAAAAGAATCCGTCAAAAGTAAAAGTTGCCAAACCCGGATGGATAAAATTTGGATTTCCATTAAATTATAATTCAGATATTCTTGATACAATGAGGTCTCTGGCATCACTTGGAATAAACCTTAAGCCTGAAATGGAACATGCTATTGAAATCATTAAAAACAAAGCAGTCGATGGAAAGTGGATTAGTGAAAAACAGTACAAATCACCTATGTATACCCAAATCGAGGAACACAAAAAAGAGAGTAAATGGATCACATTTCATGCTTTATTGGTACTCAAACATTTTGAAGGTTTAACAATAATCTGATTTTAGGCACATTCTAAAACTTCTTTGTTCGTCTATATGCACAGTTTACCATAGAGCATGTTTCACAGTCTCTTGACCCTAATTCATCATCAATTTCTTCTCCAATATTTATTGCAAATGATACTGATTTTATAGGAGTCATCAGCATAGATTCGCTAAGTGTAACTCCTATTTTGTCTGTTTCTAGTAAATTAAAAATCATTTCTTGTCCCTTTCCTAACTCCCATTGACAATAACCTGGACTAAATCTAAGGGTAACTTTTTTCCCCTTTATCTCGTCTTTTATGTCTTCTATGATTGTTTTGTTAACATATTCGGCGGTTTGTTCAGCTGCATGTGACGCTATAGCATCCATAATAACTCCCTTAGATAATTCACCTTTGGAGATGAATTGAGAGCCCCTAGTTTCAAGGTCCTTTCCAATCGTGCACACAGCTAAAATTGTTTTTTCTGATTTTTTGAAAAGAAATTTAGGGTTTAATGATGAGCTCTCTACAATGTCATAAACTGCTTTTGGTTTAATGAGCTCCAAAGAAGATTTCATCATTTCTCGTATATTTTCGCTCAAAATACTGGAAATTTTCTTCTTTTTCCTTCTGTTCCCTTTCTTACTGCTCAATAGTCTAATAATTTCCTCTTCATCAAGTTCGATTTGAATATCCTTTATTGATTTCATTGTTTCTCCCTCTTGATTTTTTTTGATATCTCACTGATGAATTTAGGATTTGAACCACAACATCCTCCAACGATCGTAGCTCCATTTTTTATCATTTGCTGGATGTCTTGAGTAAACTCTGCTGGTTTTGATAAATAGATAGTTTTTCCTTCAACTAATTGAGGTTGTCCTGCATTAGGTTTTGCTATTATTGGGAGATCAGTGCTATTTGCAATTAGGGGAATAAGATCTATCATCTCTTCGCTACTTATTGTGCAGTTTGCACCTATTGCATCAGTACCTGCTTTTTCTAACACTTCAGAGCATTGTTCAATTGAGTTTCCCATAATTGTAAAGAACCCTCGTTTGGTTTTTTTGTAAGTCATGGAAGCAAAAACTGGTATATCTACAGCTTTTTTAGCAGCATTTACAGCTATCTCTGCTTCTTTGAGATCTACCATGGTTTCGATGAAAAAGAGGTCTACATTAGCTTCTGCAAGAATCGTTGCTTGCTCAGTAAAATTTTCAATTAATTCCTGTTCAGTAATTGAACCAACAGGTGGTAGGAATTTTCCTGATGGACCAATATCTCCTGCAATGTAAGCATTCGGGGGACAAACATTTTTTGCTATTTCAACGGCCCTTGTGTTATACTCTCTGACCCTATCTCCATGTCCATGAGCTTCTAATTTTAATCTTGAGCCTCCGAATGTGTTTGTTAGTACAATGTCTGAACCAGCATTATAATATTCTAAGTGGATTTTTTTAATCTCTTCTGGGTGAGTTGTGTTCCAGCTTTCTGGTGGTATACCAGGTTGCAAACCTAGGTCTATAAGTCTTGAACCCATAGCGCCATCTAGAATTATATGGCGCTCAGCAACTAATTCAAGAATTGGTTTCTTTAAACTCAGATTTATGCCTCCTCACACTTCCAAAAGTTTTCTGGCGAGTTTGACTGCACTAACAGCATTTTCAGCGCTACCATCTGCTCCAATTTCCTCAACCCATTTTCGAGAAACAGGAGCGCCCCCAATCAGAATTTTGTATTTGTCTCGTATGTTTCTCTTTTTTAGGTTGTCAATCAATCTTTTTTGACCAACCATAGTCGTAGTAAGAAGCGCAGAAATACAGATTAATTGTGCTCCTACTTCTTCTGCCTTATCAATGAATTTATCCACAGGAACGTCTGCTCCTAGATCAAATACCTCAAACCCTTCTGCGGACATAATAGCTGCAACTAGTGTCTTTCCGATATCGTGAATATCTCCTTCAATGGTTCCAATTACAATTTTACCGAGAAATCTATCTTCTTTACTTTCCATAATCTTGGGTTCAAGGATAGCCATCGCTGCTTTCATAGCTTCTGCACTGCGCATAAGTTCAGGAAGGAAAAACTCTCCTTCTTCAAATAGATCTCCAGCTTCTCTTATTGCTTCTGAAAATTGATCAATAACTAGATTGATTTCAAGATTGTCGTCAATTGCTTTCTTTGCAAGAGATTCAGCTAGTGAGATGTTACCATTTAGTATAGCTTCTTTGTATTCTTTTTCTATGATCAAAATAACCACCAAGGAGTTACTAATATAGACAATCTGTATATTATTTAAATCATTTCTGAGGAAAATGTTTACTTAGTTCTCAGAAAGGAGGAATAAGTTCTAAATCAGCTAATAGGTCATACAAGCAGAAATCTCCCCCTTTTCAGAATTTGTATATTCTTAATAGTTGGCGACCAATTGTCTTTTAGAAATTTTTCTATTTCTTCTAATTCAACAACAGTTTTTACTTTGGACATCTGATAAGCATCCTTTACAAACTTATGAAAGACTTGATTTTTTTTAGCACTCAAATGTTAGCGTATTTCCAACTCTGAAGGATTTCACTATTTCTTCTCCAAATCTTTTTGTGAGGTATTTTATTGCTCTTTTACCTGTGCAGTGGCTGAAATATAGTGAAGGTTTGTTATACTCTTTCTCGAGTTTATCTGCAACATAATCCAATTCTTCGTCCGTTTTTAGAGCAACTAGATGTGTTCCACCAATTATGGATTTTATCTCATTGTCAGGATAGAGTTCTTTAGCTCTTGCGCAGATGTTTAAAACTCCTGCATGACCACATCCACAAATAACAACAATGCCATCTTTTGTTCTTAAAACTAGAGAGAGATCATCAAGAAGTTCGTCTTTGACGTATTTATTATCAAGTTTAATAGTTAAAGAGTCTATCTTACTAGGTTTTTCCTTCCACTCAGAAATTTCCCCAATGGTTTTAAGAATTGGTGTTAATTCATAAGGTTCTGTTATAGGTTTAAAGGAGAGTTTTTCCTTCACATCATCTGGTAATTTTGGAAAACCGAAATTATACCACCTGTATTTGACTAGATATTTAACCCTACGATGTAATTTTGCAACTCTTCTTTTTGCAAATGCATGAGGGTGCCCAATAATAACTAACTCGTTCCTTTCTGTTCTAATGGTAACTAGAGCCTCTATACCAAAGGTGTGATCCCAATGACCATGACTGAGAACCAATAAATCAATGGAATTGGGATCAATGTTTAACAATTTCATATTATTAATCAATATACTTCCTTTTTCTCCTGTATCGAAAAGAATTTTCTTATCTTCTGTTTCAATTAGAAACGACAAACCATTGGAGGGAATGTAACCTTCAGTTCCATCAGTTTCAATATCACAGATGTTGGTTAATTTAACTTGCATAGGACATCTAAAGTACATTTTCAGTTAATCTTTATATCTCTATCTCACTCAAGATTGAGATACATAGTCATAAACAAAATTTATTGCTGGAACATGGTTGTCAATTTCATATAGGAATTTTTCAGAAAATCTCCTTAAACCTTCTAGCTCCAAAGCTCTCCTAAGAACTGCTCTTATCAGTAATTGCTTGAAATGTAAAACATCTTCAAAAACTGCTACAACTTCATTTCGTGGGAGACAATCACACCCTTCTTTGCACCAACAGATTAGATGATCTACTGCTAAAACTGCTAGGGAAAAATCTGCTGGTCTCCAATGCCAAGATAAATCAATGAGAGCTGGAGGTTCTGTTTCATTGAACAAGATGTGATTTGGATCTCCCTGAATTAGTTGATTGACAACTCTAAGGGGTGCTCTTTTCTTGAAAAGATCTTGGACAGCTTTGAGAATGCGTTCATGGCAATTTAATGGTATTTCAT
>DAOVER010000004.1 GCA_030668875.1 Candidatus Heimdallarchaeota archaeon
AGTTTGAACTGCTTCTCTACAGGGTCTAAGTTGCTGGACAAGATTCTTTAAACTTTGTATGAAGTTTATTGGATTAGTTGACTTCATAATAATTTTGTCGGCACTCTGACCCTAAAACTTTGCGTTAATTCGGAAGTACTATTTATACAGGGCATTTTAAGAATTATCATGAATGTATAGATGCTTTGATAACTGAAACATCTCCTGATTACTCGTTTGTCATCACGGAAGAACCATTCATACTTCAATCAGATCTTTACGAAGAAGCTTTTCTCAAACAATTTAAACTAGATTTAGCAACATGGGCAGCGTAAGAATTTAAATATTCTTTTTCGTATGTATAGTTTGGGAAAAACTGAGGTAAAAAAGTAGAAGGAGAGAAAAAATGGATAATTCCAAAAAGAAAATCCTGATAGGAATAACTATCATTCAATTGCTTCTTTTTTCAAACATGATCCAAGCAAACGGTGATATACCTGTTATTGCTTCAAGAATATCTAAGATTAGTGAGATAAAGGTGGTTGATGATCCTGGATATTTTGTACCCAATCATACCCACTTCAGTTTTGATGTTGAAGTAGAAATTCTAAACAGAGATGATGAAAATCAAACAGTTGTTGAGGTACCAGATTGTTATCCCAAAGTCCGAGTTTATGCTTCACTGGTTAATCAATCAATAGAACTGACCCCTATAAGGCATTGCTATTCTATGGTAACCTATTTTACCTATCTTCCAAGCATAACTACAGAATGTGAGGTGGTTAGGTTATATATTAATCAATCGGGATTATCTCACCTTCCAGATGGTAACTATGCTCTAGACAGACCCATCAATACAGCTTCTAAATATGGAGCAGGCGAACTAGCAGAAGTATTACTCACATTTTTCCAAATGATCTCTGGTATCATTAATATCACCTTTACTAACTTTACAGTGCTAACACTTCCAGAAGAAACATTTGCATTCTCAATCCAATTAACAACTATCTTCCTAATTTCAATTGCTATTCTTGTTGTAAGGAGGAAAAGAATAGAAGTTTATTACAAATAATTATTTGGATGATTTTCTCCTTTTTATCTTGTCATTTCATATTTTATTATCTTAGAACATACTACAGCAAATATCTAAATTCTTCAAAAGAAAGTAGATTTATTTGTTACTTGAATTCTAATCTCAAAACCTATAATGATATACAAAGAAAAAAAGTTCTCAAAGATTGTAAGGAAAATTATTTTCAGATCATTTCTTTTGTGATTAGATTTAATAATGAACAATACTTAGTTTCCTAGATGAGAAAACTGTTCAAATATCTTCTATCTGTCTGTTATATCATCTTAGTTAGTTTTTGTTCTACTTTGTTTTGTTCTCATGCAGCTATTTCTGAATATACAATATATACTCGTATGACAGATATAGTTGTTCCACCAGAATTGGTTTACAGAGAGAACTACGCTAATACAACTTTCTATGAGTTCGAATATAGTTTTGAGATTATCAACCCCTCTGGTAAAACGTTGTATATACTCACCCTACACACTTGTCTTGTTTTTATATCTGGAAATCTCTCATTTGAAAATGAACATTATATAGGTCAAGTATGGGGACCTAATTATCTTTTACCTGCTGGCACCAACCATACTATTAAACCTGGAATTACTGAAGGAATGTCGATATTTAATATGGAAGTAAACGATACTTTGAATGCTCTTCCTAATGGTAATTTCACCGTATGGATGTATCTTGGTGATTATGAGGAACAACATAATTACATTAATTTTACTTCAGAAATAGTCGTTCATGGTTCAGTTATCCAAGTAACTCATAATGGTGCTAATGAAACCTTTACTTTTCCTGAAGAACCTACTCCAACACCAACCCAATCCTATTTCTTTTTGACATCTCTAATGTTTGGGATATTGGTAATCACTCTTATTAGAAAACACAATGGTCTCTATTATTCCTCAAAACGACATTAGTCTACAAAGAAAAAGGAAAACGGTGTAGGATGAACAGAATCACTTGACTAGTTTCTCCAACTCATCAACAAATTTCTCAAATTGTTTAATCCCAAGTTTCCAGAAATCTTTTTCACGTATATTAACCCCCATCATTTTCCCCAGTTCCTCAGGAGATTTGCTTCCACCGGCGCTTAACATTTCCATGAACTTATTAACGAAGCCTTCTTCTTTTCCAGACTTATATATCTGGTAAAGCGCGTATGTGAATAGATACCCAAATGCGTAAGGATAATTATAGTATCGATAATTAGCAAAATAATAGTGAGGTTGAGAGATCCATTCCCAATCCGATTCTTCTAACCATTCAATTGTATCTCCGTAAATGATATCTCTTGATTTTTTCCACAGAGATTTTATCTTATTTGCATCCAATATTTGTCCTTTTTCTATAGTTTCATACATCGATTTTTCAAACCAATATCTGGTGTTTATATCATAAATTGATAAACCTGAATTATCCAATTCCATTCCTAAAATCATCAGTTTTTTTTCTTGTGATTCTTCAATATTTAATAGATAATCTGTTAATAATAACTCCCCAAAGGTTGCGGCTGTTTCTGCCATCACTGAAGGTACTCTAGCATTGAAATAAGTTTGCTTCTGTGAAGATAAGTAGAAATGGGTAGCATGACCAAGCTCGTGAGCCAAGCTATAAGCATTCGAAAATAAACCTTTAAAAAACTGATGAATAAAAGCGGATTTTCCTTTATACCAAATAGTACAGAAACCACCTACTAGTTTTCCTTCTCTTGGTAATGCGTCAATGTGGTTCTTATCAAGCATATCGTCAACAGCAAAACAATAACTAGCGTCGAATCTCCTATAAGCTTCGCGAACCATCCTTGTAGTTTTGCTCCAGCTTAAATCAGGGGATACATCTGTGATTTGAGCATCAAGATCTTGACACCCTAACTTTGGTATCTTGAGAATTCTTGCTTTTAACTGCAAATATCTATGAAAAATACCAATATTCTCCTTAATTACTTCCTCCATATTTAGTATAATTTCCTCATCGACTTCATTTGAGATTAAACTGCTGTGCAGTGCAGTTTTATATTGTCTTTTTTTCGAAATCTGAACCCAGTCAGAGCAAATATTACTCAATATGGAAGGAAAAATAAGTTCATCTTGTCCTTGAAGTTTATAGATTGCCTTATACGCTGCTGTTCTCATTGATCTATCTGGGAGCTGTAACAGTCTAGATACGTAAGAGAAGTCAACAGTCTTTATTTCACCCTTTATCTCGATTTCGAATTTTCTTAGACTGAAGAGTTTAGATCGTAATGCTTCCCATTCGTTTACACCAAATCTATCCTTTTCAATTATTAAAGATTCTTCATCCCCGGAAAGCAAATGAGGTGTTCTTCTTTTTATTAATGATAAAAAACACCTGTAATTCTTCAAAGATGTGTTATTAAGTAAAGACGGTTTATCTTGTAGTAGTTTTCCAAGTTCTATTTGAAAAAAAGAAAGTTTCTTTCTAACAAGGGCACTGAGATTCTTTACTTTGTTATCTAGTTGCTTATTTTCTTCTTTTGTCATGTCTGCTGCGAAAGAAAGAGATGAAAATACAACTATTTCATTTAGCTCAGAATAAATATCTTCAAGATGTTTAAGCAATTTTATAACATCTTTATCGGTAAACTGGTTTTCTTTTATTTTTCCTTTATATAATCGAATAATCTCATCTGACTCTGTTTCAATGTAATCGATTCTTTCTTTAATCGAAGGATGATTCGCACTTGGAAAGAGTTTAGACAAGTCAGAGTCCATATTTTCATCAGGCATTTAATCTATTAACAAAAGAAAAGGAAAAATATAAAGATAATGGAAAAAAAGAACTCACGCTCTTATTTTTGATGTATTGCTATTATTTGCGAGAAACAATCCTCCCTGAAACATATTCGAAAATTAAAATAATCTGATTTATAAAAAATAATAGAAGAAAAAGTAAGGAAAAAATACCTAATATTACACATTTTTTCTCTTTTTCAGATAGAACCAGAGACCTACTCCTGCACCTGCTAAAATAACAGCAGATCCAACTGCTATTCCAATTATCAGACCTATGTTAATAGTTCCAAGGAAAGTAACTATTACATCAAGCTGAGCATAGGTGGAAGGATTAGTGTGGAGAATAGCTAAATAATAAGAACCAGCTGGACCAAGTTTAACTGTGTATCTCTTAGTAACAAGATTGTTGGTCTGTCCTTCCATTTCCACAGCAAGGTAGAAATTTTCTTCAGGGATATCGTAACCAGAGACTAGCCTGTTATAATCAACAGAAGAGAGAACGAAGGGGATAGCTTCATCTCCATTAAGAGTAATCTCAACAGAGATTCGAGAATTATCTTCATTAAAGGTATGTGCCCAAGCCCATCGATCTTCATAACTGAGAGTAAAGGAAGTCGTGAGAAGAACCTCCGAGGCAAAAATAGACGAGATGGGAACGAAGAGAAACAGAGAAAGAGTAAAAAGTGTAAATAATTTAATTTTCTTATTGTTCATTTTTGTATCAATCCTTTTTTGTTTAAAGATTTAAGAATTTTGCCCAGTTAGGTAGAATTCACATGTTACTTGATAATAATCAATTTGATATTTAAAAGAGAGATAAATTGTTGTTACTTGAAATAAGGTGAGAGGAAGCCAATGTAACTCTTGCTAGAATCTCTTTTAGCGTAGTTTTGCAACCCCCACTCATATTGATCCATTATCTTGTCGATATAAGTATGGTACTTCAGTTATGAAATTAGTGCGATTCTTTTCCCTGAAAAAACAGCTAAAAGGGAACCACCGAAAAGAGTTTTTAAAGGTGAACCCACCTTCATCTAATCTTTCTTTTCTTCCTTTTTCACTTTATTTCAAGCTAAATTATTACTAGAGATATGAAATTGTTTCAGCTTACAATAAACAACCAGTTCTAATCCCGCATCATTTTTATAAGTCTAAATTAGAATTTTAATTATATGAAAAAAAAACATCTGGAACTTGAAAAATTGATTAAATTGCCTATCTTTAGTATTCATCCGTTCTTTAACAAGCATAGCAACCTATGGTTTTTCAGTGACCTGGATGGTCCGAGTAAAGCATATGAAATAAACCTTGAAGATTTCTCCTATAGTTTATTTAATGAAAAATTAAAATTGGGCCTACTAACTAGTTATATTTGGTTAAAAGAAAATAACAAGCTTCTAATAAATAGAGATGCAGAGGGAGATGAGCAATACAATATTCATCTGTATGATTTTGTAACTAAACAAGAAACTAAACTGACAGATACCCCAAGGGCTAAAGAGTTCTTCGTAGATATCAGTCCTAATAAAACACATCTTCTAGTAAGCTCTAATCGCAATAAAGTTAATAATTTATTTAAATTGGACATAGATTCTAAAGAATTAACACAATTAACCTTCCATGATTTACCAATTTCTGGAGGTGGTGATTGGTCACAAGACGACATTATTTATTATAATGCAATAGCAACAGAAAATAAAAGAAATGTAGATATTTGGATGGTTCATGCTGATGGTTCAAATAACAAGGAACTCTTACAACTATCTGACGATTCTCTGGATTATGTATTTGATATATCGAATGATGGAGAATTATTGCTCATATCTACAGATGCTAAAGGTGTTCTTCAAGCCGTAATCTATAATACTAAAACTAAGGAGATAAAATGGTTTGGTGGTAGCGAATTTCAAGAACAAGCTGTTCAGATCAGCAAGGATAAGAAATTCTTGCTAGTTCTAAGAAATGAAGCTGTTAGATCCTATCCAGTCATCTATAATATTGAAACAAAAGAAGAAATCGTTCCTGATTTACCAGGTGTAATATATCGAGCACATTTTGCAGGAGAGGATAAGTATCTGTTTTACTCTCGCTCTGATCCTCAAACACCATCTGTCTTAGCTCTATATGATTTAGCGAAAAAGAAAGAAATTCCCATAATAAATCCCGCTGCTGAATATTCAAAAGATGATTTTTACGAACCTGAATTTATCACGTATAAAACCTTTGATGATCGAGAAATAGGTGCTGTTATCTATAAGCCAGATATTGAGGAAGGAAAAAAATATCCTGCCATAGTTCTTGCACCAGGTGGACCAGGAGGAAGACTGTTCTGGGATTTCTTTGCATTTGCACAAATGGCTGCTAGTGAAGGATTTGTCCTTATATCTCCACATATTAGAGGGTCATATGGATATGGGAAAGAGTTTAGGGATTTAATCTACTTTGACATTGGTGGTGGAGATGCAAAAGATTACATTTATTCAAAAAAATACCTTGCAACACTTGATTTTGTTGATAAGAGCAATATAGGGATTTATGGTGGATCCTATGGCGGATATATGACCTATCTTCAATTAACCAAATATGCTTATGCTAATTGGGATGCTGGCGTTGCATATGTAGGAATAACAAGTTGGAAAACTATGTATGATGTTGGAATGTCTAATTACAAAAATTTCGTTGAAAGTCTTTTTGGGACATACGAAGAGAACAAGGTATTATGGGAAGATAGAAGCCCCTTAAATTTCGTTGAACTGATTAAAGCACCTATATTAATGATTCAAGCAGTCAATGACCCACGATGCCCAATTAGCGAGTCAAGGCAGTTTAGAGATAAAATGCTACAATTGAACAAAAAAGAAGGAGTAGATTTTAAGCATGTTGAAATAGGTGGAGAAGGTCATATACTCTCGGGTCAAGAAGCACGATTAAGACATGACAAGTTAGTACTTGAATTCTTTACTAAGTTTTTAAAAAAATCTAATATAACTAGTTAAGAACTAAGTTGATAGTCTTCTCATTATAGATACTAACCCTGTTTCAAAAATTGTTCTAATTTGTTTTTTTTCCTCTCATAAATTCTTTCAAGGAACTGTAAAACAGTTAGTAAGGACGATTCAATAATCTGTGAAAAGTGTGGATGTAAACTTGAAAAAGGTTAGTCTTGCTTGATTGGGAGAATTAGGTTCCCTATTTCTTATTTAATAGAAAAGAAATGGTTTTGCTTAGATCTGTCTTCTTAAAATTCAATATCACATAATATCACATCAAAATGAGCTCAGTTTTCATCCTTTTGTTGGTGATTCTTTTGCTGATCCTAAATCCTTCAACCGCGGGCAGATTTATTTATTATTTGGATTCTATTTCTAAAACCTATAATAGTATACAAAGAAAAAAAGGTTTAAAAACACAAGAAAAATAAAAAGCGCGAAAGAAAGTTGCCACCATAGCTCAGTCCGGTGGAGCAATTGACTGTTAATCAATCGGTCGTAGGTTCGAATCCTACTGGTGGCGCCATTCCCTTTCAACTCTCTTATAATCAATTAGTTTATCTTCTGTCATTTGTTGTAAACGTTTTTATTTCTTTGTTTTATTTTAAATTTGACAATGCAAAAAGAAAAGAGAGTTAATGTTCTTTGTATTTGGCAGCCAAATGAAGAACTAAAATAGTATCTTACTCTAGGTTTGAAAGACTATCCCCAGGTTAATTTGATCTTCCCCCCTGATACAGAAGAAGAGACTTTTTTGAAATTCGCTCCAGATGCAGACATAATAATGGGTTGGAGACCAACAAAAGAACTCCTACAAGCGGCAAAGAAGGCTAAACTATTTATCAATCCTGGTGCAGGTGTGCAACATCTAATATCTCTGTTCCAAGAAGTTACTAAAGAACAATCTATAATTTTAGTTAATGGTCATGGCAATTCTGATAATACTGCTCAACATGCTGTTGCTCTTCTACTAGCTTTAACAAACAAAATTGTTTTACATCATAATTGGATGAAAGAAGGACATTGGAGAAAAGGAGATAATGAAGCAGTTTCAGTACCTTTGCAAGGAAGAAAAATAGGTTTTCTAGGTTATGGGGCAGTTAATAGGAAGGTACATAGATTATTATCAGGTTTTAATGTAGAATTTTCAGTTCTAAGAAGGGATTGGAAGAAACAAACATCTTCTCTCCCAACGCTTGTTAAACAATACAAACCTGAAGAGTTTCCTTTGTTTCTGAAAGCAATTGATACACTGATTGTAACTGTTCCGCTCACAGCAAAAACAAAAGGAATGATAGGAAAGCAAGAGCTTGAGCTGTTAGGTTGCGACGGATTAATTGTAAATATGTCAAGGGGAGAAGTGATTAATGAAGAAGAATTTTATCATGTGTTAAAAGAAAAGGAAATTTTAGGTGCAGCTATTGATGTCTGGTACGACTATAGACCGGAACCTAATGAAAAAGGTGAAAAACATCCTTCCACCTATCCTTTTCATGAGTTAGATAATGTTATTCTCTCCCCCCATAGAGCTGCATCACCATTCAGTGTTTTAACACGTTGGGATGAACAAATAGAAAACATAAGTAGATTTGTTAGAGGAGAAAGAGAGTTTCTAAATACAGTAAACCTAGAAGCAGGATATTAATATAGCTTAAAAAGAAATCATATAATATCTATTTTTTTGATTTTACGGATGAATCTTGCATGTGTAAACGCTTTCCAATTTCCAAAGAACAAAGTTATCACATACACTATTTTTCTCAATACTTGGTTTTGAATTCCTAGCATTTGGATGTCATTTTTCTCAAAAAACTGATCAAACATTTCTAGCGTTTCTTCTGAGTAAACTCTCGGACGAACTATAAAATGGTTAAGGAAAAAGGAGCCATTCAACAAAGATGTAAACGCAGTTTCAATACCAATTAGTACAAAATAATATTGTGATATTTGACCCTTAGCATATGGTATATAATTACTTTTTGGAGAATCCGACAATGTTGCTCCGACCATTGCTAAGAAAGTAACTATAATTATGACAAAAAAAACTATCATAAGTCCAAAAATTATCATAATACTTAGTATTCTAACAATATTAGTGATTTTATCCTTATAATTCAGTTTTCTCATTTCTTTAAAGAATGCTACCCATGGAAGATTCAAATTAAATTCTTCGAACAAGCTGTGAGGTAGTATCATATTTCTTGTTTGCTGAATAATCAAAGATTCTGGGATTTCACCCTTTGTCAGAATATAGGAATATCTTGGGATCATGACCTTCAGTTTTGACTTCAAATTATCCATTCTTGCTAAATACTTCTCTTCCTCATCTTTGTTTAATGAATTCAGTGCAAAATTGCTCATTCCTTTTCTACTTACAATCATGTAAGCGAAGAAACCTAAAGCACAGAACGTAATGATATAAGTTATGATTTGTTGTAAATCAATCCCTTTATAACTTGTAAATATGGGCATAGGTGCGTCTACATTGAAGATTATACTTATGAGAATAATTACAGCCAATAGCTCAAATATGTAGTGAACTCTAAAACCAAATCCAACGTTGAAATTTCGAACATCGATAATTTTTTTATCATATGGGTATTTTGGTTGATGTTTAGTGAACGGGGAAATGACAATAAAATGAAAAACAATGGGATTAAGTATAAGTAAGGAAAGCAGCAGAACAAAAGCAAGATAATAATCAGGAATAGAAAAGGCCAAATCTAGTATCATTATTATCCCTCCTATTAAGACAATTTTCCAAATCATGTAAAATAGTGAATAATAAAGCCCTTGACGATTTGAATCTAGATAGAATCTCTTATACTCATGCATAACTATTAGACAAATGTTTGGAAATTTAAGTATTACCCACTTCTGTTAGTGCTATTTTTCAACTTCTTGTTCAAAATTAGGATGAAAGGCCATCCAAAGGTGTAAATAAATAATTCAAATAACAACGAACCATTCTCTGGTGGTTTTCCTTTGAATCTACTTCTAAATGCTTCAACAGTGTTACCCAACAAATTACCCACGGTAACCATCTTGATAAACAAAATAATGTCATTTGCCTTTTGATTACTATATTGTTCAACAAGTTTATTCCATGCTTCATCAGTTGGATTTCCATTTGTTTCTGCATAGTGTTGTGCGAAAGAAAGAGCTATAATTTCTTCTGGATCACATGAACCAAAATCATTTTCCATAATTTCGATAATTTCTTCTTCTGTACACCCAGAACTTAATGCAGTTTTAGTATGTGTCCATTCGCAATACATACAACCATAGACAGCAGTAACAGCAAGCATAATCCTCTCTCTGAATTGTTCACTTATTCTACTGGATTTCATTACTTCTCGAATTTGAGAGGAGTTTTTCATTACTTTAAATCCATCATGGAAGAAACTTCTGAAGCCATAGGTTCGTTTCTTGAAATATTGATTTGCTAGCATGCTTTGTTCACAAGAATATAGCAGATAAATAATTTATCTTATAACACTAAATGAGAATTTTACAAAATAAAAATAAAAAGAAGGAAAAAAGAGGTGCTATATTTCTGGAAAGTGGCATGCCACGAAGTGACCTGGTTCCAATTCATCCAAAGTTGGTGTGACCTGAGAGCATATCTCTTGAGCTTTGTAACATCTTGGGTGGAAAGGACAACCAGAGGGAGGATTAATAGGACTGGGGACGTCACCCTCAAGAATAATACGGTCCATCTTAATTCTGGGATCGGGGCGAGGGATAGCAGAGAGAAGAGAAACAGAATAAGGATGAGCAGTTTTCCTGAAAAGTTCACCAGTAGGAGACATTTCCATAATCTTGCCAAGATACATGACAGCAACACGATCAGATACGTGTTTAATAACGCTCAAATCGTGTGCAATAAACATGTAAGTTAGATTAAATTCTACTTGCAAATCATGAAGAAGGTTAAGTATCTGAGCTTGAACTGAGACATCAAGTGCTGAAACTGGTTCATCCAGTAAAACTACTTCAGGATGGATAGCTAAAGCTCTTGCAATACCAATCCTCTGCCTTTGACCTCCACTAAATTCGTGAGGATAACGCAAAGCATGGTAATCTTCTAATCCTACTTTTGTAAGAATTTCAAGAACTCTGGATTCCTTTTCCTCATAGGTCATATCAGGGAAATGTATGTCAAACGGTTCTTTGATAAGATCAAGGACCATTCTTCTTGGATTCAAGCTGGAATAAGGATCTTGGAAAACCATTTGTAATTGACGTTTAATCGCTAATTCTTCTTCTCTTGTCATTGGTTGGAAAATATCTATGCCTTTAAAGTAAATAGAACCTTCAGTGGGTTCCTCAAGTTTAACAGTAACTCTAGCAGTGGTGCTTTTTCCACAACCAGATTCACCTACAAGACCAAGAGTCTCTCCTTTGTTCAAAAAGAGATTAACTCCATCAACAGCTTTAATTTGAGCAACAACTCTGGAAAAGAGAATAGATTGTTCGCTAATGGGGAACCATTTCTTCAAATTGATGAGATTGATAATCGGATCGGTTTTAGGGTTCCACCCAGAAAACAAATCTATTACTTCATATTCTTCAAAAGTACTTACCATCTTAATTAGGTCTCCTCTTTAATACTTGTTCTTTCTTTCATAGTAGAGTCATCAACGTGTAAATCTAATTCCTCAAAGTGGTGACATTGAACACGACGACCTTTTTGTTTGTCGATAATAACATCAGGAGGACGCTCACGCATACAGATTTCAGTAGCGAATTTACAACGAGGATGAAAACGACAACCCTTGGGAGGATTGATAAGTCTAGGAACAAGACCAGGAATAGTAGCAAGACGATGCTTGTCCTTTTCGAGACTGGGGATAGAATCGAAAAGAGCACGAGTGTAAGGGTGTTTAGGATCAATGAAAATGTCCTCAGTAGGACCGGACTCAACGACACGACCACCATAAAAGATGTGAACACGTTTAGTGGTTTCGGCGACAACACCAAGGTTGTGGGTGATGAGCATCATAGCAAGGCCGTGCTTCTTCTGCATCTCCTTGATGAGTTCGAGGATTTGAGCCTGAATAGTAACATCCAAAGCTGTTGTTGGTTCGTCGGCTATTAGAAGGCTTGGTTGGAGTGCTAGAGCCCTCGCTATGAAAATTCTTTGTCTTTGTCCTCCACTGAATTGATGTGGGTAATCTTTTATTCTTGCTGCTGCGTCTGCTATTCCTACTTGTTCCAATGCTTCTAATGCATACTCCAGTGCTTCCCTTCTACTACAGTTTCTATGTAGCGCTATTACTTCTGTCATTTGGTCGTCTATTTTGAATATTGGATTTAGACTTGTCATTGGGTCTTGGAATATCATTGCTATTTCCTTTCCCCTTATTTTTCTCATTTGCAAATCTGGTAGTTCTAGTAAATCTACTCCTTTGTAGATTATTTTTCCTGCAACTGTCTTACCGTTTTTATCAAGAATTCTCAGGGTTGATTTCGCTGTTACTGTCTTTCCACAACCTGATTCTCCTACAATTCCTACGGGTTCTCCTTGATATACATCAAAAGATACCCCATCTAGTGCTTCTACCACTCCCGATTCGGTATAAAAGTAAGTATAGATATCTTGTACGTCTAGTATTGTCTTTGCCATTTTCATCTACTCTCTCAATCTTGGATCTAGTGCATCCCTTAATGCGTCTCCTAGTAAGTTGAACGCTAATACTACAAAGAATATCGCAAAACCTGGTAGTAATGCTAATTCTGGATTCGTTTTCAGCACTGTTTGTGCATCATTTACCATCTGTCCCCACGATATTGTCGTCGGACTTCCTAAACCAAGAAATGTTAACCCTGCTTCTGCCAAGATTCCCCCCGCAATATTTAGTGTTGCAATTACAATTATTGGTGCTAAAATATTTGGTATAATGTGCACCATAATTATTCTCCGATTACTTGCACCAAGTACTCTTGCAGCATTTACATAATCTAGGTTATAGATTTGTTTCGTATTTGCATTTACAAGTCTCGTTAGACCTGCCCATCCAAATATTCCCAATACGACAATAATAACTACTGACTGTGGTATTTGACGAAGGAATACTAATCTTCCTCTTCGGATGAAAGATACAGCAAGGATTGCTATAACTAAAAAGGGTAGTGCGAGGAACATATCTGTGATTCTCATGATAACTTCTTCTGTCCATCCTCTATAATATCCTGCTAATGCTCCCAAGGTAACTCCTATAACTACTGATAGGACACTTGAAAATAAACCTACAGTTAGAGATACTTCACTGCCTGCCAATAGTCTTGAGAATTCATCTCTACCTAAAATATCTGTTCCACCTGGGTACTTAAGATTAGGATTTGAAAGAGATCCTCCTCCATTCCATGCATCAAATAAGGGTGTTGTTCCTATTGGGCTATATGGCATTAAGAGTGGGTAGAAAATAGCTAATAGAATTACGCTTACCACTAAAATAGCTGATAACATAGCAATTCTATTTTTCTTGTATCTTCTCCAGACTAATGACCATTGAGAAGGACTTCTTTCTCTCAATGTTCCGTCCTTAGCTATAATTACCGTATCTTTTCCGGTAACTAACTGTGTTAGTTTCTTGAAGAAATTAGCAACGGCAATATATATACAGGCAATAAAACCAGCCCAAATCATAGATCTTGGTAGCCTCTTTTCTATCATGTATTTGTCCAAAGTTTCTCTGAATTTTTGTCTTTGTGTTTCTACTTTTTGCATTTTTTGACCACCTAATTTCTACAATTCAATTCTTGGATCTACCGCCACATAGATTATATCCGTCACTAGATTCCCTAATAGAATCAGTATCGTCAGTATTGCTACCGTGCCAAGTATCATCGGGAAGTCGAGAAGACCGATAGCCGATACATATTTGAATCCTAGTCCTGGCCATGTGAAGAGTGTTTCTGTAATTGGAGCTCCAGCTAATGCTGTAGCTAGGAACAATCCTACGTAGGTAACAACTGGAATCAATGTGTTTCTAAAGGCATGTTTCCATGTAATGATTCTCTCAGAAATACCATTAGCTCTTGCTGCTAAAATATAGTCTTGTCTTAATACCTCTAACATAGTTGATCTTACTAATCTTGAATATATTGCCATGAAATTGAACAGCAAAGTAACTGTTGGAAGGACCATGTGAATGAGAGAGTCACCTAACCTTAACGTTACATTTCCCCACCACGTTACCCATTCGCCGCCCCAGAATAAGTCCCAATTCACACCACTGAATACTGGTGTTGGTGCGGGTATTCTATGAGCTTTTGCTGCTGGGAACCACCCTAATCCATAACCACTAAAGATGTAGATTAGAACTAGACCAAAGACGAATATTGGCATTGATTGTCCCAATAATGCAAGAGAGCTTGACATTGAGTCAACCCATGTATTATGGTTCTTAGCTGCTAAAACTCCTAATGGAATGGAAACCATTAATGATAATACAAACGCTAATAATTGTAGTTTTAGTGTTTCCCAGACTAATCCACCGATCATGTCATTTATTGCTTGACCTGATTGGAAACTGGTTCCCATGTCTCCATGTAAGAGATTATAGAACCACATAATGAACTGTACATAGATTGGTTGATCTAGCCCTAATTTCCGCGTTAGATTTATTCGATCTTGTTCTGTTGTTCTTTGTTTACCAAGTAACAATAAGGCTACTGGGTCACCTAAACCACTTACCATCACAAACGTTAGAACACAAACTGCAATGAATAGGGGAATAAGAGTCAATAAACGCCGGGTAATATATGTTGTTAAACGCAAATTAGCAACATTTTTTATCCATTTGAATATGCTTGTTTCTCCCATTTTTCTAACTTTTTCAGAACTAATTGGTTTTTGCCAGTTAACAGGCAAAAATATTCCTGTTATAAGCACTATTATTCCGATTGTAAAAATATAGAAACCAGCACCTATGAAACCGTTTAATTCAATATTAAAGAAGGATGGAGAACTGTCATTCGGATTAAATGTTATTGGTGTAACTGATAATGCTGTTTGACCATCAACTACTGCTACGTAGGTTTCTGCAGCAATATACAGTGATCGGTTCATCGCAATTATCGCCGCAATCAGTCCACTAAGCAATAATATTACTGCAACAATATCCGCAGCTAAACCTTTTGACTTAAAACCTCCACTTTGGAAGACTTGACCTAAGCCTGCAAATAACAATGCAAACACTAGTAAGAACCAGATAACTGCAGATAGAATCACAATACTGGCAGGAACTTCTCCACTAATAAGTTGAGCATCTGCAGAATATCCTGTAGAATTATAAGTAAGGGTTCTATATTGAATACTGAAACCCATAACTTGAACAAGATTCCCTCCAGTATCGTTGTTTATCCTTGGTCTTACTTGGAATATTAATAATCCTGTGCTATCATCTACAATGTAGGCGTGCTCATTAACGATGTAAATGCTATTGGGTACTCCTTCTATATCATATGATGCTTCAAGTACAGGATCTGTTGGATCCTCTACAACAATAATCTGTAATCCTGTTTCTGCGTCAATAACATACGCAAATCCATTTTCAACAAATATGCCTTTACCATCACCAGCTAAATCATAACTACCCATCAAAACTGGGTCAGTTACATCTGTTACATTTAGTATTGTTAAACCAAAACCTTCGCCTACAATGAAAGCATATCCTCCTTGTATGACGAAATCATTTGCAATACCATTTGTATTATAACTTCCTTCTAGTGTTGGATTTGTTATATTTGATATGTTCAATATTAATAGACCACTTGTCTCATCCAGAATAAACGCATAATCCCCATGAATGAAAACATCTTGTGCTATACCGGTTGTTTCGTAACTTCCTTCTAGTGTTGGATTTGTTACATCTGTCACATTCAAAATTGTTAGTCCTGTATCGGCATCTGTAACGTATGCATAACCATCTTTTACGTATACTTCATTACCTCCTCCTGTGAGATTGTAATATCCTGCCAATGTTGGACTTGATGCTATAGTAACATTCACAATCAATAATCCGGTAATTGAGTCTGTTACATAGGCGTACCCATCTTCAACATGTACTCCTTTGCTGTCTCCTGCAGTAGTATATGTCCCTGTCAGACTAGGGGAAGTTGGGTTGGATGCGTTAAAAACAAGCATTCCTGCATTCACATCAGCTACATAAATCATACCGTTTTTATAAAAAACATCATTTGCTCCGCCCGCAATACTGTAGTGAGACGAGGCAATTATTGGTTCTGGTTCTATAGTTGTTGAATCAAATGAAATATGATATAACGGTACAAAGGCTGCCGTAAATAATAGGATAGCTCCGACAACTTTAAGTGAAATAGCTACACTTTTATCCATAATGAATCACTCGAGTGTGTATGAACAGATTACCTATTCGTTGTTTAACTCTCACTGAAGTTTTTATAAATGTTGTCGCAATTTAGATGAATCAATACAACCATTAGAATAAATTTTGTAGAAGAATGAAAATAAATATCTTTAGACAATGCTATTTTAAGTCTTGAGTCAATGAGACAGAAAAGTTCAATGTTTTTATTTAAACAAAAGATAATTTATTGCAAAAAAATTATTTTTTGATTCATCATCAAAAATGAGCAGATTTTAACGAACTATCTGAAGTAGATTGCTAACAAAAAACATTTAAAGAAAGTAAGACTGAAAAGAACGAGCTAAAACATTACCAAAGGGGTGGTGATCTAGCTCGGTTATGATATCTCCTTGACGTGGAGAAAGTCGGCGGTTCGAATCCGCCCCACCCCACCACCATTTCTATGTTTTTCTTTACTCAAATAATTCCTTTACACTAAGATATCTTTGTCCTGTATCAGCTAATGCCGTCACAATGACTTTGTTTATATTTTCTTTCCTTTTGGCTATTTATTCTACAGTTTTACACGTTACGCCAGAAGATATTGATTTTGGCAAAACAGACCTCTTGATTTTATCTGCTAAATTTCAGCATACTAAAGGGTTTAATATTTGAGCATATTATAAATGTAAACAAGTAATAGGTGAGGAAATGGATTTCGTAAAGGAGGCTAAAAAAGCTGAAAAAAGGATTCGCAGCTATATTAGGAAAACTCCGTTAGAATATTCTCCGTTCTTAAGTAAAGAAGGCAAGAACAAAACCTACCTAAAGTTAGAAAATTTACAGCTCACTGGTTCATTTAAAATCCGTGGAGCTATAAATAAAATATTATCTCTCACGTTAGAAGATAGAGAAAAAGGGGTTATAACTTCGTCTTCTGGGAACCATGGTGCAGCTTTTGCTTATATTGCAGAAAAACTTGCTATTGATGGGACAATCTATCTACCTAAAAATGCTTCAAAAGCTAAAATTGCTTCACTTAAGAGCTATGGGGTCAATCTAGAATTTTATGGCTATGATTGTGTTCAAACTGAAACTCATGCGAGAAATCTCTCTCTAGAACAGGGAGTGGTTTTTGTTTCACCTTATAATGATTCTGAAATTATTGCTGGTCAAGCTACAATTGGAATAGAACTTCTTGAGCAATTGGCGGATACAGATGTTGTTCTTGTACCTGTTGGTGGAGGAGGTTTGATATCCGGAATTGCTGGTTATTTAAAATCCGTTAACAAGAATATTGAAGTGATTGGATGCCAACCCATTAATTCAGCTATTATGAATGAATCTATAAAACAAGGGAAAATTGTTACTATTGAATCATTAGACACAATATCAGATGGAACAGCTGGAGGAATTGAAGAGAACTCCATCACATTTAATTTTTGTAAGAAGTATGTAGATGATTTCATCCTTGTTTCAGAATTAGAAATAAAAGAATCAATCAGGTTGGTGCTACAGCACCACCATATGTTAATAGAGGGAGCAGCCGCATTGACTGTTTCTTCCTACCTCAAAAACAAGAGTAAATTTAAAGGAAAAAACGTGGTTTTAGTTATTAGTGGTGCGAAAATTAGCTTAGAGAAACTGAAGGAAATACTATGTTAATCTAAAGTTTTAGTATTCATGGATTTTAGTTAACTTTAGTTCTTCTTTATTCTGTACCATCTCTATCTCAATTACCTTAGTTTTCTTTTCCTTAAGTAAGAGTTCTGATATCATGTAATAGTCAGAAGGAACAATTTGATCTTTCATTGAGTTAATGTCCTTTAAAGTAAACCATTTCAACTCTCCTTCGTCTGTTGGAGATAACTTTCCTTCTTCTGTACTCACTTGACACACAATGATTATAAAATGCCGAACATTGCTTTCTTTGTCTACTTCTATCAATCTTTCATTTAATGTTCCTTTAATTCCTTCCCACTTAACTTCTAATCCTGTCTCTTCAAATATTTCTCGTAAGATGGCTTCTTTTAGTTCTTCATTCTTTTCTAATTTACCACCAACTAAAGCCCACTTCTTCTGATAGTCTCCTTTGCTGCGATTAATCAACAACCATTTTTCTCCCCATCTGATTCCTGCTACAACAATATTTAGGATATTGTTTTTCATCTTGATAAGGAGAGAAAATAACATCAAAAACTTTTTCCTTCAGATTCATAAAACATTTAAAGATTCATATTCCAAATTCTTTAGCGAAGCCCAATGACTAACTTCATCCAACGAACATCTCAGACTATTCGCAGAAAGCTTGGCTATCCTGAAACATCGCTATTGGTTATGGGAAACAATCTTCCCGCGACACGTAACCGTGTTTTGCTTATGCGCTCTAATACTTCTTTAAATGAATTTATCATTGACAGCTGTTTGAATGAGCTTCCATATACTGAAAAACTAAAGTTCAAACCTAAACAATTTATCCCTTTCGAAGGTATTCTCTATCTTATAGATGCAACGAAAGAAGAAATGATTAAACATGAACGCAACTATTTCTGGGAAAAAATTATTTGGGATGAGGAAGTAGAAGATCTTCCTATAGCTGTCTGCGCTTACAACACTGATTTACAAGGAGCTTTGACTAGAGGAGAATTAATAGAAAACATGTCTCTCATACGCTTAACAGATCGTATATGGAACCTTTTTGAGGTTCCAGATGTGGATTCATTAATTGAATCTCTAAAATGGATGAAAAAGGTAATCCATATGGGTTACATAAAACCTTGGGTAGAAAAAGAAAAATTGTTAGAAAAAATACAACCTATTAAGGTTCAATTTCCTTCAGAAGAAGAAAATAATTAATAAATAAGAGGAATATACAATGACAATTTCAATTGAAAATATAATGAAGGATGGTTATTCTGGTTATTCCGTTCGTTCTATATTAATGAATCCAGAATTCCGTGATAGAGTTTCTAAAGACGTTACTGTTCGTGGTAATGAAGTTGGAAAAAAACTTGTTATGGATAAATTAGCTGTTGGTGGTAAAGTCCTAATTACAGGTCCAACAGGTGAAGCCAAAACTCTTTTTGCAAGAGTATTGCTTGACCACATTGTTAGAGAAATTAACAATTACAAATACCATATCGGCGGTTGTCCATTCTTAGAAGATGCCGGATACATTGTAGATATCATCAATAACTTTCCATCAAATCCTTTTGCTGGAATTAGAGTTATGCAATCTCTATGTCCGTATTGTAGACAAAAAATCGAAGGTGTTTTATCTGATGGAAACAGTTCTGTACAACTAGACAATACAAATAGCATACTTGAAATTTCTCCAAAAGAAGTAGTAAGTAGGTTAGGAAAACTCGATGCTACAAAAACACTAGTCAGAAGATCACAACTTGATCCAAGAAACGATCCTGAAAGTCTCTATATGCTACTTGCAGGTGTCGAAAACTTAGAAGAACTGTTTGGCAAAGAAACTCAAACTACTTATGCCGCCACCTCACACAAGGTAGGTGTTCTTTCCCACGGTATATTAGTTGTGAATGAAATTCAGAGGCTCCCATTAACACTATTAGAATCATTGATGGGTTTTCTTGAAGAACCAATGGGTATTAAATACAACATCCAAGGAGAACCAGTTTACATAGATGGTGCCGTAATCTTTACATCTAATGCACCACTGACAGTCTTTGGAGAAGAAAGTCAACCTATTATCAATCGTATTCCTGAAGTACTATGGCCCGCACGTTCTGTTGAAAGCAGAGAACAAATTATACGTGATATGTTTGAAGAACAGATTGTTCTATCACGAAAGAAAATCACAGCAAATCCTTCTATTATACAATTGCATGAATTGGAAAAAGGTTCTACAGATTTTGTTAGCAGACTTGCAGTAGATTTTCTTGCATATCTTGGAAATAATTCCTTACCTGCTAACCTAAAATCAAAGGGCATTCGTTCAGAAAGTCGTATGGCACGTACCGATTTCTATTCTGGTCTTGATGAAATCCATGATCCACAAAGAAATCCTCACATAGATTTACGTACTATGAACAATATCATTGGTGAGACAGTGCTTTTACAAGCTAGAGAAACAGCTACGGATGCCAATGTTATAACTCTGGAAAAGCTACGAAGTACAATGAATGCTTACGATATACCTGTTTCGATGCTCAATGATGCTCTTCAACAGATAAAGATTCTTTTGAGAACATCAATAAAAGAATCAGAAGTTTCTATAAGTGTTCAAGATATCTCTGAAGATATTTCAAAGATGAAAGCACTAAGTGATAATGAACTAGCAGATCTGATTGTAAAGTTTGAAGGTTTAGATAAGTACAAAGACAAAATCCGAACAACAATAATTGAGAGTCTTAGACCATCTTACGAGCAATTGTTAAGAGTAGATTACATCTAGACCGGCATAATTAGTGCCCAATGGAGATAATAGCATGCCCCATAGAATAAATTTCATAACAGCAGAAGAATTCACTGACCCTATTCAAGCATATGGAGACGTTGAATTCATCTTAGATTTTGAAGATGCTGCTCAAGTACTTAGGTTATGGCGTAATCCACATTTAGGAAGAAGTTCTCGTGAAGGAGCAGTTCTTTCTCTTGCTGCAAAAAATGCTGTGGCAATGGAGAATATTGTTCAAAAGATAATGACAACTTATTTGACTGCTAACGAAGAAGAACGTTTACTAAACGAACTCAAAATCCTGCGGTTTATGGGTGATAGGATTCTCCCTGATGTATTGGAAAGAGTAAATCGCAATGAGCTTCAAACTCTGGAAGAAATTCTTAAGTACATACAAGATCTTCTTCGTAATCTTAAATACGAAGGATCAGTTGATTTAGACCAGCTGGCAGAAAAGCTCAATCAACTGCAAGAGATAATTGATATTGAAATAACAGATGCTTTTGGTAGAAAGAAACGTATATCTAGAGAAAGTGTTATGGATTTACTTGGAAAAATCCTCGGGCGTTTTCTTTTAAAACAAATATCCGTGGCACCAATCGACGAAGTGCAGAAGAGACCTAGGGGCACTATCAGACTTAAAGAGACTTATAAGAGTGCAATTTTGAGTTCTCAAAATATACCGCCAACTTCTGTTAAACAAGAAGACATAATTCGGGTGAAAAAAGATAGACGATCACTTGTGTATCTAATTGTGGACATGAGTCAATCTATGAAAAAAGCTGTTTTTGAAGGTAAAATGTCAAGGCTAGATGGGGCACTCTTAACTAGTTTAAGTTTATACTATTACTTCAAAATAATGAATCGTCGAAAAAGGAAAAGATTTGACATGTTTAAACTTGCCGTAGTTCCAGTTAGAAAGAACCCAACTGTCGTTGATGATGATAGTAAAATGGAAAACTACCTTCTAACAGCTGACGCAAAGGGTAAGACTTACATGGTTCAAGCTATTCAGACCGCCATTGAACACGCAAAAAAGCAACGTGTGGATAAGGATATTGATGTGTACTTCACAATAGTTACAGACGGTATGCCCAATGTTCCAACTTTTCCATATGATTATCGAAAAAATGAGGAGTTGCAGAAATACTTCTCTGAAATTCAAACCAAAACGAAACCAGAAACAATAGATTGTTTGATTCAACTCAATGGGATTTTCAAACATCTTAAAAATGATAGAACAAGAAACTGGAACATCTCCTATTTCCTTATGGGGACTGAATCTCTACGTAATAAGGAGTTGTTCATTCACACAAAACAGATGTTGAAAGGTATAACACGACCCATTCTTATCGATCCTGCTCAGATAAAGAAACTGGGAGAACAAATTTTAAGGGAGAGTATGATGCATGCTTAAAACCAAAACTGAATTTGATGAGATAGTCCGAGTTTATAATTTAGCAAGAGAAGATTTCAAAGCTCTTGTAGGCGAAACTCCTGAAAACTATCGTGTGTTGCTTTTTGTTGACCCAGATCTACACGTTTCGGTAAATAGAGTTGTAGAAATAACTGGCACTCCACAAGCTATTTTGACAGCTGAACAAATAACTCATCTGAAGTCTGCTCGTATAAACGATTTCTTGCCAGTTGGAAAAGAGACAGTCTATAATTCTCTCCCTACTTTGATTTATCTATCAGCCCCTTCATATGAACTTAACAAGGAACAGGAATTTACTCTTAGAGTAATGTTCATTCATGCTTTTGCTCATGCTTACATGAATGAAAAAACTGAGTCAAACTCAGCACGAACACTCTCCAGACTTTATCAGATAGACACTGTTTTGAAGGAACTAATGACAAATAATGTTTTTCAGCTAAACAAAGAATCATCCGATGGGCATTCTTGGGCATGGCAATATTTCCAAGATTTAATTGGTGTAATTCGATTGTTCACCGAAGCTGGTGTAGAAGATTTTTACATTCCTCCTGAAATTGCTCGAAAATACACTCTATTCAATAATTTTTCAATTGAAGCTATTAACTATTTGTCAGAAAGAGCAAAAGTATCAAGGAAAAAACATCTTCACGAACTAATTGACGAAGGTTTTGCACATTATGTTCAAGCTAAAGGTATTGAATATCTTATAAAATCAGGAGATTATGAGTTCAAGAAAAGTGATGAGGATAAAGAACCAAAATTACCTAATGAGTTGAAAGCATTTTTAGCTCCTCCCATTGGTGAATTTAGTTTAGCTGTAATGAGAAGGCTTGAAACAAAAGTTGAAAATGAAAAAGAGCTATTCAGCAAACTTTTCAGTTATAAATCAGATATTGATTTGTTGGAAGAATTTACTTGGGATGAAGTAAAGGATTTGCTTGCTGTAAATAAGAATCTGCATTCAGAAGGTGTTGTTGAGAAATGGCACTCTACACGAAGTAGGTGGACAGATATCTGGTCTGTTTATGCATATGGTTGGAAAATTGTTGAAGAATATACTAGAAAAGTATACAGAAAGAAGTTTTCAACTTTTGGTCAACTACAGGATGAAAAACCAAGAATAGAATCCAAAGGCTATGTTAAGGTTGATCAAAGAAAAGTGTATGTTTTTGAAGTTAATGACTATGGAATAGGAATAGATCAACTCATTATACTTCATAATCACATGGCGCTGTATAGGGATGATTTTAAGACAATTCTTCCTGCATTTGCTGATGTAATTGTATTCAAGAAAATCGGTGGAATTCACGTTTCAACACTATTTGCTGTGCATAAAACAAAACACCAACCTCTATCTCCATATAATTTGCCGGTTGTAACCAGAGCTGTTCAAGTTACTAAACGAAAAGATGCTTACAAATTTGATTTAGATGAAGAATCTGAAGATAAGATCGATGTGAGCAATGTTGATTATACCTATTTACGCAAATTGACCCAACCTCAAAGAGGAGCAATTGCGTATTTAATAAAAGAAGGATTGTTTGAATTATGAGTATTGCGAATTTTCTTAATGGATTAGGTATGGGTAGAAAATTACATAGTGAGAACCCACTTGACCGAGCTCACTTTGCTTTGTTTCAACAGATCAAGGGAAAGGCAAAAACAGTGAGAAAACTGCTTCCACTCCTAGAAGATTCGGAATGGAATGTGAGAAACTCAGCTTCTTCTTCTATACTATTTCTTGTTTCAAAATACCCAGAATCAAAGAAAGAGGTTCTATCTCACTTACATAGTTTTGTTGAAAAAAGTTCCTTATCTGTCAAACTATCAATATTAGAAGTATTGGGGAAACTAAAACATTATGATTCTAAACCCTATCTCATTAAAATGCTTGAAGAAAGTGGTTATGATCTGCAATATGCAACTATAAGAGCAATTGGATACTTAGATGATGTAGATGTTTTATATCCGCTCAAAAATGTTGTATATGCCCGTGATTACATTACAAAACGAGCAGCTATTCTATCAGTAATTAGAATTACATCTTCTGTTAAAGAAGAAGAGATTATCAAGAAACTAACTCCACATATTCATCTGATAATTGAATCCTATCTAGAATTGAACAAATTAGATGAAGTTGTAACCAAAATATTAGATTATGGTGATCCTGAATCATTCCCAGATATGAAAGGGTATACTGAATCCGAAATAGTAAAACTAGAATCTCTTATTGAGACAAAAGATTATAGTGTAGAAATGTATCAAAATTTCGCTAAGTTAATTTATCCTACATACTTCCCTATAGCAGAAAATGTAAAGTAAAGGTTGAATTAAGCTTCAAACTTATTGATACAATATTCAACGAACTCTTTTTTTACTCCTTTTGTTACTTCTTCATTCTTCCACTTTTCACGTATAAACTCTCTCACCTCTTCAGGGCAAAGATGATAACAAGTTGTAACAAGAGCGTATCCCATCATTCTGTTGCGAATCGTTTGAGAATCTAAGAGATTTAACGCTCTTCCAAGATGAGGATAGTTTTTTTGTAATTCTATTGAATTTCTTTTCTTTTCTTCTCCTATGGTGATCATGTTCTCCCGTTAATGTAGAGGGTTTTTGCTATAAAAACAACAAATAACTTAGATGAAGTGAGACTATTTCTTGCGAAGTTTCAAATCATCTTACGCTTCTTATTTTATCCTTAACTTCATATATGGCACAGATTCTGCTCATCCCCTTATCCTCGTGGGAAAGTTTATACCAAGCAAGAATTTTACCTTCTGGTGCTTCAATCTCTTTAAAAACTGACTTGAGATAGTTTAGAACACCTTCTGTTTCGAGTTCTTCTTCAGGAACATCGAAATAGTTGAAGAATTTCATAGAATCCGATTCCGTTTTATGCTTCTTAAAAACAAGTATTACAAGAATGATACACTCTATCTTTTTTTAGCAATTTCCCATCCAGCAAAAACAAACGTATCTAGGTTTATTAAGTGAAAACTGTCTATCAGATAAGCATACTTTTTAACTTTAAGAAGATAGGAGAAATAACAATGCCATTAGATATCGAGACACCTCTAAAACCAAGAGGAGACCAACCAAAAGCTATTCAAAAGCTAGTTGGAGGGATAAAGAAAGGCAATCGATATCAGACTCTTTTGGGGGTTACTGGTTCAGGCAAAACCTATACTATGGCAGCTGTAATTGATAAAATTAAGAAACCTACTTTGATTATTGGCCCTAACAAAACTCTAGTGGCTCAGCTTTTTGGTGAGTTTAAAACTCTCTTTCCTTCTGCAAGCGTCAATTATTATGTTTCCTTTTATGACTATTATCAACCTGAAGCATATCTTCCTTCAAAGGATATGTATATTAAGAAGGATGTAGATATAAATGAGGAAATTGAGCGTTTACGACATACTGCTTTAGAAGCTCTTGCAACTCGCGATGATGTTATCGTATGTGCATCTGTTTCATGTATCTATGGAACAGGCCCTCCTGAATTGTACCGTTCCAATCAGATAAAATTGAATGTTGGTGATGCTTTTGATCGACAAAAATTAATGCTTGAACTTGTCAAGAATCAGTATCAACGAAACGATGTTGCACTCACTCGTAAATGTTTTAGAGTTCGTGGAGATTCTATTGACATCTTCCCATTATATGGTGATTATGTTTATCGCATCGAATTCTTTGGAGATGAAATTGAGCGTTTGACTGCCCGTCACCCGGTATCCGCAGAGAAGATGAAAGAATATGGGCATTTGTCAATCTTTCCTGGGACACAATACCTTGCCAATGACGCCTACTTTGAGAGAGCTCTGGAAGATATATCTGTAGAACTTGATATGCGATTAGCTGAATTGGAAAAAGAAAACAAAGTAATAGAAAGGCACCGACTGAAACAACGAGCACTTTATGATTTAGAATTATTAAGAGAAACAGGATCCTGCCCAGGTATTGAAAATTACTCAAGACACTTTGATAGAAGGAAACCTGGAGAACAACCTTACACCCTTCTTGATCACTTTCCAGAAGACTTCCTGTTAATCGTTGATGAATCACATTTAACGATACCACAAATACGAGGAATGTATGGTGGTGATCATTCTAGAAAGAAGAATCTGATCGAATACGGTTTTAGACTTCCATCAGCACACGATAACAGACCTTTCAAATTTAATGAGTTCCGTAACTACATGAATACAGTCATCTTTGCTAGTGCTACTCCTGCTCCCTTTGAATTCCAAGTATCAAATCAGGTTATTGAACAAATTATACGTCCTACTGGTTTGGTTGATCCCAAAATAGATTTAAGATCAACAAACGGACAAATTACCGATCTTCTAAGTGAGATTAATCAGAGAACGAGTAAGGGTGAAAGAGTTCTTGTAACAACTTTGACGAAAAAAAGCGCTGAAATGCTTTCGGATTACCTTCTTGACATGAAAGTAAAATCTGTTTATCTTCATCATGAAGTGGTTACTTTAGAAAGGATTTCCATCCTCCGTGATTTAAGATTAGGTAAGTATGATGTTGTAGTTGGTATTAATCTTTTAAGAGAAGGTTTGGATTTACCTGAAGTTGCTCTTGTTGCTATTCTTGATGCAGATAAAGAAGGTTTTCTACGATCTAGGAGTTCATTAATACAACTAATGGGGCGTGCTAGTAGAAATGTACACGGTAGTGTTATTCTTTACGCAGATAATTTGACTAATTCAATGAAAACAGCTATTGCAGAAAATAATCGTAGAAGAAGATTACAACAAGATTACAATAAACAACATGGTATTAAGCCAACAACAATCAGAAAAGAAGTTAAATCCATTGTAGAACACCTTATGCAAATTACACCCAAAGAAGAGGAAAAAATTGAAGTACCCAAGGGTCTTACGAAGGAAGATCTTCTTTATGTTATTGAAGATTTATCTAGCCAAATGGCTGAAGCAGCAGGAATATTAGATTTTGAAAAAGCTGCTCTTTATCGCGATAAAATTCAAGAACTTGAGAAAATGGTGGAAAGCAGATGAGCCTTTTATCAGATTTAGAATCTTTACCTTTAGAACCCGGAGTTTATCTAATTAAGGATAAAGATGAAAAAATTGTATATGTCGGTAAAGCTAAAAACATTCGAAACCGAGTAAAACAACATTTTCAAACTACTCATGACCCAAAAGAGGATAAACTACAGGAGTTAGCTAGTAGAGTAGATTGGGTGATTACAAGAAATGAATCAGAGGCTCTAATTTTAGAAAAGAAATTAGTGAAACAGCTTTCACCTAGATTAAACAGCCAACTGAAAGATGACAAATCACATCTTCTAATTCGTATATCGATGGAAGATGAATACCCTCAGTTTTATATTGCTAGAGAAACTGATTCTAGAATTCCTAAAAGTGTATACTTTGGTCCCTTTACCAATGATACGATGCTTAGACAAACAGCAAAACTTGTTCTGAAACTATTTCCAATATGTGATTGTGGGAAGTGTAAAGAACAAACTAGAAAAAGTAAAGCTCCTCTACGTTGCATGAGAGAACGATTGGGCAGGTGCTTAGCTCCATGTTTAAATGACGTTTCTCCTGAAGAATATGGAAAAACAGTCAAAAACGTTATCGCTTTTCTAAAGGGCGACGTTGCTGATTTACTTGATAATCTTGGAAGGGAAATGTGGACAGCTTCTGAAGGATCAAATTTCGAAAAAGCTGCAAACCTGCGTGACCTTATTCAAGCTGTTTATACAATTTTGAACATACAAAAAGATCTACACTCAAAGAAAAGGAATGTTGACTTATTGGCTTATAGAGAAGAGGATAGTATCCTTTCTTTATGTAAGATAGAAATTCGAGAATACAGAATTCACAACATTAAAGCTTTCATTTATGACGAGAAAGAAGAGATGTTAAATCTGGGTGAAGTGTTAACCTACATCTATGGTTTAGAGAAACCGAGATATAAGATTCAAGCTAGTAATGACTTCATTTCTAGGTTCAAGAATAATATTGGTTTCCAAATTTTAAGTATTAGAGGAGATACAGCTAAACAACTAAACGATGTTACAGAGAAGAATGCATCTAAAGAATTACAAAAGTATATGCGAGAATTAAAACACCATGAGGACGCGGAAACCGTTCTAGAGGAAGTGAAAACCATTCTTTGTTTAGATAAAATGCCGGAGATAATACATGGTTTTGATATATCGACATTGAAAGGGCAACATTCAGTAGGTTCTTGTGTAGTTTTTGCTAATGGGAAACCAAGGAAAGACCTATACAGACGTTTTCGTATTAGAAAAGAATATTCAGATCCCAATGATTATGAAATGATGAAGGAAGTAATTTCCCGTAGATACAAATCCGACACTCTCAAAAAGGATCCTTTACCGAATCTGCTGATAATTGATGGTGGGAAGGGACAACTGAATATTGCTGTAAAAGTTTTAAAGACCTTGCAATTGAACGTTCCAGCAATAAGCATCGCTAAGAAAAACGAGGAAATATTTGTAGAAAATCAAAGCGAACCAATCAAACTTGAACAAAAGTCAGCTGTTCTAAGGTTAATTCAATATGTCAGAGATGAGTCTCACAGGTTTGCAATAAATTACCACAAGAAGCTAAGAGAAAAGTCTGTAAAGCGGACAATATTCGATGATATCAAGGGAATCGGTAAGAGTAAAGTCCAGGCTCTATTCCACGAATACAAAAACATACAAGAAATTGCTAATTCTGATATATCTGAAATGAAAAAAGTTTTAGCTGTTAATGAAAAAATAGCTACGCAAGTTATAGATTTAGCTAAAAAAAATTTGAATAAGAACTACATTCGAGAAAATTCGAATAAATAACTATAAAAGACACTAAGTTAATAGATTTATTTAGTGAATAAATAGATGAAAAAAAGATTATTTGTCAATTTAGGAGTTCTTTTACTTGTTACATCATTGGCTTTTGTTACACCAACAAAAGCAGCAACCAATTGGGGGGTTGAAACAGATGTAATAAATAAATATGAATTGATAACTCTCAAGTTGGGAGGTTTAAATTATGCAGATTACTTCGGTGAAAACTTGACTTTGAGAGTAGCTTTTGACAGTTTTGATGATACTGGATATACTTATACTACATACAATTCTACAGGAGGCACTTCAGTTAATGAGACAAGGTTTATTGAAATGCCAGTGGGAGAAGAAAATGTAACTTTACCTGAAGGATTACCTATTGCTTTACCATTATCCATAGGATCAATACCCGATTATCTCCTTTATTTTGGTCAGTTCATAAATACGTCAAATTCGTTCTACCTACTTGAAGAATTATTGCTCAATATCACTGAATATGCAAATGTAACATATACTGCAGCACATTCTTTGTTAGATGAAACGTATCTAAAATTATATTTTGACTTGTTTGCCCCAGAAGTTAATGCGTCAATTCTTTCTGAACTGATGGGAGAAGGTGATACAGGGTTACCAATTGCTTTGCCTGCTAATATAACAGATTTCAACCTTAATACAACTATCAAATTTAACTCGACAAGTGGTTTACTCTATGATATGACCTTCATAATACGTTCCCAGTCTCATATTGGTGATTACAAAGAAGCTTTTGATGTAGATATCAAGTATGCGCTTTATGTTCCTCCTCCTCCCGAACCTACTGAACCTCCTGAAACTGAGCCTACTGAGTCTCCATATCCGTGGTTTTTACCAACGATTACAGTTTTTGTGATAGCAAGTGTGCTGATAGTTAGAAGAAGGAAATAGTTCTCCTTATTTCTTCACTTTATTGTGCACAACTTTTTTTTAATTCTAAATTAATCTTTTCTTGAAATATATTGAATCTTAAACAGGAAGAATATTTGATTCTTAAACACATCCTCAAAGAACCTATCATTCCTTATAGCAAATTGGCTGAAAAAATTAAAATCTCTCCTCCAACAGTGAAGAAGAGAATTGAAAAACTAATTGAGGAACAAGTAATCAAAAGCTTCCACGCTGAGTATCATCCTGAGTCACTAGGTTTAGAAAGTCACATATTTCTCTTGCGTGTAGATTCAATTGATAAATATAGAATCGTAGAAAGAATTGTTGATTATCACCCATATCTAGTAGTTAGACAGCGATGCTATGGTGGTATAACAGGAATATTTCTAAAAGTACATATCCCTATAGGTTCAATAAATAAATTTCTTGAATTTCTCAATTACATTAAAGATAACAACCTTATTGCTGAGGTTGTACATTCAACAACAATAGGAACGGGTATTAAAACTCATAGTGATCTTACATATTGGGAACCCACCACTGGTAAATGGTTCTTCAATTGGGATATCTGGAAGAAAAATATTGACAGCGTTGATTATATTCCTCAGTTTGACTATTTTCAAAGAATAGCTAGAGAAAAACCTAAGAACGTTCTAAGCCACCTGAAATATCTTGATTTTCTTTTACTGCAGGAGCTTGTTCGTGATCCTACACAGAAATATGCAGATTTATCAAAACAGCTAGGAACACCGCAATACACAATTTCTCGTCGAAAGAAATTTTTGAACAAATATGTTATCCGAAATTATCTTGTAGACGTTGATAGATCGTTCTTTGGGCTCGAAGATGAGTTAGTTTTCAAAGTTATATGTAGTCAACGTGCGATGACAAAGGTCATTTATCTGATTAAGAATCTTCCCCTTCCTTTTGTATCGGATTTTCGTCATACTGAAAAGGGCTTTCTCTGGAAAATGCTTCTTCCTCCTAAGGACAAATTGGAACTAATTAACCTTCTTTGGTCACTATTTCCTGATCTACAAATAATGATGCTTGATCCTCAAACAACTGTTACAAAACCATTTAATCCCAATAATTATTCATTTATTGAACAATCTTGGAAGGATTCAGTTGAATATATGATTGAACAATCATTAGATAAAGCTCGTGGTGAATTAATACTTGCATGAGTTTGCTCGTTTAGAAAAGAAGTTTAGTGCCATCTGTTTGGCATTTAGACTATTGCTCGAAGCTCATGAACTATGTCATGCTTCATCTGTTTTCTGATTGGACTAATTATTCCTAATACAGCTGCAATTATCAAAGTAACAATCATAATAAGTAGAGAGACTACGTCAATGTGTAATGTCATAACCACAACTTCTTGAGATATGAGTAAAGGCTTCAGGAAACTCATTCCCATTAACGTTGTAATAATACCTAAGGGTATACCAACTATTATTGTAGCTAAAATGAATATTGATATCTCGTAGATAAGCTGCTTTCTTATATTACTCTGTCTTCCACCTAATGCCATCAAAACTGCATATTCCCTTCTTCTTTGTTCTAATATGAACTCGGTTGAGATTACAACATACACAATTGCTATGATGTTAACGAAAATTGCTCCAATCAACAATACTACAGTAATTGGTGGAATATATCCTGTTATGAAATAGCCAATATAGTCGGGGTTAATTTTCTCTGGATTTACGTTAAACAGAGGATTAAGAACCCTTATTTGTTCAGCAATAACTTCAACATCTGCACCATCACTCACATCTGCAAGGAAAAGCGTGCCATTCTCCACACCTAATCCAGTAATAAGTTCCTTGTTTACAAGTACCCACTCGTTCGTGATTCTGTTCATTTTAGGATCATGTCCGTGTGCAATCCCTAAACCTGGTGCTGATTCAATAACAGCAGATACATTGAATCGCATGTAGAATGGCCCTCCTCTAAAATCTGTTACAAACATAGTTTTTCCTACAGAGAAACCAAGTCTTTCGGCTATATATTTACTCAGAATAATCCCTGTTTGATTCGCTCCTAAATCTGTTAAAGCGTTATCAGCATTAGTTTCTGGGAAACTCTCATCTATCCATCTACCTATATCCAAATAATCTGGTGCATTTATGCCGAAAACCTCGACATTTTGATAGCCGATTGAGGCTACAATTGAATAGAACCCTAATGTTTTTTCAATTCCAGGGATGCTGCTAATCTTCTCTTCGTATTCTGAAATATTGACTGGAAGGATGCTTTGGATTCTTATATCCGCTCCTTTTCTATAAACATCTTCTGCTTCGAGATTGTGGATAGTTGTTGATCTTATCATGATAGAAGAACTCAACAAACATACCATTAACACTAAAAAGAAAGTCAGATCAGCTAGGCTTTTTCTTGTCCTTTTGATATTTCGAAATATAAAAAAACTTTTTCCTCTAAATGTTCGATTATAAATTTTTTCGATGCTTTTTAGTATATAATTTACTCCTAAAGATGCAAAGTAACATGCATAGAAAGCAACCATTCTAATGAAAAAATCGAAGAAAGCTAATACAAATAACCCTTGTCTTGTCCTTTTGATATCTTGAAGTGCGACGTAACTTTTTCTTGTCTTTTCGATATCTAGAAATGTAATGTAACTTTTTCTTGTCCCTTTGATATTTCGAAATGTGACGTAACTTTTTCTTCTAAATATTCGTTTAAAGATACCTTCGATGCTTTTTAGTATATAATTTACTCCTAAAGATGCAAAGTAACATCCAAAGAAAACAACTCCAATAAAAACATAGAGTGTCTTGGAACTGGCTGATATTAGATTGAAGCCGAATGTGTAACTTTCTCCTGCTAAGGATACATAGTCTAAATATAAAAATATAAAACCAGCAATAGTTAAAGCAAATGCAGCTAGTTTCATACTTAAACCAACAATCTGTTGTCCCTTTCTAGTTATCAAAAATGATTCTTGAATGTCTTTTCTAACATAAGAAATTACATTGATTAGTGTAACCCCTAGGTATACCCCCAATACTAGAACCGAAAAGATTTCTATCTCATACGGAGAAATCTCCAAGTACTGGAAATATCTCAGAAAGAGTGTTGTGCTAAAGAATCCATCGTGTCCAAATGATGGAACAAGAGCAGCTATTAATATCCCAAAACCTATGCTTAAAACAAGAGAAACGCTACTTATAAGAATGAATTCACCGAAGAAGAGACCAACAATCTGTCCGCTTGATGCACCTCTCGATCTTAGAAACGCAATCTCTTCTCTTCTTCTCTTAATTGTAATTTGTGTAGATAAAACTGTTAGAAATATTGCTGATGCAATGGTAGGTAAGAATAATGAAGTAGCACTAAAAGACCTTCGGTACTCATCTGCCATCGTTTGGATCTCTTGAGAAATAATGTAACAAAATGAATGGAAAAACCTGATCTCTATTCTCTCTTTTAGAGCAAGGAGATTATCTGGCATCTGAGTGATGCCGCCCTCCCTTAATAACTGTGCATTGGTTTTTATTAGTAATCTAGGTAGTATTCCGTTACTATCCATTACGAATAAATCTACTCCAGTCATATCTTCAGCTGGAAATAGTATTGAGTCAAGTATAATCCCACCTGCTCCCTCAGATCCTCCTCCAACTAGTCTTTCAACTATTGAATTATGTCCTACGTAATTATATATTCCTGAAATCGTATAATTTTCATAACTAGTTTCCTCAATATCAAAATATTGCATTGTATGTTCTCCCTCATCTGTGTTTGGGATTCTACGGGTGATAGCTACATTGAGAACATATCCTGGAGAAATTGTTTCGTTATACACTTTTTCTAACTGTTTTGCTTGGGTATAACTAACAAGTATCTCGCCAGAATTTAGTGTCGCATTTCCTTCAATTTCCAGATTGAGTTTTATTCTATCAATTGAACGAGATGAAACAACAAATGCTGATGAGAGTGATAATGGATTAGTCATATTATCTTGATTTTCCTCAGGATACCATCTATATGGCGGATCATCATCTTCAGGATCATAAACTTTATCTTCATAATTAAACAGAGCTACGGTAGGAAATATCCAATCTGCTTGCTTAACCAATGGGTCATAGAAGACAAATTCGTAAACTTCATCCATACGGTTTATCAAAAATGTTGAAATAAACATTTCATAATCTAAAGTTTCAATATAATCATCTGCTATGATTTTCTGTGATGTGTTTGTCCATATTGATGAAGTAAAGAGGATAGACATTGAAAAAACTAAACCAATAATAATAATGATGGTGCTTCTTTTTTTGTTCTTAATATTTTTCCAAATTAAGCGAAGATTAAATAGAAAACCATAAAACACTCTTGAATAGAACGAACCTCCAGCATCTGAGCTTACAAAATCATCTTTTTCGTTCATATTTTATCGCCTTTGAATTTATACTTGAAGTTCTTCTCATCAAATTCTATATTATCAAAACTTGATTGACCATTTTCGACAACTAAACCATTTTGTATAAGAAAAATGCGTTTTGCTAGTTTAGTTACATAAGGGTCATGTGTAGTGTAAATAAACGTCATTTGACGTTGTTGAGCAATACCTAGTAGTAAATTTATAATTTCGTCACCAGCTTTACTATCCAAAGTTCCTGTAGGTTCATCGGCGATTAGAATCGATGGATAGTTTGCTATTGCTCTTGCTATGCATACTCTTTGTTTTTCCCCTGAACTCAATTCTTCTGGGTGGTTTATCGCTTTTTTACGCAAACCTACTTGCGTTAGTAGTTCCAATGCTCTTTCTTGTGCTTCATCCTCCGTTTTTTCTGCTAATATCATTGGCACCATAATATTTTCTAGTGCTGTTAGATGTTCTAGTAAATAGAACTCTTGAAAAATGATACCCATTTCTTGCAATCGAAAATCATACAGCTGATTTAGTGTCCACTCACCAATATTTGATCCACCGTACAAAACCCTTCCTGAAGTAGGTTCGTCTAGTCCTGCTATTATATTTAATGTGGTTGTTTTCCCTGATCCTGATATCCCTAATAGACAAATTACATCTCCCCTATTAATGTTAAAGCTTGTTCCCTGTAGAACTGTTAACTCCTCAGCTTTCGAAACAAATGTTTTTGTTAAATTTTCTACCGATATGATTTTTTTGCTCATAAGCTTATCGTTCTTTCCGTTTAGATACTTAAATCATTTTGGTTTTTAGGAAAGTGCTGTAATTATATAATATCCAATTACAATGAGTAGGAAAAACAACATTACCAACCCTACCTTTCCCCAATCACGGGAACCCTCATCATCTTCATATTCTTCTTCTTCTAAAACTTCCTCTTCTGTTTCGACTGTTTCCTCTGACATTGTAATTCTTTCTCCAGTATAGGATAATAAATCTTGTTTAATTTGTCTAAAAACAAGCTTATATTTTTTTCTAATTCCCAAAAAGCTAAACAACACGTGCTTATTCCATATTGTTGAGATGTGTAGAAATTACTGATTTTGAAATATATATCTGTGAACCTGCGACTAAGGAAAGTAAAGTGGCATGACTTGGTATCATCTGAAATCTCTGAATTTCGTTAAATCCCTCTAAACGAATTTCTATAGAAGCTTGATAAGCTGTAGAATATGGAACGATGGAATCAATGATCACTCGTTCTACAACACACAATTCTGGAATCAGTTCAGCAGCAGTCAATCTTGAATCCGCACTTTCAACACCATCTAGTTTCTTTGCGATTTCTATAGCTATAGAAACTGGTATATTTGTCATAAGAAAATTCTCTCCATTTTCCAATTCAAAATTAAGAAGCGGTATTTCTGCATAATGTTTACCTGTTGATTCTTCTTCTGATGAAAAGATATCTGGGCTTGCTGTTAACACATCAACGCGAATTACCTTTAGTAGTTCATCATCACTTGAGGAGAGATTATCTTCCATACATTAACGGTTCTTTTTACCTTCAAAAACATTAACATAGTCTCCATGGTCACACTAGACGAGAAAGGATACTTAAGGAAAACAATTTAACGCCAGCTTCTAGACTGTATTCAAAGATATGATGAGATATTGTTTGTGATCATCTTTGAGCAGTTGATAAAATGAATAAAAGAAAAATATCACCTAAACAACAGGAGACAGATAGGATTCAATCAATTTTAAAAATGTCTGTTACTGCAGCTCTTGCTAGTTTGGGTATCATTTTGTCTGCAATTGTTATCTTCTTTCCCAACATCGAGTTTATCTCTGTTTCAATTTTTCTTATAGCTTTACTATTTGGAATTGAGTATGGTTTTCTAGCAGCAATATCTATAGCTGTAGTTTACGAGTTTTTAGTGATTCCAATTTATGGTTCTGGAGGATTCCTTATACTCTTCAAACTTCTCTGTTATATTGCCCTCGCCATAGTGGCTGGTTTGGGAAAGAAATTATTCGTAAAACTTTCTTTTTGGGAATTAGGTGTTTTTGGAGCAACTTTTGCTTTATTCTATGATGTGATTACAACTCTTTTCGGTCAGATTATTGTTCTTCAACAAAGTGTGACTCCAACTTATCTGATTAGTCTTCTTATTTGGGGTATACCTTTCACTCTATCTCATATGATTGGCAATTTTATTCTGTTTAGTTTGACTAAAACTCTAATTAACTGGGTAGTTGCTGCTTTTCGATTTAGAGGGATAAAACTTTTGATGCTTCCACAGTTATCAGATTCAAGTGAGAATGTTAAAACAAATAATGTCAAAGGAGACGTTGTATGAAAAAGTCTAAAACGTTTTTTTTGGTTATTGGTGTTCTTCTTTTAGCTATAATATCTTCTGCATTAACGTATTATATTATTTACACTTCAAACCCCTCGTCTAACGGTGATATATCTGTGACAGTTATCATAAACTATGGCACTTTGATTGAAGATAATCAAGAAGAACATAACCTGACGTTGACAGAAGGCATAACGGCATTATACGCTTTTTCACAAGTGGCTAATCTTGAGTTAGTCAACTACGCATTTGGAGTGTATGTTGTTGGAGTCAATGGTTATATGGAACAATTTCCTGACTATTGGTCCTTCTATTATTACGATTCCAGCTCTGAGTTGTGGGTATATTCTGAAGTAGGCGTGGACAATTATTACCTTGAAGATGGAAATAAGATTAAACTTGAGTACACGGGATAAATCAAAAAACAATAAAAATTAAGGTGATTGGTCAAATGAGTTTGAATGAAAAAACATCATTTCGTTTTCTTCTAATGACATATCAAACCAACCGTTCTCTTCTTCTAGTGCTGTTTCCATTTCTGATAATTAGCAATATAGTGGGGTGGATTTACAAATATTATGAGATTATAACCATTGACCTATCGTTTTTTGTAGGAGGAGAGGGGGGCGTTTCATTCCAGATCATAGATGGAATAATTTTCGTTTCAGTGGCTGTAATAGGTAGTGTACTCATCGTGTTAACGCTAAAATACAATTTAGAACGATTTTTGACAATACTTTTTTCAATAGGATTATTTCTTTCTCCTATCAGCATTCTGTGGCTTCATGGGTATTTGATTGACTTTTATTTACAAAATGGTCAATATTGGTTTGAAATATCATTTACTTTGGTTGGATTAATAACGGGGATTCTTACTTTATTGGTATTTGTGTTTAACAAGGGAAATAAATATTCTCGAAATTTCTTGGTTGTTTTTCTGGGCATTGTTCTGGGTTCTGTGTTTGGATTATTACTATCCTTGGCTACATTTCTGACATTGATTACACTAATTTCCATATTTGACATTTACTCAGTTTTCAAAGGACCAATAAATAAGATGTTTCAGAAAGCAAATGTGCCCTATAGACCGATTCGCAATCCTCTTGTGAAAAAGGAAACCGCTATAGGCATTGGTGATTTTATCTTCTACTCTTCACTTGTTACATTTGCTGCAACAAATTTTGGATTAACAATAGGTTTTGTTTCTATAGCTGGTTTATTACTTGGAGTAGTTTTTACTGAGCGACTTTTGATGAGGTTTGGAAAATTTCCGGGATTACCTTTGCCAATTTTTCTATCTCTCGCATTCTTAGGTTTTGGATGGTTGATATCAAATTATATTTCATCTTTTATCACTTGATGTTATTTGAAGTTAAATAATTTGTAGTAACAAAAATCAAAAGGTTTAAAATGAGTACTGAAGGAAATTAGCTCGGTCGAAAAACATGTCTTCACGCAAGTTTAGATACAGAGGATTTACTATAGAAGAATTGAAACAGAAAAGTATGGATGAGATACTAGAATTATTACCCGCAAGAAGAAGAAGGAATCTATCTCGTCAAGAATTCTGGACACCAAGAAGAAAGAAGCTATTAGAAGACATTAGAAGAGCTATGGAAGTTCAAGAAAAAGACGACAAAATTGTTGTAAGAACACATGTAAGAGACATGACTGTCTTACCAGAGATGGTTGGAGCAACAGTTGCGATTTACAATGGGAAGGAATACATAGAAATTCTAATTCAACCACAAATGATAGGACACGTATTTGGAGAGTTTAGTCCGACCACAAAAAAAGTAAATCATGGCTCACCTGGAATAGGGGCAACAAGATCATCATTATATGTTCCACTTAAATAACTTCTTTCTTTTCAACTGAAATTTTATAATATACCTTGTTTGTTTCTATCTTATGAGTACTCCTCCTGAAGAAAATCATTTTTTAAAACCAGAAGAAACTAAAGCTTTTCAGAGACTAGAAAAAAATTTCACTATTGATTTACTTTGGATTTGGGTATTAAGGCTGCTGAGGGATGGACCAAAGTATGCTTATGAACTGCGTCAAACAATAGAAACTAAATTCGGTTTTAGTCCTGCAACAGTAACAAACTATACTATTCTTTACTTACTTGAACGAGAAGGTGTTGTAGAAAAAGTTGAGAAGAGAAATTCTTATGAACGGATTGATCGTAAATATTATGCTATAACTGATTTAGGCGAAAAATTAATGGATAATGCGGAAATTTACTTGCGTACAACTGTCGATAAACTCTTTCCAAAAAGTGCTTCCAAGAAGTAATTCTATACTTGCTCATTTTTCAACATATTTAAAAGTTGATACAAAAAACAGTTCATAGGTTATTATTATGAAGGTGTTGATTTAACATGCCTAAGAAAAGAAAATCAGGGGGAAGGTCTGGAGGTAAAAGAGGACGTGCCTCCACTAAGACTTGTGCTGGTTGTGGTGCTAAAATCCCGACTGATAAGGCAAAGAAATATACTGTTTATAGCAGTGCAGTTGACTTTAGGTTAGGTAGAGAACTTCGACAAGAAGGTACTTATATCCCTCGTCAGCAAAAAATTGTTTACTATTGTGTTTCTTGTGCTGTTCACAAGGGACGAACAAATATCAGAGCAAAAAAAGAGAGACGTGGTTAATCTATATCCACCTCTTCATTCTTTTCAACTTCAGAGGTATAAAAATGAATTTTTTTTTCTTAATATCTTCCTCAACGATTAGGACATCAATTCCCAAAAAGATTAAATCTGTGGTAGGTGGGCAAGAAAGAGTTGATGTTTTTTCAAGAATTTTACTCAACCTTTGTCGTTGGAAAAATAGGTATAATGCTAAATTTGTAGTCGTTTTTTACTTATCACATCCTGAGGAGAATTTTACTTTCACAATCCCTTTAAATCTTATATCACCTCCTATAGAGAATGAGTTAGAAGCTACTGAATTTATGGTAAACTTGCTAAACTCTCCAGATAAACTAGGGATTAATATAGAGAAACAATATTTTTTCTCTTTACTAAGCAGCTTAGCTTCAGATTGTGATTTCTTCTATCTTACTTCTTCTGGTAAAGATATCTCAAAATTAGATGAGGATTCTATGAAATCAAACAATTTGTGCTTCATTTTAGGTAGCCAAATGGATTTAACTGATACTCAAGAAGAAAATCTAAACAAGTTTGATCCCACATTAATTAGTGTAGGAGATAAGGAATACCTAGCATCTCATGTTGTATCTATCATTAATCACTATCTATTCACTAAATTCCAGTAAACATGAAGATTACTAAAACTTTAATTCTTTCAGAGGAGTGATTAATATAATGACTAACAATGATAAGAAACCTAAGAAAAAACTCGATAGTTCAGTCATTTCTAAGAAGATGTTAGCTGTTGCTTTTACAGCGCCTTTTGTCCTTAGCATAAGTTTTATTGCAATTGCATACTTTGCAACACTAAATGCAACTGATATAATACAAACAATCTCTCTCGTTGTAGCAACATTTCTAGGCCTTGGACTTTCAATAGGAATTATCTTTTTTATGCAGAAAAGAATCAATAAAAAAATTAATTGAATCGGAAGAAGAAACAACATAATCCTTCCTGCTTTACAACTTAAATTTTTCCTCTTTCTAGATTCTTTCTGTTAAATCATAAATTTTTTAAAACTGGATTGTATAGCTCGAAATAGAAATCTACGAAGGGATTTTAATGAAATTCAAAAAGAGACAAATTTTGATAATGGGAGCCGCTGGTAGAGACTTTCATAACTTCAATACATATTATCGTGATAATGAAAATTATGAAGTAGTAGCGTTCACCGCGACTCAAATTCCTGATATAGTAGACAGGAAGTATCCTAAAGAGTTATCGGGACCACTATACCCGGAAGGAATAAGAATTTTTGATGAATCTGAATTGCCAAGACTCATCAAAGAATTGGAAGTTGATGAAGTAGTTTTTTCCTATTCAGATGTACCTCATGAATTTGTTATGCACAAAGCCTCTCTAGTTAATGCTTTAGGCCCAGCTTTTTCATTACTAGGAACAAAGGGGACCATGGTTAAAAGCACAAAACCACTAATTAGTGTATGTGCAGTAAGAACAGGAAGCGGGAAATCACAAACTTCCAGAAAAATATTACAGCTAATAACCGAGGCTGGTAAGAAGATAGTCGCTATCAGACATCCTATGCCTTATGGAGATCTAGCAAAACAAGCCGTACAACGATTTGCTGACTATTCTGATTTGGATAAACATGAAACAACAATAGAAGAGAGAGAAGAGTATGAACCTTATATCGATAAGGGTTTAGTAATTTACTCAGGTGTTGATTATGAAGCCATTCTTAGAGAAGCAGAGAAAGAAGCAGATATTATTCTATGGGATGGTGGAAATAACGATTTTCCATTCTATGAATCTGATTTGCAAATTGTAGTTGCTGATCCTCACAGAGTAGGACACGAACTTACTTACCATCCTGGTGAAACCAATCTCAATCTAGCTGATGTAATTGTCGTCAATAAAATCACTACAACTGATTACGAAAACGTTCTTGATTTAGAAGAAAATATTCGTAAAGCTAATCCAAATGCTGTTATTATAGAGGCTGCCTCCCCAATCTTTGTTGACAAACCAGATATGGTTAAAGGCAAAAGAGTGTTAGTGATTGAAGATGGACCTACTTTAACTCATGGAGAAATGCAATATGGTGCTGGGGTTGTCGCTGCGCTTAGATATGGTGCTAAGGAATTAGTTGATCCCAGACCTTACTTGGTCGGTAGCATGAAAGAAACCTTTGAAAAATATCCAGATATCGGTACTTTACTCCCTGCTATGGGATATTTTGATCAACAACTGAAGGACATGGAAGAAACAATCAATAATACTGAATGTGACGTTGTAGTTTCAGCCACCCCAATCGACATTACAAGATTGATTAAAGTTGACAAACCTATGGTTAGAGTGAAATACGAACTAGAGGAAATCGGTTTTCCAAAACTACAGGACATTCTAGAAGAGAAAGGTTTTCTCTAAATTTTTTTTCTTTTATCTTTTCTTTTCTTTTCTTTTCTAATCATTTAAAATTTCTCCAATAGAGCATTGTATGAATTACCCACTTAAGTAACCTACTTATTCACTATCAAAACAAGTTTTTAATATTTCTTCCTCTGTTGAATCTGGTAGAGATGAAAGATTCAAGTTTTACTGAGGATAATATTATAGTGGAAGGTTCCGATTTATTCATAGTTTTGGATAAAAGAAAAAGATGGCTCACAAAAGCGATTTCTGGAAAACAGTTCCATTGCCACAAAGGTTTTTTTGACTATGATGAAATAATTGGAAAACCGTATGGTTCGCGTGTTACTACAAACAAATCAGCAACTCTTTCAATTTACAAACCCTTACCTAGCGATTACTTAGCAAAACTCACCCATAGCTCGCAAATTATCTATCCTAAAGATGCGGGGATGATATTGATGAATACTGGAATTGTTCCTGGTTCTAAGGTTATTGAGACAGGCACAGGTAGTGGAGCTTTAACATCAATTTTAGCCAATTATGTTAGAACTGATGGACATATTTTCACATATGAGATAAGAGAAGAAGCATTTAACACTGCATCCAAAAACATTCAGCGACTAGGACTTGAATCCTATGTGACACTAAAGAATCAGGATGCTTCATTGGGGTTCGATGAAACTGATGTTGATGCAGTTGTGCTAGATTTGGGTGATCCTTGTGAAGTCATTCCTCATGCTTATACCTCTCTTAAGTACAGTGGGATTATTGCAGTTTTTCTCCCAACATATAATCAAGTGGAGAAAGTTTATACAAAATTGCGAGAATTTCATTTCGGAGAAATAACTGCTCTAGAACTCATTAAAAGAGAAATGCAATTGAAAGTCAATGCTATAAGACCAAATACAAGGATGATAGGTCATACAGGATTTTTGATTTTTGCAAGAAAATTATATTACGAGGAAGAAGAATGACAATTATTTTCCGATGTAGTAATTGTGAGACAATTAATGACATTCCAAACAATCATCAGTATAAACTATGTAAGAAGTGTGGTAAAATAGTTACTTTCGAACCAGGTGAGTCTATTATTCTAGGTGATTCAGAGGCTGAGAGTGATATTTTTTTACAAAGTGGAAAGTTATCTACTTCAGAAGCGGAAAAATTCTTTAATGTTGCTGATACCCATGTCCAACAGATTTCAGCACTAATCATGGACCTTGAGAAGAAGTCAGGGACTTTACTTGACATTCAATCAAAATCTTTACCAGATACCATTCTATCTATTTTACGACAAAGTGAAACAAATTCTCTGGATGAACTAATTCGAAAATGTAAAATGTTTGACATTTCTTTATTTAAAATAGAACAGATACTGATTCAACTAAAAAAAGAAGGTTTTGTATATCAACCAAAAAGTTGGTTGATATTATTAGCTTAAATTTTACTTATATTTTCGTTTGGCTAACTTTTCTTTCAACCAACCATACAAGATTAACCCAATAAGCGCTAATACAATAATTGTAAATGTTATCCCAATCCCTATGATTGTTCCAGAAGAATTACTACCAAGGTCTACAACTGATATAGTAATGTTTTCTACAACGAGAAAATCCATTGCTGCTGCGCCAAATTCGCTAGTTGACTCATATACATCTTCAGCTTTGAAGTAAATTGAAAGATTATATTTTGCTTCAATATTTACGACTTCAGCTACTATTGTTCCAGTAAATGTTTCACCGGCTCCAAGTGTTCTATGATTGTTATCAAAGTATATTGTGTAATTATAATCGAATTTATCATTACCATCTTGGTGCTTGAAATGAGCAGTTAGAGAAATTACATCAAGAGATAAATCACCAAAATTGGCTAATGTTGCAAAAATGTTTACATTTTCTCCTCTTACAAGATTTTCTTCTGATATTCCTCCACTAATACCTTGAATATATCCGCTTTGTTCAATTGTTGAACTATTTTGAATATTATAGTTTATTTCTGCTTTTGTCATGTTTGCAGATGTAACCAAAGTTAACATCACTAATATTGCTAGAAAACTTATTCTCCTAAGTGGGCTTTTTTGCATTGTGATCATCCTTCTTGAGTTAGCATTAAAGATAATTCTCTTTTTATCTTTCCTAATGCTCTATCTATCCTTTTTTCATAAGTATTATTAATACTTATTTTTCTATCAGAAGTTTCAGCTATTAGTCCTCCCATACAGTCAATAAATTCGTTGGATAGAGTTATCTTTGACTTAATTTTGTTTTCTTTCTCAGCTTTATCAGCTATACTCGAGAGAAACTGACTTGTGAAAATTTTCTTATCTTGTTTTCTACAATAGACGATGACTACTGGTTCTTTAAGAGTTAAAACAGCTGTCAACAAAAGATTTTCTAAGCTTTTTTTATACTCCTTGGAGTCTGCCATTGTTTTGATTTTTTCTGTAGCTTTAGCAATGAATTCATAAACTAATTCATCGCGAAACTTTGTTAATTTCAACCTTAAATCTAATTCTTGTTTAGCTTTTTCTTTTGAAAACTCAGCTTTAGCCTTAGTTTCAGCTACTTTTACAATTTCCTCTTTTTTTTGCTGAATTATGGTTTCAGAATCTTTGTTAATCTCATGTATCTCTTTCTGCTGACTAGCCACGATATCTTTGATTAACTTATTCGTGTTTTCACGAATTTTGTCTATGATTTCTGGGTTGAAATATTCATCACTCATCTTCTAACTCTCCAAATTAAAGAGAATTTGAAAAAGTCTTGATAAGTTGAATTATAAAAGTATTGGTTTATAATTAAACCCGAATCAATACCTTATCATTCCATCATTAGAATAGCGTTTCGTCCTCTGCATATCTGTAAGATATCACGAAAAGAACAAAGAAAATACATGCTGAGAGTGCAACAACCAGTGTTATCATTCCATTCCAATAACTTGCTATGAAGTTTACTGCTATGAATATAGGAACCATCAACATCCCCCCTCCTCCTCCGCTGTCTTTTGACATTTTCTTTCTCCACCTGATGAGAACTTCTGTTAGGCTTAGACCTACAGCTATTCCATTTATGATAAACATCGCTAAATGAGCTGAATCCCACTTTGTTACAAATATTAAGATAAGTAAAAATCCTCCAAACAGAAGGAATTTAATTACTAGCCCAATCCTGCTTTCGTCTGTTTTTGTATAAGATACCTGTGATGCTCCTTCTCGAAAGAACAAAAAGAAATTGGTTACTGCCATTGCACATGCTAAACACAAAACCACACCATAGAAGTATCCTGAATACAATACCCAAATATCCCAAATAGGACCAATAACGACAGAATAGTCAACATAGAAAGCTATGGCTACCATTAGAGGAATTGCTGCTAGTAAGAGGCCTGGGATAACAATCAGCATAGCTGGAACATTCTTTTTAACTCCAAATGCATATACTAGTAATTTAACAGCAAAAAACGCTCCAAACACAGCTATAATGGGTGATCCGAATGGTAAGACAAAGAAGAACAAACAAAATATGGCATTTACCATATAGAATAACTTTGTGTCGATTCTGACTTTTCCAAGAGCTCTCCACATTAGTTCATATGAATTCGCAATTCTATCTCTTTTGACTATTGAAGCTAAAGTAAAAGGTAGTGCAAAAATGAGAGGCGAAATAATTTTCAAGATGACAAAATCCCCACTTCCTGAAGAGAAATATTCACTCTCTGACCAAAATATGAAAGAATCTAAAGACATGTCTTTCATTGGCCCTAGAAACGCCCACAAATAGAAGAAGGTCGGAAAAATAAAGATTTGAAGCAAGACAATGAATCTGTTAACCATCATTCCTCTCATATCTACCATTTATTAACACCTTGGAAAAAAGTGTAAACGGAAATAAAAAAACATTTCCTTTTAACGTCCCCGCTGGGTCACACGCTCGGGTTGATTTTTATCCGCCTTTCAATTGGGCGGAGAGCCCCCGGGGCATTACTACACCTTAGTTGTGGACCCTTTTCACCGTGATCTTGGGGGTAGGGATCACACTTTTTGACTAGGATCCCTACAAATTTGTGGGCGTCACTGAACTAAACTTTATTAAATCTCGCATATTAATATTCAATGAGGTTTATGACAGAAAATCCTGCTTCTTTGGAAGACATATTGAAAAAATATGCCATCCAACTTCATGACTTAGAATATATCTTAAACTTCATGCAAAAAGAGAGCATTTCTCCTCAATTAGCAATGCGTAGAATTAAATTATTTGAGAAATTACAAGAAAAAATGTCTCAAACTCAATCTAATGATAAAGTCAAGGAGCTTACATCAGAACTTGATCACTTGTCAAAACTAGTAGAAGAACTTCAGACTGAAAAAGCAGAATTAGATAAAGAAATTGAAGATACTAGACTAGAACAGGATCTTTTCAATGCTGAACGAGAAGAGTTAAAACTGCAAATGCATGCTCTGATGGGTTCTATTGAAACTATTGAATCTGAAGCTGAAGAAGAAGAGGGAAAACTAGAAGAGGAAAATCAGAGTTTAAAGAAGAAAATTAGCATGATGACTGCAGGATGTCAAACTGTAAAAGATAGAATTCTTGAACTTGCATCAGAAAATTCCTCACTTCGCACTTTAGCTCAAGGTCTGGAAAAGAGTCTTGATATCATAATGGAAGGAAATCAAATTCCAAATGAATTAGGCATTTCAGTTCCAAAAGAGATGCTTGCTAAGCCTCCTATCAGAAGAAGTGAACCTAAAGATAAATCAGTTCCAAGCTCAGCTCACGCCACTGAGACAATATCGCCCGATCAAGTAAAGTTTGTTGCACAGTCTCCTGTCTCTGAATCAATACCTCCATCTCAGTCTGCTGAGTCATCTCCAGCAACAGCTGCTCCTGCTTCAAAGACAATTTCTCAATCATCTATAGAAATCAAGGAAAGTTCCAGTTCTGTATTAAGAAAACCTGTTATTAAAGAAAAGTTATTTGCAGAACCTGAAGAGATTGAAAAATCTGCATCAACACCCACAAAAGAGTCTCAACTTGCTCCTCAACCAGAAACCAAGATAGAATCAAAGCCAGCACCTAAACCAATTGAGGAAGAAAAACCCAAAAAGATTTTAGTAAGTTCCAAACCTGCACCGGAAGGAAACCAAGTATCGGCAAAAATTGAAAAGATATTACGTCTCTTCATCTCATATTCAGAACAAGCAGATACTGATGAAAACTGGAAGGCAAGAATTTCAGCAATCTGTGATATGGATGAAGCTTATATTGAGCTAGGTGGTTTAGCTATGTCGCAGATATATTCTTATCAAACTCAAACCCTAAAGAAGAGAAAAGAGTTCCAAAGATTACTTAATTTGTGGATTGAAAACGGTTTACCTCGATAAACTTAAACTCTCTTTTAATCTCGCTGTTTCTATTTTCTAGCTTAATATGTAAGGTTTAGCAAAAATTAAAAAAGGTTAGAAAGATTTTGAGTTAGCATATGGGCCAGTAGTCTAGTCCGGATAAGGCACCAGCCTTCGGAAGAAATATTCTGAAGACAGCTGGGGGTCGCAGGTTCAAGTCCTGCCTGGTCCGCCACCTTCTATGTTTGTCAATAAGACAAAACTTTATTAAAAAAATTCAATTAGAAATATTAATGAAAACAAACGTTAAATTTTCTAAATCCATCACATTTCAAGTGGTTGCTATTCTTTGCATTTTGAATGTGATTTTAACTTCGGTTGTTACAGGAAACCAAAGTCTAAATCTTAAATCTGGAAATATGGTTGAATATACCATACTCGATTCAAGTGAAACCACAAATCTCTTTTATGGTGCTTGGCCCCCTGGTGATTACTATGGTAATTGGACTGTCTGTCAAAATGAGAAGATTGTTTATGAGATAACCAATGATACCGCAGATGAAATGGAAGGGATTATAGTCTTAGGTAACTACACTTTCAACAATATACGTAATATTGATGTGGCGAGCGCTTTGGCAGTTAGTGTCTATCCTTGGAACGGGGGGTTCTTTGCAAATGCTTCAGATTGGACAGGAATAACAGAAATGATTGAAAATACGAATACTTCTATGACCCTAATAGAAGACTATAATCAAACCATCAATGATGATGATTATTCACTTGATATCTATGAATTCAATGTAGAGGACTATTATGGACAATATTCTCTGTTTCGTTACGATGTTGAAAGTGGGATATTGTTAAACGCATTCACATCTTTTGGGGCTTACTATCTCAATATTTCCTTGTCCTCAACGAATATTGACATACAAGGAATGATAACAAATGCGATATCATATTATTTCTTACCTGCAGTTGTATCCTTCATATTCATTGTGTATTTTCTTCAAAAAAGGTTGCGAAAAATTTGATAAATCTAGGCATTTAGATAATTTTTCTTATTGAAAATATGTGAAAGCTGCTGAACTAGCCACAAGAAATATTAAACCTAACCGAATATAAAGAAATGAGTAACATATGAGTGAGAGTACACAAAAGTGTCCAAGTTGTTCTGAGACTGTACCATTAGAATATTCTGTCTGTCCTTTTTGTGGGTTTGGTTTACTAGAATATGAACTTAAGAAATTTTCATTCAAACCTAAACTTAAGGAAGTGTTTATTCGGATTTATTCCTTTTTCAGAAGACCTATCAAAACAAGTGAGGAATTTGGTGTTGCTACAGAATCAAAAGGAGCGAACATTTTACTGCTAATCTTTTCGTTATTTTTATCCTTACGGTATTATTTTACTATGGTGGCATCTGGGTTGGAATTTTCAGGAGTTATTGCAATTGGAAATATTGTTGATCCTGATGTTTTTGGTTTTACAATTAGTATCGGCCTCATTTTCTTTTTAGTAACATTCCTTCTAATGCCTCTTATCGTTTGGGTTATTTACAAGACATTTTTCTCTCTAGGAACTTGGTTAATGGCAAAATTTGCAGGAATGCTAGGTTCAGACGCATCGAAAAAACAATATAGAACTATTATAGGTTATTCAATTACTCCAATTGTGGTTGGGGAATTTCTAGGTATATTCTTTTCATTAATTGCTGGGTTCAGTACTAACTCTTCACCATTAGACATGATGCAATATATGGAAGATGTGTACACTTCTGGAATAATGTTAGTGTTCAAGATTTTGATGGTTATACTCTGGATTGTAATGATTGTATATTCAACAATTGGACTCAAAGTTGTGGGTAAAATGTCATGGTTTACTGCAGCAATTTCCACTATTTTACCCATCGCCGTTTTTGTTTACTTCTTCTATTTCCTCAATCTTTTTGGATAAGGAAATACTTTTTATTCCTTTTGCTTTTCAATAACTGATTTATATACTCTAGAAAAGGTTTTGAATGAAAGAGAGGAATATTTTTGAGGACGTTCAATGAAAGAAGGAAGAAAACCTTTCTTGAAAGATATAGGTGAAAAGCAATTTCTATCAAAAATCTCCCAGTATGTTGACACTCCTCTAATAGACTTTAATGACGATGCTTCTGCAATAGAATTACCATCAGGAGAACTCTTAGTAATTAATGTTGATATGTTAGTTCAAGGAACTGATGTGTTGCCTGGGATGTCTTCTCTTCAAGTCGGTAAAAAAGCTGTAACCATGTCAGTTAGCGATATTATAGCAAAGGGAGTAAAACCAATAGGGTGTTTGGCTAGTGTTAGCTTTCCACCAGAGATAGCTATTGATGAAGCAGAGACAATAATTCAAGGCATTAAAGAACAATGTTCATTGTATGGATGTTTGTTTTTGGGAGGAGATCTTAATGAAAGCAAAGAAACTATTGTGGACATAGTTGCTTTTGGTACTTGTGGTAAAACCAATTTTATTTCACGAAAGGGGGCAGTTTCAGGAGATATACTGTATTCAACAGGCTTGTTTGGGTTTACTGCTTTAGGTTTTGAAATGATACTCAATGAAAAATTTATTGTCGAATCTCTAAAAAAACAGATACTTGAATCTGTCTATGAACCAATTGCAAAAATAGAATTTCTTGATATTCTGCAAGAATTACCTATCAAAATCTGTATGGATAGTTCCGATGGTCTTTTGATTACTCTAAATGATCTTTCCACCTTAAACAATCTCGGAATTAACATAACCACCATTCCTATACAACCTGAAATTAAAGACTTCGCAGAAAAATATGGGATTAATCCGCTAGATTTAGTCTTTAAAGGTGGAGAAGAGTTTGATCTAATTTTTGCTGTTTCTCCCGATTTAATAGAGATAGTTGAAAAAAGGGTTGAAGATATGGGTCTGGAAATTTATAAATTAGGGTTTTTCGATGAAAATATTAATGGACTCACTCTGACTGACGATGCTTTTAGTCGCTATGAAGTTCCAAAAAATGGGTTTGAGCATTTTACAAGTAAGTAGCGATATACTGACAATAAATGTTTAATAACTCAGATAAATTTATCTTTTGATACTCATGCCAAAAATAACAAAGATTATCGCAAGAGAAATTTTGGATTCAAGAGGGAATCCAACCGTAGAAGTGGATCTTTTTACAACTGAAGGTTTTGGTAGAGCTCTAGTTCCTTCAGGAGCTTCAACTGGAGAGCACGAAGTTTTAGAATTACGAGATAAGGATGAACGTTTTCTAGGAAAAGGTGTGAAGAAAGCTGTAAGAAATGTTATGGAACTTATTGCACCAAAACTGATGGGTGAAGAAGTTACAAACCAAGAAAACATAGATAAGATAATGCTTGAATTAGATGGAACCGAAAACAAATCCAAACTTGGTGCAAATGCTATGCTTGGTGTTTCCTTAGCGGCTAGTAAAGCAGCTGCGAATGGTTTGAAGTTACCAGTATATGCATACTTAAACAGTGACGCTACAACAATTCCGGTTCCAATGTTAAACGTAATAAATGGTGGTAAACATGCTGGAGGTCACCTAAAGATTCAAGAATTTATGCTTATACCTCATGGATTTAAAAAATACAGTGAAGCATTGCGCGCTGGTTGTGAAGTTTACCAAGTTTTGAAGAAAAATCTAAAGAAGTTTGGCCCTTCTGCAATAAACCTAGGAGATGAAGGAGGATTTGGAAGCCCTGTAGATACTGCACCTGAAGCACTGCAAATGCTAGTTGATGCAATAAAAGATGCAAAGTATATTCCTGGACAAGAAATCTCAATTGGTTTGGATTCAGCAGCTGCTGAATTCTATTCAGATGGTCTATATGAAGTAGATGGCAAAAAACTAACTGGAGATGAATTGGTTGATTATTATATTGACCTAGTTGAGAAATTTCCAATTATCTCACTTGAAGATCCTTTCGATGAAAATGATTTTGATTCTTTTGCTAAATTACATGAAAAATTACCAGATATTTCAGTAGTAGCCGACGATTTAACTGTAACCAATCCAAAAAGGATTCAAACAGCAATAGACAAAAAAGCAGCCAATTACCTGTTACTCAAGGTTAATCAAATTGGAACCTTAACTGAATCCTTACAAGCTGCAGAACTTGCTCGAAGTGATGGTTGGGGAATCAATATGTCACATAGGTCAGGGGAAACAGAAGATACTTTTATTGCAGACCTAGCCGTTGCGATGGGTACTGAACGAATAAAAACGGGAGCGCCAGCTCGTGGCGAGCGCACAGCAAAATATAATCAACTTCTAAGAATTGAGGAAGAATTAGGAGATAGAGCCAAGTATTTAGGTAGTAAATAACCTTTCTCCATTCTTCACTTTTCTTTTCCTTTCCTATGGTTTTTGAATAATCTTTTTGAAGTTAGATTCTTTTTTCCATATGATAAAATGAAAACTGCCTATGAACAATTATTAAAAATCTATGAAGAAATTCAGCTTTTGGATTCTGTTAGTGGTGTGCTTTATTGGGATTTAAATACCTACATGCCCCCTGCAGCAGTTGATTATAGAGCTAAACAATTTCAGTATATCAGTACTAAAACACATCAGCTTTGGGTTGATGAGAAGATATCTCATTTGATTGAATCTTGTCAAAAGGATGGATCGTTGGATTTAGTTCAAAAAAGAAATATTGAACTCATTAAACGTTCTTACGATAATAAAACTATATTCCCAACAGAACTAGTCGGCAAAATAGCTTCTCAGTCAAATCGCACTTTAGAGATTTGGAAAGGTGCTAAAGAAAAGAAGGATTTTCAAAAAGTTCTTCCTGATCTCGAAAAATTGTTCCAATTGAATGTAGAAGCTGCAGAATTGTTGGCAAAAGCAAAAGGAATGAATGATCCTTACAATGCTCTAATAGATAGAAATGATAAAGGCTTTACTGTGGATTTGTTAAGTAGATTGTTCAACGATACTAAATCTTTCTTAATTCCGTTTGTGAAAAAATGCAAGGATTCTGATGTAAAGATAGACCGTTCTTTTGTATCTAGAACTGTCCCTAGATCTGTACAGGTAAAGATGGTTGAGGAACTCGCTGACTTTCTCAAATATGATTTCGGTTCAAATAAAGCAAATGGTAGAATAGATGAAGTAGAACACCCCTTAACAATAGGTTGTGGTAAAGGTGATGTACGAGTAACCGTAAAGTATCATGAAGATCATGTATTATCAGCTTTTCTCGCAGGAGCTCATGAGTGTGGTCATGCTATCCATGGTCTCCAAGGAAAGGAAGAATGGTTCAATCAACCAGTTTATCGTGTTTCATCACCAAGTTTTGGAGAATCACAGTCACGTATACTAGAAAACATTGTTGCCAGCTCAGAAGAGTTTTGGAATTATTATTATCCAAAGTTTCAGAGAGTAACTCAAGGAACATTCGATGATATTGACATGCATACATTTTATTCTGCTTTAAATGCAGTGACTCCCGGCTTTATAAGAATACAAGCTGACGAAGTAACTTATATTTTACACATTATTATTAGATTTGAAATTGAAAGAGATTGGTTCGCTGGAAAAATTTCTACGAAAGAATTACCTCAAGTTTGGAATGAGAAATACAAGAATTACTTGGGTGTTGATGTTCCAGATGATTCATTAGGATTAATGCAAGATTTGCATTGGTATTCACAATATTATGCATATTTCCATGGTTATGGCGTAGGTGACCTGATCTCTGCACAAATTACTAATACGATGAGTAAGAAACTTCCTGGTTGGAGAGATGACTTATTGGAAGGTAATTTTACAAATATCAAACAGTGGTTAGCTGAAAATGTTCATGAAAAGGGTGGAATGCATGATGGTCTTGAACTAGTTGAACAGATTACTAATGAACCTCTTTCAACTAAATATTTCATTGAATATATAGAGAAAAAATTCTCGAATATATATAGTTTATAAAGAAGAAAAAACTCCCCCTTCCTTTTTTTAATCTTCAATTCTTATTGTGGCTTGTTGTTGTCTCAATGGTCCATCCGCTTTTATGTTAAGGTTAATTACTATTGTTTCACCTGAATTTATTCGTTTTATCACGCATTTGATATTGGACAATTCAACAGATACATCAACAGTTGGAGGAGTATGATCTACAAATTCAGCAGAGAAAATTGGTTGAATGAGAGTAACATTATCTAATGGAACGTCTCCAGTATTTGTTATTGGTATCTCAATATTGTAGCTATCGTCTGATTGTTTTGTGAATATTGATGTTACTCTGTAGGATCTTTGCTTAAATTGTACAACTATTGTAGGAACTTTCCCATCAGATCTAGCATCTGTTACAAAAGGTCTAGCCGGATGTTCAGCATATGCTTTGATTGTAGCTGGTGCTGAATGACTGCCTTCAATTCTAGGTTTATCAGCAACACACATAGCTTTAATTTTCACTGTTTGACCTAGATCTAATTTGAGATTTTCAATAATATAATTGTAAACTCTTTCCTTCTCAATACCCTCTGAAATGCTCTCTAAGTAGTTTTTAACATCTTCATCTTCGACTACTTCTTCAACATAATCATCTTCTTTCTCGATTTCTTCGAACGTTGCAGTTTCTCTGTCTTCGATTACTGGTTTGAGCTCTTCTTTAGACTCTTCTACGAAAATAATTTCAATATCTTTACCAGATGATTCTGCTGTTACTCTTTTAACATCAAAGTAACCTGGTATTGAGTCCTCAATTTCTATTTTACCAATTGTAGCGGATCCAGTGTTTGTGACATCAATTGTTGTTATTATATCTGAAAAAGCATAAGTAGTTACTTCAATTGGGTCAAATAGTTTGGACGCTCCAACTTTTACAACGAATATTTGTTCACTCGCTTTTTCATAAGCTATGGTTGAATGTTCAGTTATTTCGAAAAGCGCTGTATAATCAAACTTCTTAGTGATTTCAGGAAATGTTGAGGATTCAATAGTAATTTGCTCTTTCCAGATTGGTTCATTGAGATTTCCTTCTAATTCAATCATAGGTTCTTTGAAATATTTTTCTTCACCATTAACTTCTATTTTAACCTCTTTTAGTAATATCTCAAACTCACTTGCGTTTCTTAATCCCATGCTAAGTTTCCATTGATTGGGTTCAGCTGTCTCAATAACTTCTACACTTAAATCTACATTATCACAATCGCCATCTAACACAGGTTTCAATGAACTCATTTTGATTTCTGTTTCACATCTTGCTGTAATGATTCCATTTCTATATGGCTGTACATTTGTTGGATTTATTGTACAAGCAATTGTAACAATTGCGATACCTCCAGCTTCTAATTCTGGAATTACCCAATTTGCAACTCTTTCACCTTCTACAATAGTTATGTCACCTGGGTATGGTTCTATTGCTCTTATTTCTCTTGTATCCAAAGGTAAGTGCTTTTCAACTGCCAAGTTCTTGATTTTTGTATCATAATTATTTTTAACAGTAAGCTGAAGAGCTAGAGTTTGATCTACATTAAAAATCAGGTCTTTATTCAAGGAATCTATTTCGTCTCCTTTGTAATTAGTGTCAAAAATCTCTGTTATTTTGATTGATGGTTCATTCTTTGTTGTATATTCAACAATATGTTCCTTACCTGCTTCTACGTGAGGGATGTTTGTAATTGGTATTTCATCAACATCTTCACTGAAATCAGCTTCCAGTTCAATCCCCCATAATGTTGTAGATTTGCTTGGGTTAATAACCTTCAAAACACCTTTTGATTCTGTTGTAATAACCTCATCTTTAGGTCCTACTTTTATTTCCACATGTTCTTCTAAATGTATCGTAGCTTTCATTATGAAACCCTCTTTGTTTATATATTAAGAATCAGTTTCTAGCAATTAATACTTACTGTTGTTGCAACAGCACAAAATCCCTCAAACATTCTCGTTAAACTCCCTCTTTCGCTAGAATAACTAGCAACCGACAATAATTTAAAGAACCAAGGTAATAAAGAATTGATTATGACTAAAGATGAGAAAGATTCTCAGATAATAAATCAGATCTATTCTATTTTTAGAGATAGTACGAGAAGAAAAATACTTACTCTACTTAGCAATATGAAACTAACTGCAGACGATTTAACAGAGGAATTAGCTATATCGCGTCCAGCGGTTGAGAAACATTTGAAACAAATGCTGGATATTGGATTGATTGAGAGAATAGCTGACACTTATCCCACATTGAAATATCTTTATACAATCCCTGAACCAAGCGTTGACTTAATGTCAAATATACACGATTCTATTGAAGAGTTTGTTACTTCTATAATAGATGACTATTCAAGAAGATTAGAAAATGAAGAACAACTTTACCTCTTAGGCATGTCATCTAAGGAAAGATATGAAGCTATTAGAGAAAAATACGACTCCATTTTAAAGAAATTAAGATCATAAAAAGCAATAAGTTTGTGATATTATGCACATGAGGTCAAAGAAAACTCTATCTAATAAAGAAAAACGAGATTTACAAACTAAAGTGATAGAATTATATGGCAAAAAAGTATTATCCTCCTTTCAAAAATCATTGATACTTCAAAGTATAAAAACTGAAGAAGGAACGTTTATTGTCAAAGACAAAAAGATTTGGTGGTTCCTTCATGATGGAAAATACATTCCTTCGATACACTTCCTTAGAGAGTTAAATCCTGGTCTACACAAAATAGTGGTCGATGTAGGCGCTATCAGATTTATCACAAACGGTGCAGATGTTATGGCTCCAGGTATAGTGTCCTTTGATGATAACATAACAAAAGGGGCCTACGTTATAATACATGAAGAGCGAGCCAATGCAATTCTTGGCGTGGGTATCTCTCTTATAGATGCAGAAGAATTTAGTAAAAATAAAAAGGGTAAAGTAGTAAAATTAATCCATCATTTGAAAGATAAAATATGGTCTGCTCAGTTCTAAATCTTACCTTAACCTTATAGTTGTACCATTTGTAGGTGCCATACTCTCTCTTTTAGTTGCTTTGTATACCCACGAAGCAAATTTATTTGCTTTTGATTCTTCACCATGAAAAACTATAACTCTTTCTGGTTTTGGAGTAACTTTGCGAATGTAGTTTTCTAATTCTCTTCTGTCACTATGTCCTGTAAATCCTGAAATACTATGAACCGGCATTTCTATATGATACATGACTGTTTTGCGGTTTTCCATAAGTTGGATCTCTGTTATGCCTTTCTGAACCTTACTTCCCATGGTTCCTTTTCCTTGGTAACTTACAAACACCATTGCGTTATTTGGATCAGAACATAGTGCTTTGAAGTATTGAACGCTTGGACCTCCACTTAACATACCACTTGTAGCTACAATTATTGCAGAATCTCCTTTTACAATTAGTTCTCGTTCTTCATTTGAAGCTACATGTTTCATTTGTTCTGATAGGAAAGGATTTTGACCTGCATGGAATATCCTTTCTCTAAGACTCTTTGATAAAAATTCAGGGTGGGCAGTTGTTATTGCAGATGCTTCTCGAATCATACCATCTGTGTAAATTGGAATTGTAGGTATTTCCTTTGTTTTCATTAAATTCTCTAGAACAACAAGAATCTCTTGGGCTCTGCCAACAGCTAGAACTGGAATAAGAATCTTTCCATTTTTCTTTATGGTGTCATTAACAATGTTTCTCAACATTTTTTCACACTCTGCTCTTGGAGGAAGAATATCTTGGGGTTTTCCATAAGTAGATTCAATGAAGAGCGTTTCCAATCTAGGGAATCTGCAGTTTGCTGGATCTAAAAGGTTTGATCTAGCAAATTTAATGTCTTGTGCAAATGCGATGTTATAAACACCTTCACCAATGTGAAGATGAGGGATTGTACTTCCTACAATATGTCCTGCATTGTGGAAAGTTAAACGAATGTCAGGTGAGATATCTGTTACTTCTCCATAGTTTAAAACTATAGTGTGAAGTACTGACTCCCTTATGTCCTTCTGTTCATATGGTATGGTTTTTCCTTCTTTTGCGGCTACATCAAGATAATCTATTTGAAGCATTGTCATTAAATCTCTTGTTGGTTTTGTAGCATATACAGCGCCCTTATACCCATATTTGAAAAGATAAGGCACAAAACCAGAATGATCAAGATGAGCATGCGATATTACAACAGCATCCAACTGATCAACATCAAATTCAGGAAGGTCAAAGCGAGGAAAAGTATTATTTGGTGAATTGCTCCCAACATTGATTCCGCAATCTACTAATACTCTACTTTCACCAGTTTGAATTAGAGAACTACTTCTACCAACTTCTGAGTAACCACCTAAAGCAGTTACTCGAATTGTATCATCTCTATAAATAATGGGTCGATGAATACGCTTACCAATATTCTTCATAATTTCCTGTCTTTTCTTTGAATGTTCTTGATAGAGATGTCTAATAGTTTTTATTACCCTGGATTCAATTGGGGGTGTTCGCATAACATTTGGTCGCCACAAAGTTTTAGCGATAATTGTTCGTAGCATTTCGCCAGATTTTCCAATAATTACTCCCGGTTTCAGAGCTTCTATAATTACCTCTCCAACAAGCTCGTCAAAATCTATTGAAGTAATTTCTCCTTCTTTTCCTACCAACTCTGTAATCAAGTAAGTGGTTTCATCTTTGGGCAATCTTACACTAGGATCAGATCTAATAACAATCCTTTTTCGTAACTTCTTTGCTAATCCCTTAACAATGGTTTCGTCGTCTACCAGTACTCTTGGATTGCGAGAATAAACTGCGACCTCTGGCCCTTCAAACTCTATTCGTGTAATTTCTGAGTTGCTAGGTAGTTCTACATGTATGTCTTTGGACGTTTGTTCTAGTACTTCTTTATAACTCAAGATATCCGACCCTTCTAATTGATCTAAATACAAGTGCTTTTTAGAATAGGCTTACCTATTTGTTTAAACAAAAATATTAAACTAATGTAAATCGCTAAACAGTCTTTAAATACTTTGTGTTTATTGAATTTAGGTGTTAGATTGGTTGTTAGCAAAGAAACTGACAAAATTACCTTTAGTTCCCCTTCCTCAAATACCAACCTCTATCCTTCGGAGTGTTTTTGCTCCCCTTTATTATTACTGTGTTTGAGGGTGAATTTTGAAGCTCTTCTGAACTTATAATTGTTTCTCCAACTCCATAATGGATGTTGTTTCTCCCCTCAATTATGATTAAATCTCCCTTCTTAAAAACCTCATCAAACCTAAGAACATTGTCTGTGAAGATAGATTTTCCATAAAGAAACTGATCAGTTTTTATGTGTATTACCTTCTTTGATTTTAATCTGATTAGCGCGCTCCCCTCAATTTCTAAATGAAACTTATCATTCTTTATTGAACCAATGGGTATTCCAGCAAAATACAGATTGTGGGAGATAGTTTTTGCGATTTTTGCAATATTTGGACGTAAAGCGCAAATCTCTTTGATTTTTCCATCTCTCATCCATAAAAGACGATTTTGCAATGAATCCAATCCCTTCTTCCCAAATTGTTCTTCAATCTCTCTTCGAACAATTTCCTCTTCCGTTTTGGTTGTTTTTCGGAAGTTCACTGTTTTATTACTCATTGTTCTTTCACCATTTTAATTATAAAGAAACCTTCTCCTTTTGATGTATGTGGATATATTCTCTTGGCCTTTGTTACATCTGGATGAAAATTATATTGTTGAAATTTTTCTAAACCTGCTTTTCCTTGAATTTTTAACTCCTCTATTTTACAATCAAATTTCTCAAGAACTTGAGTTATTACAAGCTCGTTTTCCTCGGGCTCCAAAGAGCATGTACAATAAACTAGCTCTCCTCCTGGTTTAAGTACCTGTATGGATTCTGTTAATAACTCAGTCTGATATTTTTGATAATTTAAAATATCAGATAATGTTTTGGATTGTTTCCTTGAATGGTCAGAGATAATTATTCCTGATCCTGAACAAGGGGCATCTAATAGAATTTTATCAAACCTTAAATCCAGCTCATTTATTTTTCTGGTGTCATATTGTAATATAATTGTGTTTTCAACACCCATTCGAGCTAAATTCGATTTCAAACTTCTACATCTATTAGAACTTATTTCGAGGGCAATTATTGTACCCTCATTGTTCATTAATTGGGCTAGATGAGATGTTTTACCACCAGGAGCTGCAGCAAAGTCTCCTATCAGTTCATCTGTTTTTGGAGCAAGTATTCTGCTTGGGAGCATAGAATTTTTTCCCTGTAACATATAATATCCTCCTAAGTACTCTGGAGTTGCTCCTATTGGTACAGGAGAACCAATGATTTCTTTTCCCTCAGGTATCCCTACAATATCTTCAAGTTTAATCCTTTTTCTTTCTAATAGTTTTACTGTGTGCTCAAAACTAGATCTTATTGTGTTCAATCTAATTGTTTTGTTTAACTCAGTTTCGTTAAACTTGAGTAGGTTTGATGTTTCCTCCTCACCCATCATTTCTACAAACCTTTCAATCATATAAACATCATAATTATATTCTTCGCTTAATTTGTAGGGATTAATATAATTATCTTCCTTATGCATGATAATACATCTGCTGTTTAAATCTAGACTAAAAGACGTATTTCTTAATCTTAAAAAAGCTATTCTATAATTACCTCAAGAAATGGTTATAACTCTAGTTGAAAAGGAAGTTGCGAAACTCAATTATTCATTCATACATGTAGGTGTATCGAAAATCTGCAACAATTGTCCGTTGAAGAAGGTATGTGTTGATGTTCTGAAGGAAAATCATTCATACAAAGTAGTTGAAGTAAGGAAAAAAGAACATACTTGCTTAATTGAGAATCAACCTATGCTAGTGTGCGTTGTAGAGGAAGCTGATTATACTATCAGTGTAGAAAATCAAAAATATTTGGAAAACATGATTCTCACAAGAAATTCTTTGAACTGTAAAGAAATCTTATGTGAGAATTACGATTATTGCATGCCACCTCTTTTTGACAGAACCAGTAAGATAAAAGTCCAAAACATTTTGAGAAAACTGAATTGTCCTCTAGATTTTGACCTAATTTTAATAGATGCAAGGAAAGTAGATAAAGAATAGTGACTATTTCTTTTCTATTTCATAGTGTTCAATAAAAGTTACTTTATCATATTTTTTAGTTATTTCTCCCAAATCTCTTGTTACCCCATTTCGGGTAAACTGAATATATTCCATGAACCGAGTATCTTTTGGAAGTTCTATAACTATTACCTTGTCTTGTATCACAATCTTTGTCTCAGAAAAATCTATGCCAGGTAATCGTTTTTCAAGGAGACAGATGCACTGTTCCTTAATATCCATAACTTTTTTGATTATTTCTATGTCATATATTAAATCAAATCCGGCTAAATCATGATTAAAGTCAACTTTTACTCTGCTACTTGATACTTTGAGAATTCTACCTCTTTGACCACCAATTTCTACTTTTGCGTCTTCTTTTGGTTTTATTTGATGTTTCTGAAATTCTCTCCTTTGAATTAATCGGATTTTTGAACGATCTCTTAAGCCAAATCCTCTTTTAGCATCAATGTTGATTGTCTTAGAGTCACCTTCTTTTAAACCAATAAGTCCTTCTTCTAATCCAACAGGCAATTTATGGTTTCCAACAATAAGAGTAAATGGTTGGTATATAAATTTCTCATCAAAGATATCATGTTCTTTTGCAATTTTTTCAAAAGTTGTATCGAAGACCTTTTCGTCCTCAGCAGTTTTGCATGTATAGTTTAATTTTACCATGTCACCAATCTTTATATTTGACATAATTTCACCGGATTTTTGTTGTCAACTAAATCTTTATGCGTTTGTCCTATTTAAAATTCTGGTTTTGGAGTAATTCCTTTTTTTAATCGGATAAGTAGTTTTTCAAAGTCAGATAGATATATGATTTCTTCTAATCCTTTAGAAAATGTACTTAGAATTTTGCACTTCCTTTTAGCAAGTTTCTTACTGTATTTAAAGTGCATTAGTGATGGTAGAATGAGTAATTTTTCATGAAAATGTATGTTAGTTTTTCCCATATCAACATTTCTTTCTGCAGAATAGCTAATGACCCTGTATAATCCAATTATTCCAAGAGCATCTAAAGCATCTGCATCCTTAAGGATCTTTCCCTCTTTGAATTTTGGTAATATTTTCGTGCTAAATCTATGAGATTTAATAGCATCACAAACTTCTGGAATCATATCGTATTTCTCTTGCTTTTCTAGGTATTCTTTTGCTAATTCAGCACTAATATCCGCATGATTCCTTCCTGTTTTTTCTTCTTCTGCTCTACCTACATCATGAAAAAGAGCTGCCGTTAATAGGATATCAATTGATGCTCCAAGGCGTTTAGCAATATCCATACACGTATTAGCTACTCTTATTGTATGTTCAAGTGAATGAGATTGACTCTGGTTATTTCCTGTAAATATATCATCCACATAGTGATATGTTTTGGTTATAAACTTCTGAAACTCCTGATCTGAATCGAAGAAGTTAAGTTTTATTTTAGCTTTTTGCATTTTTATTTCATCTCATGAATATTGTAAATTTTTCCTTGAACTGCACAATTTTCGTCTATTTCGATAACAGCGAAATTTCCTTGTGTAACTGGTCCTGGGTTGATTATACAACAATCTCCTAAAAAAGAAATCGTTGGTGATTCATGTATGTGACCAGATACAGAGAGAAATATGTTTGGGTGTGTCTCTATAGCCTTTCTTATTTCCCTTGATCCAACATGTCTGTTTAATGAAGCCAAATCTGCACCTGTTCCATAAGGAGGAACATGAGTTAACAAACACACATTCTCTGCATTTTTTTCTAGTTTCCTTAGTATTTTTTTGTTAATTTTAGGTTGTGCTGAACCAAAGCCTACAAATGTAATTCCTTCCAAACGTTGAGGGTTAGATTCAACGTGGAAAAATGATGTTTGAAGTTTCTCCAAGTCATAAATCGGATCACAGTTCCCAAATACAAAGTAAATCTGTGAACTATATATAGAAACGAGTTCAAGCAGTGAAGACATATTTTCGATAGAACCAAAATTCGTTATATCACCGGCAATTAAGACTGTAAATGGTTTTTTTATGACTTCCTTTGCTTTTGCTAGAATATTCTCCAAGGTTATCTTTTGACTATGAATATCAGCTAAAATTAGTGCTCTTAGAACCATACATGTCACCTAATTATAGGAAAGCTCAAGAAACGTGAAAATCCCAGAATACTGGAAATCATCAACTAGAGAGTTATATCTCCATAATTCAAATACAATCTTCAGATCATCATTTGTTCCTAAAATTGTAGCTAGTGTATTATTCATAAACAGCGTAGTATTCACAGGTCCCCAGATATACTCTCCAGTTTGCACTCCTTTTTCCTCTTTCTCACTTTTCGTCGCAGGTGATAAGATCTTCTCATATGTTTCATTTGAATATAACAGCTTAGAATTTGAAAGAGAAAGAGGTTTTTCAAGGCTGATATTTTGAGATATCTTTGCGACTTTTATCTGGAGTTGATAGTAAGTGATTTTATTTTCAAAATTTTTTACCATAAAAAATATTGTGATGTTATCTGATAGTGATATTTGGTTTGGGTAATTATTTGCGACATATGTCTCGTTTGTTGCATTGTATGTCAATAATGATAATTCAGAGAAGCCATTTTGTTTATTTGGGAAGAAAACTATGGAAGTGATTGCAACTATCGCCCCAATTGTGGAAACAACTATGACAAGCGTTATAATTTTTTTTGGATTTATTTTTGGCAGCCCTTTCTTTGGATTTATTTTATCAAATTTATTGTTCTTTTTTGCCATTTTATTTGTCTCCAAGTTCCTTGTCGTAGATTATCTCTAGATTGCCATATTCTTCAATTTGTTTGTTCTTAAACCAAGGGTAGATTTTCTTTACGAAGAGAAAAACAAAACCAAGGGTAGCAAAAGCAGAAACCACGCCAACTATACTGTATAGTAACCATGATTCTTTTATAGCCAAATTATTTATTTCTACAATTTCCGCCTCTATATTTTCCAGTTGGGTTAACGCTTGATTCGCTTTCTGTATTGAAAGATCATATTGTGCATATCTGAATAATTGCTTGGCTTCATTAATCAATTGAAGTGAGTTATCCACCTGCAAAACAATAGTTCTCACCTCTGAGTTAATATTTCCTACTTCTTCCAACATGGATAATACTGTTTTGAGTTTCTCAGAAGCTTGCTGAATAAATTGTTCTGCTTCCTCCTCAGATTGTGCAAAGGCATCAGAACTAGCAAAGGAAACAGATAGCATCAAGATAACGAAGCAGAATAACAGGTAATTTGCTAATTTATTTCTCATCTTCCCTCACTCTCTTTTTGAAAATGTTAATTTCTGATAACTTCGCAAGAAACGTCTTTGATTTTACTTTGATTATTTTGGAACCTAGTAAGATTCGAACAATTACTGATGATAAGTGAATGAAAAGGGAAAAACTACCTATAATGATAACAAACGGAACGGAATCGATTAACCATATTGCATTGAGTATAAGACCTGAAAATATGATTATGCCTATATTCATACCTACAGCTAATAAAACACGTTCTAATTGATCTATATTCTCGTAAAGTCTAGGAAAAATTAAGTTTGTTATTGTCCAGCCCGGGATGAATAATCCAAATAAAACACCAAAAATTATTCTTAGAAAAGAGAAAAAAGAATCTGCGGGAATAAGCAAACCTATTGGAACAAACATACTAATCAAAATAAGCAGAGTCCAAAATTCTACAACAAAGTACTTATTTCTAAAAAGATATTCATAAACTGATTTAGGTAACTCTCTTGTTATCTTTGGAGAGCCTAGTTTAATGATATTAGCTTTTTCAAGCTCTTGAATAGCTAAATATATCTCACGTTCCTCTTTGCCAGTAACTGTCATTGTTATTGTCATAAGCTGTTTAACAGTTTTTGGCTTATCTTCATTCATGATTTTTTGAATGACTTTTTTTATTTCTGATATATCAATGCTATTCATGCTTTCGATTACTAATTGTGTGGGTATAAAAAAATGTTTTTGAAAGAAAGTGGGTGGAAATACAATACCTAGTCTATTTTAGCTCATCCACTTTAGCCCTTAATTTCTCAACAAGATCAGTCTTTTCCCAAGTGAAATCGGGCAATTCTCTTCCAAAATGTCCATAGCAAGATGTTTTTTGATAAATTGGTCTCTTTAATTTAAGGTATTCAATAATATTTCCTGGTCTGAAGTCGAATACACAAAGAATAGCTTCCTTTAGAATTTCTATTGAAACTTTTTCAGTACCAAAACATTCAATATTAACTGCTAAGGGCTTGGGTTCACCAATTGCATAAGAAACTTGAACTTCACACTTATCAGCTAATTCTGCAGCAACAACATTCTTTGCGACATATCTTGCTGCATAAGAAGCTGATCGATCTACTTTTGAAGGATCTTTACCAGAATTATGACATATGAACCCGTTTGCCGTGAAAGAGTGCACGCCTGGTACTTCAAAATCATAAACATGATTTTCATTTTCGGTTATAGACTTTAGTTCTGAATAGTAATGATTCAGAATATAGTATGATTTTAGATACTCAAAATCTGGATCGTCATCAAATCGATTTTTATAACAATCTAAGAATTCTACTAATTTTGTATATGTTAATTCCTTAGTCCCTTTATAACTTTGACTTCGAAGTAAACGACCTATTTTTGCTTTATCCTCTTGATGTTCTTTTGGTGATAGCTTATCCCATAATCGTTTCAACCTACTTTTTTGATTGGGAATCCTCCAAAGGTTTCTCTTATTAGAAAAATCAACTGAATTCAAGACTCTAGATTTTCTTGTTAATCCAAAATTGATTTCTTTTTTAAAGGCTGTTATGCTATTTGTACCTTTAATTCGAAGATGATAGCGAATTCTCTTAGATTCCACTATTCTACCATCTATTTCTGATTTAAGTCCTCGCGCACCAACTTCTTGTATAGAACTAATAATTCCAAAATTTAGCAGTAATTGTTGTGTTTCCTCGATTAACTGCTTTGATGTTGAAGTAAGAGTTATTTCAATTGAATTTAGGTTTCTTCCAGTTTTTCTTATGGTTCCATCGGTGTCAAATAAACCTCTAATAAATGAAGCAATTACAGATTTTTGTGCTTTAAAAATACTGTTTGGAACACTTTTTTCCCAAGACCTTGAATAATCTAATCCAAGTGTGTAAAGAAACTCCCTAAGTTCTACCCCACAATAATGTGCCCAATGACCGAATATTTTCCCTTTATCGCCAAATAGCTGTTCATAGAGATTCTGAACAGAATTTTTCATCTCATCTTCCCATACACATATCTGTATACCATTTCTAGATGTACACAAACCATCACCAATAAGCAATCCTAAGAGATATCCATATTCTTCTGTAAGTGTATTGGGAAATTTAAATTCATTAAATCGTCGAGTTCCTTCTTTATGCTGAAATTCAAAGTTAATTGTAGAATTCTTACCAAATAATCGATTTTTCCTTTGAATAGCAATCCAATCATCAGTTTGTAAAGTGTCTAATCTCCTCCAAACATAATTGCCGTTTTTATCAATTATTCTTATATTTTGATTAAAAGAACCTTCCAGCTTGTAACCTTCTTTTGTTTCTACAATTAATGTTTTCATTTTTCCATTGTCTATCCATCTCTTAATGGGTGACGGTGATATGTCTGTTTTGATTAAGGTTCCTTCTTCAATACCATCTAGTTCAGATATGGTTGCTATTCCATTTTCATAATTAATCAAGCTGCTACCTGCAACGCAGAATGCTCCTCCACCGTGAGAATCTACTCCTCCGTAAGTGTCAACGATTATTTTTCTTCCTGTTAATCCTGAATCGCCATGTGGTCCCCCTGTAACAAATCTCCCTGTTCGATTGATGAAGATTTTAGTTTTTTCATCTACTAAGTAAGTTGGGATAACTGCTTCAATAACTTCTTTTTTCAATCCAGATTCAATTTCTTCATTTGTTGCTTCTTCTGCATGTTGGGCAGCAATAACAATAGCTTCTATTCGAATTGGCTTATCATTCTCATATTCAACTGCCACTAGTGATTTGCCATCTGGGCGTAGAAAGGGCAAAGTACCATTTTTTCGAACTTCAGTGAGTTTCATTGTTATTTTATGGGCTAGTACTATAGGTAATGGCATAAATTCTGGAGTTTCTTTTGTTGCATATCCATACATAATACCTTGATCTCCTGCCCCTTGTTCCTCAACCATGTCTTTTTTTACACCTTGAGCTATGTCTTCTGATTGAGAGTGCACTGTGTTTATTATAGCACATCCTCTATAATCAAAACCAATACTTGAATCATTATACCCGATTTCTTTAATAATATCACGAATGATTTTTTCATATTCAACAGTACACACTTTTGATGTGGTAATTTCACCACCTACTAAAACAAGACCTGTTGTAACAAAACATTCACATGCTACATGTGCATCAGGATCATCTTTTAAAATAGCATCGAGGATCGCATCAGAAATTTGATCACAAATTTTGTCAGGATGCCCCTCTGTTACAGATTCTGAAGAAATAATTTTACGTAATACCATCTACATGTCTCTCCAAATTCAAATTCACTGAAACTACTCTTATACTGCATTATAAAATTATTATGATTAATCTGATTTAGTAAAAATGTGTTGGGAAGGTGACTCTATGATTCCACCCTAACTTGTAATTCTTTCAATAGATTAAGCAACTCTTCTTTTGTTGGGATATCTTCTGGATTATTACTTTTGGCAGCGAAGATTAGTCTAGTCGATACTTTGTCTAGTTCATGAAGTAAGGTTGCCTTATGCCCTTTTTCCAACAAATTATCTCGAATTTCCAATAAATGATTGGAGATTTTCAATAATTCTTTATTAATGTCAGTGCTTTCTTCAATATGTTGTTTCAAAATACTAAATGCATCCACACCTGTAGAGATTTTAGGATGGTATGTCTCGTGAAGATGTGTATTTACCTGTAATAGTATATCTTTCTCAGCTGAAGCTCTTCTACCTTCAGCTCCCTGAATCCTTTTTTCGAGGATAACATTGGACAAGTGTTTGAGTGTTGTTTCAACGATCTCTTGAGACTGTAATTCAGGAATTAAGTGAATTAGTTGAGTCTTCACCAAAATTCTTCTTTCATTTTTTAATAGATAGGAATATTCCTCCTTTGAGAGTATCCCTGAAACTACTAGTTCCTTGACGTTTTTTCTGAAGGATTCTCTATTGCCTCTGCCTTTCCAGAATGAAGGTTCAATATTTTCTCGTAATTTTTCAGTTATTTCTAATAGAACTGAAGTTTTGGTGGATTCCATGATTAATTATCTGTTCTTCATGTTAATAAGAATTTCTTAAAAGGAATAAATGAAAATACAAGTTCAACTTTGTATATATACTATCTTGTAAGAAAGAAACTAAAATAGGGTTAAACCTATTAATTAGGTTGAATTCTGAATATATCATATGGCGTATGCGAAAAATATTTCAACAAAGAAAAACAACCTTACTGAAATGAAGAATACAGTAGCAATTCTATTTTGCGGTGGAGAGGGAAAAAGAATGCGCCCTTTAACCTATTATATGCAAAAAGTCATGATGCCAATTGGAACTGATCAGATTCCAATTTTGGAATACGTTATTAAGCACTTCAAAAAACACAATGTGTTAGATATAATTCTCTTAGTTAATTACAAGAAGGAACAAATTCAAGGTTACTTTGGAAATGGTGAACGATGGGGTGTGAACTTAACATACATTACAGATAAACCAGGGCCTGTTGGCACTGGAACTGCACTTTTGAATGTTAAAAAAGAAATAGGTAATCGGAGGATGATAATTTATTATTCTGATATCATCACCAATATAAATTTTACAGAAATGTTAGAGTTCCATCAAAACAACAAAAAATGGGCTACTATATTTGTCTCAGAAGGTTGGAAAATTCGAGTTGGCACAGCAGAAATTGATGATGAGAACAATGTTACCAAATTCATTGAGAAACCAACTCTTCCCCTCTTAGTAAATACGGGCATTAGCATTATTGAACCTATTGTTTTCGATTTTCTTGATGATTTTAGAGAACAAGAGAGTATAGATTTGTCCAAAAATATCTTTCCAAGATTTGTTGAAGCCTCTCAAATGGTGGCATATACTCCCCCTAACATCTATTGGGAAGATATAGGCTCAATTGAGCGATATGAAAAATTAGATGGAGAGTTCATCACACAAAAAATGAGTGAATAAACTCTCATAATAGAAAAATATTATTATTAAGTATTTTCTAATAAAAATAATGAAGTACAGGTTGATGGACTTATTGGCTTGCCCTCTTGACAAAGATTGGCCTTTAAAACTAGAGATTATTGAACAAGAGAAGGAAATTGAACCTATCTCTCCACCCAATGTAAACTCAAAAACTGGTGTTGTATGCAACTTCTATTGCCATTTCAAGGAGTTCTACCTTATCTCCGTCAATGATGAAGGTATTGAAGTTGAGAAATCCTTAGACTCTATTAGAAAAAATGTAACCGTTGAGGATTGCAAAGAATGTTTCCAAATTGAAATACAAAAAGGTAGGCTGGTTTGTTCGAAAGACAATAATCATATTTATGAGATTAAAGAAGGAATTCCAGTTATGCTTACTTCTGAGCAACTTGAAGAAATTTATGGGAAGAAGAAATAAACCCGCTCTCTTTTGATTATTCTTCCTTTTGTTTTTCTTCTTTTGTTTTCTCCATCTCCACTCCGTTAGGTTTGGATTTGGCATCCAACTTTTTCTTTTTCTTATACATGGTCCATATGAAATAGCTTATTTCCATAACTATTCCAGCTACTAATAAAGCATTAATTATGGTTAATTTTGGTAATAAATCCTCATAATAGTGCAAATATCTTTGAAGAATCAAGAACATAACATAGGAAATAATAACAACAATTATCATAAAGAGATGAATAGAGGCTGCTCTATCTAAGGAAACAAATGTCTTCCGCTTGGTTTTCTCAGTTTTCTGATTCATTTTTTGCGCCGCAACAAAAATTTATTACTTTTTTTTTACTTTCTCCAGTTCTATAAGCTATTTTTGAGTTATATACTTGAAACATACTCTTTCTCAATCAGATTACGAAATTCTTTGATTTTTTCCAGCATCATTTTTGCTTCATTGCTAATAACACTTGGTAACATGTTTGATTTCAAAGCTTTTTCATAGCATTTAGCAAAGTAATTTAGTTGAAATACCAGTTGGACTACTCTAGCATATTGAAAAACTTGATCAGGAGCAGTTACTAATGCAACTTTTAGCGATATTTCGTTTTGTTCTTCAGGTGTCAAATCAATGTTGTACCCTTCTTTATTACAAATATCAAATAAAGTATTTAGAAACAACCTGCTTTTTCTGAGAACTGAAGCTAGTTCCTTTGCAACATCTGAGAGGCCAGGAACTTCTTTTCTAATAATATTTGCACTCTCAGTAACACTTTCAAGATGCATATTCAACACTATTTCTGTTAAGTTCTATCTTGTTTTTATATTCTTTTTGGAATGCAACAGCAAAAAGAGCGAAAGAAGTAAAAAAGAAAGAGAAAGAAATCTAGAATTAAGGTTCTATTCTAGCAATAATCTAAGAGTTACGAGTTGACCATTAATTTCATTCTTAAGTTTTTCAATGGTCTGTTGTCTTTCACGGAATAGTTTAACATAAGATTCTTTGGTCATGCTTTTCTTAGTTCTATATTCTTGTTGAAGCGCTCTTAGATTTCTTCTTTCTTCGTAGAGTTTTCTTTCAGCAATCTCGATTTTCTGAACAGATTCTTTGTATCTTCCACCAAGAGCTGATAAACTTATCTTTGTTGTCTTCAAGGACTCTTCTTCGGCTCTTAGGCGTTTTTCTAGCTTAGCACGTAATTCTTTACCTTCTTTTGCTTTCATTTTCTTACTTGCTATTTTCGCCTTTACCTGTCTGAGACGTTCTCTAATAGATAAAACTTCTTCATATTGTTTTACAAATTCTTCAATCTCATCAACAGGAATGAATTCTTCTTCTATCTCGGCTTCAGAAAGTCCTTTTATTCGTTTTGCTGACCAACGAAGTCCAAGGTATATAGCAAAGATAAGACCCACTGCCATAAATTGCCAGAAGAATGTGATAAACATGTTAAAACCAGTGTAACTATATTCTATAATTAACGATGAGTTATCGCTTCCCGAAAAATTTGTGAACTGTAATCCTACCACTCTCTTTGTTCCTAGTGCAGTAAAATCGAATAATCTCCCATAATCAATTATCATGTCCTGATAAGGATCTGTATTCCAATAATCAAGTTCCTTATATACTGCTCCCTTAGGAAGAATTATTTCAAGATTTAGATTATCTATGGACCAATTAACAATTGAACTTGGAGAAAGTGTGAGTTTGTAGTTTGAACTTCCTTGTTCTTTCTCTAGAACACTCTCCATTGGAACAGTGTATACAATTGTAAATTTCATTTCTTCTCCATGGAATAGAGGTTCTCTTGGAAAGATAAGCAAAGCTTGATGTCCTTCAAATGTACTATCCCTTAGGTTGTAAGCACCTCTTTCAAAATATCCCTCTTCATTTATCTGATACTCTTGATTTAAGGATCCAGTGTCATCATACAAATCAATAACAGTAACGTTTTTTGGAAACACTATCGGAAATGAGTTTAGAGCATACAGTTTTGGAGAGAGATGATCATAATCTTCAGGTCTTTCACTACCTAAGAAAACGATATTCTGTGTTTCAGTTATTTGTACTAGTCCATAAGGATCAATTTCTACAACTCTATGAACTTCTGTTGCTTTAAACAGCAATGTGCTTGACTGTTGTTCTGCATCAGCAGTGCTTACTGAAGATATATGTACATTAAGGAGAAGATCGTCAGAATATGATTGACTATAATTAAAGGGCAATCTTGTGATGTTTGACCATTTAAGAGTACCACTTACTGCATCATTGATAACAGTTATCCCTTCAGTATCATTTCCAGGAGATATTCGGAATTCTGCTACATCTAAAAATAGGTCACCACCTTGTTTTTCAACTTTGACTGACCCATTAACAATTGGTATGTTGTTAATAAGAGGATACAACAATTCTTCATAATGAGTAATCTGTTCTCCTACATAAAGCTCAAATGTATAAGGCATAGAAAATTCAATGTACGAATTGATGAAATAAACGTCATTTTGGTGAATTTCTGTTTTATTCACGTTGAAGGGAATGACGAAAGTTGTATAGTTCAATAATTTGTTAAATGTATATATCCGAGTAGCATTACCTTCTATTAGTGACTTATAAGTGGCATTAGCTACACGAAAACTGGCGTAAGTTATTTTATCAGCATGAATATTAGGCAATGTATAATTAAAATATGTTAAATTTAGATTACCAATCACTTTTAATTCAATACTATCCGAGATTGAAAGTACACCAAAATTCTCTATGTTAATTGATCTATTTACTATAGATGTTACATTTAATCCATAGTCGATGACACCGATATCATTGTATCCTTCATCACTGTACACCATGCCACTTGGGGTAAGGAGGGGTGTACTATTCACAATATTCGATAGATCTGTTTGAGGGTTCATTTCTGCGGAACCCTGTGTTGAATTCAGCATAGCTGAAAATGATATGCTAACGATGACAAGTAATGTAAAAGTTAACATTATACCTTTGTTTTTGTGCATTTATACTAACCTCGTCTAATACGGTCCTTGTGCAGATGAGACGAAACAATTTTAAATATTTTGGCTTATCAGAGATTTCATTTCATAAACTTCAAATTTCCATTTTCTAGTAAAATTTTTCCTTCAACGAACAAAATCACTATTTCTGTACATTTTAATCTTCATTCAGTAGGAAAATTTTTGTATTTTGTTACATTCAGCTATTTGTGTATTCTAAAAAGGTGACAGTTGAAGAAGTTGCAAAGATGATTGATCATACAAATTTGAAATCCTTTGCAACAAAAAAAGAGATATCTAAGCTATGTGATGAAGCAATAGATTATTGTTTTGCTGCTGTTTGTGTAAATTCTGCAAACGTTTCACATTGCTCTAAGTTATTGAAACAATCTGATGTAGAGGTTGCTGCTGTTGTAGGTTTTCCTCTTGGTGTTTGTACGTCTAAATCTAAATTCTATGAAACTCAAGAAGCAGTTGAGCTTGGAGCAACAGAAATTGATATGGTCATGAATGTAGGTTTTTTCCGAGATGGAAATTTCTCTGCTGTAGCTGAAGATATTGAAACAGTGGTTAAAGCTGCTGATGGGGTAGTTGTCAAGGTTATACTTGAAACAGGTTATCTTACAGATGAACAAATAGTTAAAGCTTGCCAGATCTCAAAAGATGCTGAAGCCCATTATGTCAAAACATCAACCGGTTTTGGTCCAATGGGTGCATTTGTTGATCATGTTTCTCTTATGAGAAATACAATTGGAAAAGACATGGGATTAAAAGCTGCTGGGGGAATTCGAAATGCTAAGACAGCTGTTCGAATGATAAACGCTGGTGCAGATAGATTAGGGGCAAGTGCAGGTATTGCCATTGTCGACTCTCTCACTAAAACCTTGGAAAACGGAGAGTGGTTCAATTCAGATTCTGATAAACCTGAGGAAATTTATTCTTGGGGAGCTGCTGATCCAAGGAAACAACCCAAGGACATATATGAGTATTATATAGCAAAAAACAAGTAATTAATCGAACTTGACAAAGATTAGGAGTAAATCTAAAATGAAGCGGTTTGATGATAGAAAACTGAAACCAAAACTTACACCGATGATGCAGCAATGGCAACAGATAAAGAATCAATACCCAGATTATTTGTTATTCTTTAGAGCTGGTGACTTCTACGAATGTTTCAATGAAGATGCAAAAGTCGCTTCTGAGATTTTGAATATCACTCTAACTGCTCGTAATATTGGAGAAAAGAAATTTCCTCTTGCTGGAGTGCCTTATCATGCAGTTGATGCATATATAGCTAAAATGGTTCAATCAGGTAATAAAGTAGCTATTGTTGAGCAGCTAGAAGATCCTAAACTTGCTAAAAAAATAGTCAAGAGAGGAGTAGTGCAGCTCGTAACTAGAGGCACAATCACTTTACCCGAATCTCTTGGGAAAAGTAGAAACAATTATCTCGTCTCAATTAAAAAAGAACAAGGAATTTATGGATTAGCTGCACTTGATTTATCTACTGGTGAATTTTTAGTTACTGATTTCGATGAAGAGAATGCTCTTAATTTACTAGAAGTTGAGCTAACAAGATTGAAACCTTCTGAAATCATTATTGAAAGTGAATTGTGGAAATCTCTTAATATTTACTCGGACGCACAACTATGTACAATTACTTACAGAGATGATTTCTTCTTTGATACTGAGCAAGGAAAAGAAAACCTTTGTCAACATTTCAATGTATTAAGCTTGGAAGGTTTCGGAATTGGAGATTATAATCCTTCTACTGGTTCAGCTGGAGCCATCTTGAGTTATATAAAGGAAACACAGATGAGAGAAAATTTCCTTAACATCACTAAAATCAGTCCCATTTTGAGTCATGACTACATGGTCTTGGATTCAAGTACTATTAGAAATCTTGAACTTATTGAAAACTTACGTGACAGGACCGAGTATGGAACTCTTAGGCAAGTATTAGATAATACGAGAACCTTTGCTGGTTCTCGATTATTAACTTCTTGGATTCTTCGACCTAGTCTAAACCATTCTACCATTCAAACACGAATCGATTCTACTGAAGAGCTGTTAAATGATAATATTTTGCGTGATGAAATTCGAGATGTTTTGGGTAGAATGAATGATCTTGAAAGACTTATCAGCCGTGTATGCTTGGGCAGAAGCAAACCTCGTGATTTATTGGCACTTAGACATTCCTTGGAATTAATACCCTCACTAAAAGACCTCCTCTCAAAAACTAAAACCTCTTTACTTCAAGAAATCAGAGAAAACCTTGATCCCGTTCAAAAGGCAGTTGATACAATTACTAAAGGAATTGAAGATGAGGTTCCCGCAAGTATCAAAGATGGAAATGTGGTAAGAGAAGGATATAATGATGAGTTAGATGAATTAAGGAAGATACAAAAAAGTGGGAAATCTTTTCTAGCTTCATTAGAAGCTAGAGAGAAAGTTCAAACTGGTATAAAGACCCTCAAAGTAAGATTTAACAAAGTTTTTGGTTATTATATTGAGATACCAAAATCCGTTTCAGAAAACGTTCCTCCAGAATACGAACGGAAACAAACATTGGTTAATGCTGAAAGGTTCATAACTCCAGAATTAAAGGAGTATGAGGAAAAAATACTGAATGCAGAAGAAAAGATACTAGTATTAGAAGAACGACTATTTAACGAAATACTTGAAGAAATCAGTAAACATGCAACAGAAATTCAATTAGACGCATATAATTGTGCAATATTAGATGTGATAACTACCTTTGCACAAAATGCTGTTTACTATAATTACATCAAACCAGAAATAATTGATAAGGATATATTGAAAATCAAAGGAGGACGTCATCCAGTAGTTGAGCAATTGCTTGAACGAACAACATTTATCCCAAACGATACTGTTCTCAAGAAAGATTCCGAGAGAATATTGATAATTACGGGGCCCAACATGGGCGGAAAAAGCACTTTATTAAGACAAGTGGCTTTAATTGTCTTAATGGCTCAAATTGGAAGTTTTGTTCCTGCTACTTCTGCAAAAATTGGACTAACTGACAGAATATTTACAAGAATTGGTGCCCATGATATTATTGTTGAAAATAGATCTACTTTCATGGTGGAAATGTATGAATGTGCAAACATTCTAAATAATGCTACAGAAAGAAGCATAGTTATCCTAGACGAGGTTGGTAGAGGAACTTCTACATATGATGGTGTAGCCATTGCTTGGTCAATAACCGAATATCTTCACAATAATATTGGTGAAGTTGGACCAAGAACAATGTTTGCAACACATTATCATGAACTCATAGAATTGGAAGAATTGTGGCCCAGAGTAAAAAATTATCATGCTTCAGTTAAGAACGTTAATGGTGAAATTCATTTCTTGTATAAAGTTAAAGAGGGTGGTATAAGTGAAAGTTTCGGGATTCATGTTGCTTCTTTAGCTGGATTACCACAGAAAGTTATAAAAGATGCAGATGCGATGCTTTCGATTTTGCACAGACAAGAGAAAAAAGAAAATGAAAAACTTGGTCACAAAAAAACTGTAAAAAGAAAAACCAAAGAAGAAGATCAAACACTAATTGAAGAGGGCACACAACTGTTAGACGAAATCTCAGGTATCAATACTGACAGAATCACTCCAATAGAAGCTTTTAATTTATTGAACCAACTAGTAGAGAAAAGTAAGAAATATCTTGAAAAAGATAAGTAATAACACGGACAGAAGTAGTTTTCTTACTAAGAAAAAAGGAATAGAATTTTGGTTGTTTGAAGAAAATGATTATTGAACTTGATACTCTCACTATAAATAAAATTGCCGCTGGAGAGGTTATAGAGCGACCTGCCTCTGTTGTTAAAGAACTTGTAGAAAATTCCATTGATGCTGGAAGTACTCAAATTAAAGTTGTCCTTCAGGAAGGGGGGAAGAAACTCATTGAAGTTACAGATAATGGTTCAGGAATGAATCATGATGACGCTTTGTTATCAATCAAAAGTCATACAACAAGTAAAATTGCTACAGCTGAAGATTTGTTTTCAATTGCAAGTTTAGGCTTTAGAGGTGAAGCTTTAGCTAGTGTAGTAAGTGTTGCCCAAGTTGAAATTTTTACCAAAAGGGAAACTGACGAACTAGGAACACATATTCAAGTTGAAGGAGGTAAAATCCTTCTTGATAAAAATATCTCCGTAGCAAGTGGGACTAAAATTACCGTAAGGAATTTATTTTATAATGTGCCTGTAAGAAGAAGGTTTCTAAAGTCTGAAACAACTGAAATGAATCATATTACAGAATACCTCACAAAGCTAGCTTTGGCATTCCCAGAAATATCCTTTTCCCTAGATCATAACAATCGTAGTGTGATAACTGCTCCTAAAGGAGACCTTATCTCTCAAATAAATTCCATATTTGGAAAAAACATTGCAAAAGCATGTATTCCGGTTTCTAAGACAGAAGATGAATACACAGTTACCGGTTTTATAACCAAACCAGAATTTTCTAGAAAATCTAGGGACTATCTTTATATCTTCGTTTTAAACCGACCTATCGTAAATAAAGTAATCACCGATGCGATTCTTCGTGGATATAGTACAGCACTGCCACATAATAGAACCCCCATAGTTTTTCTAAATATCACAGTTCCAAAGAATGAAGTTGATGTTAATGTTCATCCCACGAAAAAAGAAGTTCGTTTTAGTAAAGAAGCTAAATTGTTTAGCCTAGTTGAACTTGCAGTAAAAGAATCTCTAGAAAAAAGCGGATTAGAGATATTTGAAAGGGTATCAGAACCAAAACACAAGCCCACAATGCTAGATCAACATTCAGCGCCAAAGGTAGTTTCTAAGACACAACCCACCCAAATACGATCATCACCTTCTCCTCCTTTAGTTCAAGATAAAGTGGGGTATAAGGTAGTGAAAACAAGAGATAAATCAATTGATCATTTCTTACCTTCTACTCACAGAGGAACTTCATATCAAAAACAAGAGCATTCGCCAAAACCACTGATTAAAATCCTTGGAATAATCAAGGATACTTACATTATAGCTGAAACGAATGAAGGTCTTCTATTATGTGATCAACATGCTGCTCATGAGAAAATTAATTATTCTAAATATGTTGATCAAATTGAAAGAAAAAAAATTAGTGTTCAAAGTTTACTCGCACCAGTTTCAGTTAGTATAAAACCTTCAGAGTTAGAAGTTATTAATGATCTTAAAACTAAATTGAAAGAATATGGTTTTGAATTAGAAATTTTCGGTAAAAATGAGATTCTAATACGTTCAATTCCTTCGATAATGGGCGTTGCTATTTCATATGACTTAGCAAAAGATTTGATTGACATATTTAAAGAAAATATAGACCAGATTAACAAACAAACAACGCTTGAAGATTTAGGTTTTATAAAAGACATAGTTTCTATCTTTGCATGTCGAAGATCCATTAAAGCCGGTGACAAAATCTCAGTTAGTGAAGCTGAATCATTGATTGAAAATCTCTTAAAATTAGAAGAACCTTATACGTGTCCTCATGGGCGTCCAACAATGGTTATCTTGAATCAGAAGTATATCGAAGAAATATTCCAAAGAGATTACAAATCATAAGTAAGGTGTTTATCAATTGTTAAATGAGAAAGAGAAAGAAAAGTATAATCGTCAGCTCATTATTCCCGGTTTTGGTTCTGAAGGTCAACAAAAACTTAAATCAAGCAAAGTGCTTGTAGTAGGATTAGGTGGTTTAGGTTCAGGTGTTCTTTACTATCTTGCAAGTGCTGGGATTGGTACGATAGGAATTGTTGATAAAGACAATGTTGAATTATCAAATCTTAATAGACAAATATTACACAATGAAGAAAATTTGAATCAATCAAAAACAGATTCTGCTAGCGAGAAAATACAAAAAATGAATAAAGATATTAAAATCATACCTTATAATGAACCACTAACTCAAGAAAACGCAGAAGATATACTGTCTGGTTATGATTTTGTTGTTGAAGCTAGTGACAATTTTGAAACTAAATTTCTAGTTAATGATTTTTGTATAAAGCTGGGAATACCTTTTGTTATAGGTGGTGTTCTGCAATTTGAAGGACAACTAATGACAGTTCTTCCAGGGAAGTCAGCGTGTTATCGCTGCATATTCAAAGAATTACCTGAAAAGGGAAGTTACCCTACAACAGACAAAGAAGGAATTGTTGGCACAGTTGCGGGATTATTTGGGGTAATTGAGGCAAACGAAACTATAAAATACATTGTCTTTGAAGACCCAGAAAAACTGCTAACTAACAAAATCCTCTACATAGAGCTAAAAAGTAATAATTTTGAAGTTTACGGCATTAAAAGGGACGAAAACTGCGCTATTTGTTCCAAAAAGTGACATTGATACATTAGAATAATTATTTTGGCTTAAAAAAATGATTTAAAAGATGGAAAAAGTGATGATATTTGAAATCAATGAAAAAGGAAATAATTGAACCTGAAGAACAAGAGGATTTATTCAGATATACACCTCTTCAACGTCTTCTTGGTCACCATTTACTAGATAAACAAAGTTTCACGAATATGCCCAAAGCATACATGATTGCAACACCAATAATTGTTGTAGCTCTTATTCTCGCATTGAACTTAGTTAATTTCGCTATTTTAGCCAGTAAAATGCAATTAGTTCCCGCAGATGAAAATGCAATAGCTCTCTTTAAAGAAAGCATCTATTTTGGTGTTCTGATTAGTGTCGTCCCTCAGATTCTATTATGGTCGGTAATCGTTCATGGTTTGATGGTCTTCTTAGAAGGGAAAGGTAAATTCCTGAAATCTCTCTCCATTTACTCAACAGCTCAAATACCAGTTGTTCTAGGTTTAATCATACTTACAATAGTTGCTAGTACTCAAACCCGAACTGTCATTTATCCATATGGATTTCCTCTTATGGGATCCTACTTATTCCAACAAACTACAGTAACCTTCAGTTATGACATCTTTCAAATCTTCAACGTGTTCTCCAGCAATTACACTTTGGCAAGTAATATTATTGTACCTCTAACATACTTGTATGCAATGATAATTGCAGCTGTAGGTTTGAGTTCAGAGCACAAAGTTCCTTTAATGATTAGCCTTTTTGTAACTGGTCTAGCCTATGTTGCTACACTGATTTTCTACTTCCTTGTATGATTTGTTTATTCTTTTCTTTCTTTTCATTTCTATTAATAATCTTTAAAGCATCATTATGAAATTATAGTACAATGAAGAAAAAACTTGAAGTAGCCTTAGTTGGTTGTGGTGCTGTTGCAGAATATTACCACTTGCCTGTTTTGCAAAGAATGCCAGAATATAATGTAAAATATCTTGTGGATTTAAGCAAAGATAGGGCAGAAACAATCAAGAAACGTTTTCGGATGAGTTCTAAAACTGAAACGAATTTTGAGAAAATTTTAAACGATGACCAACTAGATGCCGTAATGATTCTTACTCCACCCACACTTCATAAAGATCAAATATTCTTAGCAGCAGAGGCAAAAAAAGCAATATTCTGCGAGAAACCATTATCAATGAATGTCAATGAGGCTGTAGAGATTGTTGGTATATGCAAGAAAAATGATGTTCCTATTCTCCCAGGTTATCAAATGCGTTTTGATGGAAAGTATTCAAAGATTAAAGAACTCATAGATAAGAAAATGTTTGGAGAACTCATAGGAGGACAAGGATTGCACTTTGCTAATGCATTTGAATGGCCAAGTGTTTCTAAGTTTCAAATAGATGATAAGAAAGGTGGGGGGGCACTATTTGAGATGATGCATTTTGTAGATTTATCAACCTGGTATTTTGGTAAAGCAATATCTATGACTGCGACAATATCTAAAAAGAAGAAGAAATCACCTATAGATGACACTGCAAACTTGCACATAACCTTTGAAAATGATGTTTCGGTTTCATTAAGTATAGGTTGGAACACCATAACTGTAAATTCTTTTACTGTTTATGGAACAGAGGGATATTTACGAGCATTATCGGATTCAAAGAAAATGCAGTATCATGCTAAAAATTTCCTTGCTCAACAACCTATTCTAATTAAGCCTAATCATACCATCTCGCCTTTTCAAGATGAGTTGCTACATTTCTATAGAATTATTACCGAGAACAAAACCCCAATGATAACACAACAAGAAATTATTCAAAATGCGAAAATTGTTGAAATAGCTTACAGTGAATCAAGCAAAAACAAGACCATGATGTTGGAGGATTAACATGCTTCCCCGAGTTATTGTGTCTAAGATACTCAGCCCTAAAGATGTTAATAAGAGGGTTAGTCAATCTCTTGATGCCTTGTCAACTGCTTTTGTTGATGACGATTTAGTGGCTATCAAACCCAATTTATGTGACTTTAGACCTTATGAACAAGGCGGAACTACTGATCCAAACATAATCGAAGCAATTATTGTTTATATTCGAAAGCAATCATCCTGTCAAATCGCTATTGTTGAAAGCGATCATGCTCTTGCTACAGCTGATGAAGAATTCCAAAGAATGAACTATAGTTACCTTGAAGACAAATATGAAAATGTGAGTTTGGTTAACTTAACAACTGATGCTCAAAAGCAGATAGCTGTTGATGGATATTATTTTCAAGAATTAACAGTAGCAGAGACTTTACTCAAAATGACCAAGTTCATCAATGTTGCGAAACTAAAAACACATACACTGACAAGAATAACATGTATTTTGAAAAACCAATTTGGTTTGATATCTAGAAGATACAAGAAGCGATATCACCCAGTTCTTAGCGAGGTTTTACTCGATTTAATTGGTTTATTCCCTCCAGATATTTCAGTTGTAGATGGAATATATTCGATGGAAGGTGCTGGTCCTTCTGATGGAGATTTAAGAAAAACAAACATTCTACTTTTTGGCGATAATCCAATTGTAACTGATGTTGTAGCAGCAAAAATCATGGGAATTAAACCAAGTAGAGTTCCAGTCTTGAGACTAGCTAAGAGGAAGAGAATTAGTGATTTAAACCACGAGAAAATTGAAAGCTTACCCAACTTCCGCTTCAAGCAGGCTCCTTGGTATTCTTTTGCAGCTAGGCGTTTTGGTTTAAAATATCAGAAGAGAGCAGCCAAACGATATAAGAAGAAAATAGAACATGCGAAATTCATCTCTGATGTGGCAGCAGGATTTATTGTTATTCAACAAGGTAAATATCCTACCTTACAATCAGGATTAATTGATCGAAAAATATTCTGGAGAGTTGTAAAGAGCATGATTAGAAGACCATTTGTGTTGCTCAATCATAGGTTAAAAGGCATCTGAATCTTACACAATAGTCAAGTAAACTTTTTTATGTCCTTGTAGTTTATTGGATTCATGAGTGATGATAAGAACTATTTTGTCCATCCAACAGCATTTGTTGAAGATAATGTGACAATTGGTGAAGGAACAAAGATCTGGCACTTTGGACAAGTTCGAACTGGAGCTAAACTCGGAAAGAATTGCATTTTAGGTAAATCTTCCTTTATTGATACCAATGTCTCAATTGGTAATAATGTAAAAATACAGAATTTCGTTTCAGTTTATCACGGAGTAATTATACAAGACGATGTATTTGTGGGTCCTCATGTTTGCTTTACTAATGATTATTTGCCTAGAGCTAATTATCCAGATTGGGAATTAGTTGAAACTTTAGTGAAGAAAGGAGCATCACTCGGTGCTAATTCTACAATCGTTTGTGGAATTACAATAGGAGAATATTCAATGATTGGTGCAGGCAGCGTAGTAACAAAAAGTACCAATCCATTCACCCTAGTTTTTGGAAATCCAGCAAAATTGAGAGGGTATGTTTGTTATTGTGGAAATATTATCCAAAAAACAAATCAGCCTTTACCAGTTGGTAGCACTTTACAGTGTGAAAAATGTAATAAGAAAATAGAAGTCTAAACTTATTTTAAACAAAAACGTCTAGTTAAAAATACATAACCTTCATCCATATTATCTTACTCTAAATATCCGGCATAAACCTTAAATAAGGTATGTGGTTGAGGGTACTTCACTAAGTCATCTAGTATGATGCTGCTGTGTTACAAATATATAAATTAGATAAAGCTCATATTAGAAAATGATTCAGATTTGAGGATTTTAAAACTAGGGGTAATCATATGAATTTAATATCAATCAGACTTCCGAGCGAGTTCGTAGAAATACTTGATGAAATGGTTCTGCAGGGGAGATATGCATCAAGATCAGAGGCAATTAGACTAGCGTTACGTGATTTTTACAGAGAGCATTATGCAGTGAAACAATCAACTGATTTTCGTTTTCCAAATATGGAATATTCTTACAATAATGTTATTTTTGAAGATGACTAATCTATCTCCTCTCTTTTCTTTCTTTTGCACTTTTTGAACAATCGTTAGATTTAACAGATTATTTGAGGTATAAACAATTACCAAATCTCTGTTACTTAGCTCAATTATATTTGCATAACTATAAAATAGAGATAAGAAATCTCATAGTATAACTACATTAGAGTTTAACAAAGGTGTAAACTTGGAGAAAAAGAGCAAGACTTCTGGAAACCACGAAAAGTTCGATCAAGATTTAAATCTTGAAGAACGAGTTGAAAGAGATTATCCAAGGAAACCTAAATCATTTTATTCTTCAATTGAACCAATCATTAAAAATCGCATTCTTAGGTATACAGTGTCATTTATCCTTGTTGCAATTGTTGTTTATTTCTACATTGTCTTTGAAGGTAATCGAGAAGATGATGTTGTAAAAGTATTTTTCTTTGATATGTCCTCATATTTGCTAGTTCCAATAGCTTTAGTTTTAGCGTTTATTGCTATTTTTTACATAACTTGGGATGATAAGATTTTCAGAAGATTTCGCTCTCCCGGACTATATATGATTTTATTAACAGGAATATTTTACATTCTGATTTTTTCAGGAATTGATGAGTACCTATTTCAGAACACTCTAGCTAAATGGTTAACACAGGGGACTGCTGTAATAGTTGTAGCACTTGTAAGATTATTTGGTATGAATATTGTTGACACAACTTGGAGTGCCGATGATGTCATAACCATCATACAATTTGATGGTCCAAGTGGACCTTTATCTCCACAATTTCAGCTTTTTTATGACTATTTTGAAAACATACCCATCATACAATTTGTGGGTCGACTTTCATCTATTGGTATTGATGCAAGGTGCAGTGGAATACATTCACTCACAATCTTTGTTACAATATTTTTACTTATGTTATTTGAAGCTAGAAAGCGATTAAGATGGAGTAAATACAGAACTTTTTCTGACTTGAGGGCTTTACTGAATAAGAACGGAATAAGGGGTGTTTTTGATAAACAAGGCTCAAAAACCCTCCTGATTCTTAGCGGTACCTTTACACTTAATTTCTTGCGTGTGATTGGTATACTTCTTGTTGGGATGATTGGTACATATTTAGTAAATATTTTGCGCGTGACAATTATTTTTATTATTAATTATTTTGAAGGATGGGGTGTAGCTGAACCTATCCATAACTATCTTGGATATGTGTTTTTGATGATTTGGGTTCCAATTTTTTGGTTATTTATCCTTCCTCTTTTCGAAAAGAAGAAAGAACCAAAAATTTCTGTTGACTCCAAAAGTGAACCTTCAATTTCCAACTCTGATTTAACAGATAATTCTACCACTGATTCCAATGACTCGCTTGAAATCGTTGAATCAAATAAAAATAAAGAATAACCAATTTCTTTAAACAACTTCCTCATAGACTGATTGAGTTAATTTAGCTGTATTTTCCCATGTGTATGATTCAGCAACTCTTCTGGAAATTTCTTTTTTGCTTTCAAGTTTCTTTCTATTTTCATATAATTCAATAATTTTTTCTGAAAAGTCTTTCACTGTTCTTGGAGTGACAATTATGCTGTTCTTATGATTAAAAGTTATAGCACCTTCTGAAGCAAGTATTGGAGTTTGACAAGATAGAGCCTCAAGGATTGTGAGACTCATTCCTTCATGGCTTGAAGGTAGCAAAAACAAATCTAATGAACTAAAGAATGAATTCTTCCTTTCAAGATCGGAAATGTAGCCTAGATTTAGCACATTATTTTGTAGTTGATATTTGTTCATCTGCTTTATCATCTCATGTTTGGTATTTAGGTCATCTCCTGCTAGAAGTAGTTTGATGCCGGGAATCTCCTTTTTTACCAAGTTCAAAATGGGTAATAACATTCTAGCACCTTTAGAGGCTGTCATTCGGGCTAGAAATCCAAGAACGAACTCTTCTTCCTTCTTCTCATAAACATGCTTTTCTACTCTCTTATGTATCTCCGAATTAACACCGTTTGGAACAATAGTTATCTTATCTTCTTTAATAGAATAATGGCGTACTAAATCCTCTCTTATTGTATCACTTACTGCTATGAGGTGCTTGGCTCTGTGAAGTAGTTTCTTCTCTATTCTCTTTAACCAAGGAAAGAAATATTGTACTCGTTTTTCAACCCAACTTAAAGAACGGTTGGGCTCGGCCTTAGTTCCTTCTTTTTCTCTATTGAATGTTGTATGGACTGTTTCGATAACAGGCAGAGTATTAGTGATGCCTAAAGACGAAAGTAGGTTCATATTTCCATGAACTAAAGCAGGGTTGATTTTGTTTACCTCATGTTTAGAATTCTTCCAAAATTGACGTGAATAGAAAAATTTGGAATTAGTGGTTTTTGTCAGAATCAGATTAGAAACACCTTCATAAACATCCGATTCAGATTTGTACCTATTTGCTGCAATTATATAGGGTTTCCATTTACCCATCTGTTCTATGCTGTTTGCCAGGTTTACGCAATATATCCACGTTGCACCCCTTTTGTATTCTTGAGTGAGGTAACAAACTGTTTTTTCATCCATTTTTTTCACCTAATCAAGTAAAGTTTCAATTCTAATTATTGGTAGTTTTGAGCACATTTGATGGAATTTGGAATGTGTAGTGGCTTTGAAGTCGTATTTATTTACATAAGAAAGAACTTTATTTACCGTTTTTTCTAGTCTTAACGGTTCGTATATTGCATGAACATAGAAACAAACATACTTTGTTCCATTTTCAATATGATTGTCGAATCTTTTTTTGTATTCTGAAACTATCTGATCTGTAGATTTACCCTTTGCTATATGCTCCTCAATTGTAGGTTCAGTTACTGGGAACTGAGCAAGTTGCGATTTTTTCTCTTCTAACTGGAGTACAAAGGGTTCAGAATACTTGAAGTCTGCAGAAAATTTGAATTTATTATCAAATAAAGTCTGAAAGTAGTGTTTGTTTACACTGAAATTAGGCGCTGCATTTGCTATTGGTTTCCTCTGAAAAATGCTCTTGTATTCATAAATGAAGTTTGAAACTATATCTCTGGTTTTATCCTTTGAGAGGTTTGCGAAATTAGTTGACCAACGAACATGATTGTAGCCATGAGGATGGATTTCAGTATTGGAATCTTTGTCTATGCTTTGAAGGTATTTCTTTTCGTTGTCCCCAATATTTTTTGCAGGAAGTATAATCCCTCTAAACAAACTTTTGAAGCTATTTCTTTTCCATGGAGGAATGCTACTTGTTATCCTTTCTTTTTTTTGTATTTTCCTGAAAAGGTTTCTGCCCGTTTCATACTTCCCAAGACTAAGATAGATTGATATGGGGATTTCATGCTTCTTGGAAATTTCGAGAACTTTTGGGATGCCCTTCTTTAATCCTTCAAAGGTATCGACATCTACTCTAAGGCAGAAATTTGTTTCAGAGTTCATCGTTATATGCTCACAAATCTGTATGTTCTCTTTAAGTAATTAATGTTCTAAAGCATTAAAATATATTTGTTCAATTTCCTTGGCTTTCTTTTTCCATGAGAAGTTAGCTGTTACTTCATCAAAACCTAATTGTGCAACTCTTTCTGATTTCTCTTTATCTTTCAGTAAACTAAGAATTCCATCAGCTAATTGAGAGATGTCTTTCGATTTAACTAAAATACAATGTGCTCCCTTCTTTGTGATTTCTCTAATACCTGGAATATCAGAAGCTACTACAGGTTTTTTCATAGCCATTGCTTCTAGAACACTTATACTTGATGCTTCAACGATGCTTGGAACTACAATTATATCTGCTCTTGATAAAAATGAAGGAATACTATCGTTTGGAACCATCCCTACAAAAATAACGCTCTTTTCTAATCCTAATCTCTGGACTTCACGGTATATATTGTTTCTTTCTGGTCCATCTCCAATGATGTATAATTTTGCTGTGGGGTATTCTTCAGTGATTTTCTTGAAACTTCTTGCTAAGAATATAACTCCATTTTTCACAACCAATCTCCTTGTTGTCATTATAATGGGGCCCGCTTCTTCTGATATCATAGGATTTGGTTTGGTTTTATAATTGAATTTTTGGATATCTACTCCATTTAGAACAGTTACTACTTTCTTTGCATTTTTTGGTTTGCACCATTTTTTCACAGTCTCTGCAAAGTCAAAATCTGTATGTATCTGATAATCTGCTTTTCTTGCTAGCAATGGTGCTAACCGTCTCTCCATTCCCTTGTAAAACCATACAGCAAAAGGGTTTCTAGTTAGTTCATTCCAGTACTTATAGTAAGACCCATGGATGGTATTTATTGCCTTTGCTTTACTTTTTTTACTCAAAAAATATGCTGCAAGTCCTGAAGAATATATGTGTCCATGGAAAATGTCAGAGTTTTCTACTAAACTATGTATTTTCTTTCTAAGAAATTTCGTTTTTAGTAGAAAGAATAATTGTCTCGAGAATTTTAGTTGCTGAGGATCATATGCTTTACCGATAAGTGAGAGATAATCGATCCTCTTTATTTTCACACCATCAATCATTGTATCTTTTTTTGAATTGGGTATAGCTCCAGTCAAATATGTTACGTTGTGACCCATCTTAACCAGTTCTTTTGAAAGGTTGATGGCGTGTAATTCAACCCCCCCACCGATAACCCCCCCATCATTAGGTCCCAGTTCAAAGAGCATAGTAATGTTCAATGCCATCTTTCTCACTTCTTGAAATGTGGGTTAAAAATTTCTTTCAGAATACCTATGCTCCACCACACATGCCCTTCTATAAACATAATGGGTAACAAATAGAAAAATGTGGGTTGCTTAAAGCGCATTGTCTGTACAATTGTAGCTATTAGAATTGTAAGTAAATAAGCACCATAGTATCCTATAACGATCCATCCACACCACAAGTTTACTAATAGCAAAGACAGAAGGAAAAGACCTGATACAAAGTAAATGGGTGGTAAAAGATGCCATATCTCTAACCCTGTTTTGTGCAGTCTGTAGAATTGTATTTTTCCTAATGCATATTTTTTTGACTTGTTTCGAACTGATTTATGATTTTGAGGACGTTGATGATATACTATAGCATCTGGGATAAATAAAATTGAATAACCTTTCTGAATTAATCTAAAATTAATATCCGTGTCCTCAGCTGTAATTAATGATTCATTAAATGGTAGTACCTCATTTAAAGCTGCTCTCATATATGCGGCATTGCATCCAGCAGCACTTTCAACTAATCGTTTTTCTTTGTTAAATATACTTTGAACTTGTTCAGACCATTTTCCTCCCAAAAACGTATTATAAATTGCGCTTACAGCTTTCCCAAAAACACTCTCATTAGGATATTCAATATTTGGTCCAGTTACGCACACAATCTTCTCATCTTGAGTTTCCTCAAAAGCGCCGACTAGTTTTTCTAACCAATTTTCCTTAGCTATAACATCCGAGTCAGTAAATGCCACAATCTCTCCTTGTGAAATCTCTAAGGCTTTATTACAAGCTGCTGACCTAGACCCACCATCTTCATATGTAATTGTACAATTGAATTCTTTTGCGATATCAATTGATCCATCGGTAGAATGACCATCTGAGATGATGATTTCCAGTGGTTTAAAGGTTTGTTTAACTATAGATTGTAGACATGCCTGAAGTGTTTTTGCGTTATTGTATGTGGGGATAACCACAGAGACAGTTTTCATTCGTATTAATCATTAGATTTCATTATTATTAATTCTTCCTTCAAAAAATGCTTCTTCTTATAACCCCCGGATTCATACATGACACTTTGGTAATCAAATACAATTTCAGGTTTAGTACCTAAATATTCGTGGACAATTATTTCAGCTTTTTGAAGTAATCTTTCTGTCCCCTTTTTTTCTGTAAGTGCACAATACCATACATACCATCTAAGCCTATACTCTTTTTCTCCCTCAGGCTTGATTTTTACAAAAAGAGGAAATAGCTTACAATCAAGAGGACGATTTTCATAGATGCAACATAAACCTTTATCTGAAAGAAAATAGCAGTCAATCAAATTTTCCTTTTTACTTACAACTCGAATATTATTTTTCCCATTAATAGTTTTGAACCAGTTTTTTTCTTTTGTAATTGCTTGAATTCTGCTGAAATCTTCTTTTGTCAATGCAGGTGGGGTGCTGCGGCAACACTTGCTCCCACATACTATACTACATGTTTTTTCATCAGACGCTTTTTCCATAGAATCAACCAATTTTTCTTATCACAAGTTCTTGACTAACTATCGGTTTCAAAATTGAAAGCTTCTTTAACCATATCTTCCACATTATCAGCCTTTTTAATAATTCTAATTTGCCCCACTTCATCTAATTCATATACAGCAGGACGAGGATATCCGAATTGTTCACTCATTGAAAGCGTATATGCTCCACAATTGAGAACCGTTATTTGATCTCCTTCATCAATTTGATAGCTCACAGATTCATTTGAAATCACATCGACTGGGAGACATAGAGGACCCCCAATTCTGCAGTATGGGCCCTCCCCTTTATTTTGACCTGGAACTGCTAGGTAATGTGAATATCGCATTGGTATAAGTGAATTGGCTCCAATATCAATAAATGCCCACTTTCTTCCCCATGAGCTCTTTGTTCGTAAAACTTTAGCAACGGCAACAAAACTATCCTCCACCAAATATCTACCTGGTTCAAGAATAATTGTCATATCATCAACATTTTCAATACTTGTTGAAATCTGCTCAGCATATCGATTTAGATCAAAACCATTTGAATCAAGCGTGCTTTTACTTGCAAGTCCACCTCCAAGGTTCAAATGTTCTATCTCGATCCCATGTTTATTCACTAGTTCCTTGATGTATTTATTCATAAAAACTAATAATTCTTCATAAAATGAATGAGAAATAAGATTGGTCCCAACATGAACATGAACACCAGTAGGTTCAAGATGAGGACTTTTTTTAGCAAACTTGTAAAGTTTTATTGCTCTTTCGTAATCTATTCCTAATTTACTATTCTTCTTGATAAGCAATTTCTTTTCTGTTTCCTCACTTAACAAAGGATGAATTCTAATTGTAATTTCTTGTTTCATCTCTTTTGCTTTAGCAATATTTTCTATGTTTTGAAGTTCATTCATAGATTCAATGTTCAAATATTGAATCCCTTTTGTCATAGCTAATTCTAATTCTTGCGCTGTTTTTGCTGGTCCATTAAACACAATTTGCTTAAAATTGAATCCTGCTTTCTCCGCTAATAACAACTCAAAAAGGGACATAGCTTCAGCATTCATGTTCAAAGATTTCGCGTGCTGAAGAACTCGACCTAAGTAATTTGCCTTGATTGCATATGAAATGTGTGATTTAGCAACATGTTTACTCAAAGCTGTTTTCAATTGATTATAATTGTGTTCAAAACGTTCAGGTAGATAAAGAAAGAACGGCGTAGCCATTTTTTCTGCAATATCTAAAGACGATTTCTTGTTAATGTGAAGAAGATTTTCCTCATACTTAAGATACGGATAATGTTTAATTTTATCTTCAATTTCCTTCATTTCATCACACTGATTTTTTTTCGATACAAGGAGATATATGTTTTTATTATTTGTTCTAATTACTAATATCTTTTCTTTGAAATTGAAAAATTTTGCCTTCTAATTGAAAAATTATTAAAGCTTTGATTATCTAGTCATACTGATGAATGAATTAACCTTTCTTGAGCAACTAAGTGAAGTTACCAAAAATGTAGCAATAAAAGAGGGACTCGTTGGCATCTTACGTAACTTGGCGGTTATTTCTCGCTTTCCTGAAGAACCGATGCGTAAAGTCGCTCAAGAAAGCAATTTACCCGTTCCAATATGTGTGGCCATTCGAAATGAGTTTGAGAAACTTGGTTGGGTATCAAGGGGAAAGAAAGGTGCTTTCCTCACACCATTAGGACAAGATGTTTTCAATTCTCACGGTGGTTTTAATGAGAGACATGAATGCATCAAATGCAGTGGAACCGGTATAACTATTCCGTATTCAAAGTTTCAGAAAGAACTGGAAGCGATGAAAAGGTATGGTAATATGAGAGGTAAACCATTCACTCAATTAGATCAATCGTTCGCGACTCCTAGAACCAGTCTGGCAAGAATATTCTATATGATTCAAAATTATGATCTTACTAGAAGAAACTTTGCCTTTTTGGGTGATAGTGATTTGACAAGTATTGCTTTAGCTATGTTTGCTAACAAATCATCTAGAATTGTAGTTTTTGATGTGGATAAGCGACTAAAGGCGATTATAGAATCTGCAAATCAAGAAAATAGTGTTCAAATAGAATTCATTGAACATGATTTAAGAAACCCTATCCCTCCAGAATATCTAAAAAAGTTCGATTGTATTTCCACTGATCCACCATATACTCTACACGGGCTGAATTTATTTATCTCGCGTGGTCTAACCCTACTTTCAGATAAACACAATGGAGTAGGATATCTTTCATTTGGTGTGAAGCCCTCAAACGAAATCTTAGAATTGGAGAAAAGCTTAATCCAGATGAATTGCGCGATAACTCACATAGTTCCAAACTTCAATAAATACATTGGAGCTCAGAAATTGGGTGGTGTATCCAGTTTGTATAGATTCGAAATTATTCCCCCAGCTACACCATTGATAAAGGATGTGTATAACTCCTCTCTTTACACAGGAGATATTAACCCAATAATTCGTACATATGAGTGTCTAAATTGTAAGTCCGATATTGATGTTGGGATTAATCAGTTATTTTCAACAATTGAAGAACTAAAAACTAAAGGGTGTCCTTATTGCAATCATGAGTTTTTTTCTAAAGTAAGCGAGAGAAAAATGGAATGATTTTAAAAGTACAACTCAGATATAAGAAATAATGAGGATTTTAGATGAAATTTATCTTATTCCAAGTTTTGTCAATTGCTATTTGATAGAACGAGAACAGTACTCTGTTCTAATAGATACTGGAATGAGTAAAAAGGCAAAAGATGTGATCCAAACAATTAAATCTTTTTGCTCGGATAAACCCCTTAAAGGCATAATTATTACTCACGCTCACCAAGATCATATGGCCGGACTAGAAACTCTAGGACAGTTGTATGGTTCAATAGTAATAGCACATAAAGAGGAAAGCGACTATATAATGAAAATAAAAGACATGCCAACAAAAGAGGGTTTTTCTGGAAAAACATTTTCTTTATTAAGTAAAATGTTTTCTTCATCTAGCTATACCGTTGATCAGGTTGTTACTGATTACGAAGTAATCTATGGGTTGAAGGTTTTCCATCTCCCCGGTCACACACCAGGAAGCATAGCTTTGGAAGATATAGAGAATCACGCATTGTTCTGTAGCGATATACTAAACACTGATAAGAAGGGTACGAAATTGATACCTCCAAGCAAGAGATTCGCTCTGGATTATGAACAAGCTCTAAAATCTTCTATCAAATTGCTCAAGGAATCAAAACCAAGTGTGATATTGCCTGGTCATGGAGCTCCACTTTTTGAACCAGAAGAAGCAATAAAAGAATATTTAGAAAAATATAATTAGGTGTAAATGTGTCTCGAAAATCGTTTTTCATTCCTGCAATAATCATTGGGCAACTACTTCTAGTGTTCCTAATTTTATATTTCAATGTGGGTATGTATGGATTTGATGCGTATATTCATTTACAGTATGTTGATTCTATTCTAGGAAACCAACACATAATTGAATTGGATGTTGCAAAATCATATTACGATTTTATCGGTTTTCATGTGTTTGCATCAGCTTTATCTGCATTAACAGGATTGAAACCAAGCATTATCTTTGAATTTGTTAGTATAATGGTTCCCATATTACTCTTTGACTTTTCAATAATTGCCTTCATTCGTCATCTAGAAAAGAAAAAAAAGGGCTATACCTCTCACAGCTTTAATCTCAGATATTTTGCACTGATACTCCTCTTCCCATCAATCATTGGGATTCAGATGTTCTTGGGTCGACCAAATACTTTGGGAATAGGTTTGTTTAGTTTGTGTTTGTATCTGTATTTGTGCAAACAAGAGCGATTACGAAGCCAGATTATTGCAGGTTTTCTAGCCATTGTAACTGTAAAAGTACATCATCTATCAGCTATCTTTCTATTACCGGTAATTCTATTTGCTAGCATTTTTCTTGCAAAAAATCTGAAAACTATATTGTCTCTAGTTTATGCTGTTCCTGCTGTAATAATTGTTAAAACTATATTAGATTCAAGGGAATTCGGGATCGTAAATTTTTATTTCTCAAGAAATGAAACGTATGAAATGTTGTATAATCTATTCATAAGAAATGATTTTGTACTCTTGATTTTGTGGTTAATTGTGACACTTATTGGTTTTCTTCTCCGCACAAGAAAAACAGAATTATCAAATATGATAAAACGCCTTCTTGTATTGCCATTATTCTCACTTTTTACAGAACATGCTCAGAACAGTATTCAATCATTTTTCAAAAGAGCGAAAACTTTCATTACAAGAAAGAAGATTGTTACTGGCTTATTGATTTGTCTTGTTGCAAGTATAATTGCTGTAGAGATCGTTGGTTTGTTTAACTATACTGCAAGTCTTGCTTCATGGTATATTACTGTAGAGTTGGTAATTATCTTTCTCTTAAGTGGAGTGGCTTTATTGTTTCCAGATACAGTAAAATCATCTCTATTTGCATTAGGTTTTTGTTTCTATGGGTTGACTGTTGTTTTCTCTCTTGTTTTTAGTTCTTCTGAACACGAACTTTCTTGGGTAGCGCCTAGAACCTTTATCTTCACGATAATTTTCATCAGTATTCTAGCATTTTTAGCAATCTCTGATGTAATTGGCAAAGTAAAGAGAGTATTTTTACCAATATTTCTCGTTCTATTAATAGCAAACTCCTATTTTAGTATGGCTTATATGGGAGAACAGTATTTTCCAGGTTATAATCTAACCAGTTCTTATGAAAATATGACTTTTGCTTATAGTTTCAATGCTGTTGCGAATATTGGTCCCTCAACTACTAGCATGTCATTTTCAGTTTCCAAATATGTTGATGGTATAAACATCTATGCATTACCTCTCTTATTTGATTCAAATTCGTCTCTTCAGACCAATGCAAACCGATTGTTATATTCTTGGATGAAATATGTTGTGATAGGTTCTGTTATGGATCAGTGGTTAGGCACGCCGCTTTATCTCTCTCAAGAAGAAATCAGCTATTACCTAGGGACATTGCATTACTATAATTATGGCCCACTTACTATCGCTAGACCTACATTTAATCTGATTATGTCTAATGGGCATAATTATCTTCTCTATAATATACTGGTGTAAAATATGGATAGTCTTAGAATAGTTCAAGTGACACCTTTCTTTGGATCAAAGAGCTATGGTGGAACTGAAAGATATGTGAATTATCTATCTAAAGAATTAGCACGTAGAGGACATCATATCGACGTGTTCACGACAAAGAAATCAACTAAGGTACCATATCAGAGTTATTATGACAATATGACTGTTCATAGATTCTTCAGTCCTATGGATATATTTGGGATTAATCCAGCTTGTATAATGCTCCACCAATTAATGAAAATAAAGGACATTGATGTCTTTCATGTACACTCTTACATTTATTTTACAACCATTCAAGCTGCAATCACGAAATTGTTCAGAAGAATACCTCTTCTCTTACACATTCATGGCGGTGTAGGTAGACCTCCTTATAAAACAAGTTTTATGAAAGAGTTCGCTAAGATGTTTTTCGATTATACTTTAGGGAGATTTGTCTTATCTCAGGCTGATATAATCGCTTCTGTCAGTCAATATGATAAAGAATTATTGGAGGATAGTTTACATTCCAGACAAGAAAGACTAACTTTAGTAAACAATGCCATAGATACAAGTCTATTTCTTGAAGCAAAACCAGTTCAAAGCAAAAACATGATTATCTCATATGTGGGTGATCTTGAACCTTGGAAAGGCATTTTTTATTATTCTAAAGTCATCGATAGCATTCTCAAACAAAGAAAAGACATAAAATTCTGGTTCATAGGTCAAGGTTCACTATTTCCAATTTTGAAGAAAAAATATGAAGATGAGAGAAGAGTCAAACTGTTTGGTTCAGTTAATCATACAGAAATTCCTTCCTTGCTTGAGAAAACTAACTTTCTACTTCTGCCTAGTTTCTGGGAGGGTTCTCCTACCGTAATAATAGAAGCAATGGCTATGGGAATACCTGTGATAGGATCTAATATTGGTGATATCCCTCGATTACTAAATAACGGAAATGAAGGTACACTCTTTGAAGTTGGAAACACTCTGTCACTTGAAAAAACAATTATTGATTGTGTAGATAGTTATGATTTATGTTTAAACAAAGCCTTGAAAGCAAAAAGGAGAATTAGAAGCGAGTTTTCTTTTTTGAGTGTCACTAATCAGATAGAGAAACTATTCTATAAGCTAGCAAACAAACAATAGGATAATTCCAGGCAATTTTTAATGCCCATTAACTTTTTAAATAAGAAAAGGGGCTAATGATTTAGTGGTTATATTGAGGGATAGCGAAATGCATTTCCCGAGTAGGGCTTGATTTTATCGTTGGTGACCTACTTAGCGAAGGCTACAGACCATCCATCAATAAATTGAATTTATTTTCAAATTTTTGGAAAAAAATCAACACATTAAAACAGGATTTTCCTCTCAACGAGCAAGTATTAATAGACTTCTTGTTATTTGGACAGCAGAATAAAAACTTAAATCTCATGTTAGAAGGAGTGATTCACAATGAGTAAAGAGAAATGGGTAGTAACAGCAGCATGGCCTTACGTAAATACAATTCCACATTTAGGAACAATGTTACAATTGCTGAGTGGCGATGTTATAACAAGGTATAGAAAATTAAAGAAAGATAAAGTTGTATACGTAAGTGGTTCAGATGCTCATGGCACACCAATTTTGGTAGCAGCTGAAGCAGAAGGAATCTCTCCAAATAATTTAGCGTTAAAATATCATAATAAAATTGTTCAATTATTAGATGATTGGAATATTGATTTTGATAAGTATACGATTACAACAAATCCTACCCACATATCATATGTACAAGGTTTGCATAAGAAAATCCATGAAAATGGATATTTTGTGTTGAAAGAATCAGAACAATATTATTGCAATCACTGCAATAGATTCCTTCCAGATAGGTTTGTTGAAGGAACCTGTCCTTATTGTGGAATAAAGGACGCAAGAGGAGATCAATGTACTAATCATGAATGTGAAAAAGTGCTAAAACCTATTGAACTCATTGATCCATATTGTGCTACCTGTTCTAATAAACCTATACTGAAAAAGACAAAACACTGGTACTTTGACTTACCCAAATTAGCGGATGAACTCAATCAATTTGTCGAAAATACCCCTCATATTCCGCCGTTTGCTAAGCAAAAAGTACTAAGTATGATTGAAGAAGGGCTTATACAACGACCTATTTCAAGAGATTTGTCTTGGGGGATACCAATAGATTCTATCTTTGGAGAAGAATTCAATGATAAGGTCCTTTATGTTTGGTTTGAAAATGTTCTTGGATATGTTAGTACCGTTAAATTGATAGCTGAAGAACTTGGAAAGCCTGAGATGTTTGACGAATTTTGGTTTGATAAAAAAACAAAAACTGTTTTCTGTATAGGTAAGGACAACATTATTTTTCATGCTTTATTATTTCCTGGAATGCTAATAGCATCCAAAGATTCTTATCCCTTACCTTATGCAATAGCAACAACAAATTTTCTAATGTTTAAGGAAGGACCATTTTCAAAATCAAAGGGCATCGGTATTTGGGGGGATGAAGCAGTAGCAACATTGCCTGCAGATTATTGGCGATATTATCTTATGATAAATAGACCCGAGCTCAAAGACTTTTATTTTGATTGGGAAGAATTTGCATCCACTGTGAATAATGATCTAAATGATGTGACTGGGAATTTTATTCATAGGACAATTACTTTTATCTCTCAACATTTCGACGGGAAGATTCCTAAGAGAGGAGAGTTGCAGAAAGAAGAAAAGGATTTACTTGCTCAAATAGAGGGGAGTATTCAGAAGTATAAGGAAGCTATGGAAAACTTCAAACTGAAAGATGCAACCTCAATTGCGATAAATGTTGCTAGACTCGGGAACCAATACTTCTCAACAACCCAACCTTGGCATTTAATAAAAAATGATAAGGAAAGAACTGCTACAGTACTTAATCTCTCTGCTAAACTATCAGAAATTCTCTCCATTCTTCTATGGCCTATTATTCCAACTACAGCTGAGAGCATTTGGGAAACTCTGGGATTTGAAGGCCTTCCAGTTAGTAATGGGATTGACGAGATAGATCTTGCAACTACTAATGAAGAACAGATAGTTAAGAAATCCACACCAGTATTTTACAAGATAAAGGGTGAAGAGGTTAAGAAGAATCTAGACGAAATACGAAATAAAACAAAAAAGCAAAAGGAAGATGATAAAGAAATGAGCAAAATAAGTTATGATGAATTCAAGAATGTAGAGCTAAAGATTGCAACAATAATAAGCGCTGAATCTCTAGAGAAAAGCCACAATCTCATCAAATTACAAATAGATTTAGGGGAAGAGAAAAGACAAATTCTAGCAGGGATTAAACAATACTATTCTCCAGAAAACCTCGTTGGAAAGCAAATTGTAGTTGTTACTAATCTAAAACCAGCTACTTTGATGGGTGAAAAATCTGAAGGTATGCTCCTTGCAGCTGATATTGATGGTGAACCCATAATATTGCATCCCGATAAAGATGTACCTCCTGGAACTGGAGTAAAATAAAAATCTCGTCCATTTTATCTTCATCTTTAGTGATTGTATTATCGCTGAAAATGCAATAAAATGCGTTTTCAGTGTTTGAGAATGAGTTTGTCATTATATTTTTATGCTGAAACAATATATCAGAAACTTATGTGGAGGCAGACAAGTATATTTCCCTAATATTACACTTCTTTTAAATAGAAAATGAAAAAGTAGATTAGGTATAATATGATGAAATTGGTAACAGTCCATCTCCCTGATGAATTCCTTCATGATTTAGATGAATTAGTCAGACTAAAGAGATATCCTAATAGAAGTGAATGTATAAGAGTAGCAATTCGCGATTTATTAAAAGAAGAGATGTGGAATAAAAGCAACGCTTTCTAATTTTCACAACTAATCTTCTTTATTTTTATATTCTCTTATGTGATTCTAGTTAAAATAGTTTTTAGAAATGAATTTGAAAAGTTCTTATTATCTTTTCTCGAATGGTTAAATTAGTTCCTTCCCCAGTTGTCTTTCTTTTTCTTATAGCTTCTAGGAGATCATCTGTTGTTACTAACTCTTCTGTACACGATGTATAGGCCATTCCTATATCCTTTAGTCTATGTGCATCACTTCCTCCCGTTTCAGGAAGGTTATTTTCTAAAGCCATTTGTTTTGCTTTCATATTAAAAGATTTTATGGGACACGATCCATTTACTGTTTCCACAGCTATTTCCTTCAAATCGTAGATAACTTTACCAATGCCCTTACGAGTAAAATCAAAGGGATGAGGTATTGTAGCTAATCCTCCCATTTCAATTATTTTTTCAACAGTTTCTTCAGGACTTAGTCTCTTTTTAATTGTTTCTTTTATTCCAAGTCCAATTATGTGACCCTTTTTGGTTGAAATCTCAACCCCTGGTATTATTAACAAACCATCAATTTTAAAATTCTCATGATGAAATTTTGTACTGTTGTGATCTGTTATTGCTATCCCACTTAAACCATTTTTTTTAGCAATTTTGAGAATGTCTTTAGGATTGCTTTTACAATCACTTGAAAACCAACTATGAATGTGTAAATCATATCTTTTTGCTTTCATTTACGATTCATCTTCTTCTTCTGCTTCTTCTTCAAAGACTATTCGTTCAAGTTCATCTAAATCATGCACAGATGCTACTCCTTCTTCATCACCATGAGCTAACCACAACTTATCTTGGTCACTTTTAAGATCCCTAATTTTCTCCTCTAAGTATTTGTAAACTGTACTATGTTTAGAACCATTTATTAATTTAATAAGACCATCTTTCAGAATTTTCAACTTACTGAACTCTGATATTATTCCTATTGTATTACCAAAAACTGATACATGAGCACCTGTTATTTGCTCTATGATGTTCCTCGTTCTTCCATTTTTTCCAATAACTCTTGATCGTACCTCTCTTAATGAGTTTGGAGAAGTTCCAACAAAGTCTCGGATTTGTATTAAATCAAATCCCCAATTGGAATCTTTGATCCGATAAACTTTCTGAGGACTGAACCCTCTTCCAATCGCTTTAACCATATCTCTTGAGCGCCACATATTGACAGGATCTTCAGAATCTTCCTCTATTGTAATGATGACGTCTCCAGTCTTGCTGTCTATCATCAACTTACTTTCGGTTAATTCTTCTATCCGCTTCTTTGTGCTTCCTTTCGGACCTATCAGTACTGCAATCCTTTCCAATGGGATTCGTACTAGAAATTCGCTTGACATAGTTAACACCAATTATATTTCCAATGTTTGTATTTTAGGGCTAGGGGGAGAATCTGTTATTTGTTCATAAAGTTCTTCATTTGGGAGTATTTCAACACCGAGAGAGCTGAAATAACGGTTAACATTTTTTATGTCTCTAAATAGAAAAGCCGCGGCATAAGGATGATCAAGCAAAACTGCTTGTGAAACATCAATAAAAACTGGATCTTGCTTTAACATTAATATATTATACTCACTCAAATCAGCGTGAATCAATTTCGCATCTTCATACAGTTTTGTCATATAATCCAAAATCTTCGCATATAATTTGTGTGGTTTCTTAACTTTGCTATCTTTGAGAAGAGGAGCTGCTTTCTCACCCTTTCCTATAAACTCCATAACTAGAATATTTTTTTGAACTGCTATAGGTATTGGAGATTTTACTGATGCTTTATTCATTCGTTTAAGGTTTTTGAATTCTTTTTTAGCCCATGTATAAATGAAAGAATAGGTTCCCTTTTTGTAGCTTTTGAAGCGAGGATCTCCTTGTACATATATCCAATTTTTCTTAAATTCTGCTGAAGCTGTTCGATATATTTTAATTGCAAGTTCCTCTTTTTTCATACCATAACCATGATATACATTAGCTTCTTTTCCAGTAGAAACACAAAAACCAATGTCCCCTAAGATTCCCGAATTCATCATTTTTACCAAAAGCATGCTTGTTTGAAAATCAAATACACTTTCAATTGATTTTAGAGTATCTGAATCCTTTTCCCGTATGCGACTCTTGTCTATTTTTTGGTCAATGGAAGCTATCTCTTTATCAGACATATTATCACTATTTCCTATTCTTGTATTGAGAGTGTGTATAGGGCTCTTAGGCATGGTCATCAATGGAGGAGATGAAATGGAACCTTTGTTTCAATTGTAATACAACACTTACAATAAATAAAACTATTGTTCAATCAAAGACTAACAAAATGATAAATTAACTTAACTAAGAAGAAGGGAAAAAGAGTATTTAAATAACAAACTCTTCTGGAATATGTTTGTTGTTTATTAGCCATCTTACTTCGTTTTTTCTAAAGCGATGTACTAATTCACCTTTTTCATCAGGTTTCATCCCATATAAGGGCATTATAATAACCACATCTCCAACTCTACACCACATTCTCTTCCTGTATTTGCCTGGAATACGGATTTGCCTTGTAAAACCATCTAAACATTTCACAAGCAAAATACTTGCACCAAGAATTTGGAGAACAATTCCGAAAAACTCTCCTTCTTTAGGTAATTGTGCTCTAATAGCATCAGAATCGGCTGTTACCCAACCTGAATATGTTCTTTTATATGGCTTTTTTTTGCTCTTTGTCGGTTTTTTTCTTTTACTCAAATATAATCCTCATTCCTAAAAAGAGAAAGGGATTAAAATATTTTGTTGTTAAGCTGAAAAACATTGAGAAAAGAAGTTTCAAACGAAACAAACAAAAAGGTAAGAGGTAAAAACTCTTGAGGCAATAAGATGGAATATGATGAGTTATTCGAAAGAGCAAGAAAAAAACTACCAGAAAAAGTGTTCGAACAATCAAGATTCGAGATTCCAGAAATTCGTTCAGTAATTGAAGGAAATAAGACCTTTATAGTTAATATACGAGAAGTCTTAGAACGAATTAACAGAGAAGAAAATCACTTTCTCAAGTTTATGGCTGGAGAACTAGCTGCTTCAGTAACAATGGAAGGTGCTCGTGCAGTATTTGCTGGAAAACACGCTAAAGTAACACTCCAAACTCTCCTTGAGCGATATGTCAAAGAGTACGTTATTTGCGAAGAATGTGGAAAACCTGACACTCAGTTTATAACGGAAACAAGAATTCTAAGAAAACGTTGCGATGCCTGCGGAGCAACAACGTCTGTTAAACCTTTACGAAAATAAATCAAAAATGTGAGTGATCTTTATGTCTTCTTCCTTTTTTATCAAAGTAATAGAACGACCAGGAGAAAGGTTAATAGCTGCATGTGATGAGGAAATTATGGATATGGAACTCTTAAGCCATGGAGTTAAGATTAAGGTTAGTAGAATCTTCTATGGTGTAGAACTAGTTTCCGAAGATGAATTACTACATGAAGTTAAAAAAAGCACATCTGTCAATGTAATAGGAACAAGAGCAGTAGATCTTCTTTTAAAAAACCGTTTTATTCACGAAGAAGCAATTTTATGGTTTGATCACCCTGGCAAAAAGACAAAAATTGGCCATGCGATGATGATAAGATAAACAAGAAAAGGCTTATTTGGGTTAAAGAGAAGGATTTATTGTAAAGGGTGAGTATGATTTCTGAAAGAGGAAGATTTTGCGCTATATGTGGAGCCATGGATGAAGTACTTCTTGATAACTTATGCGAAACATGTTACAAGAAAGAACACCCTCTTAAGATTGAACTACTAAAAAGCTTGAATATTGAAATATGCACTGATTGTGGTGAACTCAGGGTTCTAAGCACCCGTATAGATCCAAAGGCACAAGAAGAGAGTCTGGAAGAACTAATAAGGGAAGTTGTCAGAAGTGCTATTTTATCTAAATTTCGCTCTGAAGACCCATATGATATTGAATTTGAAGATGATATTAGAAATGACAAAATCATGAACTATGGTGTCAAAGAATTCAAACTTAGAACAAAAATCACTTCACAACCATATAAAGAATTCTCTCCTTTTGAGAAAGATTTTGTCACTAGGTTGAAAATGAAGAGAACTATCTGTAATGATTGTTCACATTACAAATCTGGTTATTTTGAAGCAATTTTGCAAGTACGAGCAGATAAGAGAAAACTTACAGATGATGAGTTAGATCGGTTTGAAAATTCAATTAATACTATGATGAAGCAATACGGAGATGCAAAATTATCTTACATATTAGATATGGAAATTGAACCTGATGGTATTACTGCTCAAGTGAGTACAAAATTACTAGCTTCTAATTTAGCTAGAGAAATAAAAGCACAGACTGCAGGAAAACTCTCTCTTGCTTATGAACTCAAAACAACAAAAAGAGATGGAACAGAAGTTTATCAAAACACCTACCTTGTTCGATTACCAGAATTTGGTAAAGATGATATTATTGAATATAAGAAAGATATTTGGAAAATAAAAGCGATCAACGACGATCAGATCCGATTAGAATCTCTGACAGATCACAAAGAAAGAAAAATTGTAAGAAAAAGAGTGGAAAATAGCGCTAAAAAACTGAATGATCTTCTATTTCCTCGTGAGTATATGTTCGTTTCTGCAGAAGGTCAAACTGTTGTAATAATGGCTATGGACAACTATGAGAATTTTGATGATAATCTAGAAAGATTACCTCCAAAAAAAGAGGTAGGTTCAACCATTAAGGGTTTCTTATTAGATGATAAGAACTATTACGTTGAGTGAATTATCAGCTCTTGTTTCTGTTGTGTAGATAAGTTTTTTATTTGTACTTATACTGCTTTCTTCGATTATTATGTCAAAGAACGAAATTGCTTGGGATTTATCCGAGATGTTTCAAGGTCCCGATGATCCAAAAATCAATGAAGTTTTGAACAAGCTTGATAAGCAGGTTGAAGAGTTCATCAGAGACTATAAAGGTAAATTGAATTTTCCTGAATTCTCAGTTGATGATCTATTAGTTCTACTCAAAAAACAAGAAAGTTTTACTGCTGATTTCTTTGAATTCAATTCTTTTGCTCGATTATCCTTCTCAGCAAACATGACAATACCTGAGATAAAGACACTATTTAACAAAGCACAAGAATTCTCTGCAAAAATAGGTGCTAAATTAGCCTTCCTTGAAATTGAGACTGGAAAATATGTTTATGAGAATGAGCAAGTCATTTCAGATCCAAAACTGGAGAACTATAAACACTCTCTAGAAAAAATAAAGCGATCTTACCCTCATAGGCTGTCAGAAATAGAAGAACAATTAATTATTGAAAAAGATCAATACGGTATTATTGGATGGCAACAACTTCAATCTAAATGGTTGAATACAAGATTGTTTGATGTTGAAGTTGAAGGAGAAACAAAAAAAATGTCTTATGGGGAAGCAAACGGATTACTGGCACATCCCGATAAAGATACAAGAAGATCAGCTAACAAAGCCATATACGGTGTTCTTGGAAAGGATGAGGAAATATTCTCTTCAGCAATGCACAATATTTGTAGTGATTGGGCTAAAACCTCAAAAAGAAGAAAACATGATTCCCCCATGCATCAGAGTCTTATAGCAAATGATGTTGACCAAGAAATAATAGATAATTTGATGAAAGCAATAGATGAACATTCCGTAATATATAGAAGATATTTAACTCTAAAAGCAAAAATGCTGAACTTGCCTAAATTAAGTTGTGAAGACATTGTTGCACCTCTACCTGATGTACCAAATACGGAGTATACATGGGAAAGAACACAAGAATTGATCTTAGAAGCATATGGTAATTTTGATGAAGATTTTTATTCAACAGCGAAAGATATGTTTGAAAGAAACCATATAGATGCAAGTCCAAGAATGGGAAAGAGAAACGGAGCTTTTTGTGCAAGTTGGTATAAGGGAAAAACATCTTACATTCTTCAAACTTTTACTGGAGCACTCGGTAATGTTTACACGTTAGCTCACGAGCTTGGTCATGCAGTACATGGATATATGGTTTCAAGAGAGCAATCAATAATAAATGCAAGATATCCAATGGTGATAGCTGAAGTAGCTTCAATATTTGGAGAACTTCTATTAACAGATCTTCTATTAAGTGAAGCAGAAACAAAAGAAGAAAAGAAGGCAATACTGAGTAGAGTTTTGGATGGTGCAGGTATGGCAACTTTTCAAGTTAGTGCACGAGTATGGTTCGAGCAAAACATGTACAAGACCATAGAAGAAGGTGGTTTTCTAGATGGAAAAACAATCTCAAAACTTTGGACAGAAGCAAGAGACAAAATCTATGGAGATACTGTTGAATGGTTTGAGGAGATGAATTGGGAGTGGGCTATGAAGCCCCACTATTACATGCCAAATTTCAGATTCTACAACTATCCATATGTTTTTGCACAGATGTTTGTTTATACTTTATATCAGCTGTATAAAGAACAAGGTGAAACATTCATACCTAAATTGAAGTTAATTCTAAAATCTGGTGGGAGTAAGTCTCCAAAAGAATTCGGTGACTTGATGGGTTTGGATATCACAAAACCTGATTTCTGGAAATTGGGAATGAAACAATACGAAAGATTTGTGGATGAATTAGAAAAATTATTGTAATGATTCTTCCATTTTCTTCTCTCTTTTCTCACAATTAGCTAAAATTTAAGAATAAAATATCAATTGTATTTAACATAAATAAAAGAGGAAGGAATAATGGTGATAAAAAAATTATATTTACTGAAGAAGAAAGATGTTGAAAAAGCCACGGTAACTCTAACAAGAGCTTTTCATGAAGATCCATTAGTCCAGTTGATTTTTCCAAACCCTGAAGAAAGAAAGAGATATTCCCAAGTTTTTTGGAAATTCATGATAAAAGATGGGGTAAAATATGGAGAGGTTTACTCTCCCACAAGTAAAATTGAAGGAGTCGCAAAGTGGTTACCTCCAAGAAAGGAACACATGGGAATATGGAGAACAATTAGAAGCGGGGGAATAAAAATAGGTATAGATTTAACAAAACAGAAGGATGAAAGAAAGTATTCACCCAGAAAAATTGAGAAAATTACTAACAATATTGTTCGGATCCATAAAGAATTGATGAAGGAACCTCATTGGTATTTAGCATGCATAGGAGTAGACCCAGACCATCAAGGAAAAGGGTATGGAAGCAAGTTAATCAAACCTATGCTTGAAAGAATAGAAAAAACAGGCTATCCGGTGTTTCTAGAAACAAATTTCGAAGGAAATGTTGGATTGTATGAACATCTAGGTTTTGATCTTATAGATGAAACAAAAATACCTGAAACAGAAATCGTGAACTGGGCCATGATTAGAAAATCTTGACTGAATACTCAGTGAAAAATCAAGAAAACAGAAAAATAGAAAACTGATTTCCTTAAAATTTCCCTGTTTTTCCTCATCCATTTTCACTTTTAACCATAAACTAGTTTTGCTTGATTATTTGTAACCAATATTGTAGAACGGGTAAATTTCCCTAATTGAATTATCTTACCTACATTCGAAAACTCTTGTTTCCGTTATTTCTTAAGAGAATAGGATTTGTAATAGCGATATAAGAGAAGTAGAACCGCAGAACCAACAAATACTGATAATGTAATTGCAACAATTATGAGTGTTGTTTTAGAAGGTGATATATTGCAATCTTGTGATCTGTTTAAAGGATAGTGATCTATAGCTTCTGCTTGACCAGCAATCTCATACGTGCAATTGGTACCGAGATCTGACCAATAATTGCCCTCCAGTAGTTCGACATCAAACCACGTATTGTTATTTCCCGAATCATAGGCTTGACTTCCGCCACTTTGATTGTTATCCACAAAAATGTTGTGATGAAGAATGCTATTATCACTTGTATAGTCTAAATATACTCCATAAGCTATGTTTTCTTGTAATAAGTTGTAACTAATTAGACAAGAATCTGAATTCCAAAGGTAGATTCCATAAGTATTGTTGTTACAAGTGTTGTTAATAATCTTTGATTCAGAGGTATATTCCAGAAGAATGCTTAGATAGTTTTTATTGCAAGTATTGTTGGTCAGTGTCGACCTAGAAGAATACCATAATCTTATACTCACATAGTCATTAATACAAGTATTATTTTCCAAAGTTGAATTGTCTGATCCCTCTATATAGATACTATGATCACTGTTGCTATAAATACCATTGATAAGCATCGAAGACGAGGAGCCAAATAACCAGATACCGACATAATTACTGTCACACATACTATTATTCACAATTGAATCAGGTGAGTACCACAGACTGATTCCTATATAGTTGTCATTAAAGGTGTTATTATCCAAAACTAATCCAGACAAAGAAGAAAGTT
>DAOVER010000020.1 GCA_030668875.1 Candidatus Heimdallarchaeota archaeon
ACTTTCCTATATAAACTCGTAGAAAAATGGAAGAAAATTGGAGAGGTATTAACCATCACCACCTCAACATGCAATGGGGGACAACTCAGAGACTTCTGGCAAGATTGAATAAGATTTTAATCATCTGTTGCTAACGGTCTCAATCTTTTTCACTAAGTAAAGCACACAATTCTTACTTTTACGTTTCGAAAATCAATTTTTGTCTTTCTGCTTATCTTTTGACATGAATTAACACCTTTAATCACAGTGTTCAGTAGAACAGTAAATTAGAAAGACCTGTTCCAAACCGAAAAAAGAATTCCAATCAACTTTCACACTTTATTTGGTTATTACCAAATGAACAATGCACAGCTTTATTCTCTATCAAGTCAGGCTTTTCATAATTGTGTCACTTTCAAAATCTGTGTTATTATCTGATGCAAGTAACTATAGTTAAAACTTCTTAAGATTTGTTGAAAAATGAAAAAAAGTGAGAGCATGAAACTCTCATGCGATTATGTCAATATTTGTCTTTTTAATTTGGTATCAGTAATGTTGCTTCGAAATAATTAACGATTACATTGCCATAGATTATACCATTAAGTTTCATGCCTTTGAAGTCTTCAAAACCTTGTAGAGAATATTGGCCTGTAAGTTCCCCATTAATGACTCTAATGCTCTTTTTTCCATAAAAGTAGCCAGATAGTTCACCCCAGGTGAAATACATCCAGCTTTCTCCATTAACTATTACTTCTCCACATTGATCATCTTTTACGTGGAAAAGGGACTCAGTATAACCTGATATCTCCTCAGTTCCTATGGTTCCTTCTAACCAATGAATATCATAGTAATCTTTTATGTGTACTATTCCATCTTCAATGTGGTCTATTGTATATTCAGGAGGTTGAGCTATCACTTCCATGGCATAGAACTCTAGTTTTTGTGCTGGCGCAGCATGGCTAAGTGTCGGTAATAGAAACGCACCAATTAATAAGGTTTAAGCAAAAACGATTGCTATTTTACTTTTTCTCATTTACTCACCTTTGTTTGTAACAACATTATTACAAATTATATGTACCATTACCGATACATATAACTCTTTTGCCTAATATGAACCCTGAAAGCACAAAATAACAAGAAATTCAGTAAAATATAATTCTGATCTCATTTTTTCAATAGAGAAATAACAGTCATCTAATAAGGTCCCTAGTATAAATCGTAATGTAAGGCAAACAAATATCGATTTAAAGATTTCATTCGGTAAAATTGGTAGTAAGCCTTACTATTTATATTTAAAGCCTCTCCCTTCTTGGATATGTCTCCTAACAAGAAGAAGACCTTCATAACAAGGTAAATTTTGAGTGCCTTTCCCTATTTTTATGAGAAAGTTAAAATGTTTGTTAAGATAATTGTATTATTGTACTAGGTGATAATTATGGGTAGAACAAAAGAATTGTATACTATTCTTCTTGCATTATTCTTGTTATATGCAATTACTACAACCTCATTTCAATCAAGTCTAACATTTTCATTTATAGACTCTAGTGATACAACTCATGAAATTATGGCAACTCCTGATTCTTATGAAGACGATAATGATTTTACTTCTGCAAAAAATATTTCATTAAATTCTCTTCAAGAAAGAAGTATTTCAACAATTGATGATGTTGATTATGTTATGTTTACTCTAGACAGTTTCTATAGTATAGAAATTGAAACAACAGGTACTTCATACGATACAAGGTTATGGGTTTTTGATTACAAACATAATCAAATAGCCTTTGATGATGATGGGGGGACTAATAAATTTTCAAAACTCTCTTTTGATATCTTCAAAGCAGGTCATTATTTTATCAAAATTGATGAATTTGGAAACGATGATGAAATAGAAAATTATAATCTAACTTTGTCTGCAACACTTATTGTTGATCCTTACGTTGATGATACACCATATGATAGCTATTTTATAATTCTCAATTATAATTATGAAAGAAGTTTGTACCCAGTTGGAGATCATGATTATTTTACTTTTACAATTTTCATTGAGTATAACATCACTTTAGAAACTACTGGAACAAGTGGCGATACGGTAATGTCTCTATTTACTGATCCTGAAGACGAAGTGACTTCAGAGATTGCTTATAACGATGATGGAGGTGTTGATCAATTTTCTAAGATTATTCTAACCAATTTACCTCCGGGTGTTTATTACATAAAAATATGGAAATTCCAAGACAATGACGTAGTACTTAATTACACATTACACACTACGGGAACAAGTGACTATGGTGTTGATTTAGAAGGTCCAGAGGTGAACGTATTTGCTCCCTTCCCTTCCACATCCAGTTCCTCAGAAATTATCTTAACTGCCTCTGCTACAGATCCTTCTGGTATTGATTCAGTTCAGGTACACTATAAGCTCAATGATGCTTCTTGGAAAACTATTGACATGATTAACGATATGGTTGTATATTATGGGATATGCATAGGACCACTTGAAGTGGGAGATAATTATACTTATTATGTTACAGCTTATGACAATTCAGCAGCTAATTTCTTGACAACAGAGGATAACTCTGGTCTTTACTATAATTTCATCGTAAGTTCTAAGGACATCTCTGATCCGTTGGAAAAAGATGATTCTCTTAACTATGCTCGAAGTATCGATATTAATTCAACAATTGAGAGAAGAATTTTTCCAGTTGGTGAAGTAGATTATTGTACTTTTAATTTAGCAGAGGAGTACAACATTGTTATAGAAACTTCTGGGACAAGTGGTGATACTGTGCTATTTCTATATGATGAAAATCTTACTCTTATAGCTGTAAATGATAATAGTGGAGTGGATTCATTTTCAAAAATAATATTAACTCTAGAATCAGGTAATTACACTATTAGAATTGTGGAAAATGGAGACGATGATGTTATCAACCATTATTCAATATCTTTGACTGTTTATGAAATCCCTGAAATCCACGAGTTTACTATACAATTGTCACTCTCTTTAATCTTGATTGTTATTATTTCAACCTTCTTCATATTAAAGAATGATTGGAAAAGAAAAATGAAAAAATAGAAGGAAGAATTTAGAATCTTTTCTTCTTCCATTTTTTATTTACCAAAGTTAGAACTACTAGTATTGAAAATACTCCAAGTAATCCCATCATTCCATCAAATAAGAAAGAGGATTCAGTTACTTCTTCGATAGCATAAAAGAAGAATGTTTGGTTATTATTTAGTTCTACAACCTCATCAATTTGGTTTTCAGTATCTAATATAACAGAACAAGCGTATGTTCCATAATCTGGTGCAGTCCATGAAAATGTATAATTGTATATTTCACCAACATTCAAAGCTGGAACGGTTATATCCCGATGAGTATTGTTAAAGGTTTCAATCCTTGCGCTTGTTTCTTCAGTGATATCAACTTCTCCAACATTTGCAATTGTGATGGTAATATCTTTTGTCTCACTTTTATTAAAATCATAATTGATAGGTAGACTTTCTACTCGTAAATCAGGTTTGGATACTTTGTTTATGTAAAACTTATCAATCGCAGTGTAATCTCCTCGAAATGCATGAAAAGCTAATTGATTTTCATAAGTCTCAATATATGTGGCATGATAAACTGATTCAGCGATAATTGATTCGTTAATGGAATATGCAGGAATAAGAGAATATAATGGCGCTCCTGATGACCCAGCTACTATATACGTAACATTATTGCTTTCTAATCTCTCATACCAATGATCATGGCCAGCGATAACCATGTCAACACCATATTCTTCATAAATTGGCACCAAAGTAGTATGAAGATCCTCGTAATCTCCATTATAATATCTTATAGAGGATGAGTAAGGAGGCCTATGCTGTACAACAATCTTCCAGGGGTAGTCACTGTGAGCTTCTAAATCAGCTCTCAACCAGTCTGCTTGTTCATCAAGAGATCCACCATAATCCTCAACACAAGTGTGAAGTCCAACAAAGTGAACAGGCCCATAGTTGAATGAATAGAATTCTTCTCTTCCAGGAAGTGCAAATACCTTATAGAAATTCGAATGATTTTTTTCATGATTACCAAGAACTGGCATAAATGGATTATTCTGAATTGCTGGTCCAAAATCACTTAACCATCTATACCATTGTATGGTTTCTCTCCCTGCTTCAACCATATCTCCATCAAAAACTGAGAAATCATAATTTATATTACTGACTGCTTCAACAATTTTCTTTCTTTCATCTCTCTGTGTTCTAGAATCACCCCATGCCACAAACTGAGCACTTTCGCTGCTGCCAGTTTTGAAAACTAATTCTCTACTCCAAGTAACCCCATCACCCACTCTATACTTATAAATAGTATTGGATGTTAAATCTGTGAGTTCTACTACATGCCATAATGCAGTTTCTCCAGTCTCTTCATTTTCTAGTACATCTTGAATTCCATATTGAACAATGGAAGCTGTTTCTTCAGATGTTTTCCATGAAATAGTCATGGTTGTAAGAGTATCATTTTGCCATGATAGATGAATATAAGCAGGTGGTATGTCATTTGCGTAGATGCTATTTATACCTCCTAATAATGGAGATATGATTAAAATAAGCGAGAAAAAGAACAATTGTACCTTTTTAAGTTTCATAATGGGACAATTGGCAATTTCATTTTAAATGTTATGTAGAATTTAAAGGAAAAATGAAGAGCTCAACTATCTTAACAAAAATTGTTGATATATAAAAGAATAGATAAAGGGAGAAAAGTTGATTATTATTGCTCTCCAGCCATTTTAGCAGCTGCAAGTTTTCTTCTTATTCTTCTGCTTGAAATAGATTGATTAATTGCTTTTATTCCCCAGAAAATAAGTCCAAAGACGAGAGTGAAAAATATTATTGAGAGGAAAACGCTAATGATAGAAGGAATAAATGTAACCATTTTTTGTAACACCTACATCAAGAATTTATCACACATTTTTAAACTTTAGGTTTGATATTTAAAGCACTAATCTCTCTCCAATATCATTTCACTATCGTCTATGTGTAATTGCAAGCTATCCTCTTCTTTTTCTAGATGAAGCTTTCCTGAACTATTAATTCCTCGACAGAAATATTGATTGCCGTTTTTCAATTTGATTTCCTTATCAAAATAATTCAATCTGCTATTAAATAAATCAATGATGTTAGAAAAGCTGTTATTGGATATTTCTACAGCAAATCTGAGAAGAGTATCAGATAATTTAGAGATAAATTTGTCTATGGTTAGATTTTGCTTATTTTCCAATTGAAGACTAATTGAGTTGTTTTTGCATTCCTTTGCAATATCGTCTATTTTGGAAAATAGATTTACCCCGATCCCTATTAAAAGAAACAATTTATCTCCAGAAAGGTATTCAATAAGAATACCCCCAAGTTTTTTATTACGAAAATATATGTCATTTGGCCATTTGGTTTTAATCTCTAATCTGGTCTCTATTTCCAATACTTGTTGTACTGCAACTGCTGCTGCATAATGCATGAACAGAATCTGTTGTTCCGTTGCCTGTTTTTCTAAAGGTAAAGCATATGTTCCATAGAACCCACCTTTTGGTGATGACCATGTATTCTCTCCTCGACCTTTGCCTGATTTTTGTTCATCAGCAACTACTAGAAAAGGCTGTTCCAATCCTTCTTTAACGAATAACAAAGCTTTGTCCATTGTTGAATTTAAAATAGGATAATGTATGATGTTTTTTATTTGAGTTATTGACACCATTAACCGGCAGAATTAGAGGTTGGTTAAAAAACTTCCTTCCTTATATTCTCATAAAAGAAGATGGTTTTTTTATTTGAGTGAATACAATGAACTTTAATGTATCAGAAACCTAAGAATATTAATTACAAAAGTAATGATAAGAAGTTTTCCAAGCTCAATGAATTACGTGAAAAAAGTCAAGAGGGCGGAGGACAAAAACGAGTAAAGAATCAACATCAAAAAGGCAAGTTAACTGCAAGAGAAAGAATAGAGTTGCTTGTCGATGAAGGTTCCTTTGTCGAAATCGATTCTTTCGTTACTCATCAAAATACTAAGTTCGAAATGTCCAAAACAAAACCATTGGGTGATGGCGTTGTTTCAGGATTTGCTACAGTCCATGGACGTCCTATATATCTATACAGTCAAGATTTTACTGTTTTCGGAGGTAGTTTGGGTAAAGCACAAGCTAACAAGATATGTAAGATAATGGATCTTGCAATTAAAACTGGAAACCCAATTATAGGTTTGTTAGATTCCGGTGGAGCAAGGATTCAAGAGGGAGTAGATTCCTTAGCAGGTTATGGAGACATTTTTTATCGTAACACTCAAGCATCAGGAGTCATTCCCCAAATATCAGTAATCTTGGGACCATGTGCGGGAGGGGCAGTTTATTCTCCAGCATTAACAGATTTCATTATAATGAATAAAACCAATTCCTTCATGTTTGTGACTGGTCCTGAAGTAGTTAAAGAGGTAACAGGGGAGGAAGTATCATTTTATGATCTGGGAGGAAGTGAAATTCATGGTCGTAAAACAGGTGTGAGTCATCTTGCAGGAGACAATGAAGAAGCTACATTAGAATTAACCAAGAAACTTCTTTCATATTTACCAGCTAACAATCTAGATGACCCACCCTCAATTAATGTTGATCTAAAAGAATTAGAAGAGGTAAATTTGTCCAGTTATATTCCAGGGGAAGAGAATGAACCCTATAATATGAAATCTATCATAGACAAAGTCGTTGATCCTAATAGTTTTTTTGAGCTTTCACCAGAATGGTCTAAGAATATCATTATAGGTTTTGCACGATTTAATGGAAGTACAACAGGGATTATTGCAAACCAACCATTATTTCTAGGTGGAGCTATTGATTTTAATGCAGCGGATAAAGCTTCAAGATTCATAAGATTCTGTGATTCCTTTAACATTCCTATTATAACTTTTGTTGATGTTCCTGGTTTCCTTCCAGGAATTAAACAAGAACATGAAGGGATAATTAGGCACGGAGCTAAATTGCTTTATGCTTATTCTGAAGCAACTGTTCCTAAAATATCCATTATAGTAAGAAAAGCTTACGGTGGAGCATATATCGTAATGGGCTCCAAACATTTGGGAACAGATATCAATTTAGCTTGGCCAACAGCTGAAATAGCTGTGATGGGTGCAGAAGCTGCATGTAGAATCATCTACCGTTCGAAGCTTAAAACTGTAGAAAATCCAGCTGAAACATTAAAGAAATTTACAAAAGATTTCAAGGAAGAATTTGCCAATCCATATCAAGCAGCAGAATTAGGGTATATCGATAGAGTGATTCTACCAGAAGAAACGAGGAAGGAAATTGTAAACGCTCTAAGCTTACTACATAACAAGAGAGAACAGACTCCAAAAAGAAAACATGGAATCCCTCCAGTTTGAAGGTGATAAAATGAAAACAATTGAACAAATAAAGAAAGAACTTAAAGTACGATATCCCATTTTGGGATATTCACCTAGAGGAATAGAAGATCCAAGTTTATCAATAGCCCTTTCATCGAATGGTGGAATAGGTTTAATTGATCTTGAAGGCTTAACAGAAACTAAAACTAAAAAAATTATTTTCAAATGTCTTAAGGAGATTCCAACAGATAAACAATGGGGAGTAAGAGTATCTAATGAAGAACAGCTGAAGTGGTTATTAGACTTTGATAGTATTCCAATTATCATTATCTCTTCTAGCTTTGAAAATTATTCAAGGATAGATGAAAAACCTAAATGTAATTGGAAAATCGCAGAAGTTAATAATCTCACTGAGGCACATGAAAAAGCATCACAAGTAGACTTCTTTCTAGTTAAAGGAATAGAAGCTGGCGGGAAAGTAGGAGAGAAATCCTCTTTCATATTAATTCAAGAATTTTATGATTCTGGTTATCCTTTTCTGATTCAAGGTGGGTTAGGCTATTACAATTTAGTAGGAGCTTTTATTGGAGGTGCTATTGGTGTTGTTCTTGAAGGACAACTGTATCTTCTTCCTGAATGTCCATTGGATGATCAAACAAAGAATTACCTCGCCAGTCTTGATGAAAATGATACGTATCTGGTTGGAGAGGAATTAGATTTCAAATATCGATTAGCGGGGAAAATAGCTAACCAGTCTATTAGAAATTTAAAGAATCTATCTAAGCAATCTGAAAAAGCAGTTGACATTTTACAAACAGTGGAAAATCTAGCAAAAGAATCTTTATTCTTTGCTGATGAAAGTGTTAAAAATACACTATTACCTTTAGGTGTTGATGTTTGTTTTGCCAAATTCATAAAATCAAAATTTACCAATTTAGCTTCATTTCTGGAAGGTATATCAGTTCTTATGAGAGAACAATTGGATTCTATTTCAAAAGAGTGGCCATTTGCAGAAAATAGTGATTTTGCACGAAGTATAGGAGTTCAATATCCAATAATTCAAGGTCCTATGGCAAATATCACTGACTACCCGAGTTTTGGTAAGGAGGTTTTAGCAAAAGGAGCGTTACCAGTATTTGCACTTGGTGGATTACTGAAAGATGAAGCTGAAGCAATGTTCCAAGAAATCCAGAAAACTTTTGATTCGAAGGATGTTTATGGTGGAGGTATAATAGGTTTAGAGGTGATTAAGGAAAGAAGAGAGGATCATATCGCTTTACTTCAGGAATACAATTCTCCAATATGTTTACTTGCTGCTGGGTCAGTCCAGCTTGCTAAAAGAATCCAATCACTTGGTTTCAAAACACTATTTCATGCACCAGCATTGGCTTTGTTTAAAGATGCAGTGGATAATGATATCGAATACCTAATACTGGAAGGAAATGAATGTGGAGGTCATATTGGCAATCAAACTTCCTTTATCTTATGGGAGAGTATTCTTCAATATCTTGATTCCATCCGAGACAAAGTAACCAATAAAATAAATGTCATTTTTGCTGGAGGAATTGCAGATGAAGTTGCATCAGCCATGCTTTCAGGTATGATTGGTTCTCATCTATCAGTTATCTCTCCAGGTATTCAGATGGGTACTGGATATTTGTTTACAGAAGAAATCGTAGAAACTCAGGCACTAACCCAATTCTATCAAGAAAAATTGCTCAATTCTACACAGACCAAAGTTATAGGTTCAACTGTAAATTCACGTGCTCGAGCAGTACCTACAATGTTCGTTCAAACAACTTTAGAACATGAACAAGAAAGATTGAGGCAAGGATTACCAATTAGAGAAAGAAAAGAATTGTATGAGAAAGATAACTTAGGAGCTTTAAGAATAGCTGCAAAAGGAGAAATGTGGAACAATGATCATGTTCCAGATGGAGATACAACACAATTTGTTCCAATTTCATCAGATGTTCAACTTGAATCTGGAGTCTTTATGACGGGTGAAATTATTGGGAGAAAAAGGAATGTTTACCGAATAGAGGATTTGCATTTTGATGTAATTCAAAATGGTGAGTCATTCTTAGAAAACCAAATACGAAAAATAGAAACACTGATTGCAACATCTACAGGAACAGATGAAAAATTGGTTGACAAGATTAAATTGTCTACTAAAAACAAAATTGCTATCATAGGATTAGGCTGTGTTTTCCCTGATGCCTTGAATATTGAACAATATTGGAAGAATATTTTGAATAAGAAATACTCAATAACTGAGGTTTCCAAAGATAGATGGGATTCAAAATTATACTTCGATTCTGATAAGAATATTGAAGGTAAAACATATTCCAAAATAGGTGCTTTTGTCAAAGATTATAAGTTTGATTCAATTAAATATCGAATTCCTCCTAAAATGGCAGATCAGATGGATGATGTTCAAAAATGGTCTTTAGAGGCAACAAGGCAAGCTTTGGAAGATGCAGGTCTACCTACTGATGGAAAAACCAGAACAAATATGGTTATTATAATTGGTAATTCTTTAGGAGGAGAAATTCAAAGATATACAAATAGAAGAGTCTTTTTCCCTGAAATTGAAGAGGTAATTAAGAATAATGACATTTTCCAAAAGTTAACTGTTTCTGAACAAAAAGAATTTATTCAAAATTTAACAGAATCATATTCTCACAGATATCCAGCTGTTACAGAAGATTCCATGCCTGGAGAATTATCAAATGTTATAGCAGGAAGAATTGCAAATGTTTTCAATTTAACAGGAAAATCGATGACTACTGATGCTGCATGTGCATCTAGTATTGCTGCATTGGATACAGCGATAGCATCTCTTAATTCTAAAGACTATGACATCGCTTTAGTTGGGGGAGCAGATCGTTCAATGGATGTTTCTACTTATGTGAAATTCTGTAAAATTGGTGCTCTATCTGGAGTTGGATCCAGACCGTTTGATGAGAAAGCAGATGGTTTTGTTATGGGTGAAGGTGCTGGATTTATCGTCATCAAACGTTTAGAAGATGCTATTCGAGATGAAAATAGAATCTATGCAACAGTATCTTCTATAGGTTCATCCTCAGATGGTAAAGGAAAGGGAATAACTGCTCCAAATCCTGAAGGACCTAAACAAGCTATCTCTATGGCTTTGAAAAAAGCAAACATAAATGTTGATGATGTCCAATATATAGAAGCTCATGGGACCTCGACCATTGTAGGTGATGCCATTGAACTGGAAGTTCTTGATGATGTTTTTAAAGATAGAAATCGAGACAAAAAACTTGCCGTTGGGTCAGTTAAAAGTCAAATTGGTCATCTTAAAAGTGCAGCTGGAATCGCATCTATAATCAAAACTTCACTCTCATTGTACAACAAATTATTACCCCCATCTGCAAATGTGGAAACACTGAATCCAAAGATAAACTGGGAACAGTCTTCAGTATATGTCAATACAGAGGCAAACGAATGGAAAGTTAGTAGGAATGAAGTTAGAAGAGCTGGTGTGTCTGCATTTGGTTTCGGAGGTACAAATTATCATGCGATTATGGAGGAATATGATAAGGATAAGATAACATTTCTATCAGAAGCTCCAGTAGGGAAAATTGTGTTGACACCAACTTCTCTTCTTGATACTCAAGTGGGAAGGAAAGAGAAAGAACAGCAAATTTGTTTTATGTATACTGGGCAAGGGAGCCAATACATTGGTATGATGGAAGCTTTAAGCAAACACTCGAACATAATAGCAGAAACTTTAGAAACAGCTGAAAAAGTTTGGGAACATTATTATTCAATCAGCTTTAAAGAAATTCTCTTTGGCTCCCCTAATTTAACAAAGGAAGCTAATAGTCAACGTTTGACAAACACCAAGTTTACTCAACCTGCACTGTTTATTGTGGAAATCGCTCTCACTAGATATCTAGAACAAAAGGGTATCAAACCCGACTTCGTTGCTGGACACAGTTTAGGTGAATATTCAGCTTTAGTTACTGCTGGTGTCCTTTCCTTCAAAGACGGTTTCAAGGCAGTTATTGCTAGAGGAAAAGCCATGTGTAGTGCAAGTAGTAAAACGGAAGGTTCAATGGCAGCTGTACTTGCAACAAGACACAAGGTCAAGGATATTGTCAACCGTGTTAAGGATCATTATGTCACTATTGCAAATATAAACTCTCTTTCTCAAACAGTTATATCAGGGGACAATAAGGGGGTTGATGAAGCTATTGAACTAGCAAAAGAAGAGGGAATAACTGCAAAGAAGCTTAGAGTATCTACAGCTTTCCACTCCAAAATTGTTGCAAGCGTTGAGAAAGAGTTGAGAAAAGTTTTAGCAAATCTAACATACAACAAACCACAAATCCCCGTATTTAGTAATGTTTCTGGAAACAAATATCCATCTGATCCTGCTAAGGTACAACAATTACTTCTAGACCAGATATGTTCATCTGTTCAATGGGTAGACGAAATTAAGGAGATTTACAAAGCAGGTGGAAGAGTATTTGTTGAAGTTGGTCCAAAAAGAGCTCTCCATTCATTTGCAAAAGATATTTTAAAAGACAGAAATGATATTCAAGTTTTTACCACTTTAACTCCAAAAGATGACGAGATTGATAAAATAGGTAAAACAATTGAGAGTATAGAAAAGACTTCTCAAACTGCTATTGAAGAAACTACTCATGTTTCTGAGAAAACAGACAAACCAGCTGATGCATATCAATCTCCAACAATTACCAAACCATTAGGAATTGAGCAACTAAGTAAAGATCAAACTTTACATGATTATCTGAAGATGGGTTACGATCTTTATTCCAGATATTCAGGCAAAGGTTCTACAGAGGAAGCAAAACGTGTAGCGCCTATTCAAGAATCATTCACTTCTAAAATCAAAATCGGTGTTACTGGTGTTGGAATTGGCATGCCAGGAAAGAGTAGGAATGTCTTTGATGATGCTAATATAGATGCTGTCCTTTTGGGTGAAAATTTCATAGATTCTGTAGCTGATGAGATAAAACAAGAGATGCTCAATAAGAACATAATCAGATTAATTAAATCAGCTGATGGTAATGCTTCATTTGTAAGTATCGATGATAAGTCACAAGTAATCAATTTAGCAGGACAGATAGGAGAATTTAATCCAGTTGAAGATTTTGGTTTAAAACCTAAACTTGTGAATGCTTTAGATAAGTCCTTTCAATTAGCAATCTGTGCAGGTTTAGAAGCTCTAAAAGATGCTGGAATACCTCTAGTTAAATCTGAATTCACAACAACTACAGGAAAAGTGTTAGAAGGAGAATGGGTTTTACCTGAACAGCTTCAAAATGAGACAGGAGTAATCTTTGCTTCAGCTTTCCCCGGTTACGATTATCTAGTTAAAGAAATCACTGAACATTTAGCAACTAATTCCAAGAAGAGTTTCAGTAGAGAATTTCTATTTAGAGTACTCTCAATGGGTCATTCACAGTTTGCTCAATTGATTAAAGCAAAAGGACCAAACACACAGATAAATGCTGCATGTGCTTCAACAACACAAGCGATCGGAATAGCAGAAGATTGGATAAGAACTGGTAGGTGTAATAGAGTAATTGTTATAGCTGGAGATGTTGCTTCCAGTGAGAACCTATTACCTTGGATTGGAGCAGGTTTCCTAGTTGCTGGTGGAGTAACAACAAAAGATAAGGTTGAGGAAGCTGCAATACCCTTTGGTAAGAATAGACATGGATTGATTATTGGTTCTGCAGCTGCAGGATTAGTGTTAGAAAATGAACAAACCTACACTGAACGTGGGGTTAAACCCATTGTTGACCTTATAGGGACATCTTTCTCAAACAGTGCTTTCCATGGTTCAAAAATAGATGTTAAACACATTAATAGGGTGTTTGAATCCTTCATCAAGGATATAGAATCACAGCACAAGATTACACGAAAAGAGTTAGCTTCTGAAGGGATGTTTGTTTCTCATGAAACTTATACTCCCGCAAGAGGAGGAAGTGCGGAATCTGAAGTTGAATCTTTAAGGCACATTTTTGGAACAAATGTAGCAGATTTAGTTATTATGAATACTAAGGGTTTCACTGGTCATTCAATGGGAGCTGGAATTGAGGAATGTATTGCAATTAAATCAATGGAAAAAGGTATAATACCACCTATTGCAAACTTAAACGAAATTGATCCTAATTTCAAAGATTTAAACTTCTCAAAAGGTATGAAGAGGAGAGCCAAATATGCTATAAGATTAGCGGCAGGATTTGGTTCTCAAATCGCTTTTACAGCATTCAAACTTAATACTTATGAAGATAGATATGACATTGATTCTTATGAATCTTGGTTAGCAGAATTAGGTGGAAACATAGAAGGTTTCTTCTATGACGGGAGAGTATTGAAACTTCGAACTAGCAAGAAATTGAAAAAACAAAGAGAATTGAAACCTGTGGTGAAACTTGCTAAAGCTCCAACAGAAGTTTCAGAAATCTTAAGGGATATAATTCAAGTCATAGCTGAAAAAACTGGTTATGAACCCCAACTCATTGAAGCTGATATGCATCTGGAAGAAGACCTAGGTGTTGACACAGTTAAACAAGCGGAGATTTTTGGTACTGTCAGAGACAACTGGGATTTAGGTTTTGACGATACAGTAAACTTAGCAGACTTCTCTACTCCAAATTCCATTGCAGAGTATATCGGAAGAAATACATCAAAGGTAGTTCAAGCTGTTGAGGAGGTTACAAAATCTGCAATCGTTCAAGTAGAGAACTTACAATCTAAAGTGATCGCGATTGTAGCTTCAACAACTGGTTATGAACCAGATACTATAGAAAGCGATATGGATCTCGAAGAAGATTTGGGTATCGATACCATTAAACAAGCAGAAATATTTGGTGAATTAAGAGATGTTCTTGATTTACCAATCGATGATACAGTCAACCTTGCAGAACTTAGAACAATTAGTGATATCTGTGATTACCTCGCTTCTCAAACCAGTGGAGTTGAGAAAGAAACAATTAACATTGAACATCAAACAGAAACAAAACCTGTTGAAAAGAAGAAAAGAAAAGATGCTGTAAATGTTGAAAAACTAATAACTGCCCCTGTTCCTTTGAATAAACAAGAAGCCGAAAAAATAGATATGCTTCCAAGAAGCAATCTTCTTATTGATTTATCATCAAAAACAGCTCAAACTATAGTTAAAGCTTTTGAAAAGCAAGGTGTGAACTACAAACTTTTCAAACTTCTTGCTCAAGAACCAAATGAACTTGAAAATAAGAACTATGATTCAATAATTATCATTCTACCTGGATCTAAATCTGAGCCAGGTTATATTGATCAAGAGATATACGAGAAGCTTTTCCTCCTTTTCCAAGGCTTAGAATTGAATTCCAACCAGATTCTTATGGCAATATCCTCGGAGAATTATTTTGGATTTGATAAGGATTCTTGTCCTCTTTCAGGTGGTGTTTCTGGTTTTATCAAAACTTTGGGACATGAGTTTAACATGAAGATAAAGCATGTTTACTCTGAAAAAATAAGTGAAATTCTTCAAGAAATGGAATATTGGGATGATTATCTAGAAATATCTTTTCAAAACAATATGCGTTTCACTTTAGTTTCTGCAGATGTTGATGAAAACGATGTCCAGATGAGCTCAATATCGGTTTCAGACAAAGACATTATTCTAGCCACTGGAGGTGGAAGAGGAATTACTTTCAAATGTCTAGAAGAGTTGTGTTCAAGATCTAAACCCAAGGTTGCAATTATAGGAATTGAAGATATATCAAATTATACAGTAGATATGCTTGATTATACAGAAGAACAGCTGAAAGAGAAACGTCAGAAGATGATTGAAAACCTCAAAGAAAAAGAAGAGAAAGTAACTCCTGTAATGATAGAAAGAAATTGGAATCGTTTCCTATTCGATTTAGATGTCTTAAGAAATATCAAGCAGCTTGAGAGCCAAGGAATTGAAGCAATCTATTCCAAAGTTGATGTAACTGATAAAAAAGCTGTAAAACAAGCTATATCAAAGATTGAAGAACAACTACAATCAAAAGTCACTCATATTATTCATGGTGCGGGATTAGAGGAATCTAAACAATTTAAGAAGAAGAAGTTTGGTCTTTCAAAACTCATAGTATCAGTAAAAGTAGAAGGAATATGGAACATATTGAATGCTATCGACGAGAAGAAATTGAAGAGATTGATTTGCTTTACTTCTATAGCGGGTAGATATGGGAATATGGGACAAATTGACTATTCATTTGCCAATGGTTATCTCTCCAGATTATGTTGGAAGCTAAATCAAGAAGGAATTTCATCTTTAGCTTGTGATTGGTCAGCCTGGGGTAATGTAGGGATGGCTACTCGGGGTTCAATAATGGATATACTTGAATCTCAAGGTATCTATCCAATTCCACTTGATAAAGGTACAACACTTTTTGGTGATTTATTCTTTAGTGGTACTCAACCAGAAGTTGTTGTTTCATGTGGATTAGGTCCATTTGAACAATTAAAGCGAACTTCAAGCAAAATTGAGATGAATACCTTACCAATGATTCAGAACCTATCATACGAAGAGTCAGTTTTCAAAGGAGAGAAAATAATTTCTACACTTACAGATTTGTATATGAATGATCACCAGATCCAAAACGTCCCATTCTTCCCTGGGGTAATGGGTATTGAGATGTTTGCAGAGATGTATAAACTAACAACATCAAAAACAGCTGATGTGTTTAAAGATATTGAATTCAAATCTCCCGTCAAATTACCAAATATTGATAGTAAGACTGTTTTTGTGAAATATGATGTAGTTTCCAAAACTCTTCAACTTAACTCTGTGTTTATTTCAAAGGCTGATAGTTCTAGAACAAGAGAAAATGAACATTTCTTTACAAGAATAGAAACAAATGCAAAGAAAATTAGAAGTAGGAAGACTAAACATATCATTACAGATTCAAGAATTGAACTCTTATCAAAGAGCGACATCTATTCTGTGTTCTTCCATGGTCCAAGCTTTCAAGTATTAGAGAAACTAGTGGAATTATCTGATGAAAAAGCGATTGCTAAAGTTAGTTTACCGGGTTTGGATCTATTCTCTGATAAGAAGAAGAAAACTCAAGTAGAACCTTTGATTATTGAAGCCACACTTCAAACTGCAGGGCTATATGATTATATCATACACCAGAGCATCTCACTTCCTTCCACAGTTGAGAAACTGGAGTTCTTCAGCAAGAATGAACCTGTTTATGTTGTTTCCGAGTTTATCTCTAAAGATGATACACATAGCTACTATAATCTTGAAGCAATCGACAAAGACGGAAAAATTATTCTTCGACTAGACAAATTAGGGTTGATTCATACACAATTCCCAACAGATGTTTCTGATGAAGTCCTTCAAAAGATAGCTGTAATAAAAGAATACTGGGAGCTGTCTTCTTTGTTCAAAGATACAGAGGTGAAAATTGTCCCTATCAAGAATGTAGTAGAAAAATACGATCAAACTCCAGAAAAACTAATCCGAGACATGAAAAGTCAAGAAAAGACTGCTTTTCAGAAAATAAAAAATAACAAACGAAAAATGGCGTATTTGTCTGGATTAATAGCTGCTAAGGAATTATACTCAAAAATTGACAATAATCCGGAAATTTTTGGTAAAATCGAAATTAGAAAAACAGCTAAAGGGCAGCCATATATCTATAATCTGAAAGATAAGAAGAAATCAGAATTATACCTATCGATCTCTCATTCTGAGAATTATGCTTTAGCAGCAATAGGTTCCAAACCTTTAGGAGTAGATATTGAGAAAATAGAAGATCGGAATGAATCTTTCTACAAAGAAGCTTTTACTGAACGTGAAAGAAGCACCATCTCTAACGATAAAGAATTGGGAACTGTTTATTGGACTATAAAAGAATCTGTTTCGAAAGCTCTTGGTGAGGGACTAAACATTAGTCTTCATGATATAGAAATAACAGACACTCAAAAAGATAACAGCTATGAGGTCAAATTATCTGACAGGGTTGAGACAATATTCTCCAAAGACCCAAGTTCGTTCCAGATTAACAATCAAAAATCAAGAAATTACTCAATAAGCTTCTGCGAAATAAGAAGAAAGTGAAATAAATGACAAAAGAGTTTATTCAAATACAATTCAGAAAAGAGCTAATTAACGGTATGTTGTTTCTTCCAGATACGAAGAAACCAGTTCCTTTAGTTTTACATCTAAACGGAATGCCAGGATTTGAACCAGAAGAGGAAGAAACTCGATTAGCCAATTTTTTTACTTCGAAAAATTATGCTTATTTTGCTTTTGACTATGTTGGAGTGAGACAAAGTACGGGGTTATTCGAGTATATTTATTCTCAAGAAAATATCAATCTTGTTCTCTCCAAACTTGTCCATCACCCACGAATCAATCCCTCTAGAATAGGCTTGCTAGGAGAAAGTTTTGGAGGAGCAATGGCTTTATGTCATACTTCTAGAGATGATAGAATCAGATGCTTAGCAATTCGTTCTCCTGTTTATGATACTGAGGAAATTCCAAGAATGAAAATCTTTGATGGATTAGTTCAATTATGGAGAGCGAGCAAACAAGTGCGATTTCCAAGAATCAACCTAAAGAATAGTTTTCTATTTCAATCTAGACATTACAATCCCATGAAACAAGCACTTTATCTCCAATGTCCTGTCAGAATAATTACTGGGGATAAAGATGAGATTATTCCTGTTGAGAAGATAAAAAAATTATTCAGTAAAATTCCTGGGATAATTGATAAAGAAATGAAAATAGTTCCTGGAGCGAATCACAAGTTTTCAAAAACAAAAGATTTCGAAGTTATGAAGAATTATTTCTCACAATTTTTTGAAGCTTGTTTGTAAAATCACTTTACTTCAATATCAACAAGGTTCTGATCTTGCTTAACAGTTGTATTTACAGTTACATGAATTTTGGAGACAACTCCGTCAACTGTTGAAAATATCCTATTTCTCATTTTCATTGCTTCTAAAATTATTAATTCTTGGTTTTTAGTTACAGAATCATTCTCTTTAACCAGTATTTGAATGATTTTTCCAGGAATTGGAGCAGTAATTTTCTTGCTTTTTTCCCTTTCTAAAAATTCTTCTCTAACTTCAATGGGTATATGCGGTTTTACTTCAATTTTTGCTTCCTCTCCATCAATATGAAATTCCCCATCTTTTACCTCTACCGTGAAGGGCTGTCTATCGACTATAACCTTGTAAATGTTTTTCACTCCATAAGTTACATTTGTTGTATAAATCTGCCCATCAATTAATATCTTGCCCTCATTAATTGTTTCTATTATGTATTCTCTCCCTCGATAAATTACTTTCTTTTTCATAATTATTCCTCAGAAATGGTAACTAACGATTATCGTGTTGTTCGAGTTTACTCTGCTGTTTCCATCGATTGTTCATTGTTCTTTTCTGTTGAATATGCATTTGGAAAGTGTCAAGTTTTTTCTTGTGTTTTTCATAAACAGAATAAACAGCGGCAAGTTTTGATTTCTCATAATTAGCTAAAATTAGTTGGATGTTGTTTCTCTCAAGGAAATCTGTTGTAAGGTCTCTTATATTAAACTCCTCTGTCTCTAATATTGCACGATGTAGACCTATGTTTGTTATAAGCCCTGTTATGGACAATTCTTTCAGGGCAAGCTGAGATCGCTCTATGGTCTCTTTCCTATTTTCTCCCCAAACAATCAATTTGCCAATCAAGGAATCAAATTTATCAGTAACTTTTGATGATGGTGTTACGAAAGTATCAAATCGAACAAAATTACCTCCAGGAATTCGAAGATCAGTTATGGTTCCTGACTGAGGATAAAATGAGCATATAGGATCTTCAGCATTAATTCGAAATTCAATAGCATGCCCTCGGAATTCAATTTCTTCTTGTTTATATGCCAATTTTTCGCCTGTAGCAATTCTCAATTGCTGAGTTACAATATCTATCCCTGTAATCATTTCTGTAACAGGATGTTCAACTTGAATCCTAGGATTGATTTCATTAAAAAGAACCTCTCCATGTTTCCAAAGAAATTCAGCAGTACCAGCATTAGAATACGAAATGTTTCTAGCCAAATTACAAACTCTTTCACCAAGATCTTCTCTAAGTTCCTCTGAAAGGAAGGAAGGTGCTTCTTCTATGACTTTTTGATGCATCCTCTGTATTGTACACTCCCTGTCTCCTAAATGAATCGTGTTTCCATAATTATCTGCTATGAACTGAATCTCGATGTGTCTTGGGGCAGATATGTATTTTTCAATGAACACTTCTTTCCGTCCAAAGAACTGTTCCGAAATTGTTTGGCAACCCATTAAACTTATCTCAAGTGTTTCATGAGATTTAACAATTTCCATACCTCTTCCTCCGCCACCAAAAGCAGATTTTATTATTATAGGATATCCAATTTCAGATACTACTTCTTCTGCTTCTTCGAGAGAATTTACATATCCTACAGATCCTGGAATTGTCGGAATTCCTACTTCTTTAGCATATTGTTTAGCTTTTATCTTATCTCCCAGATTTTCTATGATTGTAGAGGAAGGACCGATAAAAATCAAACCATTTTTCTCGACATTTTTAGCAAACTCTGAACTCTCACTTAAAAAACCATAACCAGGATGAATAGCATCTGCTCCAGATTTTAAAGCTATTTCAATGATTTTTTTAATATTCAAATAGGTTTCTTGTACTGTGCCATCTCCCAGAGAGTAGGCTTCATCTGCCATCTTTACATGTTGAGATGTTGATTCACTATCTATGAAAATTGCAACAGCTTTCATGTTCAAAAGTTGGCAAGATCGAATGATTCGTAGAGCAATCTCTCCTCGATTTGCTATAAGCACAGTAACAGGCATTAAACATTATTCTTCATGGCATTTATATAAAGTCTTTTTTATTTTATAGAAAGAGAACGTTGTGCAAATACTTTGGTTGTTTAATCAAATATTTTAATGATATACCTGTCCTTTCTATTCAGCAAATACTATTTTCTGTTGTTTACTAAATGGTTCTTCTAAGGTAATTTGTGATTCTTCTCTGTAGATTAGTAGATAATATTTTCTTTTATTTTTGCTTCATTTGATCTGTAAGAATCAAGTTGAGAAGCGTGCAGTAATCCAGTATTTACACTCTTAAAAAGAACACTGGGATCTAATACTGATCCAATAGCTTTAATCGAGTTGATTATTTTTACTGCTTCATGCATTAACTCCTGTTTTCTTTTAAGTACATAAGGGTCCCAAATCATTTCTGGTTGTCCTTCAAGACACTTTGCTATTACTTGTTTTGCTATCTTACAACTTTCAATAACATTTTCAGAAGTTGCAGCATGATTTGCTTCGCTATAGCTTACAACATGAACAATTTGAGGATTAAGTTGCATTTGCAACATTGTAGATTGAGCAAGTTGTCCTTTAGCCATAGATAAATCAATAGGATAACTAAATAGTCCCGTTCTTGTTTGGGTATATACTGTAAAATTCGCATCTTGTAGAGATTCAATCAATTCTTTTTGTGCTAACATTTTTGCTAAATCGTCTCTCTGATTTATTTGAGGTGGTGTATTAAACATATATTGAGAAACAAAAGATTTTACTCCCAACTCTTTGCAAATAATAGCTCCTAAAAATCCTGAAGCAATAGCAACTTCATCCGATGAGTCTCGTAATGACCAATGATGTGATTCAAGAATCTCAACCGGGATATCTCTTTTTGCGTGCCATTTAATTGCCTCTAAATGAGAAATAATAGACGATTTCAAGTCCATTGGACCTCTTCCATCCATTTGATTAAACCAAAAGATTGGAATTGCAGACCAGGCGTTATTTATACTATCAACGTAAAGCTGTGCTAATTCAACTAAATCATCAGTTCCAGCATAAGTTCTTAACAAAGGAAAATTTCCTGTTTGTGAAGCTTGATAAAGAAGTTCAAAATCCTCTTTTGTTCTCACAGGAACACCTCCCGCACCTTTTCCTGGACTCATTCTTTCAGGATGGAAAAAATGAGCCTGTGCATTTTGATCAGTTCCTAAAGAAATAATGTCCAAACATTTGCTCTCAGCAATTTTACTAATACCTTTAATAGTTTCTTCTAAAGAAGGTAAACCAAAATGATGTCTTAATACAGGAAAAGGTGTTTTAAAATCAATTCTCTCAAGGATATTCTGTGGGGGTGTAATAAATTTATCTTCGAAAATACTTCCTCTAAGATAAGCAGTTGCTTTTTCTGCATCATCCCCTTCAAAATAAACAGTGAAAAATCCTTCCTGTTTTTCTTGTTGAACAAGTTCTGGTAATCCTCCTAAAACGAACTCTCTCTTTTCTAATCCTTCTTCTAAAATCCTTTCTTTAATTTGTTTTATGATTTTAGTACCTGCTTCAGGTGTTAGTCTGTAACTTAAACCTACTATATCAGGGTTATACTTTCTGATAGCAACGATGATTTGATCAATACTTACAGCTGGACCCAAGAAAACTGCTTCGTAACCTTGTTTTTCTGCTAATTGCAAGAATCTGTGAATTCCTGCAATATGAACACAATCACCAATGCAAGCTCCAAGTATTTTTTTCAAATAATTTCACCATCTTACTATATTCTCTTAGTGTTTCAATCTCAGACACTCTTCTTAGGTCTTCAAAAATTGTTGTTGGATTAAGTCCCAAACTATGTAGATTCCTTCCTTTTTCTCTAAAATCAACTTTCAACTCTTTTGATGCGACATTTATCAACATGTCTATTTTCTTTGTTTCAACACCAACAGCTTTACCAAGCTCAGAAAAAGGAACAAGACCAGTAGGAATGTCTTCTGTTAAATACCTCATATTGAGGGTTGTTGGAGCATCTAATCCTCTATAAAACGGATTGTTGTGTAAAGCATCATAAAGATTATCCTCTTGAAGACTATATCTCTCACATAACCATTCTCTTAATGAATAAACCTCTACACCAAATTTCCTTGCGATGTTTCTTCTTTCATCGTCAACTTGTTCCATTAACTCAACTACTTCTCTAGTAGCTCCTTCTCTATAGAAGTCAAATGATTCCTGCTTTTTTATTTTCTCCTTATTTAACAAAGCAATTGTTGGATGAAAAACCGCTCCAATGTTACCTAAACTGGTTATCAAAAAATTGTCTACAGCATAAAACTGTGGAAAATTCTCATTTAACATTGAAACTACATGGGATGTACGATGATAAGGCAAAACTGATACAGAAATAGAAGTTTTGATTCCTTTTATATCGCTTAAACCAGGATTTTTTATTCTTGTAGCATAAATCAAAGTATTAGCTTCTGCTACATTTATGTCTGAGTCTAGACCATTAGCTAATAAAGTATTCATAAATTCTAGACTACCAAAAGTCCTTCCTGGATTTAAGACAATTGTTTGACCTTCTTTAAGATGAGGTGCTAATAACTTAGCAACATCATCATGTCCTGTAGCTGTAGTAACAACCATAATTAGTTTAGTTCCAGCTATAGCTTCATTGATATCAGTTGTTACGTGATGTAACTTTCCTTTTACTTGTATTTCTCCTTGCAATTCAATGGTCATTTGATCCATTAAAGGAAGAACTCTTTCTGGAGATCTGTTAAATAAGTTTACCTTATTACCTTTACTTGCAAGAAAGCCTGCAATTGCTTGACCTCCACACCCTGCACCAATAACTGCTATATTCACTTAATCACCCTACTTAGATAAATTAAGTGGGGTGAATTACGACTGTTTTTCGTCGTAAAAGGGCTTATATTCCCTTCTAACTCATTTAGAGAATGAAGTAGCATGTTTTTACTCATCTTCCTCAATATCTGTTTACTTTTCTGGCTTGTTAAAACTTTCTCAACGCTTTATATACTGCATAATTTTAGTTTCTTTTTCACTGTTCTATGGAGTAATGGAGGCTCTACGTGCAATATTGGTTGTTTTTTTGTCTCTTTTTTTGATGTTTTTCAAGAACAATTGACCAGTTCTCTTCCAAAAAAAAGAGATTTCAATATATAAAACCAAAAAACACACTAAAATTAGAATAAACCCATAACTACTATTTAATTGTTATAATGCTTTCATCAAAAACTGTTTTTTCAGCCCCTAACATCTGTTTCCACCTTTCTAATAAATCATAAAGTGCCTTATTTGATGAAGAATCAAATTCAAAACTCTCTTCTTTTTGAAAGTTAAAATAGCTTATTATCTTCTTTTTCTTATCAAATTTAGCTTCTAGTCTACCAGTTAATTGATTTTGATAGAGAAGTGGATAAACATAGTAACCCCATTTCCTATCCTTAGGGATTTTATATACTTCCCATGTATAATTAAAACCAAAAACATGATGAAGTAATTCCCTGTTCCAGATGAGAGGATCTAAAGGAGCAATAGCTCTCATCTCATTATCTATTTCGCTCTCCAACATTTCTTTCCAGTTTGCAGGAACAGCTATGCCTTTTTGACTATCCTCTAAAGATACAATTCTTGGAGCTGTTTCATCATCTTTCAGAAACCAATCTGTAGAGACGTTTTTTCGTTTTCCTATTGATAGTTTATTGCTTTTTGTTAGTTGAACCTTACCTAAATCAACTAAAGGATAAGATTTTTGTTTTGCAAGGAATTTGTGATAACTGATTTCATCATCTGTTAGTTGAATTTCACTTCTAGTCGTTTCATCAAAATAATTCTCGGTAAGTCCATAGATTTTTCTCCAGTTACTATCTCTCTCAACGATAACAGCTCTTCCTAGCAGCCACAGCATTTCTAAAGACATCCCAGCTAAATTACTAGTTTTCCAGAAAGTGAATTCTGGCTTTACACTTGCCATTTCACCCAAGTCTGCGGATTTACAAGGACCGTTTGTTAGAATGAATTCTCTTGCTTCATTCAGTATTCCTTCATGTAGTTCCTCCATTTTTTCTAATCGAGATTGATAATATTTTTGCATGAATTCCTTTTTCATTTGAGGTAAAAAAAGAGAAAAGTACTCTTTAGTGACTGCCATAAGATTAGGAAAATAAGTTTCGAAAACATCTTTGCAAGGATAAACAATTTTCTGAAAGTCATCAATTTGATAATCTTTAATTCTTGAAGAGAAAAAGATGTCATGATTACGACCAGCAGGATTTAGAGGATCAAGCTGAACCATTGCTTGCTGTTTAAAAACATCTAGAATATCCTGTTTGTTCTTACCTTGCCATTGATGAAGATGTGTACCTACGATAGCAAGTTTCCTTAAATCGTCCTTAGAAATTTCATTAATTAGATTGTCAGTCATTTGTAAGCAACAAACCTTGTGCGAATATTCTATTTTTAACTGTTATATTAAATTTTTTTTAACTATAAAAATAAGAAAAGAGAAAAAAAGAAGATTTATTGTGTAGCTATGTTGACACCTTTAACTTTAATCAGAGGGGTTCTAAGATATCCGTTGACTAGCTGGACATCTTTTCCAATTCCAATGATATTCATTAGAGTTTCGAAGACATTTCCACCAATTGTCACATTTGTAACAGGAGTAGTTATCTCACCGTTCTTGATGAGTTGAGCTCCTTTTGCTACACCACTGTAGATACCGTTTTCAGTTTGGAATGAACCAGAGAAGCGATCAAAGATTATGCCTTCTTTAACATCTTCAATTAACTCTTCAGTACTCATATCACCAGGTTTGATGGAAGGAGCATTTGGAAAGATCATAGAAGGCGGACTTACATATCTTGTTCCTCCAAAACTTCTCCAGCAGTTACCTGTAGAAACTGCTCCAACTCTACTAGCTCTGAGCTCATCAAATAGAAAGTTTTCAAGTATACCATCCTTGATCATTGAATTAGCTGAAGTTGGTGTTCCTTCGTCATCAAAAGATCTAACATTTCCTCCTCCTTGAATATTAAGTGGATTATCTTCAATGCTTAAGGAATCTACAGCTACAGTATCTGCGAGTTTGTCTTTCCACATTGATCTGTTTTGTTGGACATTATCTGCACTTACTGAGCTTCCAACTACAATCATTAATGGGTTGAAAATCGCTCCTTCTTGGAAAATGACTGTGTTTGAATCAATGGACTTTGGAACAATTGGGTCAATATTTCGTACTGCTTTCTTAATCAGTATGTCTGTAAATTCACTATAATCAATTGTTTTAGGATCTCTAGTAAAGAATGTTTCATAAACAAAAGAGCCAATTTTATCTCCATCTCTAGCTGCACAGAAGAAAACCCCTGAATAAGAATTAGATTTCTCGAAAGCATCAATACCGAGACTGTTAACAATACCTTGCCAATCCTCATCGACTCTAATATTGCTGAGATTGAGATTTATATCAACAGAAGCTTGTTTGATTGGCTCCAAAACTAGTTTAACGCTAGCTACTATCTCTTCTGTTCCCAAATTAGCTATCTCATTAGAATACAACCCTTCAATTACAGAATATTTGCTGGTTGATGGAAATCTAATTCCTTCTTTCTTCGGTGCTATCTTAGCGATCCCTATAGCGTCGTCAACGCATTTAGTTAGAGAATCAAGTTCAATCTTATTAGTATATGAGAAGCCTTCTGTTTGGTTCTTAAGCACTCTAATACCAAAACCTAATTCATCAACATCTCGTTCATTAGCTATAGATTTACCTTCAGCCATAATCTCGAGTTTTCTCATCTTGTGAAAGAAAACTTCAGAAGCATCAATATCTTTTGACATAGCATAATCATTAGTTTTATGAGCTAAGTCTAGAAGAAATTCTTTTGTAAGTTCTTGTTGAGTCATTTTATTTTCCTCCTGCAAGCATCGCTTGTAAAGCAATATAAGGCCCACCAGCATCAACTTTAGCAGGTTGTTCTTTACCACAGAAGCCAGCACCTAGATTAATTTCAAAATCTTTTCCAACACCAAGGATGTTGCTTAGAACTTCAAATGCATTTCCAGTAACAACAGGGTTTTGGAATAATTCGTCTGTTAACTCACCGTCTTTTATAGTATAACCTTCTACAGCACCAAACATGAACTCACCGGAGCTGTCAGCTTGACCATTTTGAAGTGTTCCTAGAAGATATCCATCTCCAACAGATTCGTAAAGCTCATCCATACTTAGTTCTCCAGCTTCAATGTAGGTGTTTCTCATTCGAACTATTGGTTCATCACTGAATAAATAAGCTCGAGCATTACCAGTTGGTTCAATATCCAGTTCTGTTGCATAGGCACGGTTAGTCATATAACCTGTCATGATACCGTCTTTGATGATTTCAACCCTAACCCCCTTAACTCCTTCATCATCATAAGGCAACCAACCTGCACCCATCCAATTTGATCCTTTTTCAAAAGGTGTATCTGTAAGAGAAATTTGTTCTGAGCATACTTTTTGTCCTATTTTTCCTTTTGTAAAGGAGCCCATTTGAACAAGATCAGCTTCAGCTGTATGCCCTACTGCTTCATGGGCTAAAACTCCGACGAGCATAGGGTCAAGAAGAACATTAGCTAATCCACTGGGAATTAGCGGAGCATGTATAAGTTTGACAGCTTTTTCTAAGGCACCTCTAACAAGTTGATCAACAGGATGCAAGTCAAAGAATTCAGCTCCACAAGTGTGAGACCATGAAGTGTAACCTGAACCCATTTTACCTTGTTCAATAGCAACTGCATAAGCCATCATGGTTGGTTTCATGTCTTCCCAACTCAACCTAGTTCCTTCGTTTGTTACAACAATTCGATGATCAACTACCTCATTAAAATTGATAGTCAAACTTTTAACTAAACTGAAATCTTCTTGTTGTTTAGCAGCATCGATAATCATTTTGAGCTTTTCTTCTACAGAAAGATCTAACAGGTGTTTCTTTCTTGGGGATTGCAATTTTTCTTTTACTATTTCTACGTCTGCAAGCTTAATCCTTTTCTCTTTATGTGACGAAGAAGTTTTTGAAAGAGAAACAGCTTTTACTACGGTTTCTAGTATCTGCTCTTTACTCGTGAAGTTAGTTGATGCTAAACCCCAACTACCATCAGTGAGAGCTCTAACGCAAACACCCTGACGAGAACCAGTAGTACTATTTAAGTCACCGTTTTTATATTGAAAATTCGCCAGATACTTATCTTGATAACGAAGTTCAACATAATCAGCTCCGCTTTTCTCCCCCGCTTCTAAACCTTTTATTAATAAATCTTTATCAAATGAATTCATTCATTCACCACATTTCTTACTGATTGGTTACTACTATTTAATATATTGGAAAAAAGTGACCATGTTCTTTCTCCAAATAAAATAATGATTGTACTAAAAAAATGATGATTTTATTCTTTTCTAAAATAACTTGAAGTTAAATAAATAACATTCCAACATGTGCAATAATTGAAGCTAGTACAATGCCATAAATTAATGTACCTAGAAATATAAGTATAACCTCTTTGATTTTATATTCTTTTAACATCATACCTAGCGCGATTATACATGGTACTCCTGTGCAAGCTAAAATTCCAAAAGTAACTAATTTGAGGTTTGTCAAAGCTTGAACACCAGTTTGTCCTAATACAGTTAATAACATTGCACTAGTGAGATCTTTTTGAATAAAACCAAATAATAATGGCACAATAAATTCTCCTTCAAGGTTGAATAAGAATCCCATTATATTGTCAAAAGGTTTGATAAAGAAACTTGTTACTCCTAATTGCTCAAGAATGGAAAATAATATCCCACCTATTACTAGCATGGGAATGACCACTTTAACAAAGTCTTTCATTCGTAACCAACTTTTTGCGAATACATTTTTCAGCATTGGTTTTCTATATGGTGGTAATTCTATTAATAGTGGTTCTGTATCTTCTCTTATTATATGCTTCAACACTACTGCCCACAATAGCAAAGAGATAATTTCAACAGCAAAAACTAATAATGCTAACCAGAAGGAACCGTAAAATCCTACTATTCCTAAAATAATTCCTATTCTAGATGAACATGGTATAAATGAGAATAGAAATGCTGTTTTAAGTCTGTCTTTTCTACGATTTATTATCCTTGTTGATGAATGAGCAGGAACTGTACATCCTAAACCCAACATTATTGATATAAATGATTTAGATGGAAGACCAATGGAATCAAAGAATCGTTGAATTATCACTACAAATCTTGGTAACAATCCAACATCTTCTGTGAATCCGAGTATTAAGTAGAATATTAGAACATATGGAAGAGCAATTGCAACACCTGCAAAAAGCCCTGCTATGCCATCTCTAAATAAATTCAAGAAGGAAAAACTTCCTACTTGCCAGTAATTTTCTGGAATTAAATTGATAAACCAATTTCCTATCCATAAAAATAATTCTTGTATTGCTTGTCCAGCAAATATTAGTATTGAGAACAAACAAACAAAAAAAATAATTGTGAGAATAGGTCCCCCTATTTTATGTAGAAGGAATTTGTCAGCAAATGAGACTTCATTTATTCTTGTTTTCTTAAGGGGTGTAATATGAGTTGTTTGCTCCGTGATAAATGAAGCAGTTCCATAACGTATTTTTGAAATATCTTCCTTAATGTTTTGATGTTTGTCAGAGATTTCTTCTTTCCTCTCCTCTAACTCGTTCTTTACATGGTCATTTATTTGTCCAGTAAAATCATCATCCTCTTCTAGTATTCTTAAGGCAACAAATCTAGTCGGTAACTTGTCCTTAACATTTCTTTCAATAAAGGAAATAAGTTCTTCAATATGATCATCATATTCTGTGCAATAATTTTCAATGTTCGGATTACAAGCTTTTTCACTAGCTGTTATAATTAAATTGTCAATATTTCCAGTTATTGGATTGAACGGAACTACTTCCACTTCAAGTACTTGTGAGAGTTTTTTTGTATTTACGCTTATACCCTTCTTATACGCTTCTTCAAAGAAATTTAATCCAATTATGATATTTTTTCCCGCTTCCATTACTTGCAAAGCAAAATATAAACTCCTTTCAAGTGCCGCTGCATTTGCAATTAAGATTACAACATCGCTTTTTTCTGTTAAAATAGCTTTCTTAGTTATAGTCTCCTCTACACTTCTATCAGAAATAGAATAAATTCCTGGTGTATCTTTAAAGATGTATTTTACCTCTTTTATAGTATTATCTTTTTTGTTAAAAATAGTAAAAATCTTTTCTGCGGAAGTAATTTCAACTGAAGTTCCTGGGAAATTTGAAACTTCTATTTTTGTTCCAACAAAGGCGTTTAATAGCGAACTTTTCCCTACGTTTGGTTGACCAAGTAAGAAAACGATTATCTCATCTTTCAAATTATCTGTACAAACAGAAAAATCATAATCCATTTTCTTTACTTTTTTGTTTTTTCTCATATCATTGCCACCATTATGCCCTTACAAAGACTTTTATCGATTGCAAGATGAGTATGTCTCGATTTTACTATAAAACAATCACTTATTTTCGTTATAATCTTAAGACGTTGACCAGGACATAACCCCATACTAATAATTCTTTCTAACATCCTTTTATCAGTGAAATTTAGTCCAGTAATGATTCCTTCATCTGAAGTGTATTGTGTTAACGGTTCTCCTGAATCCTCAAATTCCATTATCCTTTTCAAATTTTTTTCTACTTCAAAAGAGATAAGGTGTTCAAGAATATGTGCATATCGATGAGCTGTCACGTTATCTAAATCTTTCAAAAAATAGTTTTCAATTATTTGATGAAAAGAAAGAATAGTATTTGCTTCTTCAAATCCTTTTTCTGTCATGTAGATTAGATCTTTTTCAAGTTTTACATAACCTGATTCCGATAATTCCTGTAATCCTTCAGTAAAAAACTCATCAAGATCTGTACCAATATATTCTACGACTATAGGTTCCCTAGCTAAATTACGAATTTCTTCAAAAGAACCTTTATTGTCAAGTTTTTCTTCTTTCAAGACACGTAAAATATTTTCTTTTACCATTTTGACCCTTTTTTGCCTTGAACTAAATGCCATCTTTATCCTCATCGAATAGTATCGTGTGAGCATTTAAAGTTTCGGGTAACCGAAACTTTATAATCTGCTCGATATCACAAATAATTTTTTAAATCTTTCATTTTTCATTTGTTTATTTTTATAAAAGCTTAATGTATGAAGATATCTTTGACCTTAATATTAGATATCAAAGAAATCATCAAGCTTTCTTTGAGTTTTTTTAAGTTCATATAGTCTAGACTTGTGTTTCCAGTAGTCAATAGGATATTTGAAGTAATTAGTAACAACTTCGAACGCTTTATCGATTGTATCTGCCTTGATGTATTTCTTCTTTAGAGCTGCCCTAGTGGCTACTCTAATAACCCAAACACCTAACGGGAATCTATACTCATCAGAGATTTCTCGTAGCACTATCACTTGAGCTTGTCGCTTAATTTTCAATAGATATTCTGTAGCTGCAAGTCTAGCTGAATAGTACGCTCCAGTAACATTAGAAGCATATGTGGTTCGACCAGAATAAGGTTCCCAATCGCCTAAACCAATGTCTTTACTACTAGGATTCATGAAAGCACCTCTGAACCAGGTTTCAACCATCTCAAATGCCCAGGAATCAGGAACGAAAATTATCACAAATCTATTACCAAAGAAAGTATTTGTAAAAATTCTATACTCACCCAGTTCTTGGAATTTTTTAATCAAATCAACTTTTAGTTTTGATAGAATGTCATCTGTAGCAGTGATTGACCATCTAGTTGGGACAAGTTTCCTATTTTTTTCTCTCCCTAACATTCCAGCTGAGAATATTCTGATAATGGTGCTAACATCAATCTTTTCTTTACCAAGATATTCTAAAGCATCAGCAGCTAATAAATCAGTATCATAATACGCTTTCTCTATCGAATTGATAGGAGATTGATTTTCAGTTATAACTAGTTTTCTAATCGGTGCTATTGGACCATGAGGATCTGATCGTTCATTAAGAGTAATCCTTGGGATAATATTTTTCTCTAATTCCACCTCAACATCAACAGCTTTTCTTCCCAATAGAAGCTCCTGACTCTTTTGAATTATATCTGAATCCAGAGGGCGTTTAACATCGATCTTTGATCTTGTTCTAAGGAGAGAGATTCTCATCTTAACTATATCTTCTTGGGTTTTTGTTAGCCAATTATCGGAATTATCAATGACATTAGCTCCAATTCTATCTACTGTTAACATGGGTCCCGCATTAAGAGTTGGATATCCTGACCAACCTACAAAGAAAGAAGGAGGAGAAAAAGTATCGTCCAAGTTTGTTATTTTTGGTTTATCAATTGTATATTCATTGGACCACTTGTTAAGTAATGGACAAGTCTTCCTACCACAAAGCATTCTAGATGTTTTACAAACAACACAAAGGTCAAATTCTGTGGTAGAACTTGTTTCCATTATAATCAAAAATAAAACAGTATTTTATTATTAAAAGCTGATGTATGAAGATATCTATTTTTGAAACACACTTCTTTTAGCAATTAATCTATTTTACCAATATTTTTTAGTCACTTGATAACACTAAAAAGGTGGAAAATTATTGTTTCTTATGAAAAGTCCACCCTTATACCCCATTACATTCTTGAGAACAAATAATATTAAGGAAACCAGACGTTTTTATGAGAACATCATGAACTTTCCAATAGCTTTAGAACAAAGTGGATGTTTTGTCTACAGAGTTGGAAATTACGGCTATTGGGGTTTTTGTGAAAATACTAAAGAACTTGTAGAAAAAGCTGAGCAAGTTTGTTTAACTGTAGTTGTTAAAACAATGAAAGAAGTTGATAAATGGCACAAACACCTGGTAGATTCTGGTGTAACTGTAGCAAGATCTCCACAAAAAACAGAAAAGTACAAAATTTATAATGGATTTTACGCAGACCCATCTGGTTATACAATCGAAATACAATACTTCTATGAAGAAGGAGAACCTGTAGGGCATAAAGAATTCTAAGAAAGTGATTGGATGAAGAGAGTAACGGGGATAGGTGGGATATTTTACAAATCGGAAAATCCGAAGAAATTAATGGAATGGTACGACAGACACTTAGGTTTTAATATGCATGAATCTGATGAGGTTGCAGTAATCTTCAAAGACACTTGCAAATGTGAGACAGATCGTCAAGAATATACAGTATGGTCACCATTTGCTAAAGATACAGATTACTTTGAACCAAGTGAAAAGGATTTCATGATAAATTTTCGTGTAGCAGATTTAGAAAAGTTAATTGATCTCTTAAAAGAGGAAGAAGTAGAAGTACTCGGAGATATCAAAAACTATAAACAAGGAAAATTTGCATGGATTTTGGATATAGAGAGAAACAAAATTGAACTCTGGGAACCATCTAAAGAAGAATAGAATTTGAAAGGATGAGCTTACTCTTAACTCTATTGTGTTTGGTTTTCATAGTTTTTGGAATAAACTTAAATTCATTCTAAAAATACTACTCAAAAGGTGAAATATGTGGTTTTAAAGGAATTCAAATACGATGTTCCTGAATTATCTAAAGGTTATGCGGGAAAAACTCTCTATATTAATCTAGATTCATTGGAAGTAAAGATAGAAGATGTAACAGAAGAGATGAAAGAGAAATTCATAGGAGGAAAAGGTTTTGACCTCTACCTTATGTGGAAGTATCTCCCAAAGGATAAGAAAACAAAATGGGATGATAACGAGAATGTACTTGCTATTGCATCTGGCCCTCTAGCGGGAACATCAAATTTTCCTGGTTCTGGAAAGAGTATTGTGACTGGAGTCTCTCCCTTAACAGGCATTATTATAGATTCTAACGCAGGTGGATATTTTGGACCGTTTTTGAAATATGCAGGATTTGATGCTCTTGCAATTCAAGGTAAATCTACAAAAGAAGTATCAATTTTTGTCAACGGAGAAGAAGGGAAAATCATAATTGATGATGCAGAAGATTTACCTTCTGAGACTTATAAAATTGGAACCATTTTAACAGAAAAATATGCTGACGATGAAAGAGACAAAAGAGAGATATCTGTTGTGTCAGCTGGACCTGGAGCTGAAAATGCTTATTTTGGTTGTTTGAACTTCAGTTGGTTTGATCTAAAACGAAAGTACGTTAGATATAAGCAAGCAGGAAGAGGAGGAACAGGTACAATTCTGAGAAATAAGAAAATTAAAGCAATTGTTGTTAAGAAAAGGAATGTCAGAACCCAAGGAAATAATCCTGCTGATTTAGAAGCGGTAAAGAAAGTAGGGAGAAAACATACGAGTGAAATGATAGAATTAGATCCAAAGCAAAATGAAATGCGAGCTATAGGAACGGTACATTTAGTTCCTATTATGAATGAATTTGATTTGCTACCAACTAAGAATTTCAAGTATGGTAGATTTGATAATCATGAGAATATAGGCAAGGAAGTATACCGAGCAAAATTCAACAAAGGTCCAGATCCTTGCTGGAAAGGTTGTGCAGTAGGATGCAGTCATGGTGTCAGTAATTTTGAGTGTAAAACAGGTCCATACAAAGGACAAAAAGTCTCAATAGATGGTCCTGAATATGAAACTCTCGCTGGTGTGGGAAGTAATTGGTATGTAGATGATCCTGATGTTGTTTTGGAAGTTAACTTCTACTGTGATAATTATGGTTTGGATACGATAAGTATTGGAACTGGAATAGCTTTTCTAATGGAGCTTTATGAATATGGTATTCTTAACAAAGAAAGAACTGGCGGATTAGATCTCTCTTGGAGTAATTCTGATGCTGCTTTGGAACTCATTCACCAAATAGCTAGAGCTGAAGGTTTTGGTAAAGTAGTTGGAATGGGTGTTAAGAAACTCAAGAAGTATTTTGTGGAAGAATATAACCTCTCTGACGAAGAAGCACAACTAGTACACGACATTGGAATGGAGTCTAAGGGATTAGAATTCAGTGAATACATAACGAAGGAAAGTCTTGCTCAGCAAGGGGGTTATGGTTTTGCATTGAAAGGACCTCAACATGATGAAGCATGGTTGATTTTCGAAGATATGGTTAGAAACAACATGCCTACTTTTGAACAAAAAGCTAATGCACTCTGGTGGTTCCCAATGTGGAGAACATCATTCGGACTTCTAGGACTATGTAAACTTCCATGGAATGATATTGTGCCAGAAGATAACAGAGAATTTGCCACAGGAGCAATAGAAAAAGAAGGTATGAAAGTACCTGATGATTTAGCTGATCCTGCAAAAATACCAGAACATGTTCTAAACTACGTGGAATACTATAATGCTGTCACTGGAAAAAATATTAATTCGGTTGACTATATCATTATGAGTGAAAGGGTTTACAACTTCCAAAGATCAATTAATTTACTTCTAATACCAGAAGGTGTAACATACCGCGATTTAGATTCTATCCCTTATCGAGCTATGGGACCCGTTACTGAAGAAGAATACTTATCCAGAGAAGAAGAATATTATCTGAAACAACTCAAAGAAGAAGCTGGAATTGATGTAACAAATCTTTCAACTGAAGAAAAAATGAAAGAATTAAGAAAACTCAGAGAAGCAAGATATGAGAAACTAAAGAACGCAGTCTATATGAGACGTGGTTGGACAGATAAAGGTGTCCCCACACCTGAAAAATTAAAAGAACTTGGAATGGATTTACCAGACTTTATTGATTTAGTGAAGAAACACCAGTAATTTTATTTGCTTTCTTTTCTCTTTTTTTTACTTTTCTAAAAGTATAGAATTATGTGGTATTGCCTTACTTAGGGGGCATTTTAGGTAGAAAAACAATTGCTGGTTAAATAATATTTTTAAACTGCTTAGAAACTACACAATATAGGGGTAAAAATCATGTTGACAGTATATTGGATTATACTGATGATTTTTCAAACAAAATTCAGAAAGAAAAAGGGGTAAGAACAAGATGAGTTTCTTAAGATTACGAAACAAAGTAAAAAGCGTTAATAAAGCAAAGATATTAATATTGGGCTTAGATGCTGCGGGAAAAACAACTTTATCGAGATATCTGAGATACGGGGAATTTCAAGATAACACCGTTCCAACAATTGGTCAAAATATAGATACTTTTAGTGTGGAAGGGTGGACGATTACAACAATCGATGTAGCAGGACAAAAAAATTTCCGATTCCTATGGGAATCTCACTATCAGGGAAGTTCTGCAATTATTTTTGTTATAGATGCAGCAGATTATGAGAGATTGCCTGAAGCAAGAGATATACTTAAACGACATGTTTTCGATAACGCTCACCTAGATGGAGTTCCTGTTCTTATAATGGCAAATAAGCAAGATTTACCCGGATCAATAGACGCACCATTACTTGTTCAAATGTTAGATTTACATAATCAATTTCTAGGGAGAACCTTCTCAGTTTTTGATTGCAGTATCCTTTATGGTGGAGGGATAATGGAATCATTCGGTTGGTTAGTAAATCAACTAGAAATGCAGAAGTAAATTAGTGCAAGGGAGAGAAATACTATATTATTCTCGGTCTGAAAACTAAAGGCCATTTAGCTAGTTTTCGTTTTCTAATAATTCTTTTTATAACGAAGAAAGAAATGGTACAGATAACAACTATAGCTCCTATAGATGGTAGAGTCACAGATAAATAATACAATTCTGAAGGTTGATGGGTTATGGTGAATTTCACAATAAACAATCCTCCATTCTGAACTACAAACACATTTTCATCATCAATGATTAAATCATGTGTATAGATTACATGTGAGTCATCGAACACAATTATCCTATTGATGTCATAAGGATTTGTTACATTAAAAAGTTCAATAGAATATCTATCCGCTACATAAAGAAGTCCATCTTTTTCAAAGATCCCTGTAGCTTCTCCTCCATCTTTGTTAAAATATGAATCAGTAAGAATGGGAGAATATGGGTCAGAAATATCATAAATTGAAATTCCCCGATCAAACCTTGCTAAGTATAGAAAATCATCACTGATGAAGGCATCATATGCTTCTATAGAATCAGGTGCTAAGCATATTAGTGATGGATATCTCTTGTTAGAAATATCGATAATCCTTAATCCATCTCTTGGAGTGCAGAAAAATAAGATATCATCTTGAATTTTCATGTCTCTACCATAACCTCTTGAATAATTAACTACATGAATCGGATTGAGAGGGTTACTTATATCTAAAATGTGCACTCCACTAACTAGAAAATTTACATATACAAAAGAACCACAAACCATCACTTTAAGTGCTATATCCCCTTCTATCTGGTACTGACTAACAATATAAGGATCTATTGGATTGCTTACATCTGCAATTACTAGACCTCCATAATCAGCTGCAATATATGCGAAATTATTTTCCACATCAACACCATAAGAACCATTTGTTAGTTCTATTTGACTTACCATAACAGGTTCCTCTGGATTACTAATATCAATTACTAATAAACCATTAATAGAAGAAACAAAGGCATAATCGTCTTGAAGGCAAATGTCATAACAATCGGTTGTTTCCCAATTAGAAACCTCTTCAGAGATATAATTTTGTGAAGATACATTTGTGGAGAATAACAAACTAAACACTGTCAAACAAAGTACAAATGCAGTCAAAGCTGGTTTCTCTACAATTTTGGTCATTTCTATTTTTCCTTAAACTTGGTAAGTAGGTGAAATTTTATCTAGTGTTTTTAACGATATTTATTCAAAGCATGGTATGTCTTAAGCACTTATAAAGGAAATGTGTTACAAGGTTTAGTGGCAAAATGTCTTCTTTCAGTTTTGTTTATATATGTCTAAGTCTAGAAAAGAATTAGTTTAAGAATGAAACTTTCTTTGGGGTAGAGAAATGATAAATAAGTCAAGAAAATTCATTTTATTGTTAAGTGGTTTAGTGATTATCTCACTAACAGTGAATACATTAAACATTAGCGTAGTAAACAATACGTCAGTTTTAGCAAATTTAGATGAGGAAATAAATAAAGATTCAGCTTTACATGATATTCCTATTTTAGCATATTTGGAAGATTATATTAATAGTGAAATTAGACAAGAAATTGAAGATTATAACATAGCAGGAGTGACTGTTTCTGTTGTTCAGGATGGAGAAATGACCTTAGCTAAAGGATTTGGATACAAAGATTTTGGTTTTGCATCTCCTGTGGTAGTGGAAGAAACTCTTTTTCGATTAGGATCTATTTCCAAAACATTTACAGCTATTGCAACGATGCAACTTGTAGAGTTAGGACTATTGGATTTAGATGTAGATGTTAATTCATATTTAACAGTTTTTAAAATTCCTGATACTTTTGCTGAGCCCATCACCTTACGACATCTGTTAACGCATACAGCTGGTTTTGATGTGTCAACATCGTCCGTGTTATATGAATCATATGAGGATATGTTATCACTTGAAGAGGATTTGATTACAAATATACCTGATAGAGTAAGACCTCCAGGAAAATTGACAGGATATTCTAATTATGGGAGTGCTCTAGTGGGCTACATTGTACAAGAAATTTCTGGAAAAACGTTCTTTAATTACATAGAGGACAATATTACTTTACCTCTTGGAATGAATAGCACAACATGTAGACAACAACTATCTCTAGAATTTCAAGAAGATATGTCATCAGCGTATTATGATACTGAACATCCTGGGTTCTATGAATATTTCTCTCTTTATCCCGCTGGTGGTTTTACGTCTACAGCAACAGATATGGCAAAGTTCATGATGATGCTCCTCAATAATGGGACATATAACAATGTAACCATTTTGGAAGAAAATTCTGTTCAAGATATGTTTTCAGATCAATATTCTGTTCATCCTGATTTGCCTGGAGTTGGTTTAGGTTTATATGAAGCAGATTATAGAAATGCTCATATTGTTGGACACGGGGGAGATACAATTTTCTTTCATAGTAGTATGATGCTTTTCCCAGAAGAAAACTGTGGCTTGTTTATCTCTTATAATAGTCGATCAGGCATTCTTGGGATGAGTAGATTTATCTCAGGTTTATTGGAAAGTTTTTACTATTTTAATAGAGTAGTAGAACCTGTAGAAAACTATAAACAGAGAGCAAGTATGTTTTCAGGAACTTATGTTAGCACAAGAAGATATTATAGTGAAAAAAATGGGTTAGATGTCTTATTCTGGTCACAATACTATTCTGTGAATATTAGTGTAGGTAAGGGATATCTGAAAATTGCTGGATTAGATGATATTAATTTTGTTGAAATCGCTCCTTATTTCTTTGTTGAACAAACGGGAACTATGGATTTATCCTTGTTCTTTAAAACAGATGAGAATGAACAAATAACTCACATGTATACAAACTGGAACACAGCTCTAACAACCTATGAAAAAATCCATACTTCTTATGTTAATACGAATTTACAATTAGGGTTATTAATATTAATGGGAACTATATCCTTGATATCCCTGTCAATGTGGGGAATAGATTCTTTCTTTAGATGGAAAAAGGGTAAGAAAAGAGGTAAAATCATTCTTTCGATACCAAAAATATGGTATATCGGCATTTTAACTACTGCAATAGTAACTATCAGCTTATTGATGAAGATTAATCACGAGACTATAGTCTTAAGCACTGAAACAGCAACAGCTTTTCAAAGCATACTTTTCTTACCTTATTTATCAATTGCGTTCATTATTGGCAATATAGTGCTCACATTCTTTGCTTGGTTTGGTGTATTTAACCTAGAAAAGAAACCTTATTGGAATCTAATGACAAGGATGCAATACTCTGTATTGACAGTGTTTAGTATTTTATACATTATATTCCCGATTTATTGGAATTTACTTATATTTTAATCGAGATGCAAAATCTCTTTCTTTTTCCTTTGATAATACTCTAGCATCCGTTTTGCTTGTTCATCAGGATATAGGTCCAATATTCTGATTCTCTCTTTTAGATAAATGTCAAAATACTCCAATATAACATCAATTGTTCTGAAAAGTTCCTTTACAGACAAATCTTTAGGAATAGCTTTTTCGAGCAAATTTATTTTCTTCTTATCAAGTTTTTGCTCTAATCTGCGATAACTTTCCGGTTTTCTTTGAGCTAGCATATCTTCAAATTTGACCAAATATTTTCTGTAGTAGTCTACACAATCGTAAGCAGCCCATAATTCTCCTCTAGCTAGCTTCAAAACAGTATAACTGAGACCAATATGAAAATGTTTTATATAGTGTCCTAATTCCTCCTCATTGATATCCCAATCCATTTGCCAAGCTTTCTCTATCATAGCTGCTATGTGACCTTCAGGGTCGTAAAGATTAGTTATATATGCATGATCTGGTCTAATCTTCTTTGGTAAAACTTCCCAAGAGAAATCAAATTTTATCTCATCAGATTCATAGAAAACAACATAAACTGAGGGGAAACCTGACATAGATTCAGCTTTGATTTCACCTATTTTCTTAGCAGTTTCTAATCTATCTTTTTTCAAAGAATCAAAGTCTTCTGCTGTGCAAAGTATACCACAATCTATATCTGAAAATTCATCTGCTTTTTTTGAACCAGAGATGTAAATACCTTTTACCCTAGAATCTTGTTTCAGAACCTCAACTGCTTTATCGATAAGAGCTTGATGTTTTGGTAAGTTGGTGAATTTTTCAACTGGATACATGAAGACAAACTCTTTTTAAACACTTTAAAGTTTTTTGAAACACTATTCTAGTTCTTTAGAAAACAATAGATTAGACAAAATTTAAGACTGAAGAAATATTGGTAAAATTATTGGTAAAAATGACAGCAGAAGAGTATGTTCCTGTTGAAGCACTTCATAATTTTATGAAGGATGTTTTTGTAGGGTTAGGTTACCCTAATGAAGAAGCTCAAGTGAGTGCAGATATATTGATTGAATCTGATCTTAGAGGAATAAGGTCTCATGGAGTACAGCGTCTCAGATATTACTATGTGAGAGTTAAAGGAGGGCAACATAAAATAAGCAAGTTTGAGATTGTCAAGGATCAGGATGCAGCTGTAGTCATAGATGGAAACCATGGAAATGGGCATTTTATATCATACAATGCTATGAAACTAGCTATAGAAAAAGCAAAGAAATATGGACTAGGAATGGCAGTTGTAAGAAATAGCACTCATTACGGTATAGCAGGATATTATCCCTTAATGGCAATAAAAGAAGGATGTATTGGAATAACTGGAACTAATGCTCGTCCAGCTGTTGCTCCAACTTTTGGTGTTGAACCTATGTTAGGCACTAACCCTCTGACTTTTGGTTTTCCAACAAATGAAGAATTTCCATTTGTTCTAGATTGTGCAACATCGATCATTCAAAGAGGGAAGGTAGAACTAAGTGCAAGAACAGGCGAGGCTCTAGCTGATGGACTAGTAATAGGAAAAGATGGTAAATCTAAAACCGATGCAGAACAGCTGTTGAAAGATTTTGTTAGCCAAGAAGCGGCTTTACTACCGCTAGGGGGAGTTGGAGAATCGCTGTCTGGTCATAAAGGATATGGTTATTCTACAGTTGTAGAGATACTTTCTGCAGCACTACAAGATGGAAAATTCTTGAAAGAACTATCAGGATTAGACAATGAGGGGAATAACACACACTTCCATGTAGGGCATTTCTTCATAGCAATAGATCCTGAACATTTTCTTGGTCTAGATGTTTTCAAAGCTGTTGCTGGAGCAATATGTAGAAAACTAAGAAAATCTGAGATTGCTCCTGGTGAAGAGAGGATATATACAGCAGGAGAAAAAGAATTCGAAGCTGAGAAATTGGTCAGAGAAAAAGGTGTTCCCATCAACAAGAGTATTCAAGAGGATTTAATTTATATGAGAGATGATCTAAAACTTGAGAATTATATTTTTCCTTTTGAAAAGTAGATTTAAGGAGATAATAGAGTGGAAGGGTATTTAACCCCTCCTAGTAAAGCTCTGCTGGTGGATTATCCTGACACAATGTGTCAGCAGTGTTATGGGGGGACATATCACTATTTGATACTTCGAGAATTGGGTATAAAAACCCCAAGAAAAAAGTAACCTCACTGAAACTATTCTACAATAATCTCCTCTGGAGGGACGAAAGGAAACACTCTGCGAACTATGTCTGTTGCGTCAGAAAAAGAGCTAATTGAACCGTCGAAGTTTTCCAAAATAGAACCAAATTGTTTACAAAAATCTCTATTGAAATGTTTTACCGCTAATTGCAAAATATACGAATCACTGTCACTAATAACAATTGTTGACACTTTCTTTTTTAGATCTTCAACAACTATCATCTTCTTGTCTCTAAAACTGATTTTTCGTAAATCTGTTCGAGCACCTGTTGTCTCAGCTAAGATTGTCCTAAGAGCGGAAACAGTTCCTGTTAGAAGTGTATCTTCAATTATCTTCGGTTCTCCTCTCTCTATTCGAACTGAATAGAGTAGAATGCCCGATTCATCTAAAACTATGAGTTTATTAAACTTTGTTGGTGTAATATAAACAAAAAACGGATTAGCTATGAAAGCAATAGCTGTAACTCCAAAAAGTATTCCAAGTGGTATTGCTCCGTAGAATTGCAAACTTGGGTTAATCTGAATGGTCCATCTCTCAAAAATCTTTGCGACGGAGAATAGAAGAGCTACACCCATAGAAGATGCTATAACAATACTAATTCTTTTCAATCTCTTATACTCAAGTTTTATCGCGTCCATCAAGAAGACAAAGAAAGCTTGAGCTAAAACAAAAGCTTGGAAAATATTGAAAATAACTCTGTAAATTCTGTATTCAGGCAGAAAATCGAGTTCTAGATTAAATCCAAGCTCAATGAAGTATAATGCTAAATAACCACCAAGAAGAAGACTAGCGATACTAAGATGCCAGGGATTAGGTCTGCTATTTTTGATGAGTTCAGTATAAAGAAATAGAAAGAACAATCCAATTGCATAAGGAATAATATGTATCTCTTGTATGGCACTATTACTATCCAAAGAACCATATTCACTAGGGAAGAAAAGTGCAATCTCAATTAATGATTGTACTATAGCAAAAGAAAAAAGGCCTATAAACCAGTCAAACCCTCTGATCTTATCATGGAATCGCCTGTAACCAAAATAGCTGAGTATGATTAAGATAATGACTATCTGTCCTATTTTGATCCAAAATTCCAGAAGGTTAGACGCCATTAAAACTCCCTTAAGTATAGTAAATTTTAAAGCTAACCCTTGTATCCTTTGAAGAAATGTGTGTATGTTAATACACAATAATGACTATAATCTAGTAAAAGAAGTTATGACATGAATTTTGTACGAAATTCTTTAGAAGTGCCAGAAGCACATCATGGGAATGCCACATACCCCCCTACACCGCCCACATCTTCTACAAAGATGCTTACGGTTCGCTTTGGATGGTTGTTGGATGTAACCGCGAGGATCACCATGGAACTGGTGCATAGCTACAATCCTTCAACGTACAATCTACATCACACTATATAAACACAAAAAACATGCTTAATAAAAGGTTATAAGTGCGCTAGGAATAGCATCATTTACACATATGAATGCAGAGAAACATAACTATGATCTACTGCTTCTACTGAGTACCCTTGGATCAAATAAGATTAGAGCAATCTTAGTATTAGCACATCAATACCCTAAAGCGGTAACAGCAACACAACTATCAATGCTGCTGGGTTATTCTCTAAAAGCGCGAACGATATACAGAGGAATATTAGATGACCTTCAAGAAAGAGATTTGATATTCCTGGATAAACTCACACCAAAAGTAGCAAGTATAAGATTAAATCACGAAAATCCTCTCCTAAAAAAATGATAGATTTGGCGCAAAAATATGGAGAGAAATATTTCGAAGTAATAGAAGATGTCTTGAGGTAAAAGAATTGAATACTAGAAACATGTTTTCACAAAACAGAAATAATAAAATGTATTCTAGAAAGAAAGTGTTCATATCTGTGATGATTATATCAGCAATAATTTTTATCATGTCAGTATCAATAGCTGTTAAATCCGATGGAGGAGTAGTAACAATAACAACTGGAGATTCTAGTGGGACTAGAAGTTCAGCAAGAATAAGTTTTGAAATATGGAATTTTACCACATTTATAGTGTCTTCAGCAATATTGATCATCCTACCTCCAATCCACTTACTGTCAAAAACAATGATATTTAGTTCAGGAAAAAAAGTAAATGTTTGGAGAAAATATGGTGAAGTGAAATTCCATTCGTTTTACAGAAAAGCAAGCATTAATACTCTAAGGGGAACGATTACAATAAAGAAACGTTCTTACAATTATCTCCTGAGCCTACCTTTATTGAAGGGAAAGGAAATAGAAAATTACGGATTTTCTAAAGTTGAGAAAAGTTACAAAGTAACAGCTGAGAGAGAAGAAATATCAAGCATACTACATCTTTATCAAGCGTTTGTTCAGAAATAAGTTTGTTCAAGCAAAACTGTTTATTTGGTTATAGCGACGAATGACCTCTTTTTTCTCTTCAATTTCTTCCTCTCGATGGAGAAGATCCCAAACAGCTTTTTCTTTAAACTCTCCATCTTCAAAAACAGTAATAGTAGCAAGAGAAATTATTTTATCTTTCATGATGATTTTACCATCATTTATAAGATGATTAAGACCTTCCAAAATACCTTGAAAATTAGTAAGGAGATTATATCCACCCCACATTTTCTTAAGAAGATCATCAAGATGAATAGTTTCATGTTCTTTAAGTATTAACTCAACTCTATTTTCAAAAGAATCTTTCGAGGCTTCCCGTGCCTCTTCAGGATAATCCCAGAAGCTTGACATATTACTTTCAGTAGTGAGTGTTTAACGAAACTATTTAAGCACCACAAAATATTATAAAGAAGGGTTCGTTAATATTATGTGATTTTATTGAAAGAGAAATTGGACAAAGGAATCATATTTATCCGTTTTGCTTACTGGATTGGAGCAATACTGGATTTGTAAGTTGCAATATCAATGACATTATATGTATTTTTAAATTAAACATAGGGATGGATTTCCCTGATGCTAATCTTGAAAACAGATACATGCTGGTTGCTGGAATGACTTTGATGTGGGGTTGGACAGCATTGTTGATATGGGGAGATAGAAAACCTGTGGAAAGAAGGATGTTACTGTTGCTTACTGCAATGCCAGTTGTTATATTATATTTTGTAGGAGAACTAGTCTTATTTCTTCAAGGAGCTGTAGATACTAGTATTACTCAATTTGTAATTTTTCAAAGTATACGGTTTGGTTTACTTAGTATATTCATTGCAAGTTATTTCATAGCATGGAAAAAAGCAAGGAAGAAGATCTAAAAATTCATTGAACAATCAAATTCATTCCATAAATCTTAAAATAGGGAAAAACGATGAATATTTATGTTATCTAGAAAAAAAACTATCCCTATAATATTTTTATTTATTCTAACACTAAGTACATTGAATATTACTCCCCATACATCACAAGCAGATGTAACTGACGGTCCTCAAATAACAGCAAGCACTGATCACTTAATAATGGAATTCAATACAACAGGAAATTGTATCTGGTGGCTATTAGTAGATGATGATCCTTACAGATATCAAATTTATACAAATGGTTTGCTAGGCTCAGATACCTACTGGCAAGATGGAGATAATGTTTCATTAATTTGGGATTATCAATATGTTGGAGAGTACAACTGCACTCTTATTGCAAGTGATATGGCTGACAATACTGCAACAAGCACAATATTTGTAACTATAACTGATCCAGCTTCAACCAGCTATACTTGGTCATTTTTGTTAGCAATTGTCATACTTCCTATCATCATATTTCAGAGAAGGAAACAGAGGGTAAATCATTAATAAAAACAAGTGAGATACTTGTATAATTTTTCTTCTTCTTATTTTTCCTTAATTACAAAGCTTCAAATCAAATATTACAAGACATAGGAGTAGTAAAAACCAAACCTATGGGAATGATTAATCTAGGAGAAAAAGTAGGTTTGTGGAAGAGATTATTTAGACGATATAAACACAATTAATTTTCCCTCTATAGAACATAAAAAGAAAAAAAAGATAATAGTATTTTTTAATCTCTTTTCTCTTTATATCTTCTAGGCATGCTTGCTGCTGCTCCAGTCATATCATTACCTGGATCTCTGGGATAAGGAGATAGTCCTCCACCTCTACCTGATACAGAGCTTGAAAAATCTCTGCCATTGCCATCTTTTAGATTATCATGTTCAATTACTTGGTAAATATCTGCAGAACTCTTTAGTCGTGAATAGATATATTTGAAATCTGACACAAAGATAGAAAGAAAGGAAAGCCAACTAGTATCCCCAAAATCATCATAAATCTGATAGGTTCTAATAAAAGGAACTTTTTTGTAAAATTCCACTAATTCAGATTTAGATACTATTACCACTTGAAGTAAATCGGGATTTTCTACAACCATGCAAGGTCGGATGATTTTATCTTCAACTAATCTGGATTTTAGCCTAAACAATGTTCTAGCTGAAACATCGTGTGATTCTGCAATGGTTTTGATGTCGGGTCGTTTGAAATCAAGTTCACAATTACGTAAGAGATGAGATAGATAAGGTTGTTTTTCTGAAGAAACAGTTCTTAGTCCAGTGACTCTAACAGAATCAGAGAGCTTCTTTTGCTTGATAAGGGGTTGTTTCTTCCAATTGTGAACTGATATTCCTTTGTTCAAGATGTCAGGGTTAAAGTACTTTTTCTTTTCTTTAACATAGTAGAAAGAAGGACCATGTTTTTTTCGCGTCATTATCCCATGAGTGATTTTCAACTCCGGAAAGAGCTGATAACTATCAATAGGTATGGTATTATCTCCAAAATCAATAGAGCGATTAAAAGCGAAAAATTCATGTAAATTAAGTGACCTGTAGGAAATCAAACTACCTAGATAAATGCCACGAGAATTCAGGTGTTTTAATGTCAAACTAACCTTTTTCTCGGAGATGCCCAAATCCTTAGCTAGTTGGTTATAAAAGAAAGAAGGAGTTTCCCCAAGAATTTCAATTATCTTTTTTTCTAAAAAGCTTAAATTTAATCCATAGCATGTACTGTAAAACGTTTGCTCAAAATACTTGATAACGTTGCTTAAAGTCATATCTCGAGAATATATGACATCATGCAACTTTCTCAATTCCGCCCAGAAATTCCTGTAATTCACAAATCGCCAAAATTCATTAGAGTTGATTTTATTATTGCTAAAAAAGTATCTATTAAAGGTGTCTGTAATCTTTGATTTCACTCCAGAAGAGAACTTGGGAAAACTGGAACCGAAGAGATCTGCAACTTTCGTTTTAGAGAAATGACCAATGGATAAACGAAAATCACTAGCTTCAATAGTTCCATCAAGTAAAGAGGAAATTAGTGTTGATTCTTTTTCATCGAATATGACGATTTTCTTGTTTTCCATTAACTATCCTATATCTATTAGGTACTATGCTATTTAATGATTATCATGGGAAAAATTAGCTACTATCATAAAATAATTTAAAAGAAGTATCCGTTATATTAAGTTTTCAAAAAATGTTACTAACAACTTTTGAAAGAAAGAAACATGAAGTATGATGAAAAACGAGTAAGATGGTAGACAATAATCCCAACAAATTATTTTCAACTGTTGAACCTTCTAACCATAGGTGTGTCTACTTACCATAAAGTGGTTGTTCTGCTTGAACTGTTTTTTTAATAGAGAGCAAATTTGGGGATTTACTCTGCTTGTTATTTAGCTGGTGGAGCTGGTGGATGAAGCTCAACAGCTAAGCAGTTTTTCCAATGAAGTGTAAATTTGGGGAATTACACTTTTCCCATCTTATGGTGTGGTTGCAGTTGTATTTCCATTACTAATGTGTTTATACAGATATGATCCGTTTCCGTTTCCGTTTCCATTGTTACTTCCATATTCAGAAGGAAGATGCTTATTTAGCTGAATCTCTCCAAAACTATTATTCTTTAGTTTCTTATCAATGCTAGCTAAAACGTTATTGTATAACCAATCTTCATCTATTTTCCAGTATTTGGTGTCCCAACTGAAGTTTTCCATATAGAAAGGCCACCACATACCGTGTTTGCCAAAGAAGTCGAGTGAGCTAATGGTATAGTCTTTGAAAGTATTCCAAATGATATAATTCAATTTTGTATCGTAATAAGGTGGAATAGTAAATCTCAAGAAAATGCCATCGTTTAGAAGCTCAAAGCCTGTTTGGAAGGGTGGATCTTCTTCATGCAGAAGTCTAAACAATTGCGCTTTTTCCTTATTAGGGACATTTCTTATGAGAAATGCTCGAGTAACATGTTGTTCAAAGAGTTTTCTACTGAAATTCCATCTGGGGTTGGTGATAAGATGGTTGCGAACAACATTGTAGTATTTACGACCAAAATCTACTTTCACATTATGTTCATTACGTGTATCAAAGAATTCGCTTAGATTATTGAAATAGTAACTTTCTGTATCAGTTAGCTTTATCTTCTTTCCTAGGTGTTGATAATATTGTCTATAGTGATGTATGAGATCTGTTTGTTTAGTTCTTAAACCGATCTCGTGACCATTCTTAGTATAGGTAGTAAGATCTCGTAGAAGTAGTATGTGGAGTGGTTCCAGAGAGTCTAATTTTACAGGAGAGGGTAATCTAGGCAAGTCTTCACTCTTTTCTTCGCGTTTTTGCCAATATGCGACTAGATTGAATATTTCAGGATCTTTTGTATAGTTTGGTAATGGTTCAGGTTTGTTAACCCTATACCCAGTTGCTTTATCGACTGTATAGGACTCACAATATTCTTGCTCAACTAAATAGTCTAGATATTTAATAAATAGACCTTTAGCTTCTTCTGGTAAATCAAATACAGCAACCATGCCAAATTTTTCTCCATAAAAACGATTGTAGCTTCTAATGTAATCAAAAGAAGAAAGTGCCATCTGTAAGAGAGTAAACTGGTGGAGTTCTGAGATATTCATTGTTACAAGATATCTTGTAAGATGTATTCTCTCAGGAACAAATGATGCGATGGGATGATATAGAATTCCTTTCTCTTTTAATGCATTGACGCGCCTTATCATTGTTTGTGGCGAAATGTTTAGCTTTTGTGCTAATGTGGAAAAAGTTTCGTCTGGATAGTGTTGCAAAACCAATAAGATTTTTCTGTCAAGTATGTTTAATTGATCCATTTTCTATTCTCCGATTTGTGTTCTTGGATTATTGATGAGAGGTGTTTCCAGAAGCAAACTGGAAATAGTAGGGAGATCTGATAAGAGACAAATGTTTAGAGACCTGGTGAGGAAACTTCGATTTGCCTCATTTTCAGAACTCTTACTAGACCTCGAATTTTGTTTTACGGATAATTGATATCCGCGGTTTGACCCCTTGCTTGTAAGTTCAATTTATGGTGGATGTACCACCTAACCTCAAATGAAAAACCGTTGCGGGTCTATGACCTCTCTAAGACCCAAGGTTTTCCTTTCTCGCCGAGAAATTGAGGAAAGGGGGTGGGGTTTTTCTGGCGATCGTGATTTTTTTTATTTTTTTTAATTAGATATTTGTCCGACAGGTTGATCGATTTCTCCATTGACTGGATCTTTGTAGATTTGTCCGACAGGTTGATCGATTTCCCCATTGACTGGATCTCTAACCAGATCGATAGTGTATTCAGAAGTATGAACTCCTTTACTATCAATGAATTGATATTCAATTTTATCAAAGTTGGATGTGTTTAGAGCAACTGTGCTCGCAATTACAGCAACTACGCTTAATACTATTATAACACCAAATATTTTTTTCGCTTTCATTTTGCTTATCCACCAGCTAAATTGAGCTTGTTTTACGATTTCTCACGTACTATTTAAGATTTGTTACGATTTTCCATTTTCTAGCATTTTTTGGAAAAAAGTAACAAACATATGCCTTACTAAAGGTTCGTTCCTCAATCTATGAATTTATGTCGGAAAATAGTATTACTTAGATGATTGTCTAAGTGTAAGGCAACATATGCGTTGGTTTACTTATTTTATAAATAACGAGCTATATGACCGCAATATGTGGGCAATACTGATTACACGAAAATTGAGTTTTCTAAAAGAATTGTAGATGATTCTTATTAGGTTTTATAGTGTTTTTTCTTAAGAGCAAATACTAAAGCGCAAAAACTTAATGGAAAAATTATTGAAATTAATGTGATTGAAGTGCGATTAATATAACCTTCTTCTGACGCCTTAATTATATAATCAGCTGCTAATTCCCTAAATGGAAAATCGCTTTCATCTAAACTTGAAGTGAACACAGCAACAATATCGTGCTGTGGAATAACCATAATTATTTGTCCTGCCCAACCTAGAGCTAAGTAGGCATCAATTAGGGGAAATACCTACCATTGATATCCATAATCTGTTCTATCCGATAAATAGATTTTTCCTTCTGAAGCTTGACTGACCCACTCCTCTGAAACAATTTGAGTATCATTCCATGTACCGTTATTTAGAAACAAATATCCGCGTTTAGCCATATCTTTTGGCAATAGCTGTAAGCCACTTCAACCGAAGCAAATATCTTGGGGATCTTCTTCCCAAAAATAACTAGAGAAACCAAGTTTTGAAAAGATATGAGTACTTGCATAACCAAGTGTGGAAATGCCTGTTGCATTTTCAATGATAGCAGATAAGAGATGTGATCCGCCCGAATTATATTTCCATGTATTTCCTGGTTCGTCTTCCATCGCTTGATTAAGTACGAATTCAACCCAATTAGAACTATCAACCAGTTGTCTGAAAGTATTTGCAGAATCATAATAAGATATATCTTCATTCCAAGAAATTCCTGAAGTCATGGTTAACAGATGTTCGATGGTTATGTTTTCCTTATTTTCTATGTTTGGCACATCAATGTGTCTCAAGAAATCTAGAATTTTCTGATCTACGCTCTCAATATATCCTTCTTCTATAGCTCTACCTATCAGGGTTGAAGTGAAGCTCTTCGTAACTGAATATACTGGATGTAACGTTTCTGAACTAAATGTTAAATACTCCTCAACGACCAGATAACCGTCTTTTACTATGAGAACACTGTCTACCGCATAATTGTTCTCTTCAATATATTCAAACATTTCAACAATTCTTTCTTCATTCATTCCTGCTTCTTCAAAAGTGGAATGTTGCCATCCATCAGTCGGCCAATAGTCTCTCTCAAGACTGCTCTCAGATAATATTATTTGAGTGTTTGATAAAGAAACAATAAACATCATAATTATACAGATAGTGAAATATCTTTTTTTCAAATCTTCACCCTTTATGTCTAAACTTATGCTTCAGACACTAATAAGAGTTAACTTCTCATTTCCAATGATAGAGATTTCAAATAAATATTTTAGAATGTTTTCACAGAATATATTTTTACTACTGATTAACGACTAAATTATTACAAAGTAAAAAGAATTTAAGGAAAATTTCCCAACCTACTTCAAAGTAGTATAATACTAACTAAAATTGTTTTATTGTAATTTTCTTTAATTTTATCTGAACTCTCTCTTTTCTACAATATGGTTACTCATTCATCCTATTATTCTATTCAATTCTTTCTATTTTTCCTTTATTTAATTTTACTTTTACCATTTCAATTGAAGGGATTTTTGGAATTTTTCGCACATTATATGCCATAAATGGGCTAAAAATCTTCCAATCCATACATGATTTAATTGCTTCCTCGGGGCATTTCAATTCACAATTAAAACAAGAAATACAATTATTACCAAACTTTGGAAATTCATTAGTTTCCATGCTTATGTTTTTTGTTGGACAAGAATCTACGCAAATTCCACATTTTGTGCACTTAGATTTATTTACCTTGAAAAAGCGATAATAAAACTTTTGAACAAACCATTTTTGAGTTGTAAAACGCTCAATACGATAAATTAATCCAGGTTTTTCATCAAAATCTTCAGGTTTATAGCCTTCGTCATCTATGTTGGATTTAATGCTTTCACCAAAATTCTTTGCTTCTTCTAAATCTTCATCTTCGGGATGAGATGGGTACGTTTGAACGCCGCGTTTTATATATCCAAAGAAGTTTCCTTCACCATTGCATTTATAATAACCTACATCTTTTCCACCCCTTTTGTTAAGCTTCTTTCTTATCTGATTTCCAGCATCTCCTATAATAACTCCGTATACAACAAATGAAAAATATGGGATATTCAATTTCTGTAATGATTTAAGATAATCCGTTATAATAAACGGAGAAGCAAAAAAATACGCAGGTGCGCCTATCCCCAAAAGATCATAATTATCAATAGGAGGAACTGATCCATCCTTGATATTATATGTATCCACTTCATAGCCCTTAGTTTCTAATCCTTCCGAGATTTTATTTGCAATGCGCTCGGTTGTTCCACCAAGAGAATAATAAACTATTAAACATCTAGACATATCTAATTTCACCAAATAGGATTGTTTTCTCATAAATATATAAAGATTGTTCCGAAAAACATCCTCTTACAGTAGATTTGTCCGATATCTTGCAAAATTGACACGAATGAATCTTTTGACTGTTTTCTTGTCATTTGTTCTATCCTTTTTCACTGTTTAAACCCAACTATTCCTATGAAAAATAGATATTTACTATATCTTATTCAAAGAAGACGATCACATGTAATAAATCATCTGTACTAAGATAACAGTAGAAAACCATTGCTTTGAGACATTTTCTAAACCTGAAGAGAAAAAGCATCAGAGAATTTCCCATTTAGATGTTATTCTGCTTAGTAGGTCCAGAATCTTATTTATTCCTTCTTTTCAATACATAATAACTTATTCAAAATAATTTTTTATATATTGGGAATTTTAGAATAGTTTCCACAGAACATATTGTTGACTTTCTAGTTCAAACAGAAACACTTGTTTTTCTTTAACTTTTTCTATCTCTTTTATCTCTTTTTGAGATGATCTCATGCCTAAGAAATACAGATGCTCATAAGGCCATTCTTTTTCAAACCAAGCAATTAGCTCCTTGAGTAATTTCTCATAAAGACCAATTTCCCATCCACTTGGTGTAATCCAGAATGAAATACCTGGATCCGTTTCTGCAATTCCTAATTGTTCTATCACTCTTTCATTAAAGAATGCAAATTTTAAGAAAGGAGACAGTGGTTTGACAAATAAACAACCATAACAAATGGTTTCATTTGCATCCAATATCGTAAAAGCAAATTCTTTTTTGTCATTATGATCTCGTTCATGTCTAGAGATTTGTTCAAGATTCTCTTCTTTAGGAAACCCTTCAGGTCTAAAGCCACTTTCAATTACTGCTTGATAGTCAAGCTCATTATCAGTACCTTTCAATTGTCTAATTTTGATATTATCAAAAATCAATTCCTCAGGGATTTCTTTGCCTTCTGGGAAAAATGATACCATGATGGCAATAGCTAATTTTGGACACTTAATAGATTTTCTAAGGATGTTTGTATTAATTAGTAAGAAAAAGAAGGGATAAAATGTCTGTTTAGTTTTATTCTTGTATAAATGAATTTTGTACTAATTTTAGAGCAGTGATTGGTTTTGCATCTGCATCCATGTTAATCATCTACAGTTTTTCTTGCAATTCTTGTAGTTTCTTCTGCTCTAAAACAAGTTGTCGAATATCAATTGCATCATTCTCAGCTTCCTCGAAAGTACCATTACGAGCTTTATCTATGAATTGATCTATAGAAGTTTCATTCCATTTATCTAGAATTTTCTGAATTTCTTTATGGAGATTTCTCAATTTATAGTTGATCAAATCTTCAACTTCAGATTTCTCAAGCTTAACAGTTGTCATTCTTCTCACTCTCTACATCGCATTTTGATATAAAAAGACTTTCGAATATTTAGACATTCTAGTAGAGCTTGAGAATTGCAGTATCCTTTTCCTCCTTCACAAGTGTTTTACTGCACAAATAAACAGTAAAAGAAAGAATATAATATTCCTTTTTATTTTCTCTTTCTTTTTAAAATTCTAAAACAAAAAGAAGTTACTATCTTGATTGATATTTTGAAAAAGTTTTTACTCCTGCTGATTTTCATCCATTCCCCTAATAATTTGTGTTATTATTGGCTTTAACTTCGGGATGTCTTCTTCTATGGTTTCCCATACAACCTCTAGATTAACTCCGAAATATACATGAATTAATTTATCTCTCAATCCAGCCATCTCTTTCCAAGGTAGTTCATGATGTTTTTCTTTTATCTTCTTAGGTATTGCTTTTGCTGCTTCTCCAATAATTTCAAGTGCTCTAATAACTGCGAATGAAGTTTTATCGTCAGTTTCAAATTGACTATAATTCATCCCTGTTGTGAACTGTTCAATCTTTTTAATAGATTCTAGTATATCATTAAAAAAATCAAAATATTGACGTTTGGGGTTCATACTTCCACAACCTCCTCAAGAATTTGTTTTCCTATAGTGGGTTTTAGGGCTTCTTTCATAACTAAATCTACTTTGACTTGTAATAATTCACTTAGATAGTTTTCTAAACGAATATATTGAAACAGGCTTGGAGTTTTATAGAAAGCGACCAACACATCAAGATCACTGTTATCTTTTTGCTCATTTCTGATGTATGAACCAAAAATACCCAGATATTTGACTTTGTACAAATCAGTTATTTCCTGAAAATGATCCTTCAAAATCTTCAGGAAGAAAGATGCTTCCTCATTTTCTGTTGACTTAATGGTTGTCATTCTTCTCACTCTCTACATAGCTTTTTGATATAAAAAGACTTTCGAATATTTAGACATTCTAGTACAGCTTAAGAATTACAGTATTCTTTTCCTCCTTCTCAAGTGTTTTACTACAAAATAAACAATAAAAGAAAGGATAAAATATCTGTTAGTTTTATTCTTGTTTGAGATATTTCTTCAGATGTTCGATTAGAATAAGCATGTCACTTTCTGGTTTCCCGTCATCTTACTCTCTGTAGCTTCTTTTTTTCCTACCATTTGTTTTGTGAAATCTACTAGTTTCCTCTTTTCTTCCGTGTAGATATTGTAAAATAATTCTGCTCTCTCCACCCACTTTGAGAGTTCATCTTCAGATCTCTTTTCTTTTGATATTAACAGAAACAAGACTTGATATGGGATGATGTTACTATTTGTTAAGCTATTCTTTCCCAACTTCCACGCTAGTTCATAATTCTTCAATGCTTCTACTTTTTGATCCTTAATTGTATGCAGATTTGCTAAATAAAAATAAGCTTGAGGTTCTTCGGGATAGAGCTCTTTTATCTCCTTAAATATTTTAATTGCTGGGTCAATCTGATATTCAGTTATCGTACTGACTCCCGCTTCTAATAGTGTGCTAAATTGTTTTTCTTCCTCCCCCATATTTTCCTCTTCAAACTTAATCCATGGCATTTACTTTCAGTTATCTCTCTTAACTATAATATAAAAACTCCACAAAAGGAAGCTTGAGATTTCAAAGGATATTTATTGAATTTCAAACAGAAAAATGAGCCTATCTTCAATTCTAGTTACAATAATTAGTCAGATCCTATCTTTCTTCTGAAAAAATTAATAAAATGAAGAAAAACTTAGTTTCCTAATTAGTTTGTTTTTCTCCACAATTAACACAGAAATTTTTCTCTCCAATTAGCTTTGCACCACAATGAATGCAAAAACTATTTCCTTGTTGATTTGGTTTAGCAACAGGAATATCGGCAGGAATTTGTTGTTGTGTATTGATGTGCCCAGTGTGAATATTAGTGCCTTGATTAGTTACAGGTTGATATCCAACAGCTGGTCGATGTACTGTTGCAAATGAGCTGAAATCTTCCACATTTTTCAAAGTTGTAAAAACTCCTAGAACAGTGAATAGAGTTAGAAGAATATCACATACAAGAGTTGTCCAATAGAAGGCTGTCAAGTAATATCCAGTTGATGTAGCAACGATCGCATATATTATATCAGCAACTATTGTTGATGAAGCAAAAACAATAAACAATGTCTTAGCTAATTGTACAGGATTTTTCGAATTTGATTTTGTAGCGATTGTAGGCACAAAAAGATAGCAGACTAAAGCAGCTACAACTAAAATGTCCATTAGTCCAGTTAAGATTTCCCCAGATGCAAGAACTATTAGCATATCAAAAACATCAATGAAGCCTGCTATAATCCAGAAAACTATTGCAACAATTCCCAGAGGATGTTTTTTGAAGATGTGTATTGCAGTAATTCTTTGTGTAGGTTGATTTGATTGCATTATAACCTCTTAACAAAAAACATAAGCTAATTTAAAGTTTGTGAATTAAATATGAACTTTCTTATATTACTATGTCAAAATGTTAATCTATCAACGACATATTTTCTTTGTTTGTATTGTTCTATTGTCTCGTTAGATGCTCAAGCTCTGTTTGGCAAAATAGTAAGTTTGCTTAATTAGAATGGATTTTACACCAATAGTTTCAGTTCACAAAAAAGTTATAAAATTAGTTTCTCTTTCTTATCCATTTGTACCCAGAAAAAGTAATGAAGCTAACTTGACAGAATAATTAATAAAGCAGAGGTTTTACAAGTGTTTGAATACTATGGTTGACAAGTGCGTCGTTTGTGGTAAACCAGAAGTTAATACACACTGGAGCACCAAGCAGACATTCTTTTGCTCATTCAAATGCTATGCTATGAAATCCGCCAAATTACTTTTACTTTTATCGTTTATTTTTTCTGTTATATTTGTTGGTTTTGGAACATGTTTAGTCATCTTAGATGCAAAATTAGTCCTTCTAATCCCTTTTATTACCGCTGAAGTTTTAGTGCCTTTACCAAGTTTTGTAATTTCGATAATTGGCTTTAATTTAAATAGAAAAGCTAGAAAAGAAAAAGCTAGTTTTGAAGTTTCTGATAAACTGAAAGAATAATATTAAACACAAGATTTTTTGCATTTTTTTGCAGTGTATATTTGCACATTTGATAATTTTCGGGTTTAAATAGTGTTTTGAAGATATACTTCTGAAGCTAGCTTATTTATCAGGAACGATCCCCTTCGTAATATCTACCTGAAACCTATTTTCCATAGAGCTAGCTTCCCCTTCTTCCTTTTTTTCTTTAGTTTTTTAATTGAAACACTTTAAATAATCTCATAGCTTCCTCAAATATAGAAGTGTTCAATCATTTAGTAATGGGGTAATGGTCTTGAAACTAGAAAAAAGAAAGCCTAGATATATTAATGAAGATGGGTACGAGGTCTATCAAAACGAAGATGGCAAGGATTACATCATCGTTACTTATGATGAGTTCGAACTTCAATCTAAAGGGTCTGAAGCTAAATCTGGTGATGAGTGGAAAAAACATTATACAGAATGGAAAGATAACTATCCTGAAAACCAACAAGGAAGTTATGAGTACATACGCATCTGTCAACTATTTGAAAAGTTCATCACAAAAGCAGAAGCAAAAGAGAAGAATGCTCTGTAGTTCATCCTCCAGCGATGAAAGGAATTATAGCTATCGTTTGACCATCTTGTAGAATATAGTCTTCAAAATCTTCGTTTTTAACATGTTTCTTATCAACTTGTATAGAATAGAAACTACGTAATTTTCCTTCATTATAAAGTAACTTCTCCATTACATCATCATACATCTTTGCAAACTCATCTAGTGCTTTTGGAATGGTTGCTTGATCACTAGTTATTACCTCTACCATCCTCTCTTTAGTCAGGGTACGGATTTGGCCAAAACAGTGAATGAAGATAATCATTAGTTTGACAATTTTAAGAAATTATTTAAGTGCTACTTTTTACCTTATTTCTATTCTGATAGTGAGATTAGCAAATAAACAATCTAGAGTTAGCCCTAACAGGTTAAAATGTGAAAGTTAAATTACAACCTTTTCACAAAATTGTCTTTAATCACAGTGGGATGCTGAGGGATATCATCCACCTTAATAGTGTCATCTTCAACCTTAAGGTGAAGGATTTTCAATCCTGGTTTATGTATAGTGTCTTTGAGCATTTCTGTGATTAGATTCTCATCGTCTCTCATATCAAAAGATTTGACAGAATCAATGCCCATCCCAATAATCATAATACTAAAGTCAATAGCAGATGACACCGTTTCTTGACCTCCTGTTGTTGAGTAGAGTTCATTATCTAGAATGATGATTTTGAGATTATCAGGTTTAATATATGCTACAGTAGTCATAGCGCTCAACCCCATGAGAAAATTACCATCTCCTGTGATAACTAACACAGTTCTTCTTGGTTGAGCAAGAGCTAGTCCTAATCCTATAGGAACGGGAAGACCCATGCTACCTCGAATATAAAACTGGTCACCTTGCAAGAGATGATATGCTTGCCGACTAACATTGCCATTAGAGCTGACTACTAATTCTTCTCCATCGAGAATAGTACTTAATTTGGAAATAACTTCTGCACCCTTCATTCACCTAATACCCCCTTCTTAACAAGAATACAGATAGGTTTCTTTATCTCTTCCATAACCTCAAGGGCATTATCAAGAACATCTTTCCAGTTATGTTCTTGAATAGTCCAATAAGGAATTTGGTAAGCATCTAAAACAGGTTTCGTAACATCACCCATAACTACATGTTCAGGAGAGTCTTTATCTGATTCAAGACCTCTATAACTCACAAAAACCAAGAGAGGGATTTGGTAGAGTTGAGCAAGGGAAGTGAGAGCATCACCAATATTAGCTAAACCAGAATTTTGTATAATAAGAAAAGCTCTACCCCCACCAAGAAAATAACCAGAAGCAAGACCTATTGCTTCATCCTCACGAGTAGCTGGGATATAGGTGAAACGATTGTCCTTTTCAAGAGCTAATAGTAGATCTTTGAAATAGGAGCAAGGAACACCTGTGGACAAAGTAAAGCCATTATCCGTGAGATAAGAGAGAAAATTATCAGAATCAATCATGAACATCACATAATGCTTGAAAAGCTATAAGAAGAGAAGTATAAATCCTTTGTGCGAATAAAACAAAAAAATAGTAGAAAAAGTGTAATAATCCAAATTATTTCAGATTTTCTAAAGTCAAACTTTTAAAGTAACTAGAGATATTTTCAGTAAGAATACTAAAAACTTTATCAACGTTAAGACCTGTCTTAGCCGAGGTTTCAATGTAGGGAACGTAAAAACCAGACCATTCAGAAAGTTGGTCTGCGTACTCCTGAGCATATTCTTTAGGAACAGAATAAGGAGTGGAATCGCGTAAATCAGCTTTATTACCGATTAAGACTATAGGTACGATACGATTTTTGTTGTTGCGAATAAGTTCATG
>DAOVER010000002.1 GCA_030668875.1 Candidatus Heimdallarchaeota archaeon
TTATCATTGTTGTTTACTTGATAACTAAGAAAAGAGATGTACTATACATGATTATTGTCTGTACGCTTGAATTCCCTCTATTTGTGTTTCTAGCATATTGTGACCAGATGATAACTCTTGCTACCCTAGTTGTGCTAGGAGGATTGGTGTATATAAGAGAACCTCTAAAAACACATGCAAAACGAGCCATGGACCTTAAGCTAGCTAAAAAACAGTTAAAGCATGAAAAACAACACCACTAAAACTAACAAAATTCCCTCTTTTTTCTTTTTAAAATAACATAAAATCTCCTTGTTGGAAGGTGAACTACTTAGAACAAAGGACGAGAAGGTCTAGAATTTTCTGTAATTTCAGTTATCGCAGATTTAAAGAAATCATAGAAATTACTAATGCAGTTATTGATAGAACTATCGCACTCCATGAAGCTAAAACCTCTAATATTGCTGTTTCACGTTCTTTCATTGTTCTTATCTCTATTGCTAAAGATTCAAGTTCTTTTGTTAGCATAATGTTTGCTAAGTTAAGTTTAATCATTTCTCGTTCTTCTAACCATTTGTAGAAACTTGTTACTTCATCAAAGCCTTTTTCCAATTCCTTCTTTTTCTTGTTCAATTTGAAAATATTGATGACTGTTGTGTCCTTTAGGATTTTTAAGAAGTAATCATCTTTTTGTTTTCTAAATTCATTAATAATATCAACAATCATCCATCCTGCAGAGCTTTTATCTTTCCCAGTAGTATCTTTGCTTGTAAAGAGAACATCTAACTAATTTAGTCTTTTTTCATTTAAAATATCAGCAAACATACATCTAGTATTCTTAAACGCTTATAATTGTGTTTTGCTTTTTTATACTTAAAACTAGTTTAACAGCTGATGAGTGAATATTCTGATTATCAGGTAACAGCTGTAGAATATGAATCAGAGAAAGCTTTCTTTGCCAAGATTAAGAATTTGACAGAGATTTGTATTTGGATTCCTAAATCAGTTGTTGGTCCTGAAAGAAAAATTAAGCAATGGTTCATAGATCAGAAAAAGAAAGAATTGCTCGAACATGAGAGAATGAAGAAACAGAAAACAATGACAGATTTCATTAGTCGAAAAACTGCTATTTAGTCTCAACTTGGTTGAAACTAAGATGTATTACAGTAGTTTTTAAAATAATTGGCTCAAGAATAAATGGTTAAATTGAACAAATGCAAAGAAAGATTTTCACCCATTTGGGATTTTGTGAAAGGGAAGTGGAAATTAATATTAACCGTGCTTTTTTTGACAGGTATAGTTATACTTACAATTTTACTAAACTACTTTGGGTATTTAGATACATATCAATTTCTAACAGATCTTTTCTCTGGATTGATTATTGTCATAACAGGTTGGATTTTAGCATGGATAATTGTTCATAGATATCAAAGAAGAAACATTGATACTCAAAACAAGAATAAGCTGATTGAAGAGATTGCAGCATTTAAAATATCATTGCGTGAAACCACTCGAGCATGGTTCAGATGTGCAGATGACATAGACAACAAAAATTTGTGGTATTCTGCATCTGGTAATAGATTAGATATAGAAACTAAACGAGAGATTCTCTATTTTAAGTTACTAAATATATATTCTAACTATTTAAAAAAAGAATTTAGGAATGTAACAAAAGAGAATAAATCACCAACTTTCAAGCTTAAAGATTTACGTGAAAGTTTCGATTATTATGTTAATGAAATTTCAAATGGTTTGAATGCACGTGTTTATGATGATAAATCTTCTAAAAGTATTTCCAAGTACGAAAGGGAAGTGCTTCTGTATTTATCAGCTATTCTACTAGATATTATAGGAAAACCAATTTCCAAAGAGATTAAGAAAAATAACTAATTTGAATTGTGAGGGTAGAGGCGGTTTTTTCACAGAATGTTGTTAAGTGTGACAATATAATACTATCCTCTTTGTTTCCACGTGGAAACACTTTTTCTTTAGTTGGGAACTTTGATTCAATAAAAGCTAGAAATAGAAGCATAGCTAAAGGGATAGCACTTATTATTATGGTAGTTAGAAGCGTCTCGTTAATGCTCATCGTCTCAACCCCCCTTCTTTTTATCTATTATTGGTTGATCAGTGTCGGGGATTTTGGGCGAGAGGGAAGAGAACCCAAGACGAGAGTTTTTTCTTGTGGGGCGATGATTGGCAGGGAAGAGGGGTTAAGACACTGTGCGAGGGTTTTGAGTGCGTTATCTAGTGTGTAAGTGCGATATATCGGGAAATATATAGATGGCATATATAGGGGGGCTATATATCATCAGAGAGTGTTTTATCTTAAAACATCGGCATTCCATCGTAATAAAGCATGTTACATGATAGCAAACAGTTGTTTCAGACTAGTTAGACTGTATCACCCCCCTATTTTATCGTCTCAAGCCTCCTCTTTTTTACCTATATTCTGTTGTTGGTTTGATAGGGGGAGTTTTGCAGGGGAAAGGGACATGAGACGAGAGGAAAAGAAAGGGGTGGTACGGAGATAAGGATCTAAAGAAAAGATTGTCGGAAATTATTTCCGTTTTCCGTATAGGACACCTAATAGGTGGGGTATACGTTTCGGATTCCGTTTTATAATCTCTTGTTTCAGCCTTTTCAATGGTGAATATCGTTGTTTTAAGCTTTTCTGGAAACTGTATAATTTAGGTGAAAAAGGAGTGAAAATAGTAGAAAAGTTGTCTTTATTTACCCAAATTCGAACTATATTACTCATTTTCGAGTAACTATTTTCTAGCAAAACGGAAATTCTGGATTTTGATATTTAGATCCATTACATAATAATGGTATTGTTTTGACCTACGTGGACAATCTGTCTATGCAGGTATGATCTAAACTACCTGATGTAATGGTGTCCATTTTGGATACTGTTAGTTGCAATTGATGAATCAGGGAGAGAGTAAATGCAACAAAGTAGAAGAAGCTCTAGATATGATTAAAGAAGCTATAGTTGCAATTGATGAATCAGGGAGAGAGTAAATGCAACAACGATTACTCTTATGATGTATATTTAGATGAAAATTATCTGTTGCAATTGATGAATCAGGGAGAGAGTAAATGCAACGGATCTTCTTTCTTGTGCTCTGGAGAACAACTTACTGTGTTGCAATTGATGAATCAGGGAGAGAGTAAATGCAACACTGTAACCATTTCTGAAAAGTGTACTTATTCTATTATCGTTGCAATTGATGAATCAGGGAGAGAGTAAATGCAACACAATGAAACAGAAAAGGCTACAGAAAAGTTATTGAATAAGAAAATATTCCGAGGATTCTTTATTAGAAGGCTTTTAAACCGACTATTAAAAAATATAAGGGATAAATTATGACTTGGGGCTTTGGTTCTCCGAGAGAATACGTTATTTCCCACGATAACCGTTTCCTTAATGCAATTAAGAAAGAGCACAATAAAACATGAATCTCTTTAGAGCTGCTTACTATAAAGGCTTGAAGTCTCAATTTCATATTTTATTCCACGTGGAATAATTTCTGTTTTCTTGATCAAGTTATTCTAACCATTCTTTTATTTCTCATTGGTCCGAACAAATCAGCTTAAATTTACATTTCTGACATTTTTTAGAATAAAAATTCCATCTAGAACAATTGCTGGCTTTAGCTTTTTCAATTGTTGGTAGATCCTTGTAAGTTAAATTAGCAGCAGGTTGCATTTAGTTTCCTTCCTTTATTCTGTAAATCTTCTTTCTAGCTCCTTTGCCTTCTCGTTCTTCTTTGAGAGCTGTTATTTTTCCTAAATCTACTAGCTTCCTGATATGATAATAGATCCGATTATAATCTAATTGTAAAGTTGTCATAAAGTCCTGGAGAGTATAGCTTTTTTCAGCAAGTAGTTTAAGTATTTCTGTCTGTAAGGAGTCACTCCTAGCTTGGTTAGTTCTACTTACTTTGAGAAGTTGTATTTCCTCAGCTAGAAATTCACTCTCTTTTTTCATATTTGTATCATGATTCAGGATAAGATCAGCTTGATGGTCCATTCTCTGCAGTAGCATTAAATCATTAGTTGCTGTTTGTAGCTGGTATTGGGCTAGCTGATTGACATTATTATCAACTCTTCTTAATAAATTATGATTTTCATAATAATCACTATCTAGCTGTTGGACCACATTTCTATTGTAATCTAACACAGAATTAAGTTTAGAAAAACTTTGATTGCTCGAGATTGTAAATTGCTTAAGTACAGTATTCATTTTATTGAAAACAGTCCCAATACCTAAGTCTCTCTCATTCCTTTCAAGCTGTTTAATCATTCTATCAACAGGTATATCTACACGGCTTAATTGGACTTCTTTTCGTAGTCCTTCTTTCTTATTGTAAGCTGTTAAAAGAATATTTTCAAAAGCTTGCACACTAATATAATTAGCTCCTGCTATTCTCTGAAAATCATAATCTTGGTTCAAATCTAAATTTACTAACTGCATTTTATTATGATCGCTCTTTATACTTTTCAAGTGTAAGACCGTATCAATTGCAACAATCAAAGAGCGGAATTGATAACAATCTAAAGCTTTCTTCCATCCACTACATTTGAGATCTATCCTGATACTTTGAGTAGCTTTGTAAAAAGAAAAACGGATAGGTTGATTAAGTTCTAAAAAGGGGACATCTAATTTTTCATCTTTTCTTACAGGGACAGCTCGAATCATAATCATTACTCGATGAATGAATAAAGGTTCATCAGGATTGAAAAAGGAATCTAACTCATAAGGGATCTGTTCAAGAGGCTTAGGTTTGAAATGATAGTAGAGATATGGTTTTGTTTCTGTTCTAGCTATAGAGTATTTTGAGCTGGTTGTTAATCTTGTTAATATTCTTCTAATACTCGAAGCTTTACAATCAGGATAAAGCTGTTTAATGGCTTTCACTATTTCCCCACAAGTAAGCTTATGATGAGAAGATTCAATTACTGCAATGATAGCTGTAGTTAAGGAAGAATGAATATTCTGTTGAGCTGTATCTTTTACTTCTAACAATTTGAATGACCTCCTGAAGTTGAAATGATAAATGAGCGACAAGCGACATAGGGAGATAGGTTAATTGTCGCTCTTTTTTCAAAAATTTTGAAAGTGATAATCTGTTGAATAAGAACCTTTGAAACAATAAATAAGCTAATAATTGTTACTAATATTTTTAAAGAATGTTTTTCAAAAATATAGGTAGTTGAGACAATTACTTTTTCAAAAATAATCTGTTTAACCTTCCTTTTTAGAAGGTAGTGTTTACATACGAAATACGGGTGAATAACAACAGTAGAGCTTATTAAACCCTTAATTTCCTCTGGACAATGATTCAAAGGATCTACTAGATGGTTAACTAAGTTATTCAAAGTGACAAGAAGGTATAAAGTCGTTTTAGAACCTCTGAAGCTCTCTGCCTTACATTTTCCTATTATACCCTTATCAGAAGGTAACTTATTAGAAGGAGTTCTAATTAAGAAGGGAGTACCTTTGCTTCGAGTGGAGATTGTCTCCAATCGTCAAAAGCAATATTCTATAAATTACGTGCTAATTTTGGGTGATGGGTGGGTCTAGTCTTAGTTGTTAAAGAAGAAATTTCCAGAAACCTTCTGATCCAACAATTTGAAAAAAAGAACTTTAAAAATAATTCAGTTGGTTTCGAAATTTATATTTATATAAGGTTGGGAGAAAATTAACTAGTTCTACTAAGCTATTTATCGATGCTATTATAGTTTTGTCTTTTGAGAAATAATGTGAACAAAATAGCTAAGTTCATTTTATTAAGTTTCTAATTCTCTCTCTGTTAGTTTATTGAGTAGTCTCCTCTAGCGCTGTTATAGAATCCCTAGTTCCTGGTATTAAATCAATTGATAGAAGAATGTCAACTTCGATTCCTTGTTTATTAATGAACTTTGTCTCATATACTTTTGGTACTGATTCAGGATCGATTCTTCTTTGTTTATGCAATTCAAGTAATCTTTGTAATTCTACATTAGGAATGTGATTTGTCCAACTCATTTTTCCTTCTACCTCCTCTTTGGTGAAGCCAGTTATTCGTTCAAACTGCGAATTTACTCTTTTCATTATTGTATCTTCGCCAAAGATACATATTGCAGATGAACTAATTTCGAAAATAGATTGATAGAGATTGTGTGATCTTATCAATTCATTCTCTGCATTTTTTTGTTCTGAGATATCCCGGAATATTCCTAAGAGGTAGCTCCCATCATTAGTTTCAATAATATTAGAACTTATACTTACTGGGATCCGTTCATTATTAGTTGTTAAAATCTCAGATTCATAGACGAATATTTTTCCAGAAGCATGGACGTTAAAAGCTTCCATTGTCTTTTTTATGCGGTCATGTGGATGAAGGTCATCTGCATTCATTTTCGTGATGTCGTAATAAGTTTTACCTATCAATTTTTCTGCTTGTTGATTGCAATCTATCAATTTTCTTGTAATTGGATCTGCTACAAAAACAGCATCGGGAATTGTTTCGAATAGATTTCTATATTTTATCTCGCTAGCAAGTAATGCTTCTTTTGTTTCCAAACTATCTATTATTTCAATGATTTTATGGTAGAGTTCTATAAATTGACTTTTAGCCTCTCCTCCTTTAAGAACATATCCTGCAGCACCTAGAGTAAATGCTTCAACAACTACTTCTTCCCTTCCTCTTCCTGTAAAAGATAACAAAAGGAGTGTCGATATTATGTCTTTTTAACTCCTTCAATATTTCCAAACCATTTGTGTCTATCATAAGATAATCACAAATAATAAGATCAAATTTGTTTTCCTTTATTTTTGATACAGCTTCTGCAGGATTAACCTGTGAATCAATCACAAAAGAGTCATTACTTAGCCTTCGCAAGTAATTTTTGCTAATGTTAAGAAAATCTTCATCATCATCAATATGAATAATTCTAACTATATTACTACTTTCTTTTTGGATTTTTAATCCATTTTCAACCATTTAAAACACTTCATCTTAATTTTTTTCAAGTAAGCGTGCTTATCTACGTTCCGATATGCTAAAAGCTTGATAAGTTTTGCTTTAATTCAATGTTTAGTTTTGATTGGGATATTGAATCTATTACGGACTTCTTTTGAAAGTAATTAATTTTCAAATTATTCTATTCATTGAATTTTTTAATGTATTGTGAGGAAATAGTGTTAATAAATCTCTCGAGATATGTTTTCTCAGTTCTTTGATGTGATTTTATGAGATTTGTCAACTTCAAGAAAATGCTGATTAGATTATCTATTCTAACTCTTGTTTTGACTGACGTCTCGATTATTAAAATGGCAATTTAAGAGAAGAAAGAAAACAAAAGAGCATCAAGAGAATAAGACAAACCACAATCAAGTGAAAAAAATAGAAATACTAGCTAATGACTTCTACTTGTTAGGGATTGTTATTCTGAAATTCGTTAGTTTTTCTTTTGTATCTATTGAAATTTTCCATCCATGTCCTTCAACAATTTTCTTAACAATAGAAAGCCCTAATCCAGTACTACCTTTTTTAGTTGAATAACCTCTATCAAATACTTTACTGATGATTTTCTCGTCTATTAGCTTTCCATCATTACTAATTGAAAACACTACTTTACCCTTGTTTTCTATTTTAGTGACACTTAATTTGTCTGGTTTCCCATGCAATATTGCATTTTCAAATAGATTTTTGAAAACTTGAGACAGTTTACCATTGTCTCCTTTAATAGTTCCCAAGCTGTCTTTATTGAATTTAATTCTTTTTGGAATGATAACATCAGCTACTGTCTCAACTAGTCTATCCAAATCAACTTCATCTTTTTTCTCTACTGTAGTTCCTGCTTCTGCTAGTTCAATAGAATGTTCTAATAGATTTCCTACATAATTTGTTCTTCGAAGAATTTTCTCAAAATAAAGGTCTTCATACTTTTCCTTTAGTTGATCAACATACCCTTCAATTGCAGTTAAGCTATTTCGAATATCGTGACCCATGAAGTGGGCAAAATCACTTAATTCATCTTTTTGTTTGCTAATTTCATCTTCAACTTTTTTTCTTTTGGTTATATCAATTAAAGAAGCGAGAAAGTTTTTAGTTCCTGGGACACTTTTAACAGTGAGAATAATATCTCTAATTCTTCCATCACTACTAATGAATCTGCTTTCATATTGAACAGGAACCTTTGAGGGGTCTTCTTTTCGTATTTCATTAAAATCTATCATCATATCAAGTTCCGGCTTCGGTATAAATTCCAACCATTTTCTCTTTCCTTCGACATCTTCTTTCTTGAAACCTGAAATGCTTTCCATTCTTGAATTAAAGAGAAGTATTGTCCCCTCTTCATCAAAAAGTAGGTTTGCAGTTCCTGTTGTTTCAAATAGGATTCTATAGAGATTGTATGATTTTTGAAGTTCCTCTTCTCTTCTCTTTCTTTCTGAGATGTCTCTGACTAAAGAAAGCATGACTTTTTTTCCTCTGAAATCGAAAATGTGGGCACTTGCCTCAACTGGAATGATCTTTCCTTCTTTTGTTTTATGTGAAGCCTCAAAAGTCATTTGTTTCTTCTTAACGACATCTCTAACGATTTCTGCTACTCTTTTTACACTTAATGAAGCAGGTAGTTCTGTAGGAGACATCTTTAGAAATTCTTCCTTTGTGTATCCCAGCATTTTTGTTGCATTATCATTTACTTCCAAAAAGTTTTCAGGCATTCCATTATTATCAATAGTGTAGAGATAAATAGCAGCATTTGCATTCTGGAAAATATATCTGAATTTTTCTTCGCTTTCCTTCAGTTTCTTTTCAGCTTCACTTTGTTTTGTAATATCTCTGGCAACTGTTAAGATGGTTTTTCTCCCCCCTATAGTTAAGTTATGAGAGTTAAATTCAACGATTCGAGAATTACCATCCTTGTTTACTATAGTACTTTCAAAAGTTATTTTTCCTGTTTTTCTGAAAATTTTACCAATATTTTTATTTTTCGAGAACAATCCTTCCTTATCTAAATCATAAGGAGTCATTTCTAGTAATTCTTTCCTAGAATACCCTGTCCATTCGCATACTATATCATTTACTTCAATGAATTTACCTAGTTTATTATTTTTATCTAAATAATGGATAAACATACCATCTTGTGTGCTGTTAAATATTTGTCTAAATTTTTCTTCATTTTCTCTAAGTTCTTTTTCTGCCTCTATTCGCTTAGTAATATCTCTACTTTTAGACATTATAATTTGCTTATTACCTAGATTTACTAGATGCACGCTAAGTTCCTGGTGGTAAGGAGTACCATCTTTTCTTTTTGCTAGTGTCTCACAAGTAATGTATTTCTCTTCTATGATATTTTTCAAAATATTTTCCGCAAATTCTGGATCATCATACGTTTCAAAATCTAAAACGTTTTTACCTACCATCTCCGATCTTTCATATCCGTACCTTTCTAAACTACTTTTGTTCACATCAATAATCGTTCCATCAGTTTCTACAATTGAAATACCATCAAATGAATTTTCAAAAATCAACCTGAATTTTTCTTCACTTTCTTTTAGTTCTTTTTCCGCTTCTTTTTGTTCAGAAATATCAATTCCTATCCCTCCAATCCAAGAAGCCTTTCCCTTCAAATTGATAGGAAATTTGATTGTGTTAAAAGGGTGTCCAAATCTTTGTTTATCTGCTCGAGTTTCTGTTGTAACAGTTATTCCCTCTTCTCTTATTTTTTTGTCTTCTTCTTCTATAGTTCTAGCTAATTCTGAAGGTAATAACTCACCTACTGTTTGACCCAGTGAATCTCTAATTCCAGTTTTCTCTTTCATATATTTATTAACAAACCACATTTTTCCCTTGTCATCTTTTATGTAAGCTATAGCTGGCAAATTGTCCATAAAGTGAGAAAATCTTTCTTCACTGTCTCGAAGAGCTTCTTCAGCTCGTTTACGTTTTACAACATTTTTGATGTCATTAATCAATTCTGTAAACTGACTTTTAGCATCTCCACCCTTTCTTAAGTATGAATCTGCTCCTAGATTAAGAGCTCTAATAACAACTTCTTCTCTGCTTCGACCAGTAAAAATAATAAAAGGAATATCAATATTTTTTTCCTTAATGCTCTTTAATAAATCCAAACCATCCATTGAAGGCATTAGAAAATCACATACAATGGCATCATACTTCTTCCTCTGTAAAGTTTCGATAGCTTGAGTAGGATCAGATAGTGGGTCTATTTGAATCTCTCCGTTGGTGATGTTTTCAACAAAATCTTTGCTTAAAGTAAGAAAATCAACTTCATCATCAATATGCAAGACTTGAACTGTTCTATTATTTTTATGGCTTTTAATCATTTTTCCTGCGTCTGGATTATCCAAAGAAAAAACCTCATATATACTTATGAAAAACATGTATAAAATTCTTCGTTCTGTTCCATGAGCTAAACATTAAATAATAAGTTTTAAAATCGAATTTTGTATAAGAGAGGATATATTTTGCATCTAAAAGACAAAGTTGGCAAGAAAATTACATTAAGGGGGAAAATTTCAGATGTCCCTTGGCAGCACATGATAGAGGATGTAGAAAACTACAATCACATCTATTATTTTGATTTAGAAGGTGGGAATCAAATAGTAATCTATTCGAAAGCAGAGATACAATGCGCTAGTTCTCTTTCAGTTACTAGAAAAGTAATAGAAGTAAGAGGGAAATCAAAACGGCCAGGTAAGATAGATGATATTACTTATGTAGAATTCCACATTATCGTCGACGACTGGACTTGTTTAGACTAAACTACTTGAGATTGGAAATATTGATTAATTCGAAATTACAATGATATCTAGGGATAATTCAAAATTATAAAATGCGAAGATGTTGTGATAAAATGCTTGATGAGGATGATATGAAGTGTCTTTTGGAAAGTCTGATGAATAAAGATCCTCATGTTCGTGTTTTTACTATAAATTCAATAGTCGATAACAGTAAAAGAGAAACTGCTGTTAATGCTGTCATCGACGCTCTTTTAGATGACACTGGTGAAGTTCGGGCTAGGGCTGCTTGGGCCTTAGGTAAAATCCAAAGCAAAAAAGCAATAGAATCTCTAGTCCAATCACTAAATGACGATAATTATAATGTTAGAAAAAATGGTCTAAGATCATTAGGAGAACTTGTTGCAATAGATTCAATCCAAGATATTGTAATAAAATTAGAAGATAGCCATTGGGAGGTAAGAAATGAAGCAGCTGTTGTTCTTGATTATTTAGGATGGGTATCAAGCAACGATAAGGAAACAGCTTACCACCTCATAGCAAAAGGAAGGTGGGAAAACGTGCTTCAAATTGAAAACTTACATGTTGAATTGTTGTTTTCCTTTTTAGGTGATGAAAATAGTGAAGTACAAGGGCATATAGCATGGATTCTAGGCGAAAAAAGGAAATCTCAAGCAGTTCAACCTCTCTATGATCTTTTTATGACAGCAAAACTTCATGATGTGAAAGAAAAGGCTTCAGCAGCTATAAGTAAAATAGGTGGAAAAGACGCTGTAGAATTATTACAAGTTGCTTTACATGACCAAAATTGGTTCATTAGAAAATGCGCTGCAACCTCTCTAGGTTTGATAGAAGACAAATCAGCTATAGAATCCCTTAAATTACTTATAAATGATCCTAACAGATTTGTAAGTCAAAGTGCTCTAGAAGCATTAAAACGAATCGATGATAAAAATAGTTGAATTTATCCACACCTTTAGAGAGATATATTTAAAATAATTACATACTTTTTAAGAATAGATAGAAGAAAATAGCATAATCAGTAGAACCTCTTGGAGGAAAACATTATGGAAGATATACGCAAAAAACTAACAATTTCTCAAGAAAACTTGGACTCTGTTCAGAAGTTCTTCATGGATGAAAACAATCCCTTCATCACTGATCTAATTCAAGTTATTGAGAAACATGGTGGAGTAGAAGAAATTAACAAGAAGTATACAGAATCCAGAAAACCAGAAAATATTTACAAAAAACTGGAAAAAATCAAACCTGAATACATAGACGATTTGGATTGGCTGATTAAACAGCGAGATACTGATGCGTTTATCAGTGAAAGTGAATATAGAAGAAAGATTCTGGGAAATGCTGTCGATCAAATGAGTTTTGATGATTCATATGCAGTTACACTAGAACTATCTGCATGTCAATATTTTCCGTTTCTAATTAAAGGCGCAGAAGAAATGATCAAAAAGAAAGATTTGATGCCAGGTAGGATAATTCGTGTTCGAGCAATGAAAGAACAAGAAAAAGATGGTGATTTGTTAGCAATGACAGCAGCAGTCGATATTATTGGTGCATCAAGAGTAGAGACTCTCGATACTAAAGGAACTTCTCCTGGACCTGATGGAATGCCAGTGAATATTCATCTTGGAGGACCAGCAACAATAACTGGTTACTTTGGAGGTGTAGGGCAACCCAATGATTTTGCTCTAAAGTGGGTGGATGAATTCCTCTATTATTACACAAATTATGGAGTGAAAAGTGTTCTAAACATCAACCCTGGAACAGTAATTTTGGGTTATTTGATGTATAAGCTTGGAATAAATAACGAATTCAAAATTTCTGTTTATATGGGTAATGATAATCCTTACTCTGTGCTTTGGACATTGATGACTGCCAAACTGTTCTCCAGAGCTGATGGAACTAGCCCTCTTATTGGATTTAATCTATCTAATGCAGTTGATAATTGGACAATCGAAATGAGCTCACATGTTCGTAAGAATTTTGGTTTTGAGGATGTTGTTCGTCTAGAACATCATATTATTGAAACATGGAAATCAATAGTTCGTCAACCATATGATAGAACACAAGAGCTTCTAGAGCTTGCTAAGAAAGTTAAAAACATTAGTGCGAAACATGAGGGCGGTCCTGTAGATATAGATCCAACTCGTGAACACCCTTCAGATATTCTTGATTATTTCCTTTCAAAGGAACAGATTACTGAACAAGGAATCTGGGATGGTCTTATGCAGAATTACTACGACAGGCAAACCTCAATCAATAATACAGCCAAAGCTCTTACTGAAAATGGTATTGCTTTTATTGCAGCTAGAAAACTTCATCATAAGTAAAATCAGGTGAAATGAATGAAAGAAATTGCTACAGGAATGCATAAGATACTTGGTGAAGGAGCATTTGAGTACCTTGCAAAAGCTCAAGCTGAAGAACGGAAAGGAAAAAATGTTCTTCACTTTGAAATAGGTCAACCTGATTTTCCTACACCCGAGCACATAAAACAAACAGCTTATGAGGAGATTAAAGGAAATTATACCGGCTATGTTTCTGCAACGGGTATTTTTGAATTAAAACAAGCAATCCAAGATGAAATCGAACAAACTAGAGGATATCGTCCAAGTATTGAACAAATTCTAGTACTTCCAGGGGCAAAACCTGGAATTTTCTTCACCATGTTAGGTCTTGTAAGTCCAGGTGATGAAGTGATGTATCCCGATCCTGGTTTCCCTACCTATGGTTCTGTAACAAAATATCTTCAGGCAGTTGATGTTCCAATAGCCCTAAAAGAAAAGAATCAATTCAAGCTAGATCCCGCAGATGTTGAAAATAGAATAACACCCAAAACTAAGCTAATTATATTGAATAGTCCTCAAAACCCAACAGGTTCTGTAATGACCAAAAATAAGCTCTATCAAATAGCTGAATTAGCTGAGAAACACGACATCTATATTCTTGCAGATGAAATATATTCAAAAATGCTATATGAAGCAGATTTTCACTCAGCAACAGTTCTAGATGAAGCGAAGAAAAGAACATTTTTACTAGATGGATTCTCAAAATCCTATTCTATGACAGGCTGGAGACTAGGCTACTTAGTTGGACCAGAAACATTAATCGAAAAGATGGGGCTAATTATGATAAACGCTTTATCTTGCACTACTTCATTCGTTCAAAAAGCTGGGATAACTGCTTTGAAGGGTGATCAAAAACCATTGAAGAAAATGATGGAAGCTTTTAAAGAGAGAAGAGATGCAATAGTTAAAGGATTGAATGAGATTACTGGTTTTTCGTGTTTAACTCCTCAAGGAGCATTTTATGCTTTCCCAAACATAATAGATACAGGAATGAATTCAAAAGAAATAGCTGATCATATACTCTACAAAGCTGGTGTTTGTTGTCTTCCTGGCTCAGCTTTTGGACCATATGGGGAAGGTTATCTAAGATTTAGCTATGCTACTTCAGTTGAAAACATCCTACAAGCTATGAAACAGATCAAGGAATCCTTTGATTAGCTTAACACAAAACATCGAATTTATTCTCGATTTTTTTCTTTTTTACATCTAATTTTTTGTGTAAACAATCTCTTCTTGACAGCAAACTTATAAGTTGTGTTTCTAGAAGTTGGACGACAATAAAAATAGAGGTTAAATGATGGAATTTAGAATTGCATTTATTGGGTTTGGCGTTGTTGGACAAGGATTTGCAGAGATACTTGTTGAACAAGAACAAGTACTGAAAGAGCGATATGATTTCGACTTCAAGGTAGTAGCTATTTCAGATACTATGAAAGGTTCAGTCTTTGATGCTCAAGGATTAGACCTAAGCAAATTGCTTTCCTTAGTTAAGGAAACAGGGAAGATTGAAGATTATCCTGAAGGCATAAAAGGATGGGATTCTTTAAAGACGATTACTGATTCTACTGCGAATTTGATATTGGAAGTAGCATGGACTGATTTGAAAACAGGTGAGCCTGCAATTACCCATGTCAGAACCGCATTAAAAAATAAGAAACACGTTGTCCTTACCAACAAAGGTCCTATAGCTTTGATTGTCCGAGAATTATTGGCATTAGCTAAAGAAAACGATGTTGAAATGAGATATGAAGGGACAGTGCTAAGTGGTACTCCCGCACTTAATTTAGGTCTGTACAATCTTGCTGGATCTGGAATAACTAAAGCTAAAGGTATAGTCAATGGTACAACTAATTATATCTTAACTGAGATGGAGAAAGGATTGGATTATGAATCTGCCTTAAAACAAGCACAAGAATTAGGATATGCAGAAGCTGATCCTACAGCTGATGTTGAAGGTTATGACGCTCTAGGAAAAATTGTTATACTTGCTAATACTGTTATGGGAGCTAATCTAAGCAAAGATGAACCATCCTGTGAAGGTATAACAAAAATTACAGCTGAAGACATAACAAAAGCAAAGGCTGAAGGTTTCAGATGGAAATTAATTGCTGGCGCTGAAATCAAAGAGGATGGTTCGGTTGAAGCATATGTGCGTCCAGAAAAAATCCCTCTTAATCACCCCTTAGCTAATATCATGGGTCCAACCAACGCCTTAACTTATACTACAAAATATCTAGGTGACGTTACAATAGTTGGACCTGGTGCTGGACGAGTTCCAACTGGTTATGCACTATTGACAGATATTTTGGATATCAACAGAATAGTAAAGGAATAAATTCTTCGGAGAGGAATATTATGGGATATATGCATAAATATCTGGATGTAGATTTATCTAACCAGAAAATATATGAAAAGAAACTTGACCCTGTACTAGCAGAGAAATACATTGGGGGTAAAGGTCTAGGGGCTAAGATATTATATGATAACTTAAAAACTGGTATCGATCCATTAGGACCAGAAAACATCATTCTTTTCATGACTGGGCCACTAACTGGCACATCAGTTGTTACATCAGGAAGATGGTGTATAGTAACTAAATCTCCTCATACAGGGATATATCTAGATAGCCAGATTGGCGGAAAATTCGGTCATCGATTGAAAAGAGCTGGCTATGATTATATCTTAGTAAGGGGTAAATCTGATTCTCCTTGCTATTTACATGTATCTTCAGATGGTTATGAAATAATCTCGGCTTCTGAATTGTGGGGTAAAGGAACCTTTGAAACAGAAGAAATTCTCAAACAAAAACATCCAAAAGCTGAAGTTGCTTCAATTGGACCTGCTGGAGAAAATCTAGTAACTTTTGCTAACATCATGACAGACAAATCTCATATGGCTGGAAGAGGTGGAGCAGGAGCAGTGATGGGATCTAAAAATCTCAAAGCTGTAGTTGCTGGAGGTACATTGAAAATTGATTCAGCAAATGACAGTTTCAAAGAACTAACAAAAACCTTCAAAAGCAAAGTGCAAAACGATCCTGGTGTCCAAAATCGTCACAGAATTGGAACAATGATGTGGGTTAACATGGCAAATCAAGCAGGTTTTCTGCCAACAAGAAATTACCAATCTGGTGTTTTTGAATCAGCTGAGAAAATCTCCGGAGAAAAAATGATAGAGGAAAACACTTACGCACACAGAGCATGTTATAATTGCTTAATAGCTTGCGGCAAAGCAAACAAGTTTGATAAAGGTAAATATGCTGGTTTAGATGTTGAAGGGCCAGAGTATGAAACAACTGCATTATTAGGGTCAAACTGTGGAATTACAGATTTAGCAGCTGTGGCAAAATCAAGTCAACTCTGTGATGATTTGGGAATTGATACAATTACTTCTGGAGCAACAATCAGTTTTGCAATGGAGTGTATTGAAAAGAAAATTCTGAAACAAGATAGTGTAGAGAACCTTGTATTTGGCAACGATGAAGCAGTCCTACAGATGTTACAATTAATTGCTCACAAAGAAGGAATAGGGGTACTTTTCTCTAAAGGATCAAAAGCTGCAGCTGAAAAACTTGGCAATGACTCAAGTGATTTTGCTATACAAGTTAAAGGACTAGAACTAGCTGGTGTCGAACCAAGGGGTTCTTTTGGTATGGCATTAGCATATTCTACAGCTGATAGAGGTGCATGCCACCAAAGGTGTTGGACACCTTCCGCAGAACTGAGAGGAGACCTCAAACGTTTCTCAATGGAAGGAGTTCCTAAATTTGTCAAAGAATCTCAAGATGAAAGAGCAGCATGTTTCTCTCTTGTTGTCTGTGATTTCCTACCTTTTGATGTCCCCGAGATGGTGGAAATGCTAAATGCTGCTACTGGTTTTTTATATACTCCTGAAAGTTATATAACAACTGGAGAAAGAATCTGGAATACTACTCGAATGTTCAGTGTTCGTGAAGGTATAACAGCATTAGATGATGTCCTTCCAAAAAGATTCTCAAAGGAAGCAATGCCAGAAGGTCCTGCAAAAGGTCAAGTTGTATCTGAAGAAGTTCTTGAACAAGCAAAAGCTGAATATTATAATTTAAGAGGATGGGATTCCAATGGGATCCCTAGAAATGAAACTTTACAAAGGTTAAGGATTTAATTCCTTTTTTTTCCTCTTTTCTTCTCTCTTTTTCTTACGCTCTTCTCTTCTTATTCTCCTTTTTTCAACATCTTCCTCTTTTTCCTTTATACCAAATAAGAATCGAGTAAATATCGTTCTTCTAATTAGATCATAAACTATTATAGTTATGATAATAGTAGCAAAAACTAGAATAAGATATTCAAGAAACCAAGGTATGTTCAAAGGAACAATTACATAGGCTAAACCTGCTAGGATTGGAAAATGAAGTATGTAAAATGGTAATTGAGCCCTACTTAAATATTTGAATAATTCCTTCTTAAAATCTGATCTTGGTTTTTCTTCTTTTGATGTTTTCTCATTAGTATCTGTGATTAATTTTTCTCCTTTGGATTCGTCTATTTTCTTATCTTTGGCTTTCTTTGCTAGATGCTCCCCTAATCCAATCATTCCAACAATCAGAAACCATGTAGCTAAAGCTCTAGTTCCCCTATAATAGTATCTTACCTCAACCATATCTAGGAAAATCCTAAGATATGCAAGAATCATTGTAGCAATGCTTAATACACTACCGACACCTAATCCAATTTTCCAATTCTTCCTGAGAATTTCCTTATATCTCTTATTTCCCGCTATAAGAAAACCATACAGAAAGAAGATAACAAACGTATAACTTATCCATGATCCGTAGCTATAAAGTATATCAAGTTTTCCAGCTAATGACATCTCAAATATCATAATTGGTATAGCTAACAGAAATATTGCAGCAGGTTTCTCAAAGAACTTCGCTATCTTATCTAACGGTTGTTCGCTCCTTGGTCGTCGAATAAGCATTAAAAGTGGGAGCAAGAAAAGAGCTATTAGGAATAATAAATACAGAAACCATAGATGTCCCATTTGAAAATAGCTACGATCTTCAAGTTGTACGTGATTTCCATATAAATCTACTCTAATGAAGAAGGGCAGAATAAATGGAAATCCACCCCATTGTATAGTGTCTATAATAGACCTAAAGAAATCAGGAACAAAGACTGTAAAGAAGAAATTCCAATCAGTAATACTAGCGTAATCTTCTACTGGCATTATTGTACCCTTATGCCATACACAGTACATCATCCAACTTAAAGCAGGCATGAATAGAACCAAAGAAACAACAAAAGGGATTAGCAATCTTTTTGTTCTTTCCCATAGGAATTGTTTTGCATTTCGTTTTCCTAAATTATACCATGTGGATCTTCCTGCACTGATAAATAACAGGGGCATAGCGAATAGCATGAATATCCCCATAATGATGGGTAAAGTAGTTGTTGTATAATCGTTTATAGGTTCAACTGGTAACTCTTTAGCATAGAACATTGATGCATGGAAGAAACTAAGTCCAAAGACTATGAACACACCGAAGACATCAACTCTTCTTTGACTCTTTAAATTTGTTTTATTAATTGGTACTTCCTTATCCAAATTCTCTTCGCTTTTTGACATAATATAACCTACTTCTGTATTCTCCTTTCTTCTCTCTTTTTCTTACGTTCTTCTCTTCTTATTTTCCTTTTTCCTATGTCTTCAGGTTTTTCTTTGACACCTAATAAGAAACGGGTGAAAATGGTCCTTCTAACCAGAAGGTCGTAAACTATTAGTGTAAGTATGATTGTTACAAAACCAAGTATCAGATATTCCAGAAACCAAGGTATATTCAAAGGAACTATCAAGAGAGCTAGAAAAGCAAGGACTGGAAAATGAAGTATATAGAATGGTAATTGAGCCCTACTTAAATACTCAGATGATTTCTTCTTAAAATCTGATTTTGGTTTTGTATCTTTTTCTTGTTGAAATTCTCCATTTTCAGTCACTGAAGAAGTTTCAAGATTTTTTAAATTGGTCTTTCTTTCTCGTTTCATCTTTGCTTTATGTTCCCCTATACCAAATATTCCGATTAGTAAAAACCAACAGGTAAAAGCTTTAGATGAACGATAAAAAATTCTAAATATCACTATACCTTCAATAACTCTAAAATAGAAAAAGACGAGTGTAACCAAAGAAAAAATTATGCCAACGATGAGCCCAGATTTGCGGTTTCTACGTAAGATCTCTTTGTATTTTTTATTACCCGCCATAATGAACCCGTACAAAAACACAAAAACATAAGTAAAACCTGTCCATGAAGCATAGTTATGTAAAATCTCAGGCTTTCCGCTCAATAAGATTTCGAGAATTGCTAGAGGGATGCCTAATAAGAAAATAGTTCCAGGTTTTTCGAAAAAAGTTGCTAATCTATCTAACGATTTTTCACTTTTCTTTTTATGTATCAGATGCAATAGTGGAAAGAAGAAAAGTACTACAGTAAAGAGAACATATAAGAACCACATATGCCCTAAGTGAAAATAGTCGGGATTTGCTTCCAGTGTCCAGTTTATAGGAATCATTGTTCCAATAAAAAATGGCCAAAGAAAAGGAAATCCTGCAATTCGTATAGTGGTTATACCTGATTTAAAAAATGCCGGTATAAATTTTGTAAATAATGTGTCCCAATCAGTGAGCATACTGTAAACAGTAGAAATTGGTACATCTGGCCACCATGCATTGGTTACACAATAAGCTATCCAAGCAAGTGCCGGCATTATGAAAATCACGGATAAAATAAGAGGTATAAATAATCTTTTTGTTCTTTCCCATAGGAATTGTTTTTGATTTCTTTTTCCCAAATTATACCATGCTGACCTTCCTGCAATTAAGAAAAGTAGTGGCATTGCAAATGTTGCAAATATTGAAAGGAATACAATCAATATAATAGATCGTTCATTGTCATTAAATATATAAAATGAGATTTGTCCAGTATAAGGTAAAGCTGCATGGAAGAGACCAACTCCCATAACGACAATGATTGCTAAACTATCCACGTTTCTTCCTTTCATAGATTTAGTTTTTCCAGGGGCTAAATCTGTACTTTCTTCACTTGATACAACATCAGTTTCTGTCATAAGATTTTCCTCAATTTTTATAACAAGATTGTTTAAAAATACGATTCTATAAAAGCTTTTTTAGCTAGTTTGTAAAATTATTGAGCTCATTTTTAAATTAATTTCATCTGATCATTAACATTTTCTATTTGATCTAGCCTCTCTGTAATTTTTTTATCCTCTTTAACACCAAATAAAAATCGAGTTACAGACAACCTTCTAATAGCTAAGTCATAAATCCCAAGAGAGATAATGAGAGTAATCAAACAAAGTATAAGATATTCCAAAAGTACAGGTATATTAAGAGGAACAATGAAGAAAGCCACCACTGCTAGAACAGGGAAATGTATGATATAGTAGGGTAATTGAGCTTTCTGTAAGTATTTGAAGACTTTTTCTTTGAACACAGCTCTCTTTTTGTCTATTTCAGTCAGTTGCTTCTTTTCCGCAGTTTTTTGTTTGATTTTTTTCTTTGCTTTACTTGATGTTTTATCAAAAAATCCAATTACCGCAATTAACAAGAACCAACTTGACAATCCTTTCATTAATTGAACAAATTTTATTGCTGCACTTGGATTTATGAAAACCATATCGAATACAGTGAACCCAAAATCAACAAAACCTAAATAACTACGCAATAGGACAACTAAAAAAATTTCAAATAATACAATACTGATGATTAATGCAGCTAGCCAATGTTTTCTTAGAACCTCTCTATACACTTTATTTGTTGCGAAGAGATAACCAAATAAGAAGAATAATGCAAAAGAATATCCACTCCATGTACCATATCTAACACCTAATGGAGCATTTGATAATACCTCAATTAATGTAATAGGGATCACAGGTAAGAATATCACACCAGGTTTCTGAATAAATTTCGTAAATTTCTTTAATGCTTTGCTATCCTTCTTTTTTCGAATCACCATTAAAATGGGGAGTAGAAATACAGCTATAACGAAAAGAGAATATAGAAACCAAAGGTGTGCTATATGAAAAAAATTGAATCTGGCTGGATTAAGTATATAAGAAAAGATGAATGGAAAATTGGAAAAAATCAAACGTGTATTGAAAAATTGAGGATAGAGGCCTGTGAAATATGTTCTCCAATCTAGAAACGTCTCATATGGATTTGCAGATAAATTACTTAGAGCTATCCATGCAAGAAGTGGTGCAAACAAAATTGTACCTACGATAAATGGTATAAGTAATCTCCTGGTTCTTTCCCACAAAAATTCTTTTACTTTCCTTTTACCTAAATTATACCAAGTTGCTCTTCCAGCATTATAGAAAAGCATGGGCATAGCCCATAAGACGAATACTCCCATAAAAATTAAAAATAGCGGGTTAATCTCTATTTCAGCTACATAGAACATTCCAGCATAAGGCATTGCTCCATGGAAAAATGTTAGACCCATTACCATTAATACTCCAATAAGGTCAACATTCCTCTCCCTCCTAGTAGTGGGAGTAGTGGGTGAAGCTTTAGCTAATTCAACAGATAATGCTTGGCTAGATGAGGTCTCTGTTGTAATCACTTCCTTCAATTTCTCACCTTTTTGTATTAATTTTATTGAATCTGCCTTTATAGTAATTGAATTTTATAAAAACATTTGGTTTACTATTTCTCCTTCTTGATTATCAGTAGAACTTAAATAATTCAGTTTTGAATGTCAAAGGAAATCTGCCGAGCCACTGTTTATGACTACTCAACCTGAACCAACAAATGAAAATCGAGTTCGTATTTTCGCACTTGTTATCATATCTGTTTCTTCTTTCATTTCAGCTTTTAGTGGTTCGGCTTTTACTCTTGCTGCTCCTTCAATGGCAGCAGAATTGAGCATTAATGATGCTTTTCTAAGCTGGATAATGACTGTATACTTACTTGCAACTGCAATGCTCCAAATACCCTTTGGTAAAATAGCAGATAATTATGGAAGAAAGAAAATCTATTTCATAGGAATGTTGATTTTCTCATCTTCTGCACTAATTCTGGGTTTTATGGATACCGCAAATGGAATAATGATAATGAGATTTGTTCAAGGTACAGGTGGAGCACTTATATTCGCCACAGGAACAGCAATCCTCACCTCAGTTTTCCCTCCTGAAAGAAAGGGTTTTGCTTTTGGAATAAATATTGGTTCTGTTTACTTGGGCCTAACTGCTGGACCATCATTAGGGGGGTTCATAACAACCTTTCTTGGATGGAGATGGATTTTTTTAATCGTTGTACCAATTGGTGCAGTGCTTGCTATTCTAGTGATGACTCTTCTAAAAGGTGAATGGAAAAATGATAAGAAGGAGAGATTTGACTGGATTGGAACAATACTTTACATAGCAGCTTTATTCATGCTTCTCTATGGTTTCCGATCGATTCCAAATATTTATAGTTATATTCTGATTGGTTGTTCTCTTATTACGTTAGGGTTATTTATTTGGTGGGAATGGAAAATTGATTGTCCTATTCTCCAATTAAGACTTTTTAGGAAGAATAGATTTTTCACGTTTGCCAATCTGGCTGCTTTCTCATATTACTTAGCAACAGCAGCTACAACTTTTCTTTTGAGTTTATTCTTACAAAATGTACTTGTTTTTACTGCTCTCATTGCTGGTTTTATTCTACTTGCTCGACCCGCTGTTCAAGCTATCCTTTCTCCAATAGGCGGTGCTCTTTCAGACAAAATTGATCATAGAATTATCACAACGATTGGAATAAGTGTTGGCACAGTTGGTTTGATTATGCTTATCTTTCTCAAAGGTTTATCTCCCTCACTTGCTGAAAATTACTTAATAGAATCCCAAATAATGTTAATAGTTTTCAATGCTAGTAAAGTTAATCTAGTTTTAATAATTCTAAGTTTAATCTGTGGTGGAATAGGATTTGGTCTCTTCTCTTCACCAAATGCTAATTCTATTATGAGTTCAGTTCCAAGAGAAACTTATGGAGTAGCTTCAGCTCTAGTTGGTACAATGAGAACAATAGGTCAAACAATGAGTCTTGGTTTTGTCACACTCTTATTTACAATTATTCTTGGTGATATAAGACTAGGAGCACCAAATTATAGCGAACAATTTTTGAAGAGTACAAAAATTGCATTTATAGTTTTCTCAGGTATAGCTTTCATAAGTTTAATAATATCCTTCATGAGAGGGAAGAATAATTTTTATCCTCAGGAAAAGATCGAGGAAATTGAATTACTATAATGAAATATTTTTGCATACTAGATTTTCAGACTGGTGGTTGTATTTTCCTTCTTCTAGTTAACTGGCTCCTTACTTCACTCCAAGAAGAAGGAAATTTCTTCATTTCTTTTAATGTCAAGAATGGAAAACTTGTAACGATTCTACCTGCTGTAACTATTGCCAAAGAGATAACGACCGCTATACGTAGAGTGTCTACGAGAAGAGGTGTAGTGCTTGTGAGAAGGCTAATTGTAGTTTGAGTAACAAGTAATCCTAAACCTTGTACAGAGGTGATAACTGTAGCGATACTATTCTCATTTAATATGAACAGAAACCCTTCAGTAAGATATCCTCCGGCTAGAGCTCCTATGAATAATGTCACACCAGTCATCATGTTATATATGCCAAAATACATTCCTCCCTCGTCTCGTGGTACCATATCCAGCAGATAAGCTTGTAAACTTGCTGTCCCTAAGAATATTAGAGGAGCTATTGTGAAATGTATTATGTACAAATGCCAAACTTCAGTTGCGAAAATATAAGCGAGGGGGAACAATGCTAAGGCAATTCTATTGAAAAAGATTAATTTGGTTCGACCTATTCGGTCACTCAGCTTTGCTCCTATGTTTATTACTAAGAGTATAGCAACACTAAACGAAATAGATAAGATTGCTACTTCAAATGCTGTAGCTTTTAAGACATTGACTTGGAATATACTGAATAAAGGCCAAGCAAATGAGAAAAACAACGATTGTATCATAGAAATTAGGGTGAATTTTGCGAAAGGTTTATTTCTATAGGCTTTTTTGAAGCTTTCCTTGAGAGAAATAGTTTTTTGATTCTTTGAAGCATTATTTCTCCTTAGGGGTTCCTCCACATTTTTGAATGGAATAACACCTATTAAAGAAAGTACGAAACCAATAGCTACGGGTATGAGGATGTATTTTTGGTAATCATTGTCATAGAATATAGAAGTAAGGACTATACCAGTAAACAGTGTAGCAACCATACTTCCAATTGCATCGAACCAAAATATTCTCCCTGTTAATTTTCCTCTCACTTCTTTTGGAAACAGCTCATTCTGTAAAGCTGTAAAAGTTGGTATTCCTAAACTCATTAATAGATTGACAACTGCAACAATAATTACTATGAGCCAAGCTGTATCAGGCGTTATAAAATACAGAAACGCATAAGGGATTCCCCAAGAGAGTGTAGAAACAACAATAAATGGGATCCTCTTCTGAACGATGTCAGATAATCGACCAAAAACTGGTCCTAGAAAAGTGGAAAGTAAATTTGAAATGCTCTGAATCCATCCAAGTAGACCTGAGCTAGCACCCATCGTCAAAGCAATCATAGAGACAAAAGGTTGAACTAAACCTCTAGATGTACTATTTGCAACAGTACGTGAATAGAGAGCTATTTGATCAATCTTCTTTATCTCTTTAACGTCTTCAGTAGATTCAGAGGGATTTTGAACATTATCCTCTGATTCTATCCGAGTTGCTTTAGCATCAGAGGTCATAAACAACAGTCAAAAAACTACATAATTCAAAAAGCTTCTGTTGACTTTCCTATGATAGTAAAGAAATGATTTCTTGATTTTTCTCGCTTCTTTTTAGTTTTTGAAGTGAGTATTTAGAATCAGAATTGTCCATCTCTAGAAGTTTTTTAACAATCTCTAATCTAATTTCTTTATCATTTTCTTTATGAACATAAGTTGATAGGAAATAAGACACGTCTGAGTTACCTTGAATCTGCATTATGTAGTACAGGATAAGCTTTCTCATCTCTTTATTTGGTCTTCTCTTCAAGGAATGTAGAAAAACATCGATGACTCTAGAATTATTTATCATATCACTCAGTGATTTAATTAACCATAATTTTATCCTTTTAGATTTTTCATAATGTCTTAGTTGCTGAATAAGGACTTCTTGGACATCCTCTTCATCAACAAGAGCCCTTAATGACCAAACTGCCCAGAGTCTTACTGTTTGTGAACTATCTCGTAATTTCCGAATTACAAGATCTTTTACCTCTGTATCTCTCATAAATTCAGAAAGAAAAGACACGGCTTTTGCTCTACATAGAGGGTATCTATCATTAACTGCAATATCCTTCAAAACAGAAACTGTTTCTTCATACGTAAGATAATCGGTTAATTTATCAATTAAATTAGCTCTTTCTTTGTTACTTGTTGTAGATTCAATCCCATGTACAATTATCTGCAATTCTTCAAAACTTTTGGTTCCATCCACAATTTCCTCTTCCTCCCCTTCTTCTAGGGTATCAATTGCTGGAATCTCTTCTGTTTCTTCTACTTCCTCTTCCTCTCCTTCTGATTCAAATGCGTCAGAGATTTCAGGTGCATCAACAATTTTGATGTCAAAATCATTTTTAGCGTTTTTCTTACTCATACGATGTTCCTACTATCAGCATTGAAATATAGGTTAACTTTGCTATGGTGATTAAAAAAGATATCATTTTAACTTTTTAATCTACTCTCTTCAATTTATGTGCTATAATTGCATATAAAAAAGCCCCCGCAAATAATACTAGAAAGATTATCCAGGGTTCATTACCAGTACTAGAGCTATCTTGAACGGCATAAGAGGATACACCTTCTAATAGGATGAATATAATCGTGATTAGAAATAGATAGGCTTTTCTCATTTGCAGAAAAGAGTGATTTTAACCATTTAATAATTTTATCTTTATTCCTTTACGAAGAGCTTAAAAATATTATAATCGATTGCACTTAATGAGTAATTATCAGATTGAACTAGAGAATACCGGTCCTTTGAAAACAAACTGTTATTTGCTATATGATAAGAAATCAAAAGAAGCTGCTCTCTTTGACGTTGCTGGAGAAATACCAAAGCATCTTAAAACTATTAAAGAAGAAGCTCTTAAGTTAAAATATCTATTCTGCACTCACTTGCATTTTGACCATATTATGGGAGTAAAGGAGGCAAGAGAATTGTTCCCTGATGCACAACTTGCTTGTAACAAAAAGGAACTTGACGTGCTTGCAAATATGGGGAAATTTGCAAGAATATTCCAATTTGATCCTTCTTCAGTAGGAAATTTTGATATCTTTATTGAGGATAATCAAAACTTTGAACTTGGAAAACTAAAAATTAAAGCCATCCTATCTCCAGGTCATACACCAGGCAGTATCTGTTTTCACTTTGAAGACAGCTTAATCTCGGGAGATGTTCTATTTAATAGAGGAGTAGGAAGAACTGATTTTTATGGAGGTTCGTTTTCAGAATTAGAAAAATCAGTTAGAAAGTTGTTTACTTTACCTGAAGAAACAGTTGTTTATCCTGGACACGGTGAAATGACCAATATAGGGTCTGAAAAAAGTGAAAATCCTTTTATAAGTTCAATAAAATCATAGATAATTATAAGAAACGTTTCTCTATGTCTTTTTTGATTTTTGAAAAAGCATCGAAAACTTGAAGCCTGCTATCTCCTTCCAATTTCTTAGCCAAGTCTTCATTATTCCTTGCATAGATAATATCTGCTAATTCGGCAGCTGGTAAGATATCTGATAAGCCATCTCCAATGTATATTATTTTGTAACCTTCCTCCTTCAATTTTAATACATGAGAGTATTTGCAATTTGCACAACCATGATTACATTCAGGAGTATTAAAAGTGAGTTTCAATTTGTTGTCTACTAAATCTACATCATTTGCCAAAATATCAAAGCTTTCTGTATTTATTTTATTAGATTCTAGAATTCTGTTAATATACTTTTGAAAACCATCAGAAAGGATGATAAACTTAAGATTTTTTTCTATCACCCAGTTATAAAAATCATAGAATGAAGGATCAATCTTCATCGTATCAACGATTGTGAAAATTTCTTTCCATGTAGTATGTTCTATCATCCCCCATTGTTTAGTTAACGCCTCTCGTGTGCCAATTTGACAGTTTATAACAAATTTATCAACAGCTTGCCAGTCCTCTTTTGTAAGATTAGAAAGTAGGGCTTTACCTGTATCCATTAACGTGATTGTTCCATCAAAGTCACAACATATAGCAATTGGCATTAGCTTGAAGAATCCTACACAAAAGAAAAAGTTTACTGTTGATAATTAAGTACAAACATATTAAAATGCCAATAGAATAAGATAATCGCGCAGAAAAATATGTTTGGCTAGCTATATATATGTCAAAGATAATGAGAAGTTTGAAAGGGGTGTAACAAATCGATTCACTTGATAACCTACTCAAGATTGCAGAACAGCAAGGTACCTCTTATTCAGATATACGTTTTGGAAGAATTGAGGAAAAAAAAATACATACTATTAATGGCGAGATTGTCGATGAAATAAATTGTATTAGCTCAGGATATGGTATCCGAATGTTATCTGAAGGAATCGTTACTTTTACTTCTACGCCTGATTTAAAATTCGCTGAAGAGCATATTAAAAAAGCTGTTAAAACTGCAAACCTTGTATCTAAGTGGAAGAAAGGAATTACCTCCTTAACAAAAGTACCTGTCTCAGAATCCACTGTAACTAGAAAAGCAAAAATTAACTGGAAAGATCTTGATAAGACTGAATTCAAGGAACAGATAAGAAACCTTCAAAATCATATTGAAGAGAAATTAAAAGTAAAAGCTTTAATTGAGACTGATATAGTCTTTCTAAATTGGTCCGAGCGTTTTACAAGTAGTGAGGGGTCAAAGGTTTATCAAGAATACCCCTATGCAATTTTGACTTTAACGGGTCGAGTAATGCATAATAACACACAAGTAAAATACTATAAAAATTATGGCGGACTAGGGGGAGTCGAAGTATTACCTTTTGACAAACTAGATGAAACTGATAGTTTTGTTGAGGTAATCAATAATCTTCCTTCAGCTAGATCTATTTATCAGGGAACGACTAAGGCAGTATTAAGTGAGGATATGGCTTGGACATGTTTACACGAAGTGTTAGGGCACTCATTGGAAGCAGATAATGTTCTTTCAGGTCGTTCTTTTTCAGCAGGTATGCTAGGTATGAAAATCGCTCCATCTGTTGTTAGTGTAATTGATGATCCCTATATAGAAACAGTAGGTTATTATGAATATGATTCTGAAGGGATAAAAGGAAGAGGAACTTTACTGGTAGATGAAGGTATATTAGCTGATTTTCTACATAGCCGTGCAACAGCTGCGGCAATGGATGGTGAACCTTCCTCAAATTATCGTGCTTTTAGCTTTGAGTTTTTGCCCCAAGTTCGAATGAGCAACTTCTTCTTTGAACCAAAAGACCATTCTGAAGAGGAATTATTGGAAAATGTCAAAAAAGGTATCTATATTGGTGAAGGATTAGCGGGATCGGCAGAACCTCAAACTGGTGAATATAATTTCGATGCTCAATATGGTAGAGAAATAGAAAATGGTGAGCTAACAGATTACATCTTGCAGTTTCAGATAAGTGGTCGTATGACTGAAACCTTGTCAAAAATCGAATGTGTTGGAGATAGACTCCTTGCTCAACCAGGGAGTTGTATCAAAAATAATCAAAGAATTTATGTTGGCTCCGTTTGCCCAAAAATATCTATTTCAGAGATGAGAGTGAGTTAGATGTACACAGATGATGAGTTAAAAGATACAGCAGTTAGGGTACTTCAAAAACTTGAGCAGAAGTACAATTTTGAATGTGCTGAAGTTTATATTCAATCTCTTGCACATATGATGGGTGGAACAGAATATCGAACCCCCAAGGTTTTTCAATCCAATCATCGAGCAGGTTGTGCTCTGAGATATTTTAAGGACAATGAGTTGTTTTTCGCTTGTTTCCCATTACCAACAGTACTCACAGAAATCGATAATTTACTCAACATTACAAGTTACCCCATCTCATCAAAAAAGTTTGAATTTCCTGAAATCAGTCTTGGCTCTTCAAGAATTCAGAATATTTACGATAGAAGAATAGCTTCTCTGAATGAGGAAGAAATGTTCAATTTATCTTATTCTCTCAATCAAGCTGATGAAAACTTCAAAGAGATCATTCTGGATGGTTCTCTAATGCTATCACTAGAAAGAAAAGCTATAGCGAATTCTTCACAAGCTGTAGCATTTGAGAAAAGCACTTGGTTTGATATTGATGTTAGGGCTCTCTATCGGGGCTTTAATATGATTTCAAGTTCCGAGAAGCATCTTACAAGTAGACAGATACCAGCGTCTATTAATAGTATTATTGATGATTTAATCTCTGAAACGATACAAAAAACTGTCCATGCAGATAAGATTGAAAATATTGAAGTCCCAATAGTGTTCTCCCCAATGGCATTCTCGCAGATATTTTCCTTCTCTTTTGTTCCTCTTTTAAGTGCAAGTTCAAGTAAGAAATTGTCATTAGAGTTATCTTCAAATTTCAATTTAATAGATGATGGTACTGTTCCAGGTCTACCAAATTCAACTGCTTTTGATGATGAAGGAGTTAATCAAGTTAAAACAACTGTAATAAAGGATGGCGTTTTTGAACAATCTCTCAATAGTTCACAGTTTCTAGGTTCAAAAGAAGAAAGATCTGGGAATTCATTCCGAGTAAAAATGTTTGAGTACTTTCCAAGAAATTATCAAGCCTACCCATCCATATTTCCTTCTAATCTTTTAATAGTTGAAGGTGAGACTTCTTCAGATAATATGATTGAAGAAATATCTGATGGGATATTTGTTAATTCTACACAAGGATATATGACTGCAGACTATCATTCTGGAGCTTTTAAGGTTTCAGCAAATGATGCCTACAAGATTTCCAATGGAGAAATTGTTGGTACTTTAGACACATTTGATATTATAGGTAATATGTATAAACTTTTATCAAAAAACCCACTATTTTCCAAAGACAGAAGGGTTGTTCGTCCAAGTAATACTCCTTATAGTATTGTATCACCCTTTGTTGTAACTGATGAATTAACAATCTTCCTTTAGTCGTTTATTCATATATCTCTCAATTTTCTAGGAGAAAACAAGTTCGAAAAAGTTTAAAAATACAAATGCTTTCCCAACTTTGAATACAAAGCCCAATTTAATGGTGATTTCATTGGTAAAAAAACGAACATTCTCAGCTATCGCAATATTAGTATTAATGTTAAGTATGAGTATTATATCCCTTTCTCAAAGTAAGATTGAACAAAATTCAACTCTACCCAGTTTCGATGCAGTATTGAGGCCTGTATTTGCTGGAGGAGATGATAACACAACAGTATTAGTTGCAAGAAATGATGCAGTACATAATGGATCTATAATAAAAGCTGAAGCACCTCTTTACTCTAATATGACTACAGATGTAACTATCTGGTACAAATATAATGGTGGAGATAATGAGTCAGCGCCTTTATTATTTGGTGATGAGGGTACAAATATTCCTGATGGTTTAAGCTGGGAAGATTCAACTTTAATGACCTATGACAACGAATCCACAGTTGAACTTGGTTTTAATGTTTATGCTTATTATAACTACACATTTAACCTGAACTCCTCTTTTATATCATTCTACGCAAGGTTTGGTGAATATGAAGATGATTTCAAAATACCCAATATTATCACAACAGGTGTATGGTTAGAATCCTATTTTGTTCAAGAAGAATACACCCAACATGAGGACATTGAGTTAGACATTATCCTACATGATTATAATATCACCCAATATGGATTAATGTATAGAGAAGTAGAACCAACACATAGCCTCCCATTTGAGAATGTGACATACTCACTTTCTGATGAAGGTGTTCAAGAAAATGTGACAGCAGCAATTGCTCATTCTTTTGAAGCTGGAACTGAATTAGAAATTAGAGCATTTATAGTTCAATATGATAATATAACTTCAGAAAACAGAGTTCTACAAGAAAACAAAGTACGTTTAATTACTCTTGTTGATGGTAATCCAGAATTAAGTATAGATACAGAACTATTCACCAATTCTAGAGAAATAAGCATTGATTGGTATGCTGAAGCAATTAACTCTAATATTACAGCTGTTGAAGTTGATTGGGATGACGGTACAGTTGTAGAATCTATTGCAAATGTATCAGTTTATACTATTCCTCACGAATATGCTAGTAGCGGAGAATACAATATTTTTGTAACTGCTTATGCAGGACTCGGAGCTACAACAGAAAACATCACTGTACTAATTGAAACTACAGCGCCAACCGGGACTATTTTTATACTTGATGAAGAAGGAAATTCAATTGCACCAAATGCAACAGAAACTATTGATATTTTTGTTGAGAAAAAGGAACTTAAGTTCAATATTTCTGGCACTGACAACATAGGTGGAAGTGGTGTAGAAAAACTCATCATTGAAACCGATGAAGGTAATGTAATTGAAAGTCCAGTGGACACAGTATTAACTATTCCATTCCTCAAATATGGTTTCCATGTTGTAACCTTCAAAATAGTTGATTTTGCAGGTAATGAATATTCATTCATCATCTATGTAACCTTAATTGAAAAAGAATTATCAACTTATCCCGGTGTTCCATTTCCATTCGGGTTGGTCACCGTAATAGGTCTTATCGCTGTTACATTAATCTCTCTAAAGAAAAGAAGATAATCTCTTCTCTTTTTCTTTTGTAAACCCTTTTTAGTATCCTTTGATTATATCTATTAGTATGTCTAGTAATTTTGATCCTAACCAGATACTGAGTGAGGAAGAAATTGTAAAGTACTTACTTGAGTCGTTAGAGGACGAGAGAAAGGACTTTAGTATTTTCGCAATCAGACAACTTAGACATTACCATTCAGCTAAGATTGTAGAGAGATTACTAAGAATAATAGAAGAAGAAGGAGATACTGATAAAAAAATTGCTGCCCTTGGTTCACTGCAAAAACGAAAACCCAATCTTTACGTGAAAGATATAGTCCTCAAACAATTACTATCTCCTGAGGAAGAATTGCGGACTGAAGCAGCCAATGTTCTCATAGAATATGATGAAAGCATAATCCCTGATTTAGAAGTAATATACAACAATGATTTGCCAAGTTATGCTGTAGATAAAATCGTCTGGTTACTGGGTAAGGTAGGAAATCCTGATACTTTGGCAATACTAAGTAAGTATAAAGAAACTATACAAAAAGAAAGCCAACCTACAATAGATGATGCAGTTGAGAGCATCAAAAGAAAGTACACTAAAATGATGTTCAAAGAAATAGAAAAAAAAGAACAAAAATAACTATCCTTTCCATGCAATTGCTGATATTTCAACATCAACATCTAGAGGTAATCTCGCAACTTCAATAGCTGCTCTCGCGGGAGGTTTCTCACCAAAAAATGATCCATAAACCTCATTCATTTGTTTAAATTCATCCATATTTTTCAGATACACCCTGCATCTTACTAAATCATCCATCGAATAACCTGCTTCTTCTACTATTGCTTTTAAGTTTTCCATGACCCTCTTAGTGGCATCTTGTATATCGCCTCTAATAATTTCTCCTGTGGAAGGATTTGCAGGGATTTGTCCAGCAATGAATAAGAACTCACCAGCTTGAATAGCTTGTGAATATGGACCAACAGGAGATGGTGCATTTTCTGTTAAAATCACTTTTTTAGATGACATGTCATATAGTTTGTTTCTGATATAATAAAAGTTATCCTAAATCAACAATCTGTAAGATTCTGAATAATTAAATAGATTAAACCCACTGCAAAATTAAGAACAATTCTATTTTTTCTTGTGCATTTTGCTTCAACAATGTCAACGTATTTCGCTTTAGGCAAGATGATTTTAATGACTTCCATCAATAATTGAGGAGTAAGTCCAAAAGGCTCTGCTGTTGCAAGAGTTGGTACAAAGGCTTGATCTAGAGAATCGAGGTCAATGGATAGGTATATTCGATCAAACATTTGAACAAAATTCTGTATGATGTCTAATGATTTACCCTTCTCAGAAAATAGTTTGTGTGTAGGTATAAATTCAACTTCATTATTTCTTAATTTCTCGTGTTCTAGTGAGTTTTGTGTATATGCATGACCCCCGACTAGGAGCATCTGATGTCCATCTAATTTCTTATCTTTCTTAAGATTAGCAAAAACGGTCCCATGTGAATAAAAAACGTTTTTTGGGTATTCATCATTTAGATCTGCGTGAGCATCTAGCCAAATAACTGCTGTTTTCTCGTCCCAAGGAGCAGCGGTAAGCATGTCATAAGTTATGCTGTGATCCCCACCTATGGCAATTAATTTGTTGTTATTGCTAGATATTATTTTCCAGAGCTGATTTAGTTTATCTACTTCCTGAATAGAATCAATGTCTCCTATGTCATACAAGCTAGTTTTGCATTTGGAAATATCAAATTCAGAAGAAATTCCACTAAACTCAAGTGACTGTTTTCGAATTTCTTTTGGAGCTTTTCTGGAACCGCCAGGAGTAGTCTTTGCTTTTTCTATAGGAACTCCTACTAATATGACTGAATCCTTCTCATCAAAATTAGAGAAATCTTTTACTGGATAAAAACCAACAAATGTCCTAGTCATCTTCTTTCTTTCCTATGTTTGAAATATCTTAAAGAGTACGTTGATATAACTATTTCTCACGAAGATAGTAATCTGGTGATGCAACAAACCTTTTGTCCTCGTCAACATCTCCTTCTTCAATATCTGATGTTATCTCATCCATTATTTCCTTATCACTGATATCTGCAAGAATCTTTTGTTTGTCAACTGTGATAATTCGATCTAGGTCTATGGTTCTGGGTTTGAATTTAGTCATTGTTTCTTCAATTTCCTCAATTTTAGAAATCTTTCCTATGAGATTCATAAAGGTCATAACCATATCTGGTCGAAGTGCTACCTGTGGAGCGATACTCATGAGTTTTCCAATTGAAATCGCTAAATTATCAATGAAATTTTTATCCTTTTCAAACAATGTCTCAGGGTTGGAATCAATGAACGAAGCAATAAGCAACAAATCAATTGATGTCCATAAGTTTAGTACAGGTTTCTCTTTGAGTTCTAAATTATGAATAACTCCAAGCTCAGTACCTTTTACATTCTCAACAACCTTTCCTCGGATATCAAAAACATCAGATATGGTGAATTTTTGTGCTCCATAGTCTAGTAAAATATAGTCACTTACAATTTTTAAATTCCCAACAGAGTACAAATCATATCTTGAGCTCTCAACTATATCCGGCAAGATACCGGTGTTTTTTTCTACTAATATTTTCTTTAGAAGCTCAGGATTCTCGATATCTTCTGCAGACATACCAAATTCTTTAGATAATTCATCAATGACAATTTTCTTTTTATCTGCTGATAGAATTTCTGTCTCATCAGTTGAAATATTTGCATAGAGAAAATCATGAATGAAATCGAATAGAAAGTCAGATAAGTTCAATCTTCTAGATACAAGAAAATAACCTTTGCTTGGATGGTGAATAACTGAATTAGCTGATCCAACAGTGTGATTAAATATGTTTTTAATCTTTAAATCCTGTTTTTCCATAAGTAAACTAGTGAAATTATTGCTTTCAGTAGGATTATAGTATGGCAATAAATAACCATTTAGTAGAATATTTTCATTTTTTATTCTGATTTCACGTTGAGTTTTTGAGGTAGATTCAAGTGGAACAAAAAGATAATTATCTGGTTGGCGCATAACTTTCTTTAGTTCTTCAGTTAATTCCACATTCTTCTTAGTACAATACTCAATTATTATCTCAGGTATGAGAAAATTAAATGGAACTTGAGGAAGAGTATTTATTAATTCTTTCAAGATATATTCTTTCTTATCTTCTTCAGTTTCTTGACGTTCTGACCCCTCTGGAGATAAAATATTGTCATAAATTCTTCTTATCATAGATAAGGAGATCTCTTGCTGTTGAAGAATTAGTATTCCATACTTTTCATTAAGTTTAGCTGGTCCAATTAGGAAGCCAACTAAGTCATTTTGCTCATCAATTACAGGTTTTCCTGTAAACTTCCAAAGTGTTCTTAATTCGGATAAGACCATATAGTCCAAATCTTTGGTTTCAGTACTGGTTGCTATGGAAACTTTGTTTCTCATTTGCTGAAAACTAACGACTTCACTATAATTTTGTATCCTAGTTTCTATATCAATAGCTAAATCTTTGAAATACGGAGTAACGATTTCTTGAAAACGCAGATGCTCTCCATATATCTGATCCATTGCGTCTATGTCACGTGTATAATCATTAATGTCATCATCAAGAAGTTCTTCATAGATGTCAAACTGCTTCATATCTCGCTTCATAATTTCTTTCTGTTTTTGAGTAAGATTTTCTTTATTTATTTCGTAAAAAAGAGTGAATCTTTCTTTCTCTTGTTGAATCTCCGTCTTCCATTTGAGAGTATCTTGAGCTGCTTTACGAAGAATCGGTCTGTTACGGAGAACTCTATCATTAATTTCGAAAATAATCCCTTTCAGTTCAGGTTTATCTGTTTCTAATCTTCTTAAACGGTTAATATTTTCGCTAAGTTCATTGTTAAAGAGGAGGAAATTGTTGTGAGTATTTTTGAACAGATGATCTTTAGAAACAGAAAAAAGGAGTTCAGATAATTTGTAGAAATGCTGGAATATCTTGTGTTGTTTAGCTTCTACTTCATTTTTACTTGTCATATATTCTTGATCGTCTAATTTTCCAGAAACATAGTCTTGTTCTAAATTCATTTCCTCTTCAAAGGTTTTAGTAGCCGCCTTAATGGCCATATTCATAACGTAACGTACTTTTAATTCTTCAATTTCAAGAACTGGAATACTCTTTAACTCTATACTAGGTAGTTCTAGAGTTCTTTGAGGAACTGATGGGGGGGATGTGTCAACTACTACTCTGTCAATCTGTTGAATATCTGATTCTAGTTCTGGAAGAGATTTCTTTGTTTCTTCGATTTTTTGTGTTTCTTCATCAGATTTCAATGATGTTGGAAGACCTGTAAGGATTTCTTGATATTTGTTCTTCAGAGTTTGATAGGTTCTCCTATCTATTGACCCTCGAATATAACGAAGATCTAAATCTCTAATGAATCGTAGAATTCTACGCTTCTTAACTGTGGATTCTTCAGCAGACATTATAAATAAAGTAAAGTGACTACACCTAAAAATATGTTCCTAAACATCTGAAGAAAATACATCGAATTTTTTAGTTGAATTTCTCAATATTTAATGAAGCATTAGTAATGAGCTCATAAGCTTAACACCTAAGAAAGAATAGATTTCGAAGACTTATGTAAATTCTTTTAAATTCCTCATTTCCTTTGTTTTTGTTATTAATGGAAACTGTATCTATAATTCTATTAATGTTATTAATTTTCTTTTCTTTATTGCATCTACTAGGTGAATTCCTTGTTGATATTGGAAAAGAGAAATTCATAGTTGTTAGATATCTTACAAAACCCTTTCTCATGCCATTACTTCTATTATTCTATGTTATTGGGAACGTCAATATCAATTGGTTAATCAGTAGTGCTATAATTGGTGGATTTGTTGGTGACATCTTCTTGATGCTTCCTGATCCTGAGAAAACTCGCAAATGGTTAAGAGTAGGTCTAGTTTCCTTTCTTTTAGGACATTTGTTATACATTTCTGCTTTTATCTATATAGCAGGAAACTTTGTTCATTTTGTATGGTGGAGTGTTTTACTTGCGATACCTTTTGTAATTGCAATGGTTATAATCCATCCACGTTTGACTAAACATACTGGTAAAATGACAACAGCTGTAACTATATACACTATTGTAATTGGGTTAATGGGAATAAGCACAACCCTTCTTTTTGGCTATGGAACATTAGAAGGGATAATACTTCTATATGTAGGAGCATGGTTGTTTATAATTTCTGATATACTAAATGGATATGCAAAATTTGTAACTGTGTTTAAGTATGAACGAGTAATTACGATGTTTACATATATTGCAGGTCAACTAATGATTGTACTTGGCGTTATATTTCTATAGATCAACATTATCTTTGTTTCTTTTCAAGTATAACAAGCGTTGAACATCAGTTATCAGATTGTTTTTACCTACTAATATTGAGTAAGATTTAAGCACTAAGAAATCTAATATTACTTTGATGAAATAGTATGCCTGATTTAGCAACACATTTTGGATTATCTCTACTAATTAATATGGCAATCTTTGGAAGAAAAGAAAAAAAACAGTGGTTATGGATAATTCTTTTATCCCCTCTGTCTGTCTATCACGATATAGATATCTTGCTTAAGCATAGAGTTATTTTACATTCTTTTTTTATTCAAGCTTTAGTTGTTGTAGCTGTTTATCTCCTAACAAAAAGAAATCTTTTCTTCACTGGAGTTGTCGCTGTATATGTTTTTAGCCATATATTAATGGACATGAGTCAGTTTTATGTTGCTTGTTTTTGGCCATTATCTGATGGTGTCTTTTCTTTCCATTTTGATATATTCGTAAATATGTCTGACCCTTCTATGATTGATTCTGATATTTCTGGGAATTTTGAGAACAATTTTCCTAGTACAGGACTTGAACAATGGGGAACTCTAATCTCCACTTTAGGGCTGATGATGTCTTTTTGCGCTGTTCTAGTATGGATTATATACTTTTACAGATTGTCAAAAGATGATAAGAAAAAAATAGTCACAAAAACTGGTAGTAAATTAGTTTAGACTCTTTATATAATTAAGAGGTTCACGAGTGTTCGGAGATTTCTAACCAATGGATCTTGGAAGAGTTGGATGGATTGGATATTTGCGAACTGGTATGGAATGTAAAAAGTAATATAAGAAGAGAATTACCTTAAGAGAAAAAATAAAATAGAGGAAGAAAAAATATAGTATGAAATTAAGGTGATTTAAAATGAGCTTTGAAGAAGAAGTAGAAAAATTAGGACAAGAGGGAACAATAGGAGTAGCGTGGTTGGTAGGAGACGATTTAAAGGTATATTACCAGTTTGGAGATTGGCCTGTTGATCCTTTAATACCTTTCAACGCTTGGAAGAACCAAACTCATGCTGTTGATTTTGGTGGAGGTCTGAAATTTACTGTTATTACTATGACTCCAGAAAGACTTATCTCCACCAATTTGGGTGGTCAAGGACATATTTGCATTGCACGATGTCCTAAGTGGAATGGTTGTGTGATTGTATGGTCTCCAAAAGATATTGAGAAGAACTATGCATATGCATCTACTGCACGTTTAGCCGCAAAAGTGGGATAGAAAACAACACCCCCTTTAAGGTGTTTTTATGACAACTCCTTCTTTTATTTCTGAAAAGACTGATTTTTTGTTGATTACTCTTAATGTTCATCCTAGTTCAACTCAGAAGAAAATTTTGATTACTGAACATGCTTTTGATATTTATGTTAAGGAACCTCCTGATAAAGGAAAAGCAAATAAGGCTGTTATCAAATTTCTTTCTAAGTATTTTGATATCTCTAGCTCATCTTTTTCAATTGTTAAAGGACATAAATCCAAAATAAAAGTTGTATCTGTTACTGATGATAAAATGGAAGGAGTGAAAAAAACAATTATAGGAGTTATTAATTAAAGACTCATCTTTTCAAATGCTCTGATTAACTCATTTCTTTCGTTAAAAATGTTGAATAGATTACTACTTAGTGACATTAAACTTGAGATGCTGTCTTCGACTGTATCTAACATCATCTCTTCTAGATTTACTTGATTTTCAACAATTTTTTCTTTGAATTCTTCAGCACTATCTAAAATATCTATCTCTAATAGATATAGTATAGATAGATCAATACCATGCTCTCCTTCTACACTCTTTACATCAAAGAAAGTACTGTATTTGTAATCAGTGTTATCAGTTTCTCTCAACATATCCTCTATACGCTTAGCAACAATACCTGAAGCCCCCCAGCTAGTTAATAATTGAGAATGAATCAATAGTTCGTTTACTTGAGCCATAGCATCTTTGGAGTCACGAAGTAGGGTAAACAATTTCTTTCTAAAAGCCATATCTGAATCTCTTCGGTTTTCGAGATTGGGATAACCTTGGTAATCAGGAATATTTGCCATTAATATTTTCAAAGCTTCAGGAATTTTACCACTGATTTCGTCTTTTGCAGGCTTATTTTTTTTACCAAACATTGGATTTCACTTTTAACTTATTTTTTTTGATTTAAATATATTGTGTGTATTTCTTGATTTGATGTAGAGTCTTCGGGAGTTTTATCTTCAACAATCCTTCCGGTGAATCTTGGGAAACGCAGAGCTAACCCATCTTTTTTTCCTCCTAAAAGACCTCTTGCACATGTGTGAATCTGACTTACAGTAATTTCTGCTCCAATTACTTCAATAACTATTGAAGGTTCAAACCAGATTTGACATTCTGTATCACTTTGTATTTCCTTGGGTTTTGCTCGTTCCAATTTTTTGAGAACATTGTAGAAATATTGAAGGTTTTCATCACTAAAACCAGTAGCAACTTTTGTAAATGTTCTATACACAGTATCATTCGTATCAAAACAACCTATTAGGAACGTACCGTACAATCCGGCTCTTTTACCTTTACCGTAATCAGCTCCTAGGATGACAAGATCGAATGAATCTGATAGTTTGTCAACATAATCGGCTTTGTATTTTACCCAATTCCAACCTCGAGCTCCAGCTTGATAAGCAGAACCTTTTGACATATCCTTGCCCATTATTCCTTCGCAGCTGTTTTCTAAGGCTTGTTGAAAGAAATTTTCTATGTCATCAGAGTTTTCAGCAACTGTCTGATGAGAATATTGGATATTATTATTCGTTTCCACAAGTTTTTCCAATAACTGTCTCCTGTCAAGATAATCGCTTTCTATCTCTGATTTCCCAAAAGCATAAAGTGAGTCAAAAAGATACACTCTAACAGGAACCTCGCTAATTTTCTTATCAATGTCATGCTTTCTTTTCCTTTGTGAAACTTGCTGAAAGGGTAGTATTTTGTCTTTTTGTAAATCATAAGCCACAATTTCCCCTTCAATTATGAAATCATCTTCTTTAGCAGCATTGTTAATGAATTTGACTACATCAGGGAATTGGTTTGTTATATCTTCAGGTTTTCTGGAAAATAATTTGATTATTGTACCTTTTTTATGTATTTGAACTCGCAATCCATCATATTTGTATTCTAGAGCAACCTTCCCTCCGAATCTTTCCAACAACTTTTCAGAGCTTGAAACTCTTTGTGCCAACATGACTCTTATCGGATTGAAAATCTTCACTTCTACTTTTTTTATGCTTTCTAAACCTTGGGCAAAAAGTGATGATGCAACAAACTCTATATCTGATGTTCTGTTATAAGCTCTTTCGAGAATATCTTTGTTTTCTCTGGTGCTTGTTTTAGCTAGAGACAGAGATTCTAATAGTAACTGAGTTGCAACTCCTAATCTTAGTTGCCCACACACCATCCTAATTATGTATCTGGCTTCCAGTGGGGAAACTTTGGAAATAAGACCAGATAATGTTCTAATCTTCTTATCTGATGATCCTTCACCAGACATTTTTGCTATAGAATCAAAAATATTCCATATGTCTAGAACACTTAACTCTTGTTGCTCTTCTTGTTTAGTAAAAGCTAACAGAGTCGATTGAGGTTTGTTTTCTAATAGCTTGTGAGCCGTTTTTCCTAAATCACCAAATTCATCTAGCAGGGTTTGAACAGATTTATCACTCTTACCTGTAGCTATTGCTAATGATTTAACTGCCATTCTTTCAGCTAGCATTAGTTCAATTCCAATAAAATCTGGATAAAGCTTACCCAGAGTTAAAAGAGCAATTTTTCCAATCTCTTTTGAATCAGAGTCTTTTATTGCATCTGCTAAAATGTCAACCATTTCAAGTTTTTTCTGTGTCTTTTCTAATTTGAAATAACACTGCGATAGATCTTTGAACATCAAATAAATCTGTCCTAAAATATCCTTTTCTTGCCTTTTTGCTCTTTAATTTCAAGAACAATTTCACTCATTAAATGAATTAGATTTGCACTTAAAACATCGACACTATTTTTTAGTTCTTTTATTGCATCTACAACTTCTGTTAAATCAGATTTTTGTAATTGTTGAGAAACAGCTGGTACTTGACTACTTGATTGTATTTGTTCCTCTAGTGTTTCGTCAAAAATCAGCACTTCTTGTTCAAACCTATCAGCTGGTGTTGGTAAAGGAATGGAAGATTCATCGATTCTACGAGCTTTATCTATTTGCTTCTTACTAGATTCGCTTTTTAGTTTCTCCTTCTCTCGGATTTTTTCTAGATATGGCAAAACTTGTGAATAATCAATACCTTTTCTTCTCGCCATATCTGTAAGAAGTATATCTCTATACCCTGGATCTTCTATGTTGAGTTCAGAAATATCTTTTTCTAAATCTTGAATAATTGCAATTGCACTGTAGATATCATCCTTAGAGAGTTTAGGTGCTGTTTTCTCCACTTTTGATTCCTTTATTTTCATTTCTTGTTTTAGTTCCTGAACGATAGATGTTGGAGTGACTACTTTGTCAGGAGTGGGAATTTCAGGAACAGGAGGTTGTTTAAGTGTGGTTACACTCTGTGTTTCAGGTTCAGGTTTCTCTTCAGTTACTTCTTCAGTTTCACCCGATGGAACCTCAGAAATGAAGTTGAAAATATTGTTTGCTAATTTTTTATTGTTCCTTAATCTCAAACCTGATTTTAGATCGGAAAGCATTAAGTAAGATCCACAAGCCAAAACTGTTCCTAACCCGTACGAAGCCATAGCTAAAACTGTTGAACTTGGTGGATCACTATCAGAAGCTGTTCTTGCAAGTTCTATTCCGTTCTTACCTATGTTGATTGAACAACTCGATACCATAGTTATTTCTTTAATTCCTTCAGTTATGGAATGGTCGAAGAATTTGCTGATAACTGGGTTACTTTCCAGTTTCAAATCATAGTTCTTATAATCAAAAATTTGGTTTGCTACTATCTCCATTTTGAAGTGTTTTAGAAGTGTATTTAGATTAGTGTTTAATCCTCTATCACCACCAGCATTAGCAAAAATTGCTATAGAACCCCCCTCATCTACAAATCGTAAGAGAGCTTTAACTTCATGCCCATACAATTTCGAACCATCGGGACAGAGAAACACAAGAATATCGTATTTAGAAATTTCTGAATACTTTATCGGAAATGTGTCCAAACGGCCGATTTGATGTCCTGAATCCTCAAGGGTTTCAGCTAATTTTCGAAAGTTATCAAAAATAAGACCTCTTTCTTTTTGGGTTTCGTCAAACAAAATTTTCATATTAACACCTTGCAACTTTAAATAATCTCTTCGACTCTAGTGAGAACAGTTAAAAATTGATAAATATAAGTTTGATGTTGGTGAAAACAACCCAAAAAAGAATATAAATGTTCAATGTAGCATCTATTAACGAGAAACTTCACATCACTTAAACTTTAATATAGGCTGTTTCCAAATATAATTATCCGGTGAGTTAATGTCGAAATTCGATTTCAGTAATCAGAGTACTCTTTCTTCAACAAAACTTGATATTATAATTCTCCATTCTCAGAAAGGTGGGCCTGGAAAAACAACTCTTTCATGCAACATTGCAAAAGAATTGGCAAAAAGGGGAAATAAAACAGTAATAATTGATCTTGATATTGCACAACCAACAATTCAGCACATATTTCATATAGATGATATTGACATAAAACACACAATTAACGATGTTCTCCTTGGAGAAACATCTGTGTCAGAGGATGTCCTAAACAAGACAGATGATCCCAATTTGTTCGCCATTGTAGCTAAAGAAAATGTAGAGTATGGTGAAGGATTACTTTCTATGTTAGAAGAAATTCAGAAACATTCTTTCTTTGCTTTGCATGAGATGACAAAATTCCTCTTAAGAATGGGTTTTAGATATGTGATTTATGATTGTGCGCCTGGATATAAGCTTGAATCTGTCAATGCTGCAGCGATAGCCGATGCTAGAATTTTTGTTTTAAGACCATCCACTTTTAGTTATGAAGGATCAAAGCAGATGTTAAATGATATCTACAAGAAACTAAATATTCGTTCTTCAAATTTCTTCGTTTTCAATCAACTCCCCCCTAATCTAAAAGAAGAAAGCCAAAACTTGCTTAATTCATGGAAAGATGGTATTGTAGAACTCTATGAACCTGAGACCATTAAATTTCTTGATTTTCTTCCTATTTCCCATGAAATTATGGAAATGGGTCTTACAGGAGAGTATATTTTTCCAGAATCAAATCCTCTATATAAGAGACTCACCAAAATAGTAGATACAGTTGTTGAAACACTTGATGAGATGAAAAAGGTAAAATTAAAAGAAGAAAGCTGATTTTTATCGGAACCTTTGCTAAATTTTATATGTAACGGTGTATTTAGTATTCTTAATGAGCCAAATTGTTAAAATTACTTGTGGTTACTGTAATTCCCCAATTGATGTTAATCCGGAAGACGCAGTGTTCAACTGTGTCTCTTGTGGTCAGGCTTTCTTGTCAGATGGAACTGAATTCAAAAACCACTACATACTCGACAACAGGTTTAATCAGAAACAAATTCGAGACATTGTAAAGGGATTTATTAAGAAAAAGGGTTTCATGAGAGGGATTAAAGGTTACAAAATAACCAAATTTGAACCTATATTGATGCCATTTTGGGTAGCAACATCAGATGCTTATACTCACTATGTTGGGTATAAAAGATATACGGAAACAAAAACAAGGACTGTAGGTTCAGGTAAAAATAGACGAACTGTAACAGAACATGTAACAGTTTATCGTCCCGTTGATCAAGAAATTAGAGAAAAAAGAGCAGATGTTCTTCTAGGTAGAAGAGGAAGCTCTATGTATGGATATAGAAAAGTTAAACAGATTCTCCAAAGTGAATTTTCTCAGGCTGTTCCCTTTAACCATGATAGGTTGATGAATACAGAGAAGGAATTTGATTATCTGTCATCTGAAATTTCTTTAGATGCTGCGAATCAATTAGCAAAGACTGCAGTTTTTGATAATCACAGATCAAGAGCAGAGAGAGCCTGTACGAAAGTGTTTGACTGTGCTACGCAAATAGCATACACTGGAACTTATTTTGTTCATACTCCTGTATGGCAGATTGAATATGTCTTTCAAGATGAGACTTATAGAATAGCTATTCTTGGAAGCAGTGGTAAAATTATAGCAGGGGAGATTCCTGTTACAACTCGATTTAGAATGATATTTCTTGGACTTACAACCTTACTTTTCCTAGGCGGAGGAGTTGGAAGCTATTTCTTAGGTTTTGATGAATATATATTTCCAATCGTTTTTGGTGTTATTGTTGCAATTATCGGTTTCTTCACGCTGAAAAACGTGTTTAAACCCGTGTCGGTGGTGGAATAAGATGAGAAGTATAATGTGTCCAAATTGTGCAGCTCCGTTAGAATTAGAGGATACCCAAACCCATGTAACCTGTCCTTTTTGTAGCGTTACAAGTGAGCTAAAGAAAGTAGATCAGTTGATTGAGCACTACATGTTACCAGTTACATATGACGTGGATCAGATTAGGACAGAATTGGTTGGTGACATTCTTAAAAATCCCGGAACTCCTGACGATTTACATACATCACTTAATATGAAGAAAGTGGATTTGAAATTCTATCCTTACTATATTGTGACGGTTCACCTTAGAACTGAATACAAGGGCAATGGTGAATATGCAACATTCAGTCATCGGTATAAATCAGGTTATAGAAATATTGAAACACATCTTAAACCTGAACAAGGTGTTTTCGATGATGAACGTGAATTCATCATTTGGGGTTCAAAAGAGATTATCAACGATTTAATCAACTTCGAGATTTCCACACGTGGCAAAAGATATTTCCAAGCTTTAGAAGCAGACAAAGTGAAAGCAAAAATTGTGCCAACTGTATTGGATGTTGAACAAGCTAAAGTTCAAGGTGTTGCTACTATACGAGATATTCATAAGGGATTGATGTATAAAGAATTAGCTCAAATTCAAGAAGTCAAAGATAAACCTGAAGTTAAAGGAATATATCTACTACACATACCATTTTACTTCTTAGAATTTGAAGTAAACAAAAAGATGTATAAGGCAACCATGGATGCAGCTACTGGACGAACAGTAATCACTCAAATACCTAGGGAAACATCTTATTGGGCTTTGATAGGCATGTTATCCGCATTCTTCGGAGTTATAGGGATTGCAGGTATATTCTTTGCTGTTCAAGCTTCACAAGACGTTGGATTTTTCGGTTTAGGTATAAATTGGGTTGGAATTTTTGCAGCAATTGCGGGGATAATTTTAACGATTCGAACTCTTATGCTAGGATTACGCTCTAAATATAGAGAAACTAGACGAAAAAAATGATAGAGTGAAAAGTTTTAAATTCCTCTTTTTTCTTTTATTTACTTATCATAATCGATGTTGATTGACCATGGAAGAAAAAGTTCCTATTTTTGTTGACTTTGGTGGCACTCTTGTAGACACAATAGGTATAACCGCTGAAGTTTTTGAAGAAGTTTTGGGAAAGAAATTTTCTCACGATCAAATTAAGAAAATGTATAAAGATGCTTCTAAAAAAAGAATGAGTATGTACATGTTTTTTAAATATCCAGTAAACCCAATTAAGCTCTCTCTAAAGAGGAAGAAACTTCAAGAATTACAGATAGAGAAATTTTTGGAAATCAAGAAATTGATACCTAATGCAAAGGAAACTCTCCAAAAAATAAAGAAACTTAAAAACATCGAACTTGTGCTAGTTACTCAAAATCCAACAATGCAAGACGATGCTGTTTCTAAAAAGGTTCTTCAAAATCTCTTTGGCAAAGACGTTCCTTTTGATTTTCTATTAGCAGGTGATGATAAAGTCGAATTGATTGCAACTAATTATGATACAGAAACGATTTCTAGGGCAGTTATCATTGGGGATTTACCAAATGATGTTTATGTGGCGAAAATTCTCCAAATCCCTTGTTTTGGTGTAACTTGGGGATATTCTGAGGAAAGCGAATTAGATACTCCATTTATTGCTGAAGAAGCTCTTGAGTTATTTGATTTAGTTAAAGATCATTTAGAAGACCTCAAAGAAGACAAAGAACGAGAAAATGATCTTGAGGAATTTGAGTTTGATGAATCATTCCCTGAACTAGAGAAGGATTATGAACTTGTTGATGAATAATAACAGTTGTCATTTGCCTATTTCAAGAATATGATTAGCTACCAATTCAGCAACTTCAGGTATTTTAGGTTTTACTTCATCAAAAAGTTTTTCGGAATTTTTGTTAGCATTTTCTATTAATTTTTTGTAATCCGAAGTGTCTTTCGCCTCTTCTACTTTCTTCTTAAGTATCTCTCTAGCTTCTGTCTTTGCATGCTCAAGTCTTCTTATCCTCTCGCTTTGTGCTTTTTCTATGACTAGAGCCGATTCTATTTCTGCTTCTTTTACAATTTGTTCTGCTCGATGTTCAGCAACCTTTATTTGTTTTATTAGTTCTTGTTCAGTTGATGGCAAATATTTCACCTGATATAGCCTTCTTAACCAGCTATGTGAGAGGGCAATATGCTAAATTACTTACCCAAGAAGACTTTGAAAATTTAATAAATAAACCTTATGAATTGTTCATTCAGGATTTGTTAAGTTTTGAAATAGGTGAAAAATTAAAAGACTTTCCTGAATATCAACCTCACCAATTAGAAAAATTGCTGACAGATAGTTTACTTGACCAATATGTGTTTATATTAAAATACTCTCCAAAATGGTCTAAAGAGTTTTCTGAAGCATATACAACTAAATTCGAAGTAATGAACATTCAAAGAATTATAAGATACCTTTATTCAAAAGCAAAGGTGGATTTGAAGGATGTTATCAATTTGAGACCACAAGAAATGCTTGGAAGAACAGCTTTTATTTCGAAGTTAATCTTAGCAAAAGATTTAACAGAACTTCTTGATTTACTTAAGAAATCTGAATATGGGAAAGAAATAGAGGTTGCTGAAAAATTGTATTCCAAAATCAATGATATATGGCCGTTAGAATTCGCAATAGAAGCATTTTATCTTAAGAAAATAATATCCAAAGCTGAGAAATTAAAGCTAAGCCAAAGGAAAGGTACAATGAATTTTGTTAAGAATGAATTGCTAACTAATATTTTATTAGTGATTCTAAAAGCTGATTTTGTTGAAGTAGATATACAAGAGGCATTGCAACTTGTCCCCATACCTGACGAACTTCCTTTTAGAAAGCAAATTCTCAAGATGATGGAGGACAATGATTTAAAAAGTGATTTAGAACTTCTGAAAACTTTTGCTTCAGATAAGATTTCGAAGGGCATTGATCTGTTCCTTGAGGATAAAATGTTTTTACATATCGAAATTGCGGTCAGAGCAAGTGAATTAGAGACAATAAGAAAAACCTTTCATTCTGATTTTGGGATTCTTAGTATAATGTGCTATTTGAAAATGTATGAATCTCAGATTCAAGACCTAAACAAACTACTTTATCTTAAAGAATACAAGTTTCCTGTAGAGAAAACAAAAGAATTAATTGTAAACTTAGTATAATGACACTCGTTAAGCCAGATTAAGGAGAATGAATGCAATTAGTAAACCGTAAATTGCTAAAGCTTCACCTAGCCCTAAATAGATAAGATTTGAAGTGAAAACTTCAGAATTTGCAGTTAATGACCCAATAGCCGCAGGTTCTCCCTTAGTTAAAGTTATAGCAGCTCCTATATTAGAAATGATCATTATTGCCATCGCTCCAAGGAAAATGAATCCTTGGGTTTCTGTGAATTCTGCTTCTGCCACTCCGGTAATCGCATCACTTAGTTTTGTATACATAATAAATGCAACCAACAACCCGTAAATAGCTAGTGCTTCAGCAAGCGCTAGATATATTAGAATGAAAATATTCAGTCGTTGCTTTTCTGCGACAGCAGCAGCTGCAGCTTGAATCCCTTTAGCTAAAGGTATGCCAGCTCCAATAATTGTGAGCATTGTACCAGCAATTGCAATAATTCCTAATAGTATACTATTTACCATCCTTACTCAAATCCATTGTTTTATTAAATATAAATATTGGTTTATGTTGTATTCCGCTACCTTCATAGAATTTACTGAAAAATTCATAGAAATGTAATCTTAAAGTTTGAACGAATACTAGAAGCCCTTCTAGAACTAACACAAAGATATTTCCGATTAATAGGATTAAAATTTGCCACACGATAAAACCAGAAAGATCTGCTAATGTGTTGATAACACTAAGAAAAACAAAATGAGCTACAAGCATAGCAAGCATTCTGCCGTAAGAAATAGTATTGCTTGTGAAAGAACTAAATGATTCTAGTAAATTCATCACACCCATCCCAATTCCACCAAAGAATTTTCTGAAAAAGTTTTTCCTCTCATCCTTTATAATTAATGCAGCAATACCTTGACCAAAAAGTGCTAAAGTCACACCCAAAATCAATGCAACTAATCCCACAATAGCAGGAATTTCTACACCAAAATTAATGATGTCAAGAGAACTTAAGAAATAGAGGATACCCGCATATAGAAAAACTTGGGCTCCAGTTTCTTTTATTATTTCCTCAATCTCTTTATGTCTAATTTGATTAATTAATCGAAGAGTCAATCCCAGCACCAGTTGTATTGCACCAATAATTAGTACAAGATTGAAAATCTCAATTAGACTACCAACTGGACTTAAAGCTGGATAGTGATATCCAAATAATTGAGGATTTGTCCAACCAAAGATGTCATGAGAAATTCCATATCCAAAAAATTCACCAAAGACAAAAGCACCCCAGATAAAGGAAGTTAGTCCTATAGAAAAAACTAGAATAAACATAGTGCGGATATTACTCTTTAACCCCTTAGCTAGCATTCCCAATATGCCTATTAGCATGAGAATTAGACCATGACCAGCGTCTCCGAACATAATTCCATAAAATATACTAAATGTAAAAACAAGGAATATTGTTGGATCTACCTCTTTTGATGAAGGTAACCCATAAAGTTCAACAATAGATTGAAATGATTTCATTATAGGGTTCTTAGCTTTTTTGATAGGTACATTTCTTGTTTCTTCATCTGGTTCTTCAGTTTCAAAGACTGTTTCAGAGAACTCTGAAATAAAATCTTTTATGTAATTTTGATCCTTTTGAGCAATCCACCCTTGGAAAATTACTGTTCTTTTTGTTTTCTTTGAAGTTACGTAAATCCAAAGCAACTGTTTATAACTCTCAATTGATAATCGTAAAGACATTATTTTTTCCTTATTTCGAATAGTATATTGTTTTGAATCTTCCTCAAGTTTCTTAATTTCCTTCTCTAAATCCTTAGATCTTTTAGCAATTTCCTTCTCAATCTCCAATTTACTGAAATGAATGTGACCACTATATTTGTGTTCCATCCATCTAACTGTTGATATTGTTTTGAGAAACCTTGTGATTTCTCCCTTTTTACCCTGAGCATAAATTAAAAATTTATTGTGGACTAATGGAATGATTTCTTTCTTTGATAAATACTTGACAAACTCTTCAGCATCTGATGCTTTTGATGTAGTTAATATCCCTATAATGGCTCTCTCTTTCTCATTAACTTGGTACGGAAATTCTTCTTCAAGTAATCTAAAACCTTTAGAGACTAGATTCTTTGTTTCGAGTTCATTTTGACTAGTTTCTATTCTTGTGATTAGCTTGTGTATTTCATTATTTGTTTTTTCTATTTCTTCAATGATTTTTTCCTCAATCTCTTCAATGTTTTCCCAATTAGTAAATAATGGCTCTAAAGGAGGAATTTTTTGATAAGCTCTAGCTATTTTTTGAGAAAGTTTCTCTTTGAGTTCAGGAAGCATTTTCAACAAATTCTCAAACGAGCTCTCTATACGTCTGATAGAATCAAGTTTGGTTGTTGGAAAGTAGTCTTCTAATTCCTCAATTATTGTAGTTTCTTTAGGCATGAATTTTTCAGTTTCCGCCAGCTGAATTATTAACTTGGGGAAGTCTTCTATTGGAACTATGATCGTTGCCTTCAGCATCGTTTGTGGAAATAAACTCATTTCATCACCTAGTTGAATAAATACTCGTTAATCTTTGTTCTAATTATATCTCTGCTTTCTTCTAATAAATATTCTATTGTATAGTCTATTCTAACTCGTTCTTCTTTATCTGTAAGAATAAAACCTCCAGATGTTACTAATTCTGTTATTTCTATGATAAATTTAACATTCTTTTCTTTTTCAAGTTTTGTAACAACTTGCTTAATTATGCTTTCATCTCTTTTGTCAATTAAAAGTTTCATATCTTTAGATTGAAATGCCCTTTGAGTTGATTCCAGCTTACTTTCAAGATATTTTTTGTATTCTGAATTTTTTCTGAAATTTGACAAATCTTTTTCAACTTTCTCATAGACTTCATCAATCAGTTTCTCTTTGGTTTGAATTCTTATTCTTTTTGCTTTTTGTTGATATTCAGCTTCTGTTCTCTTTCTAATATATTCTAAACGTGGCAATTCTTTTTCCAGTTCTTTATCTTTTATTTCTGAAATAAGTTCTTTTGTTTCTTTCTCAAAGTTTACAAGCTTTTTTCGAGTCTCTTCCCTCATTCTTTTTGCTTCATTTTCTGCTTCAGAGATAATTTTCTTCAGTAGATTATCTAAGTTTGTAGAGGAATGTTCTTCTCTTTGTTTTTGTTTATCTACCATTTTATCACTTCACACTGGATAGAGTAGTACTGGAATAGATGCTATTTCAATAACGTACCTAATATGATTTTTTAACAACCTTTTTGCTATTCTCACTCTTTTCGTACCCATTGTAATAAAATCCACTTCTTCTTTCAAAGACGCTTCAATAATTGATTCTGATATTATTCCCGTTTCAATACTATAGGTGATATAAAGATGAGAATCAGAGTAAATATTAATGATTTTTTGTAACATATTTTCACTTTCAATTTTACATTTCTTTTCTACATCTTCAGTAGTTTTCCCTCTAAAGTTTGCTAGATACTGAACTGTTTCACTATCAATAACATTAATTAGATGAATCTCAGTAACCCAGTCATCAAAAAAGTCGACGATTTGTTTGATTAAGCTTATTCCACTTTCAAAATCACTTATAGCAACTAGAGCTTTTTTAATTATTAGCACCTCTTTTTCTTAATTTTTTTTCTTCTAGCTTACTTTTCAATTTCTTAATAGTGTAAATGTTCTCCAATTCATATGATTCAAGAGCATCCTCGATAAATTTGATTATATTTCGGAATCTTATTCTATATACTTTGTCTAAAGCATTCAGATTTAGTTGTATTGATTGTAAATTGCTCATGATTCTAAAAGCAAGACTCTCAATTTCAGCAAGCTGAATAATTTGATGAAATGTTTCTCTAAACCTTTCAGCTGTTATCCATAAAAGACTTGATATTCCAAAAAAACCATAGGAAGTATCAGGAAGATTTTCTACTTCTAAATTCATGTAATCAACGCCCATATACTCTGTAGGCATAGAATGAATTTCAACTTCCTTAGGTATTGTGTCACTAAAAACATTGATCATTTCTCTTCCAAGCTCTGATTCTGTTTTAATATATTCAATGTAAGCTTCACTGAGACCTTTTTCCATCTCTATTCTTGAAGTAGCTACTTCTGCAGTTATTATATGCAATTTCATTAAGAGAGCTTCATATTTTTCTCGTAAAAGATCATATGCTCTTTCAACCAACTTTAGTTTCCTCTTATATTTGAGCAAATTGTCTTTTGTTGGTGAAACGGTAATAGCTTCTCTCATTTGTCTTTTTCAACTCGATTGAATAGATGTTTTTCAATTTCCTCTGAAGATAATTTGGTGAGTTCTGAAACTGGAAGTAATGACAAAAGTGACCACCCTAACTCTAATGACTCTTGCATCGTTCTCTGAGCGTCTCCTTGATTAATAAATAATTCTTCAAATTTCTCAGAAAATTCCAAATAAACTTGATCAATACGATTTAATTCTTTCTTTCCAATAACTTCAGCCAATTTTCTTTTATCTACTCCTTCTGCATATGCTGCATATAGTTGATCGCTTAGACCTGGATGATCCTTTCTTGTGAATCCCTCACCAATTCCATCCTTCATAAGTCTAGAAAGTGAACCCAGGACATCTATAGGTGGATAAATCCCACTTGAATGAAGTGATCTGTCTAGAATAATTTGCCCTTCTGTTATATAACCAGTTAAATCAGGAATTGGGTGGGTTATATCATCATTTGGCATTGTTAAATTAACTAGAAGGGTTATGCTACCATTTGAACTCTCTACTATGCCTGAACGTTCGTAAAGCGATGCTAGATCGCTATACATGTATCCTGGAAAACCTTTTCTTGCAGGAACAGTTTCTAAAGCAACTGAAACTTCTCTTAGTGCTTGACAATAGTTGGTGATGTCTGATAAAATTGTAAATACATGATAATCTTTTTCAAAAGCTAGATATTCTGATGTTGTTAAAGCAACTCTAGGCGTAAGAAGCCTTTCTGCAGCTGAATCACTTGCTAGATTAGCAAACATTACAACTTTATCTAGAGTTCCAGTCTCTTTGAATAAATGCTGAAAATAGATATAATCATCCATGGTTAAACCCATTGCTCCAAAAACAATTGCAAAATTTTCTCCTTTATCTTCTTCAACTATTCTTGCATGTCTAACTATCTGTCCAATAACTCTATTGCTGGGCAATCCTGCACCAGTAAACACAGGGAGTTTTTGCCCTCGAACAATAGTATTCATAAGATCAATTGCAGATATGCCTGTTTCTATGTAATTTTTGGGATAAACTCTTGAAGTTGGATTGATAGGTGCTCCATTAACATCTAAAAATTCGTCTGAATAAACTGCTGGCAGACCATCAAGAGGTTCTCCAAGAGAATTAAATGTTCTCCCAATCATACTCTCTGAAACAAAAAGTTGCATTGTTCTTCCAAAGAACTGTGTTTCTATGTCATCTTTATTTATTTCATAAGTTCCTTGGTATAATAGAATTATTACTCTTTCTTCCTCAATAGCTAAGACTCTTCCTTTACGAATTTGATTGTCATGAATTTTAACTTCTAAATATTCTCCCATTTGTATCCCTGATACACCATCGACAACTATCAATGGTCCTCGAATTTCCGATACTCCTTTAACAGTTATTCTTGCCATTATGTTATCAAATCCTGTTCCCACATCTAGAACCAACTTCTTCCATTTCAGAATGGATATAATCCTCAATCTTATTCAATTGTATAAGATTCTCATTGCTTACATCTTCCTTCATTCTTTTAAGAAAGTGAACTGATTTCAATGAGGTAATTAAGGAAATAGGACAACCATTTTTGATAAGAATGTCAGCTCTTTGATAAAAGAGAAGTATTAACTTCATCATTTTCATTTGTTTGTCTAATGGGCAAAAAGTATCAACTGGATGGAAAGCGCTTTGTTGTAGTATTCCACTTTTGATTATATCTGCTATTAGAATTATCAGTTGTTCATCTGAAGGAAGTGCTTTTGCTCCTATTAACTCAATAATGTGTTGCAATTCTTCATCCTTTATAAGTAAATTCATCATTTCTTGACGATATCGGCCCCAATCTTCTAAACCGGATTCAAGCGCCCATTCTTCTATCTCAGATATATATCCAGAATAGCTGCTTAACCAGTTAATTGAAGGAAAATGTTTCCTGTTAGCTAAAGTTGAATCTAATCCCCAAAACGTTTTAACGAATCTCTTTGTATTCGCCGTTACTGGTTCACTAAAATCTCCGCCTGGTGGTGAGACAGCTGCAGTAATGTTGATTGACCCTTCACGATATGGAGAACCAATTGGTATAACCTTACCGGCTCTTTCATAGAAATTCGCTAATCTTGTACCTAGGTAAGCTGGAAAACCTTCCTCTACAGGTAACTCTGCTAACTGTCCTGATATTTCCCTTAAAGCTTCAGCCCATCTGCTTGTACTGTCCGCTGTTAATAAAACGGCATACCCTTGATCACGATAATATTCTGCCATCGTTATGCCCATGTAGATAGATGCTTCCCTAGCAGCTACAGGCATATTGGAAACATTTGCTAAAAGAATAGTTCTAGCCATTAGAGGATTATCAGTATAAGGATCAATTAGTTTTGGAAACTCCCTTAAAACATCTGTCATTTCATTCCCTCTTTCTCCACAGCCTATATAGACGACAACGTTGGCATTACTCCATTTTGACATTTGGTGCTGAATGACTGTGTTATGAAGGACAAATGGCTCATTTCCACCTATAAAATTGTGATATTTTTCGACAACTAGATCATAAACTTCTTCATCCCAATTTAACAATTCTATTGCTTTTATTTCATCAAAATAGAATTCTGAGTGTAGTTGTTTGATATAATCTAACCTTTGAACTATATCCAAAGATTCTTCTGGACTATCATCCTGATTCTGTTCTTTTATTAAATAAATTATATCTTCTAAAGTTTTGTTGGTGATTTTCCTTCCCGTTGAAACATTTTTAATAGCGGTAAGAGCTTTTGATTTCCTAGGGTTGGAATGTGAGTTGATAAATAGTTTCTTACTTTCAGTTAAGAGATTTATACTAATAGGGATAGCATCAGAAGAAATAAAATGATCGATGTTTTTTATTGTATAGCCATAAATTTTCTTTGTCTTTTCATATTCTGTTACGCCGTGCATCTTGAATAGATGTCCTAATTCTTCTAATTGGGAACCTTCAATTGATATCCTATAATAATCATGGTCCTTAACAGTCTGCTTAGTTTTTCTATATATAATGTTCAATCTGCTTAATATATAACATAAACCTGAAGAAATGCTCTTACTTGCTGTTGCAATTTCTAATGTATATCCTTTTACATAACCATCCCCAGCTATGTAGGCGTTCAGAAAATGTATCAAATCTTCATCCTCAGACATTTGAATCAAATCAGGTACAGAGGCAGTTCTAGATTTCTTTTCTGAAGGGAAATTAAGGTATTGAAGGAAAATTCCCACAGGTCTAGAGTAGAATACGGTTGTTTTAACGTTGTTCTCGACCCTTTCTTTAGATTTTGAATCAAACAGGATTTGAACAAGTGTTGAAAACCTCTCTCTAATTTGATTATCATTGTTATATAGATACATTGTTTTGTAATTGGTTATTCTGCCATCAGATAGAAGCAATCCAAGAAATTCTGCTAATTCTGGATTCATTTCATTAGGTAGTTTAACGCTGTCACTTTGCCTTTCAGCTTTAACAGTCTTAAAATTGATTTCTTTTTTTGTTATCCTTTGAAGTTTTTTTATAAATCTCAATGTTGGATTATTTATACCATAATAAAACCCATTAAAAACATCAGCTGAAACATTTAATTTTTCTGCCATCTGTATAAGCGAAATATTATTCAAACTAATATATTTATCAACACTTTCTCTGATTTCCTTTATAGCATTTTTATCAGCTGTTCGTAAAGAATCATCTATATCATAAACACTTATTTTCTTTCTTGTGATGTTCTTATAATGATAACTTAGTTTTCTCGGACTTAAAACAAACTCACCGACATTAAGTTTTTGAGATTCTTTTTCTATACTTTCTTTTCCATCGAAAATTTGCAACTTATGGAGTGGTGTTAAGGTTACACTTCTTCCTTTCTTTGTAGTAACTCTTATCATTTTACTGCTGTAACCTTTGTACAAATGAGTAGCTTTGCCTTCAGTTATATATCCATCTTTTTGATTGAATGATAATACTCTTAGAGGTTTTTTTAACCTTATCAAAGTTTCATCATCAGAATCTTTCTCAACTAAGTTATCACCATCTAGAGCTTCTTTATACAAATCTTCAATCTTCTCTAGGTTTCCTTCTTTGCGCAGAATTAGTGTATCACCAGATACACATTTACCTGTTCCAAAACCTCCTGGAATTGCTGCAGTTCCTCCTTTTGCTATTGGGAAAAACATATCTATTATTCTCTGACCTGTGATGAGCGGTTCTGATACAGGTAGTTTAGTTGAAAATGGTCTTGCGATTCTTACTGGCCATTCATGCATTAAACTTATTTCTTCTTTCTTCCCATCATTGTTCTTGGATAGAAGAATTGGTTCAATAATAGTATAATCACCCTTCTCCTGAATCTCAATTAGCTCTCCAGAGAAGTCAGGAGGAGCCAAAATTTTACTGATGATTGTCTTTGTTTCTTGAACTTCTCCAAGAACATCCCCCCCATGAATAATGTCTCCTTTCCCTATTTCTTTATTTGGTTCAAATTGCCATTTCTTTTGTCTGTCTAGAGCATTTATCCTAATTCCTCTTCTGATGAAATCGGATTTAGAAATCTGTTTAATCCTATCTAAGGGGCGTTGTATGCCATCAAAAATATTAGAGAGCAATCCAGGTCCCAACTCAGCTGTTAGTGATTTGCCAGTAGGATAGACTGGGTCATTTATTCTTAATCCTTCAACAGGTTCGTAGACCTGAATTGTAGCAATGTCTCGTTCTACTACGATTACTTCACCTACCAATCGTTCCTCTCCCACGTAAGTAATCTCACCCATTCTGTATGAAGAAAGACCTTTAACTTGTACTATTGACCCATTTATTGAAACAATGCGGCCATCCTCTTCCTTAATGACAGACATATATCTAAATCTGATTTGAATGTTAAGTATTTTGCTGTTCAACAATTAGCATAAAACCTAAACTTTTAAACGCAAATTCAAGTAGTCTAAGTATGGCTGACCTTGAAACTACCAAAAAAGCATTTGTCATCGGGGCAAGAGAAACTGTTAGGGGTTTCAATTTAATTGGTGTTCCAGGAAAAGAAGTTCATGATTCTGCTGAAGTTATGGAAACATTGGAAGAAGTGCTTGAACAAGATTATAGTGTCATAATTCTTTCTGCTTCATATACATTTGAAATCGAGAACCAGATAATTGAATTAAGAAAAAATGTTCGGACTCCTATTGTAATTGTTTCAGATGTCAATATGCAAGTTGATGTTAAGCAAATTGAGAAACAATTTAGATCATTTGTTGGCATTTGATTTCTTCTTTTTACCAATAACTGAATAGGTTTTATTTGCAGTAATAAATCCGATTTTTTCATAAATGTGAACAGCAGTCTTATTGCTTTCTTCTACCCATAAAAATATCTTCTCAACTCCTTCTTCAAATGATATTTTACAGATTTTCGAACTTACATCGTATCCATAACCCTTTCCTCTATGGGAAGGTCGTGTCCAAACATCTCTAATAATTGCAAATGAAAAACTTTCATTTTTCACTACATGTGGAGCAAAACCACAAGCAACTAATGATCCATTTTCAATAATACCTACACCGCCTACTCTACTATTCATATGGATTTTCCGATTCATTGATACTAATTTCTGATCATCTGGAGTGAGCTTTTTTGAAAGATATTCTTCATTTGCTTGAAAATCTTTTTTAGATAATTCCATACATAGAAATGAGTTGTATGCATTTTTATCCATGGAGGGATCCACTAGTTTTAGATCAGTGAAATGCTCATCTATTATAAGCATCCATTCCAAATCAGCAGAAATTAGAACCTCGCCTCTATCATCTATGTTTGAGAAGATGTCTGGATTAATCATTCCGTCAATTAGGTTGTGATGTCCATATGTACATCTCAATGTTGAACCAATAAGTTCAACCTGAAAAATGTTAGGTGTGAAAAAATAATCCCATACCATGAAACAATATTTTGCTAAATCCTTTTTTGCTGTCTCTAGAAAATATTTAATGTCATCTCTCATCTTCTAACAGATTGGTGTATAATTGCATGATTATCAATCTTATCTTTGATGATTGTATGATTGAATCTTCTCACTGTCTATCTAGGGCTAAAGAGTTCTCTATCCACATCTTTTAGAAACTCTTTATACTCTGATTGAGGGTCTTTCTCTATTGCTCGTTTGAGTCTTGTTATCCCTTCATATCTCTGACCTAGTCGTATCAGTGCTTTTCCTGATAAGAAAGTAGCTTCAGGATCATTTTTCATTAGAACAAGAAGTTCATTGCATAGATTGAAAGCTTTTTGGTTTTCACCTTTGCTTAAATACAATCGAGCAAGTTTGTGATATAATTCCTTCTTTATAGGTCTGGTTATTTCCTCAACTTGTAAACCCTGTAAATACTTTTGCTGTGCTAGATCTTCTCTCCCAATTTGTTGATATAAATCTCCTAATTCTTCGTAAAGTAGTTGGTTTGTTGGATCAATCTCAATCGCTTCATTATATGCATCAATTGCAGAAGTATGATTGTCTAGTTTTTTATAGCTACTTGCAAGTAATCTCCATACATCAGAATCTTTTTTCTTGTTTCTCAAATATGTCTCAAAGCATAAAACTGCAATTTGAGGTTCCCCTCTTAGTATTGCTACTTTCCCTCGTCCAAGCCATGATTGTATTGCTTGAGGATTCAAAGACGTTGCTTTAAAATAGTAAGTCTCTGCTAATTCTGTTTTATTTGTTGATCTATAGGTCTCTCCTAGAAGTTCATAAGCTCTCCAGAAATCAGAATCCATTGCTATAACTGAAGTAAGTTCCTCAATTGTTTGTTTAAATTTTCCAGTTAGATAGTAAACTTTTCCTCTTAAATAAATGAAATGTGGATCAGTGTATTTTTTCATCATTCTTTCTAGAAAAGGTAGAGCTTCATCAAATAACTGATTATCAATTAAACTTTCTATTAGTTCAATTTGAAATACTTTCATGCTTTCGTCGTCTACAATCCCCATAAATCCACCTTACATCTATCTCTTAATTTAACATATTAAAAGTTTCGTAGAAATATAGATTCTTGATAATTTCCCCTCAATAGAGGTTCTAAATTAGAAGAAAAGGAGTAAAAATGAGTTAATCTTTTAATGAAAATCTATCTATTAATTCTCTCTTTAAAACTTTACCAGCAGCACTCAGAGGAAGTTCATCTATGATTTCATAATATTTTGGGACTTTATATTTCGATAGTTGTTCATTACAAAAATCTTGTACTTCTTCTCCTGTAAGATCATGTCCTTCTTTTGTAACAATGAAAGCTTTGGGAACTTCTCCAAAATATTCATCAGGAATTGGAATTACTGCAGCCACGGCTATAGCAGGATGCTTGAAGAGCACTTCCTCGACTTCTCTAGGATATATTTTGAGACCTCCAGAATTTATAATGTCTTTCAGTCTATCCACTAAATAGAAATAATTTTCGTCGTCTTCCTTAACAAGATCACCAGTTCTTAACCATTGGTCAGGTGTAAAAACATTGACAGATTCAAGCCCCTTTCCCCAGTATCCTTTCATCACTTGAGGACCTTTGATAGTTAATTCCCCAACTTCTCCTGTTTCTAACTGTTCTGTTGATTGAGAATCAATGATTCTTACTTTGGTATCTATAAGTGGTACTCCGATGGAATTTACCTTTGTTTTTCCGTAAGGATTGATGTGTGTAACAGGACTACATTCAGTTAAACCATATCCTTCAACTATTGAAATGCCTGTTTTTTCTTCGAATGAATGATGAATCTCCTTGGGTAAAGCTGATCCTCCAGATACACATACTTTGAGAGATGATAGGTCAAAATCTTCAATTTTCTCTCTTAAGATAGCTATATACATCGTTGGAACACCATAAAAAGATGAAGCTCCTTTTTCTTCTATAATCTTTAAAACATCTACTGGATGAAATTTTGGTAGAATGATGATCTTTTCTCCTCTAAATAAAGGAGCGAAGAAACCGCATTGAAGACCAAAACTATGACATAATGGAAGAGATGATAAAACAGCCTTTGAATATTCTTCTGGAATGTCAGATGCCCAATGATTAAACTGGTAAGCATTTGCTATCATATTGAAATGTGTGAGCATTACGCCTTTTGCTAAACCACTTGTTCCTCCACTGTAAAGCAAAAACGCAATGTCTTCAGAGTTGCTTATGATACCTGTATATATACCATCTTGTTTGAATACATCTTCCATCTTCATTATTTTGTTATCATTTGAAGAATCGATTTTGCATTTTGAATCAGGTGTTAAAATAGATGAAAGCAATTTGTAATGTTCTGGTATATTTGAAATTAAATCACAAAATGATTCATTTGTAATTAGAATTTTTGTTTCAGAATCGATTATTTGAAACTCTATTTCTTTCTGAGATAATCTGGAATTAATGAGTGTTACCTTGGCTCCTACTTGAAAAGCAGCAAAAACTGATACTACAAACCATATTGTATTAGGGAGAAGAACAGATATAGTATCTTGGACTTGAATATTTTCTGACAAGAAATAATCTGCAAGTTTATTGGAATATTCGATTAGTTGTCGAGGAGTATAAGATACCTTTCCTTGTTCTATTATTACTTTGTCAAGATCTCCTTTTGTTGCATTTAGAAAGTTTTCATATATGGAGACCTCTGGGTATTTTATTATGGTCTCTTGAATATTTAACCACTTTGAATCACTCAATGCCATTCACTGAAACTACAGTTTTTAAAGGTATTAATGAACTTTATTAAACTAATATAAGTGAAGTTTTTGTCTAAGCAAAACTTTGATATAGTAAAATTAGGGGTTGTTTCTATACTCTCACATGGTCTTAGATTATGTCCTCACCAACAAAAATCGATAAGAGAAGTGGAAAGAAAAAAAGAACCACATACAATGAGGAAGATTTATCGAAGTTTGCTGAAAAATACGCTGTCTCATATGATTCCGATAAAGAGAAACTTGTGAGTGATTTTGCAATTAAAGGTCAGAATCTACTGAAAAGTGGGAAATTTGACGAATCTGAAGAGATATGCGATTTTCTGTTGAGCGTTGGAAAACAATGGAGAGATGATTTTACAAAAATGAAAGCTTTCCTACTGAAAGCCCAATTGAGTTCTAGTTTGCATCAAGAATCAATAGGATTTCTATCAAAATCTTTGTCTCTTGCTAAGAAATTGAAATACAATGAGCTTATTGTTGGTGTTAGGGTTCAGCTGGCCTACGAATACTTCCATAAGAGAGACTTCAAGAGGGTTCTTAAACAAATATCCGAAATCGAAAAATATGAACCGTTGGATCTCGAAAATTCTAAAGTTATTTATGAGTTGAAATCGAGATGTTACTGGGAAACTGATGATTATGTCAAAGGATTTAATGCAACATACAAATGGTTTGGTTATCTTAAAGAAACAGAAGATATGCATTCAATGTTTATTGTAATCGTGTATCTTCTAACTGTTGTATCTTCATTAGATTTGCCTCTAACTAAAGAAAAGGTTAACGAGATTAAAAAAGAAATAGAACAAGTTTTAGTAAATCTCGCTACATCCCCTCATCTATTTCAAGATCTTATACCCCATATTGATACACTGTTTGCTAAATCATTGATGATGGTTCAACCTGGAATTCTTTATGAGTTTACTGATATGTTTTTACAAACTGTTAGGTGGATGGACGAGGAAAAATACCTATATTCATGTCTGAAACTTGCAGATGCCTTTTACAGCATAAATGATTCTAAAAAAGCAGTTGAAATAATCGATAAAGGTAAAGCGTTCATAAAGGATAAGAAATATGATAAGCTGGATAACAAAATAGGTTTGAAAAAAGTAGAATATACAAGTTTAATATTCTATTTTATGTCTTTTGACCCTCTTTATGACCCCCTAGTTATTGAGAGTGTAAATATTATTGAGGGTGAAGCTGAATCAAATCATTATCTTCAGACATTTTACACACCGATTAACAGCTATGCATCTACCTCTTACTCCCATTTCCTCAGAATTCTGGAAAAAACAAAGTCAAATAGGTTAACAAAAGAAAAATCATTAAGGATAAATGGTTTATCTGAAGAAGAAGAAAGAAAGTACTTTGTATTGCGATTAAACCTAGCTGATAAAATGATTGATATTTTGTTTAGAGAAGATTTCCAAATAGATGAGAACATATCACACACCTTGCACTCTACAGTTTCTCCATTTTATTCAGTTATCGGTGTTCTTTCATCAGAAAAAGGAGAAAAAATTACGTGCGTGGAAGAAATGGAAAATATTCTACTTGAAATCCAAAGAGCGATTAACTGTCCAGCCTTAATTGCTGAAATTATCTCTCCAAGAAAACACCCTCAACTGGATCTTCTGCGCTTTTCATCCAATGATGGAGGTTTCAAAGACCTTCAAGAGAAAATTCTAACTTGTGCTTTAAGTTTTAAGTACAAATATCCATTCTTAGGAGATCCTAATTTTCTACAAATTTTCCAAAGTGATCCAATTACTCTGTTTGATTTTTCATTACGAGAACCAATTCAATTGGAACCCTTGTCTGTTCTATTGAGTAGAGCATCTGGATTGGATTTTACAAATGAAATTCTAAGTGATTTGTTTAAGGATACCATGAATTTGTTTCTACAGAAAGGTGATACTAGATATTGGAAGGATTTCTATTATCAATATGCTTGGCTCCAGCAAAGTGGAACATATCTTAATCTTTCAAATGAATCTTTTAAGCGAAAAAGTAAACTGGCTGACGACCTTATTTTTCTGGCAGATAAACTACAAGAAGAAGAGAAAATACTTGAGAGTAGATATTACAGGTTGTTTCTACAGCTAACAAGTGAATTTCCTGATTACCAAGAATTTCTAGAGGATTTTCTATCTCTTGTTAAAAAATACAAAAATAAGAAATATGAAGTAATATCGAAAATTCTTATAAAATTATTTAATAATGAAGATTTAACTTCAGAAACCACCCTTTCTAATTCCTTCGATTTACTCTGCGAACTTTGTTCTTCTAAAGATTGGAAAAAAACTCTAGAACTATTCTTATGTTTTGTTTCCAATGTCCCTAATCTATCCAAACTGTTAGAAATTTGTGAGAAGAAGGAAACTAAGGACACAAGTTTCTTAATATATCTAAACTTAATTAAACGTCTTATTAGAGAGAACCAGCGAGATTCTGCTTTTAGTGTATTGAAATGGTTAATAGGTGGTTTAGTAGAGAGAAAAGAGCACTTTGATTTACCAGAACACACATGGAATTATCTTTTCGTTACTGCAAATATTTTCTTGTATGATCTCCTTCCTATTCTAGATGAAAGCAAGCTTAAATCTATGGGTTATTCAAGGAATGTGATTGTTGATAATTTACTTGAAAATTTCGAATGGATTATCGATCCTATCTTTTTAGTGCAAATTCTTCTAGATAAGATAACTTTACTGCTTCAAAAGAGTGATTTTGCACTTTCAGAGAGGTTCTATTCTTGGATAGAGCAGCTGATGTTTTATCACTGGAACATATTTACTTCTGAAGAAAATAAAGATTTAATTGAGAAAATACAAGAAGCAAAGAAAAAGATAGTTAGTCAACACTTTACTTGAAGTTTTGGGAAAATTTTGTGTTAGAATGAATTTCCCGTGATTTTAAAACTCTTAAGAGATTTCACATATCTTTAGGTTTGAAATGCTTATATAGAGCCCAATTATTTTCGTGTATTAGCCCCTCTAATTGGTTTCTACGAAAGAAAGTAGCTCTGTAATTTATAACAATATTTATGAATGGATTACAACATTAATCAAATTGTGCAATTCAATATTCGAATAAACGCTTTAATGCCATATTTGGAGTTCAATTAATGTCAACAGAACATGAAATTGCGATAATACTTGCAGGATATAGAGTGAGTCCTTTCGTCAGGGAGGTACTTCATAAGGAAGATATTGCTTTCACTATTATAGCCAATAATTCCAGCGATTTTCAGATTCATCATGCTGACCCCTCCAAAATTCTAAATTATAGTTTAGAGTTTTCTAATACAATAGAAATTAAAGCACAAAAAAGCATGGATTCATTAGCGGTTTTTGAAACCTTAGGGCAATTTTTCGATTTCTACAATCCTCTCCGTTTATCCACTCTAAACTATTTAATATCCAAATTTACCACATCAACAAAAACAGAAGATATCAAATATGTTGATGCATGGAAGAAAATATGTACAGCTATCTTTGAAGATGAGTTTATTTTGCCTTTGTTTTCCGAAACAAGAATTATCCATATTAAAGAAGGCGATGTGGAAATTCCAGCAAGACAGTTTCTAATTTCAACTGAAATTGAACAAAGAAAGGATAATTCGAAGAATAATATTAAAACACTAGAGCAAACATTGGTAGATATAACAGGTATCATCGACCTTGAACAAACAGATAAAATGAAAATTTGTAATGAAGCTTCAAGAAAAATAGTTAATGCTTCAGCTGTTATTATAGTACCTACTGATATAATCTCTTTCTATGTTATGTTTCAATCAGAGAGTTTTAGAGACATTCTCGAAAAAACTTCTGGAAAAATAGCTTTTATACCTCCCTTCTGGCTTGGTAATGAAATTAATAAATTTGAAAGAGCAATATTGGAAAAAACTAATTTTGAAGTAAACCTCCCCAACATTACTGATCTTGTGAAAGATTCTGTTGACACAATAATTATTGATACTAAAGACAGTGATTTGGTTCCAACTTTAAGAGAAGCTGGCATAACAGTTTTAGTGGAAGATTTAACTCAAGAAAATCTTGCAAGCCAGGAGTTTTTAGAAACAGTTTTACGTTCTGTTGATGTTACTTTAGAATCTATAACTATTGAACCAAAAGAAAGAGTTGAAGGACTGGGAGATAAATTAGTAAGCCTTTTCAGGGGGAGAGTAGAAAAGAAAGATGTTGAGGAGGTTCAAGAACTCCTTGAAACAGAAACATCTCCTATTGATATCCCTGTCCCTTCAGTTGAGGAAACACTGTTAGAGATTTCAATTGATGAAAAAGACCCTCTGAGTATTCTAGAAGAACCTTCCGAAGAAGAGGACTTTTCTATTACTGATGAGTTCGAGATGGAAGTTATCGATACAGAAAAACTCGCACCTACAATACCAATAACCCCTGTAAAAGAATCTATCAAAGAAACTGATTTTCTCCAACCAATTTCTGAAGGTAAATTCATATTGCCTGGAATTGAACAGATTAAGCAGCTTGAACTAGAAGATATAGAATCTTTAGATGTTGATGAACATATAATAACCTCTTTTATAGACCGTGCAATGACTTCTAACACTTCAGGTCTCGAAGTTGTATTTTCTGATCTATTGGCATTACAAAATAATCCGTTGCTAATTGATAAAATATATCAAACTTTAATGAGAAAATTGGCTAAAGCTAGAGAGTTCAGTCCAGAAGAGAAGATAGCTGATATGATAACGTATCTTTCAGCTCATAAACCTGATTTCTACACAGAACGTATAGAAATGCTATTAGATGAAACCCTACAAGCCAAAGAGGAAAAAGAATTTCATAAACATCTGAGAAAAGCTACTCTAGTAATTAAAAGTTCACTACTAATTGCAGGAGAAGTAATAGAAAAATTCATTTGTCAAAATATTGCAACAGATGATATCTATTTAGAGGACAAACTTAGACGAATTATTAATGCAATCGCGTTAACAGATTCAAACCTTCTTGAATTAGTAGCAAAGGTTTTAGCATCAATTTATACTAAAGAAATAAAGACTGAAGAACCAAGAGATACAATTTTGGACCGCATTATGGCCTTTTTATCTCTATTTGACGGATGTACAGTTGGAATTGCTTTCATTCTTAATGATTTTGAAAAAGTAATAGATAGTATAATTGAAAAATTCGAGACTATGCATTTCAGTGTCTCTTACGAAGAAATAGTGAAAAATATTCTTTATGCATATAAAGATGGAACTTACGAAGATTTAATGGATGCTCTTCGAGGAAGAGAATTACCTGAATCTATAGAATATGATATGATGAAAAGGAAATATGTCAAAAGTCTATCAAAAGTAGGATCAATTCCTCTTGAGCTTTTCGCAGAAAATCTTAGAGTACCTATTGAGAAAGCGGAAAAAGTTATTTATGACCTGATATTAAAAGAGGAGATTACAGCTCGAATCGAATTAGTAAATGGCAGATTGTATATAGTTCAAGAGCTTCAAGACAAAGAAGAAGAAGAAACTGCTATCAAACCTGGAAAGGAGACCAAAGAAAAAGCACCGACCAAGAAATCTTTTGTTAAGAAACCTCCTTCAACTAAGAAAACTACAGCTACCAAGAAACCTCCTTCAACTAAGAAAACTACAGCTACCAAGAAAAAACCAACTGAAGAAAAACAATCGAACTAAAGTGATAATTTCCACTTTTTATTAATCAATAGAATTTTAAAGAGAAGCTTTGTAAATACTATTCATGCTTATCTGTTTGTTCAAACTTGAAGATGATGGACCAACCATAGTCAATATGGTTTCCGATCAGAATGTAGATTTTGATGAGAATGTGACAGAGAAATTTATGTTTTCAGGTTCAATAACCTACTCTCTCATATTTCAAGGAATGGTTACAATCGACGATTTACCCTCAAATTTGTATGGTCCCTTCCCTTTTGCATTTACTTCTGGGTTTGTTCAATATGCATTTTCTTTTCTTGCTGAAGATAAATCTATCAAAGATCAAAGAATGAAGAAGAAAACTCTGGGTTTAGTTTTAATGCTCGTACCAGAAATGTTAGCACAAATTGATGATTTCAGAGAAGAACTTGCAAAAACTCTTATCTATAAGTTCCATAACATTAAAAAAATTGGGGATGTCGATGAGAAATTCCTTGGAAGCATAATACACTCCTACAATAAGATTCTAACCGATTTAATGGAAAGTAAGCAAGCAGAACTTCTTTCATCTCAATTATTAGAATTTATTCAACAGAAGCCTAAACCTAGCAAAAAGGATTCACTAAATTTAGCAATTATTTATCCCAAAGCGTATATTGACATAGTAAAAAAACACTACAATTCTCTCCTATCTTCTCTTCCATATGAAACTACAAATTATTCAGAAGAGGAAGCTAATATTAGAACTAAAAAGTATAATTTCTCACTAAAGCTTGTCTCAAATGTAAAAGAAGATTTTATAAACGCCCAGAAAGTATTGATTCTTATCATAGACGTGTCTGGTAAGAAATACGAGCCTTTCTACAAACTCTTATCAAAACTGAAAAAAGAACTAAAAATTGCTGTTGTTATCTCACTCCCAGATGATATTGAGAAAGCTAGTCACCAATATGCAAAATTCTTTACTGGATTACAACGTTACATTAGCGGAATGCCATTCTTCTCGGCAAGTTTTACTACACCATATGATTTCAAAACTAAAATGCTTGAAGCTCTGTTCTGGTCACTCTCTGAATGAGTTATCTGTTGTTTATATTACAAACACACTTTCATTTTGAATATTTTTCAATGGCATCTAGGTTTACATTTATTCCTAAACCAGGTTGTTTATTTGGTACTGATATGGTACCATCACTATTTAACTCGAATATTGGATCAACTAAATAATTTGTATAGTATCTCTCACTTTCGCTTATATCATTAGGCAATGTAAAGGTTGAAAGGCTTGCTACTGCTAGATTCTTTGCTCTTCCAATTCCTGTTTCAAGCATTCCTCCGCACCAAAGAGGAAAACTATTTTCTTTTGCTAATTCATGAATGTGAAGAGTTTCAGTTATTCCACCAACTCTAGCTGGTTTTACATTTATAATTCTAGTAGCATCTGATTCGATTGCAACTCTAGCATCATCCACACTTTTTATTGATTCATCAAGACATATTGGAGTTGCAATTTCTTTCTGTAGCTTTGCATGATCAAGAATATCATAATACTGCAAAGGTTGCTCAATCATCATCAAGTTGAATCTGTCAAGTGATATGAAAATATCCTTATCTTTGAGTCTGTAGGCACTGTTTGCGTCAACCATTAAAGGAATATTTGGGTAGACGTCCCTTATTTTCTTTACAATCTCTACATCCCAGTTTGGTTCTATCTTGATTTTGATTCTTTGATAATTTTTCTCCAAAGCTTTTCCAATTTTTTCTATAAGAATATCTGTATTCTGTTGAATTCCTAATGATATTCCTGAAGGAATTGATTCCTTGGTTCCCCCGATAAGTTCTTGAAGAGATTTATTGTTCATATGTCCATATAAACCCCAAATAGCATCCTCAATACAGGCTTTGGCCATTTGATTCCCCTTTATTTGTTGAACAAGTTTCTTGAAATCTCTGGGGTGGTCTAAATCTGTTTCTTTTAACCAAGGAGAAATGAAGTTTGTAATGATGGATTGACAGGAGTCAATTGTTTCTCCAGAATACCATGGACCTTTTTCTGCAACACACTCTCCATAACCATCGTATCCTTCTGATTGAACTCGAGTAACTAAAATCTCTCTTTCTTGAGTTACTCCAAAACTAGTCCTGAAAGGATTTCTAAGCTCCATTTTAACATGATATAGTTTTATTGCTTCAATTTTCATTTTTATTCGCTCTTTTATTATATTTTTAATTATTAGAATACTAAGAATCAACAGATTCAAGAATACTTAATACGTGATAAGCCTTCCAAGGTGTTATACTTTTGTCAAGGATAAAATCTATAGTTGAAAGGCCTTTATCGAAGTAGTTTGTGAGAACCTTCCTCGTTTCTTTTCGCCACTCTTTTGCGAGTTCATTATTGCTTTTCATAATTGTTGTGAAATTAATGGGGATTTCAGCAAAAACAATTGTTTCTTGGATATCTAAATCCAATTCTTTGACCTTTAGTATTCCGCTGTTAGAAGTTGTTTTGATTGAATGATAACGATCATTATTGATGATTTCTGTATAATCTTCGAAGTCATTGCTTAAGCGTTTCTTAACGTGAGATGAATCGATAAACCAATTGCAGTATAACCTATCGGTATCAATACCAATATTCAATTCATCATGCATATCTCCCCAGTATTTAATTTTGTAATTGTTACAAATCGCTCCAAGTTTATGCAGATTTATATAGCAATTTTTACTTTGGAGAGGATCAAAGGTCCAGTTTATTGTTTTGAAATTTTTCTCCAAAGCCCATTTTCTCTGTTCATGTTTTAGTTGAATACCAATTCCTTTGTCTTGATGCTCTTTTACAACAGCATTATGGTGTGAATAAATGAAATTGCCATAGGGATCAATTCGCCCCATCCACCCCCATACATAACCTACAATTTCCTGATTTAGATAAGCAGCAATAACCACCCCCCCACTTCGATGAGTTGCATAAATTACTCTCTTAGGGACTATTTCTCTGTCTGGAAACCCCCAAGCATTGATTTGTATATTTTCAATTTTGTTGTACTCACCATAGTCTGTTAGTTCTTTATAGTCAACAGTTTCCTTCATCAAGCTTTAAAAAAAGTATGTTGATAAAAGATTTACGCTAAGTTTTGTAATAACTAATGTAAAACCTCTTGAGTTTCTATCTGTTTAGCTTAAATCTAGTGATAATACTGTTGAATTAGAGAGAATTTCAAATAAGATTTTAGAGAAAGCTAGAGCAAGATTGGTCGGTGTGAACCTTTCTCCTTTAGTATGTCTTCGAATTTTGAACTGAAGTTGTTGAATAATCGAGGTTTTGTGCTCCTCAATCAAAGTTTCATGATCACTTATGAATTTTGCATAAAGCTTAATGTCTATCAAAGGAAGAGCCATTTGTGGATACTCTTCAAATATTTTAAACAAAGCATCTTGAATATATTGTAAAAATCGTTGGGGGTCTGCAATATCTTGTATTCCAAATTCCTCAATAGCCAGCCTTCTAAGAACTCGTTCTACATTCTTCTCAAGAATTGTTATTTTTTGTTCAGTCAATTCTTTACGCAATTTCAAGGTTTCAACAAGTGTTTTTTCCACTACTGCTAGAATCTGTTCAATCTTCGAACGTTCTGATAATTCTTTTGTTGGACTATGAAATTGATGTTTGGAAATAGAAAATTGCTCACTAAGTAAAGTTTGTTTTTGTTCTATTTTAGTCTTCAAAGAATCCATTAATTTATCGAAGTAAGTGTTTATGAATATTTTAGTAATGAGATCGTATAATATATCCTCTCCTTGGGATAATGGATATATACTACAAAATTCGATGTACAGTTGCCCAGTTGATTTAGCTTTTTCTAGTAACTCATTTTTCTCAAAATAATTTTCTATACTAGATGCAAAGAGGGCTGAAATAAACCTCAAATCCATTTCAAATTCCCCAGCTTCAAAGCAAAAATTTGCTTCAGAGAATGCAGGTAGAAGATTCCTATTAATTAGAATAGCTGCAATAATATCATATTCTATACCCATACCTCCTAGGTCAACCAAACCTTGAATAATTATGTTGGATGCTGAGAAAACAGCTTTTAGACATACAATGAAAGAGGATAATAACCCAACAAATTCATCATCAGTAATTTGATTTTTCTTATTTGTTGCTTCAAGTAAAGCTGATATATCTTCTGCATAAGACTGTGGATTGTAATCTTTTACTATGTCTTCTGTTACAATAATTCCATAAACAGCTAAGATCATATTTTTCTTATGAGGTGAAAGGAATCCAATATCCATCTTTAACTGTTTTTTAAGTTCTCCAAGGAATGTTGGTTGTGTAATAATGAAGTTCTTAATTTTTGCTTCAAGCTTAGAATATAATCCCTGTACTTCTGTTACAATATCTAGGACGTCTTTTGGTTCGTAAATTATATCAATAGAATCTTTTAGCAAATCACTCATCGGTCATTCCTCCAGCATTTGCATTGGTTTCTTTCACTAGTTCCTTGTATTCTGAGAGCTGTTTAACTTTGAGTGAGGGCGTCTGATTCCAATCTTTTAATTTAGATTTTTGTATTGCCTCTCCAAAAGAAAGTTGGTTTTTCACATTTTCCTTAATCTCTCTCATGATCATTGGCAATGATACTGCAGAGATTAAATCTATGTGTGAATATCTTGTATCAGTTACATATGCAAAAAGATAGATTTCATCTTCTGCTTTCCAGAAATAGTCAACTATTAACTTTACAGAATCATTTGTGGCTTTTGAATGGAAATTGGCGATAATCGGGAGAAGCACTTTATTTCCAAAAAGATCGTTGGCTAATCTGTTGAATAAAATTACCAGCTTTTTTGGCATCATAACGTCTTCCACAATCTGAAAAATTTTCTTTGGTTCAAGACTTTTGCTTGTGGAAATATCTTGTATGCTGTTAGGATAAACAATTGATACTTGATCTAAGTTAATATGAGGAGAAAGTAACCTATATTCTCCTCCACATTCGCAAGAAATTCCTTCATCCTCTCTAGAGATTAAAACTCGATTACAAGTACCCATACAGAGGTATTCATCTTGGATTATACTTGCTTTAACCATAAATAAAGTTGTTAACATTGGAGACAAACCAGTTTTTTCACTCCCCCTCATTAAACTTCTTTCCTCAGAAATCTGCCAATTGTAGAATTTACCTAATTTGTACAGACCATTGTCAAGTTCATCTTTAATCGCTATAGAAAATTCACTATTGTCATTTATTTTTGCTGTAACTCTTCGATATATCCCATTTATAGCTTGTCCAATGAATGCAATCTCATTACTTACTTTTGATAAACTAATTTCCGATAAATCTGTATGTAAGAAATTTACTGTATAAACATCATTAAGAGAATTTTTTGATAAATATATATGGGCTAAATTTGTTTCAGGTTTTTTGAACTCCCATTCGGCATATTGAACTGAATCAAGTACTATGTTTTCTTCTCTGTTTTCTTTAAACAGTGAAATGAGCTCAAACAGATCCATTAAATTTTCTTCATTAGCTAATTTTACGAAATCATTTTGAATGTCTTCAGGTCCGAAAAATTTCGCTGCTTGAAGAGGAAGATCATACTCCCCTCGAAGAATATTTGTTATAATCAGATTTAGATGTGATTTATCTGAGTTATTAGTTGTATCCATCAAGTAATCTCCTGATATGGTAAATTTGTAACCTAATTGATAAATTCTGTTATTGTTTTTCAATTTTTACATAGATTTTTTTGTTAAAATTATGATTTTCAATGAATTTAAAGTAGAGTTTCTTATTAGATTAATCTTTATCTTGTTCTAGTGCTAGTTCTGCAATTTGTTTGAACATTGGGAAAAGATTTGCATTTTCTTTTGCTGATACTTCAAAGTATGTTGTATCATGTCCTTTTGCAAATTCTTCTCCTTCCTCCTTAGTGACTTCTCTTCTTTCTTCCAAGTCAATTTTATTACCAGCTATTATGACAGGAATTTTACCGATACCTTCCTCTAGTTTTTCTAGCCAGAAGGTAAGTTTCTGAAAACTCTCCTTTTTTGTAATATCAAAAATCAATACTGCAACTACTGATCCTCGAAAATATGTTGGGAGAACAGAGTAGAAACGTTCTTGAGAACCAGAATCACCAATAATGAGTTTGATTTCTTCACCATCGATAATCGTATTCCATATAAGAAAATTTGCACCTAACGTAGGTTGATGAGTAATGGGAAAAGAATTTTGTGCTTGACGAAGAGCTATGGATGTTTTCCCTACACCTGGTTCTCCACATAAAGATACTTTGAAGCTTTTTTGCGTCATACTATGGTTTCTGAATCCTTTCAAAGTTTTAAAGAGTTTTTATTCTACTAGCAGCAATATAGAAAAGAGTATAAGGAAAAATAATTTAAACACTGCATTTCCAACATATTTGAACAGTATGAGTGATGCAGAAAAATGTGGCGATTATGAGATATATTTTGAAAATGATTGGTGGGTAGTTAAAAATACAAAGGAAAACAAAATCATCGGAAAATTCATCTCAAAAGATGCTGCATTAGATAAAGTAGCTGTTTTTCTTCAAGACGAAGAAGGAAGAATGGAATCTGAATCTGTTTGTTGATGTAGATGCTAGACTGTGATTCTTCATACCATGTCTTTGAAGTCCATAATACTATCATTTTAATTGATATATACGCTCAAATGATTTGGGAACTTAATTCTGAAAGTGTTGGGAATATTAGACATCAAATAGAATCTCTAAAAAAATATGGCTTTTTTTCAAATGAGAATAATCATTTTGATGATATGGATATGGGGGGTCAAGAACTCAATTATATTGTTATTAATCCTTCAAATGAATGCAATCTCTCATGCTGGTATTGTTATGTAGATAGAACGGGAAATAACAATGTCAGACATCTAACTCCTGAAAAGATATTTTCAAAGATTGAAATGTTTCTTGAAAATAAAAAGAAAAATGGATCAAAAACCCCCATAGCTTTCTCACTCTACTTTACAGGTGAAATATCTATTAATTTCCAAGTATTTCAGAATACTAGTAGAAAAATAGATCAGATTAGAGATAAATATGAGTTTCAGATATCACTTTTACTTCCTCCTACTAATCTTTTCAAACCTACAAAACAGTTTGTAGAGTATATCAATGATTATGGTTACATAACTGTTTCAATAGATTTAGCAAATCAACAACAGATTAGTGCGATAAACAAGAACATCAAGCTATTTGATGAGGGTGTAGTTAAACATTTGATTATTCCCATTCATTCAAAAACTAAAAACATCTTTAGTATCTATCAAAAATATATGAGTAGTTTTAATAAAGTTTCAATGAGACCTGTAAGAATAACTCAAAATTCGATTTTTCCTTGGACTAAACAAAGCCTAAATGAGTTCAAATTAGAGATAGAGAAATTTGTAGGAAAATTATTGTTGTTAGATGAAAAACAAGTAGCAAATTTTCTGATATCAATTGGACCATCGGATTATTTTGTAAAGTTCATTGATTCGATATTGACAAGAGAGAAGAAGATTATACGGTGTCCAGCTGGAAGAACTGCAATAGCATTAGACCATAATTTGAAACAATTTCCTTGTTCTGGGTTAATTGGTGCGCGTGAGTTTCAGAAAGAGTATACTCCTGAGAAAAAGGGTAGCTGGGAAGAAGAAACATTATCTTCTGTAAATTCTGATAAATGCTCAAAGTGTGCAATCAAATATTATTGCGGGGGTTTTTGTGTCGATTGGGAATTCAAAGAGAAGAAAGGACCCATTTATAAAGAAATTTCTTCAGAGTGTTTAGTTAATTGTATCTACTTTGAAAATGCTGCGTATTTCATCCTTAAATTACAGAAAAAATACCCGTCTATTCTAAGAAACTATATTGAAAAAAAACAGAGAAAATTTAGGTTGAGTTATAACCTAAATCTAGATGATTTTACTAAGATATTTGTCTAAACTTATCTTCTATATAAACCAGGTAAATAGTGTTGGAAAGTCTGCTGACGAAAAATCGAGAACACCAACTAATCCCATTATTATTAAGAATACCCAACTTAATAGAAACCATAGTAGAAGTGTTCCTAATGTTGTAAATCCTGCACTCTTATCACCAACTCCTCCTAAAGTAATCCATATCACCCAACATAGAAAGAATATTATGACTCCAAATAGAATCTTGAGGGCAGAACCCAATCCGTCAATATATGCCCATCCAAAGACCCACGCTGTGGATATTACTGCTGATAGGATAATATTTAACCAGGTCCATCTTCGAGAATCTCTTCTAAACATAATCCCACACATTATTGCGGATGATATGTAGAAAAGAGCGAAGTTTATACCTACTACAGCTATAGTTTTCCATGGTTCGTCCATATTCTTGGAATACTTCAATCAGTAAATAAACTTTATTTCAGAGGAAAAGCAAGAAATTAGAAAAAGTTAAGCGCAACATTAACAAGATAGGAGTTGTATGTTATTAATAATGATCTTCATTCCAACTAAAGAAGAACATGCAAAGAAGTGTTTAATCTGCAATGAAGAGAAATTAGTGGCTAGTATCTTATCCGTTTGTAAAGATTGTTTGAGGAAAGGATCTACGAAAGTTGCAGAGCTAATATTAAATGCTCATAAAAGAGCTAGATCCAACTATAATCTTCCTTTAACTGCTCCTAGTAGTGATAGAATAAGCTGTTCTTTATGTAACCATAATTGCGGATTAGATGAGAATGAAACAAGTTATTGTGGTTTGAGATTTAGAAATAATGGTGTTAAGATTTCTACACATTCTACAAAAGAAATGGGGTTGCTTCACTATTATCTTGATCCACTTCCTTGTAATTGTTGTGCAGCTTGGTTTTGTCCTGCAGGTACTGGGGCTGGCTATCCTGAATATGCTTCCAGCCAAACTAAAGAACTAGGTTTCTACAATCTATCTGTATTCTTCTATGGATGTTCTTTCGATTGTCTTTTTTGCCAGAATCATAATCACAAGAGAATTGCTGATGGTACTAAAGTATCAGCATCCCATCTGGTTCAGAAATTTCAAAACAATCCCAAAATTAATTGTATCTGTTTCTTTGGTGGATCACCAGAACCTCAGTTTCCCTTCGCAATAAACGTTTCTAAACAAATACTTGAAATTGCAGAAACTGAAAATAGAATAGCTAGAATCTGTTGGGAATGGAATGGTTTCGGGAATAAACATTATGTCAAAAAAGCTGCTGCACTCTCCTTAAAGTCTGGTGGTAATATTAAATTTGATTTAAAAGCATGGGATTCCAATATTCATCAAGCTTTAACAGGAGTGAAAAATGAAGTCGTATTGGAAAATTTTGAATATGTAGGTAGGGAATTCTTTGATTTAAGACCAGATTTGCCAATCTTGAATGCGACAACTCTTCTAGTTCCCGGTTATGTAGATGAAGTAGAAATAGAAAATATTGCTTCTTTCATTTCCTCAATTAATGAAAACATTCCATACTCATTACTTGGTTTCTATCCGCAGTTTGAGTTTTCTGACCTTCCTCTTACTACTTTAGATTTAGCAGAAAAATGCTACAATATTGCATCAAAATATCTGAAAAATGTGAATATAGGAAATAGACATTTACTGTTTTAACTGACTCTGAAGAAATGGCTTATACATTTTTTTTCACAATCACTATTACCAAATCCTGTTATAGGAACTGTTTTTTCTATATCTCCGATTATTTTGGATAATTCACACTCTACTCTCTGTTTGGATAACACTCCTATTCCAATTATTTCTGAATATTTACTTACTGTAATTTGATCAATATGCCAATGCTTTTTCTTTATTTTTCTAAGGTGTCGATGTAATCTAGAAGACAACCCACCCGCACCAAAAGCACTACCAATATAGATGTAATAGCCTTCATTTAGGAGATATGTTTTTCCCCTTATTCTAATTTCAACTAATTTACTGAGTTTTATGAAAAGTAGATAAGTTCCTTTCAAACCATAAGTGAAATTAATAACAGATTCAGTGAGAATGATTATCCCTCTTCTAGTTCAGAGGCTTTTTTCCAATTTTCCTCGGCTTTGTCTAGATCACCTGAATCTTCTTGAATATCTCCCATTAGCTGATAAATTCTGCTATCTTGACCATTGAATCGTTTTGCATCTTCTAACAGAGTCAAAGCTATTTTGTATTCTTTCGATGCCCAATGCAGAGATGCTAAAGAAATGGAAGCTTCAATGAATGAAGGGTCAATGGTTAAACACTCTTCATAATTCTTCATAGCCTCCTCAATATTTGCAATTGATGCATATATACTAGCTAAGTGGTGATAACCAAGTACATTATCTGGGTCTATTTCAACAACTTTGGTAAAAGCTTCTAAGGCCTGTACATGCTCTTGATTCAACTCATAAGCAGATCCCAGCTGAAACCATCCTGAAAGATTTTCTGTATTGACTTTTGTAACCTTCATAAAATAATTAATAGCTCTGTCAAAATTATCTAGTTCCAAGTAAGTTTGACCGATTTGTTGAAGTATTTGTTCATTGTCTGGATCAATTTGTTCAGCTTTCATTAGATTATTCCAGCTCTCAATGTCATTACCCATTTTACTATAAATTGTTGCAACTATACCGAAAATCTCTAGTTTTTCATCATATTCTAGATATCTTAAGAATGCTTGAACAGCTTGAGGATACTCGCCTATATTATAATATAAGTTTCCAATCTTTTCCCAGATTTCAAACCTCTTTTCATCTAACTCACAAGTTTTTTTCCATGAAATGATTGCTTGTTCCCAGTTCTTTAGATAATGAAAGATATCTCCAATGATGTCAAGAGTTTCTGCATTTTCACTTTGAATTTCTAAAGAATGATTAAGATAATTGAGAGCTGAATTTGGTTCACTATTTTTAAGAAATAGTCCCCCCAGATAATTAAGAAATCTAGGTGTATTTTCGAATTCAGGCAACTGTCTTTCGAGAAAACTGATTGCATCCTCTAGACTATCTTCACTGATTAATTCTTTAGCTCTCTGAATAATATCTATAAGATGAATATCGTCTGCCATCAATTATAAATCGCTGAATGTCACTTATGAATATTGCGTATTCTCCCTTGTAGATTTCAAACTAAGAAAGGACTTTTAAATTTCAAAACCGTTTTTAATAATGCAGATGTTTCAAGTTATAACTCAACGGGATGACAAAATCGGTTATCATATTCATATGTCAGATATCCCGAGTAAGCTTACCGAAGATTCAATCGTTTTTATGCCAGAGTTATCTACAAAACACCTACCTCATGTAAAATATGTTTCAAAATATACTCATAAGACAGGAGATATTATTATTAAACTGGTAAGAAGTGATGGAAATGATCCATTCGGTAGACCAAAGGCTCACTCTCATGGATTAGTTATTCCTTCAGAAGAATATAATCTCAATTCCTTATTGTTTTATGCTTCACCTTTAATAGATACAAATTACTTTGATGAGAAATTTGATGAACCACAATTTCTAGATAGTAGTTATTTCAGAAAATCAGAAAATAGAATTCTTGAAAAATTAAATTTGAAGGATATTCGAGAGCTTATAGTTGCAGCTATGATCGACCCAAAAGTCACACTGCAACCTAATCTAGGGCAAAGAGAACTAATAGAATTAGCAAGTCTAATAGATAAAGCAATACCATTTGAAGCATCATATGACTTTTCTCTAATAACTTATTCAGACAGCAGCTGTAGTCAACATTTAGTACATAATATCCTTTATTTTTTTGATAAAAATGGAAAAATAGATAATAAATTAATAATAAAGAACAGAAAACCAAAGATTGAGAAAATAGCTAAGGAAGAAAAGGACTATCTTGATAATTACATTGAACTGATTATCGAAGAAAACTATGAAAAAATTCTAGAAGAACATGCTAAATGGGTTATAGGAATGTATTACAATGACTATAAAGAATTGCAGAAGGGTTTTACTAAACGTTTCCAGCTTGACATACCTTTCTCACGTAGGAACAAATTTCATGCACGTTTGGTAGAATCACTTTCACATTTTGATTAATTGGTTTTATATTTCAGTAAAAATATAAAATATGTGCTGAAAAATACTTAACGAAGTTGAATCTAAGATCTATGGTTATGCATTTTTCTTTGACTAGAAATACATAAGGGAAAAAATGTAAAAAGAAAAGAAGGCTAGCTTCTCTTTCTTTTCAATAATATTACAAAAATGATTGAAAGAGTGATCAGAGTTAATACTGAAAATGAGATAAAATCAAATTCAGGTGCTAATGCTTGAATAACAATTATTCTAATCTCTGAATATTCACCTACATCTCCTCCAGAATCTATCCCCGCAACTCTCCAATGATATGTATTTGGTTCTAATGCAACTGATGATTCATATGAAAATCCAACTACTGTTTCATTAATGATTGGAGTTAGAAATCCATCACTCACATCTATCTGGATCAGATAGGAACTAATACCAGTTATTTCAGACCATTCGAATAAAGGAGTATCATCTATTGTCACAATTCCATTATACGGATTAGTTAGCGTTGTAGCTCTGAGTTTGCTTGTATAGCTTATTGCTATAGAATCAATTAAAGGAGTAGAATCTATATTAGTTGTTGTTAGAACAGCTTTCCACTTCAATATGTATCCTGTGTTACTAAAATTATGAACCACACCTGGTGTTACACTCTCCCAGTTAGCACCATTGTCAGCTGATAGAAAGTAATCTATTGAAGTATCCGTTAAAATTGTATCTTCTTTAACAAGTGTTGCATATTTTAGCAAAGATTCTGCATCGCCTATGAAAACTGCAATAGATTGTGCAGTACCTTCAGTTCTGTACCTATAAATATTACTTACATCCAATATCTGTAATCCATTTGTCCCATCTGCGAGATAAACATAATCTCCAACCACTTCAATTGCAAAAGCATTTCCCGCAGTATCAAATTCAGTGTGTTTGATTGGAGCTGTTGGATCGCTTATGTCTAAAACACATAATCCATAGGAATTACTCGCACCATATAGAATATCTCCTATAGCATATACGCATTCAAAATCTCCAGCGAAATGACCTATAGAAAATGGAAGAAGGGGATTACTGATATTAAATATTCGTAGGCCGTAAACTCCATTAGACACAAAAGCCAAATCTCCTGAAATGAATACATTTTTTGAATATTCACCAGGTCCGAAATCACCAATATTCACAAGATTAAGTGGATTTGTTATGTCAACCACCCATAAATCAGCATTTCCTTCTGCAACAAATGCATAATTTCCACTTATTTTTAGTCCTCTTGCAATTCCAGTTGGTGGATTAGCTATATTGTCAGCTACAGATATACTAGCTTTATTCGTTACATCCATTGAGTATAATCCTAAATTTGTTGCAACATAAGCATAATTCCCAACAACTTCTATTTGATCCCACGCAATTGTGTCTCCAATGTCGTATATGTCAACTTGTGTTGGATTATAAGGGTCACTTATATCAACAACATGAACTCCGCCATACCTATAACCTATAAACGCATAATCACCGTCTATACAAACATCCATTGCTCGATTAGCTAAAGTTGGAGTGTAATTTCCTACAAAACTAGGTGACAAAGGATTAGAGATGTTAAGGATCATAACCCCATTATATTTGTCAGCAACATATGCTAGATCGCCATCAATAGTCACATCCAATGATTCTCCTGATGATGGGTAGTTACCCAATTCTGAAGGTTCTTGATAAGAGATTCTTATCTCACCTGAACCCCAATCTGAAACATCTGAGTTAGCAAAATCACGGTAAGTTGTGGATGAAAAATTTTCTGTGAAACTGCTTGTGACAGCTGTTACATTACTCGATAAATCCATGCTAATTACTACAATTAGCAAAGATGATAAAATCATGAAATTAATAATGTTTTTTTTCCTCATACTAAAACCCATTTTATCTTACTCTGATTAGTCTTAAAAACGTTTTGAGCAGTTTTGTTAAAATATTCATACAACTAGTGAGATTTATTAATGCTAGATGTTCAATTATCTCGATGAGAAAAACTCAAGCTTTATTCCTTATTGTTTTGTTTGTCAACTTTCAATTTCTCAATGTTGTTATAAATTCTTCAGCGACATTTAATATTAAAAAACAAGAGACACTTGACCCCTATATCTGGTTTTGGGAAGAACTCTCAAATGCTCCTGGGCAAATTAGTGGCGAGGATGTAGTTTATTGGGGCGAGAATTTGGGACCCTATCACAATTACACGGAATTGACAGAAAAGCTTGTACTTCTAAATAGTACTTTTCCTGATATAGTTGACGTATTCTCAATAGGAAAAACTTGGCATAATAATGATGTATGGTGTGTAAAACTAACCAATGAAACAATAACCAGTTCAAAAACAGAATATTACATCGTAGCAGAACATCATGCTAGAGAATTAATCTCTGTAGAAAATGCACTCTATTTCATAGATAAAATTGTATATGATTCAATCTTTGGTCTCTATGAGGAGCTATTATCGAGTAGAGAATTATATGTCATTCCTATGTTAAACCCAGATGGTATCTCAATTATTCATTGGTTTCCTGAGCAACGCAAAAATCTACACCCCATTGACGATGACGGGGATGGGATTAATGACACCGACATGGATGGTTTACTTGATGATGAGCTAGAGAGGACATATTATTGGAATCCTGCTGCAAATACTTCTGCAATTCGGGAATTTGATTTAGATGGTGATGGGTCAATTGCTGAAGACTTACCTGGGGGTGTCGATCTCAATCGAAATTATGGAGTTAACTGGGAAGGTACTGGTTCTTCATCAGTTAAAAGAAATCCTCTTTATCGAGGAGCTTATCCATTTAGTGAGAATGAAACTCAAATCATGAGAGACTTCATGCGAGAACATGCTTTCAATTTTGCAATTAGTCTTCACAGTGGTATTAAATCTATAATCACACCTTGGGGTCATAATGGTTCCTTACCTTTAGCTGATGAAGATGAATTTAATGCATTGCTAGTTGACTTGCAAGATATTCTCCATTGGCCACTTTGGAATGAATCAGGGGGATACCTCACAAATGGTGTGTGGGAAGATTATTGTTATGCAGCTCATGATATTCTCTGCTTTACCTTAGAGACTTACTATGATATCTGGACGGGGTCATATTTTGATTATTTCAATCCTCCTGGAAACCAGATTCTATCTAATTGTGAATATGTTTACCCAGCTATGATCTATTTAGCTGAAGAACCAAGATTAACTTATTCCAATAACCTCCCTAGTATAGAAGTAACTAATCCTTCAACGATTAATCAAGTATTTGAAAATTATACCATTACTTGGACAATGGATGACTTGGATGGAGATAATTTAAATTGTACAGTTTTAGTATCCGAAAATGGTTGGAACTGGGATGTTTTGGCTACAAATCTAACAGATCAAACCTCCTTCTTCTGGAATGTAACTTCTGTAGATCCAGGTTCATATTACCTAAAAGTCGCTGTATATGATGGAAAGGATTGGATTTCTGATGTTAGTGAAATTAGCTTAAACGTTCGAAATGTAAAACCTCCATCTCCTTTTGCTTTCTATATTCTTGCAGGTATTTTTGGTACTCTAGCAGTTGTCTACCTCTTCTTCTATTTACGAAAATCTAAAAATCTTAGCAAGATGTGGGGACCCGAAGATAGTACTAAAAAGTAACTAATCTGTTTTTTAATACATTTTATTCCTTTTTTTCTACCTCTAACAAATGTTTTATAGTTCATGCTCTTCTGTATGTTATAGGTAAAACACTTAGGGGTTCAAATGTTTGACCAAACATATATTCTCTTTAAGTATGTCGTAGCTGTAGCACTAATCTTGGGTGGAGTTGCTGCAACATACTGGGGAATAAAAAGACAAAATCCATTCTATAAACTATGGGTAGCTTTTCTCATATCTTATGGTATATTTGAAATAATTGAGGTATTAGAAAACCAGAATCCAACATCATTGATTCTTTATCGTGCCTTGCAGATTGTTCAAGCAGTTGCCTTAATTATCCTTTTTGCAGCTTGTTTAGAACAATCTATGACTATTACATCCAGAGCTAGTAGAATTCTTGCAATCAGTCTATCTACTTTGGCACTTTACTTCATAGTTATTCCGTTAGATGTATCAATAGAGAGTTTCCGAATATTAACTATATCAATTTATGGTGTTATTTTTACAGATATTTACGGATTCATTTATGGTTCTTTAATATTAGTAAGCTCCTTCCTCTTGATAGGTGTCTATATACGATACTTCAAACTTGCATCTTCATCAAAAAGTAGACGAGTGAAGGTAAAACGGGATATAACCTTACTTCTTATTATACTTCTAATTGGATTTGCAGTTCTAGTAACTATAAGAAGGAAGATGCTTGAAGCTAATTCTCTAGTTTTTAATATAGCAGATCTTGCATATACCTTCGTTGTTGTCTTAGTAGTTTCATTTTATCAAAGCCAATCTCTATCTCATGGTATTGAGGCGATTTTAGTTGTAGATAGAGAAGGTAACCCTCTGCTAGGTTACTCCCCTCTCCGAGGTAGAAGGATATCTTTTGAAGAAAAAATAATAGCAGCTTCAGGATATCTTGCTGGACTTTTTCACTTTGTTCGTGAATATGTTGCTACATCCTCAGAAGAGCAATTCAGAGAATTAAAAACTAGTTCCTCTACCATGTCATTCTATGTAGGAGAAAAAATCTTCATTATAATACAAACTAAGATTTCAAGTAAAGTATTAGCTAAAGCCACAAAACTGGTTATTAAAGAGTTGGATGGCTATCTCATGGATTTCAAAGCAAATAAAATGCTAACAGAGGAGCAAATTGAACATGTACAAACACTACTAAAAGAAAATTTTACTCTCATGGCTTAATCTTGCTCAACTTCACTAAAACTTATATTTTTCAAAGAATTACTATTACTAATGGTTTCAATTTCATTTGTTCTAGGAACAAGACCTGAAATAATAAAATTAGCTCCAATAATACATGAAGCTGAGAAAAGAGAGATTTCCTTTAATATAATCCATACAGGTCAACATTACGACATGGAAATGTCAGAACAATTCTTGGAATCCTTAAACATTCCTTCTCCTGATATTAATCTAGAAGTAAAATCCTTAACTCTCCATGCTCAACTGGGAAATATGGTAGAAAAGCTAGGAAACTATTATAAGAATAATAAACATGATATTGTGTTAGCTGTAGGTGATACAATAAGTGTTCTAGCAGCTGCTTTAGTTAGTAATCAAAATAATATCCCCTTCGGTCATATTGAAGCTGGTTTGAGATCTTATGATAATACTATGCCTGAAGAAATTAATCGCAGACTTGCAGATAGCATTGCAACACTTCATTTCGCTCCTTCTGACAGGGCTGTTTTAAACCTCCTAAATGAAGGAATTGAACCTGAAAGAGTATTCAATACAGGAAATACTATAGTAGATGCCATTCGTATCTATTCTGCGAAATTATCTAAAAGGAAGACTTCACAGGCTGATAAGATTCTTCAAGATGTAAAAGGAGAATATTCCATTTGTACAATCCACAGAGTATCTAACGTTGAGAACAAAGAGAACTTGTTAGAAATTATCCAAGCCTTAGAATCTTTTAGAGGATATCTGAAGATCTTTTTATTACATCCTAGAACAGAAAAGAAGCTGCACGAGTATAAATTATACGATAAATTCAAACAGATCGAAGGGTTACATATATACAAGTCTGTAAATTACATGTCAATGTTGAAGCTACTAACCGATGAAAAGTGTCAACTCATTATCACCGATTCAGGAGGTATAATTGAAGAAGCGTCGGTATTGAAAATTCCATGTATAACTATCAGACCAAATACAGAGAGACCAGAAACAGTTGAAGGAGGGGTAAACTTTCTTGTACGACCTAAAGCTCTGGAAATTCTTCAAACTATTGAACTTATTTTGTCAGATGAAGATATAATAGAGAAAATGAAAATATTTACAAATCCATACGGTGATGGCTTTAGTAGTGGTAGGATATTGGACATTATTGAAAATAAGCTTACAAAGATGATATTTCAATCACCGGAATCATATAAATTTGGATCAAAGTCATTTTACCTAATAGATATACAAATACCAATGAAAACAGCTTCTTTAGAAGAATTGTATGGATGTACAGTAACTATGGTTTATGGTACGGATGGAGAGCCTTTACCAATACCAAAGAAATTAGAAAAAGGATATAGGGTTAAATTAACACTATAGCAAGATGTCCCAGCCATATATTCTAGCTAGTACATTTAACAAAACTCTAACTGCTGCGAAGATAGCTAAAAACCAAAAACCTGTCAGAATAGCTTCTGATTTTATCTTGTGTAAGAATCTTGGAACTATGTTAGCAGTAATTAAAGTTCCTGCTGCCATACAGATTACTATGCCCCAGTGAATATACGATCCAAGAATTAAACGAAGTCCTAAACCAAAAGGAGTAGCAAATAGGATGGTGAATGTTGATGTAGCCGTTGCAACTGTTGCAGGAAGCCCTAATCCCATAGTCAGTATTGGTACATAGATAACCCCGCCACCTAAACCTAGGAGAGAACCGATAAATCCACCAAAGGTTGCAATTAATACTCCTGGAAGTAACTTTGCTTTGTATTCGAATTTAGTTCCTCTTTTGTCTTCTAATTTTCTAAGGAGAATAGTGTGTAACCACCATGGTTTATCCTTCTGACTTTCCGCAATTTCGATTTTATTAATTATTTTTTCTTTTACTGGAACCCCTCGCTTTTTCTTACTCCAGCCAATAATAATTGTTGTAATTTTATATCCTGCAATTAAAAGCATTGTAACAGCAAAGATGATTTGATAAAGATCAATATCGATACTCTGTTTCTTAATGAACAAATTTGAGAACAATGCTCCAGAAATAGCTCCTGGAATTGCAAAAATCATAAATGTTATAGCTACTCTGAAATCAATAAGTTTTTCTCTAATATAGGAAATAGATCCACTTAAAGCTGTTATAATAATCACTCCTAAAGATGTAACTGTTGCTACATCACCAATTTTTAAATTCGGGTCACCTGTAGCAGAGACAAATTTATCTAGAAGAGCAGGAAACCCAATCAGCAGTATAGGGACGTTAAGTAAACCTCCTCCGATACCAAAAGTAGGAGAAATTGTTCCAGATATTAATCCAGCAACGAACAAGAGAAGATAATGCCACCATTCAAATCCAGCAAATATTTCCATTAGATGCACCCAATATTAACAATTGATTAAAAAGAGTGTTACTTAAAACTTTAATGCTTAAACAAATATCTACAAGTAGAAATTATTTTAAAGTAGTTCGAAGTAGTAATCTCCTATGAGTTCAGAAAAGGAAAACGCTATTGCTGAGCAGTTTCTTTCTCTAATCGATAAGAAAAATGTTTGGGAATTAGAAATACTTTCATCAATCATTAATATAAATTCTCAAAATCTAGCTGATTTCATCAAGGATCTGCCTATGGCTTTCGGATTAGCCGTTTCTGGGAAAAAAGTGCATATTACACCTGAACTTGTACGTGATGTTACGTCTGAAATTAAAGATACTTTTGTTTCCTGGTACCAGAGTACAGTACCCGGAACATACACCCAGTCTTCTTTGCTATCAAATGAGATTATCAGGGAAGATTTTGCTATGAATTTAAGATTAGAGAAAAAGGCTAAAGTTAAGATTACTATTTATGGTGATAACTTTCTCGTACAAAGAGTTGTTGACAGATACTTAACCAAAGGAAATTTACAAGTTGCATATAGTTATGAGGGGGGATATGAGCCAATAAATGCAGAAAAAACTATAGGTAATGATATTTTAGAATGTCAATTCAGTGTGATAAATTATAGACGTGAAATATCTTCTCTTGCTAATCTTCTCTTTGAATTATCAGAGGGTTTCTTATTGGTTTTCAACCCCTTGGACAAAATGCAAGTAGTGAAATTAAACGATATGATAAATCTTCTCTCTCAGAAAAGAAGATCTGATTTATTTGTTACTTTTCTAGGTATAATCACTGAAGAAGAAGGACAAGAATCAATCACTGAAATCGCAACAGTTCTATCAAAAATGGTTGGGAAACTTGAACATATTCATCAATTTAAAGTGTCTTTTGCAATTCTTTCAGATGAGAGACAAATAGAGAGAAAAATAAACGACCTCTTACAAACCTCTCAACTATTGGTTAACAAAGATTGAAATTAACCAGGTCTCATTTCTTCATTTTCAACTAAATGTGGATAAGCTCGAAATGCAATGTTTATTGGTATGAAACCTATACTTAGAAGTATTATTGCTACAGCTGTTATTCCTATCCCAATAATGTTTATTATTACTGCTACTGCTTCGTTTGAAATTAACCAGCTTATGAAGAATAATGTAAAGGATAGAGACTGAACTCCAAACCCTATCGATAGGAAATGTTTTGGATACTTTACAATGACTCTTTTAAGGTAAAGAGATGCCAACTGTTTCTGAAGGAAGAAAAATCCAATAGTATACGCAATACTGGATAATATAAGACATATTCCGCCAAGATAGATGAGAATGTCAGTGACTATCCACTCTATTAGGATTAATAGAAACAATCCGAGTAGTAATATCCCAGAACCAACAAAAATGAATATAGCAATCTGTTTTCCACGCTCCCATGCAAATTCGCTTTCATTCCTAAAATTCAGTGCAGCTTTTCCTATTCCAGCTAAGCCAATAATAATCGGTGCGTATAATATTTGTGAAGCATCCAATCCGTAAAGTACATCAAAAAGACCATTAGCGATAATGTATCCTCCTGACATAAAGTATAATAAAATACCTAATATTACGTAGAAGAAAACAACTAGTATGCTCCCACTAGCAAAAAATTTCGAATTTCTATGAAGACTCATTATCACACCTCTTCCTTATCTTTCTTCTCAACCAAAGTTTTTTCTTCTTCTTCCAATTCAAGAGATTTATCCTGTCGTTGAATATCTTTCCTCCTTAGTAAGTTTAGTGTGCTTGCTAATTGGAAAAGACCAAGAATTATCATAAATTGAGCGAATAGGATTAAAGCGAGTATGGTGAATGCTAACCAACTAGGTAATTGTAATTGTTGAGGATAAATATACTCACTATACCAAGACAATACACTTGGAAAGAATAGAACTAAAAATCCTATGGGAAGAAGAAACTCAGATTTTCTGTTAATATCATTTTTATCTAGCAAGTCATCAAAGAAGAATTTATTTAATGTAAATGATGCTACTAATGTTACATAAAAAACAATAATTAAAGCTAGCCTTACGAAGATGACAGGAGAAGAATTCCATATCTCTTCTGTACCAAGAATGTAATAAAGAATTGTTATGCATATGTCAGATATTGCACTAACTAAAAACATTATACTAATAAGTAACCAAAATTTGAGCTCTCGATTTTCTCTTCCTGCTCGTATGATCCCTATTACAAATAGTAGAATCACACAATCAAAAGCTACTGATAGAATCAATGGTAAATTTGGATATGAAACTGCAAGCGGAGTTGTATTGCTTATTGTAATTATAGTTTGAATCAAAACCATAGTCCAAGTAGCGTAGAAAAGATGTTTTGCAATATCCTTGGACGTATCCATTTTTTCACCTAGTGATGTAAGGGTTTGTTTCACCACAATTTGAACAAAATACTGCATCATGTTCAAGTTCTAGACCACATTTGACACAGAACATTTTTTTGCCTTTTAATTCTTCAGGAGGAATTATTGTGGACTTGTAATCAATTTCGTCTTCTTTTCTTTGTGAGGGAGCAATGGGTCTTTGTCTACTCAAACCTAGCATTGTCTGTGCAGGTTTCTGAGTTCTTTGAGCCCTTTGTTGAGTCATTGCAGCCTTCCGGGCTTCTTGTTTTTCAAAGAATCCTTCTGGAAGCTTATCTAGAATGCCATAAGCTCGTCGTAAATACCAAAAACCCATAATAACCATAACAACAGCTGCAATACCCATGAAATATGCTGTATTCACGAATGCTTCAGATCCTTCATTAGGAACTCTCCTTCCATTAACATCAATGTGTGTTACCGAATCTAAAGGTACTACCATGTACATAACAAACCTCACTAATAGCAATGCATATCCAATTGGGAGGGATAATTGACCTTTGAAGATATTTCTCTTTTCCTGTCTAAATCCATCTAAAACCATTTTCATAAATATAAAACCAGCTAGCAAAGAAACATATGAAACAATAGTCAATATGTCGCTAGTAAGTTCATTGGAATCTGATGTGAGAATTATATTAGTTACAGTTAGACCATCAATTATATGTCCTGGTAAACTGATTAATCCGCCTATGAATACTAGAATTGAAGAAAACAACAAATAGATGTTTTTCTCCTCTCTATAGAAGAGAAAGAAACCAACCGCTAACCCTATAATAACTATGTTAGAAACGATATATAATGCAACTGAATATAGGCTTATGTCCGCATCTGTATTAAAGAACATTTCAATACCTTTTGCAATCACGATGATCAGTGTAGTCCAAGTTATTATCTTTCTTGTTCTATTAGAAATTTTTTTCTCGGATTGAACAACTTCTGCAACTGCGATATCTTCACCAGTAAATTGTAGTTTAATTTCTTTTGACATCTAAATTTATCTTGACTGCCTAATATTTAAATATGCACAATTATGAGCAATTTCAAAGGTATTATTGTGTTTTTGTATAGTATGAATGAAAACAAAAGAGGTAAAGTATATAAGTACGTTTTGTCTCTTTTTTTTTGATGAGATTATCTTCCTCTTTGTCGCTGCTAGTTTTTACCTTAGCTTTTTTAAGCGTTCTAACTCCTGCCATGTATGATTCTGAGGGATTTGCTCTTAACTGGATTGACATCCATGAATCTCCTGTTCTGTGGATTCTACTTGCAGCAACAATGCTCGTAGGATTACATGATGTTGAATTACTTTATGGAATAAAGTTTCTGAGAAGCTCAAATAGTAGAATATTACGTATTTTACTCATTGCAGTAGCTGTAGGTATGTCGTACGCTATGGAATTATCTGTAAATTACCATTTATCAGGACTTACCTTCTGGACTGGAAGTATCATCTTTCGTTTCCCTGCTAATGCTTCTATACACGATGGTATTGGGATAGGTTATCATTTGGTTCGTTTGTGCCGTATCATATTGCTCTTTGGCCTTCTCGAAGCTCTTATTGAGAAAGATCCTAAGAAAGGTAGTATCCATATTGAAAAATTATATGAAGATTCCTTCACAAAGGATAAGAAGAAGGAAAACAGTTTTTAATTGAAGTTGACCTTACTTCAATATAAAACCCCATTTGATTGTGATGACAGATACAATATTTATTCCCTATGTCTCATTGCTAGTCTTAGATGAGATGGGGATGACTTTAAGAAGTTCTATATCCAACCCAGATATCTCAAGAGAAGAAATAATGGGGATGGGAAATTTCTACAGTCCAGTTATATCTGCTTCATCACCCAATCTAGAGATTTATGGACCATTACCCATTCCACATTTTGGGAAATATCATCTACTTATTGTGTCTTTTCGCAAAGCTGATTCTGAAAATAGAGTAATGAGATCAAAGGCTACAGACAATTTGTCATTCTGTCAATTACTAATTATCTATGACAAAAAATGCGACCAGAAAGTAAAATTTGGTCATAGCAAAATCTATGATACCGTTGAATCTTTCTTACAGCAATTTACAGACATCAAACAAATAACTGATAATAGTTTGATTTTTCTAAGTGAGTCGCTTATTGAAAACATCTTGCTAGATGAACAGATAAAGTCAAAGAGTTTAGAGGATGTTGTACGTGACATAGCTTCTCGTTTTAATACAATTCAACAAATTTCTAACCTTCTTAATCGAAGAACCAAAATAGGGATTATTACTTCTGACTCGCTTTCTTATAACCTAATAATTCAGTCCCTTTTCCATTATCAGAATATAGATTTTATCTATGAATTTAGTAGAAATGAGTTTATTAGCAGAATTGATACATATTTTATGAGAATAGTGTTGACACTTCTATTTGACTTAGAAACGATTGCTGGAAAAGAGTATTTTAGAGAGATGGACTATTATATCTATTTAGCTTCATGTGAGGATATAACATCAGCTACTAGACATATAAGAAATATTGATGAATTGAAAAAACGTGATCCTAAATCAAAAATCTTCTTAGTTACCTTTGAGAAAGCAGAGCAAATAGATTTAAACGTTAAAAAGGCTCTTTTTGCTGAATCAGAACGTAGGAAGAATGTTCAACTAATGATAACGGTTGGAGATTTGTTTAGAACTTTAGACAATGCGGTGTATTTGATACTTAACGATGTATTAGAGTTAAGAAATATTCTTCTTTCAACAAATATTTGAAAAGTATGTCTACGAGGTTCTAATCCACTTGATTTTATTTTTTGTTTTCTAACCACTTCTCGATTATTCCGAATAATTGGAATCTACCTGCATCTTTTGGAATCACGTGACCTCCTTTCTCAATCCACGCCAATTCCTTATCAGAGGAAGCAACGTTGTCATAGATCCAACTTGGAAATCTTGCAGGTATACTAGGATCATTTTTACTCTGAACAACCAAAATCGGCACAGTAATCTTTGGAATAAGTTTTTTCACCCTTACTAATAACTTATGTAGCTCTGCTATGCTTTTTAATGGATATTTTCCATAGGCTTTGTGACTCTCTAAAGAATCTAGATCTTCCCATCCAGTTTCTATATTTTTCTTGTATTTATAGAAACTATGAATGGGCAAAATCCTTACTAATAACATTCGCCAATCTATTGGTTTGTATGGGGCAGCCATCGCTATAATTCCTGCAATATCAGGATTGTTTGCTCCTAGATACAAAGTAATCGCTCCCCCCATAGACAATCCACCTATGAAGACTTTGTTATACTTTTTACAAAGATCTTTAAGTTGATTTTGAGCATATTTCATCCACTCTTCCCATTTTGTATTAGCCATATTCTCAATAGTAGTTTCATGCCCTGGTAGAGTGATATTGTTAACATAGTATCCTTTGCTAACTAAGAATTCTTCTAATGGAACCATCTCATAATGTGTTCCTGTAAAACCATGTATTAATAAAACAGCAGTATTCTTTGTATTGGAAGATATGTTTGATGAAATCATTGTATTTTATTTTTCAATCCTATTAATAAATGGTCTCTTCCTATCATAGAAACACTCAATAACGTAATTTACTATTACTCTCTGTGATTGATGCTATTTGGTATTGGATTATAATTGGTATCCTTTCTATAATCCTAATTGTCTGGTTAATATTTGCAATTTACCGTAATATCAGATTTGAAGCAATTCAAGCATTCGGATATGTCTTCTTGATATTAGGGCTGTCATTTACTCTAGGTGAGTACCTTCCAATCCCTTATTACCAACATATCGCAGGAAGTTTAACCCTACTTGGTATACTTTTGATTATGTCGGGATTACTGTGTTCCTCTAGAAGATGGGTAAAAAGAAAGGGCACACGGGATTTGAATAGTTTCAGAAACATGTGTATTTTTGCATATATAAGACATCCAATATCGTTTGGTACAACTATTTTGGCTTTTGCGCTTATTTTTCTAGCAAATTCCATTCTCTCAAATGTATTTGCTGTTCTTGCAGTTATCAGCTTCTTTCTGGCATCTTATGAGAAAGATAGTTACATGGCAAAAAAATATGGCTACCCTTTCAGAGTTTATGCAAGCAAAGTTCCACGTTTTAATATTATTTTGGGTATAATAAAAGCAATTAGATCTAACGCTCTAAGTAAGGGGAAAAAGAAAACAGAAGAAATTCTTTATGAATAATTTCTTGTCTAATTATTTTATCAAATCAGTGATGATTGTAGGGCAGATGTCAATAACACCATTTATTTTTTCAAGCTGCTCTTGAAAATCATTAAGTTTCTCATCATTTTCAAACCAGCATTCCATCATTATCATATGATATCCGCTAGAAGAATATAATCTCAATATCTCGTCATTTTTCTTAAGTATCTGAATTACAGCTAAAAATCTTTGAGGTGTTGTATCAAGACCAATTGAAGCTTTTACGCCAAAACCTAATTCTCGAGGATTTATCTCAAAAGAATATCTTGTAATAATCCCTCCTTCCTCTATCTTCTTGACTCTTTTACGAATAGCTGTTTCAGTAACATTTTATTCATTAGCGATGTCAACGAAAGATTTCCTCCCATTCCTCAATAATTCTTTAATTACAGCCATATCAGAGGTTTTATTTTTACTGAAACTATTGTTCGAAATTCAAACCACCATGTTTTGATATTTGAAAAGACTTATGTAAACCTATTCTTTTTATTAAAATGGTGAATAATATGTCACTAAAAGAATATGAAGAAACTGGAAAAATCCCTCTAATTGGAACAATGTTCCCAAAGATGGCTGTAAATACAACTCATGGGTTGAAAAGATTACCTCATGATTACAAAGGAAAATGGTTAATATTATTTAGCCATCCTGCTGACTTTACCCCTGTTTGTACAACTGAATTTGTTTCCTTTCAAAAGCATCATGACAAATTTGCTGCTATGAATACAGAATTACTCGGTCTAAGTATTGATCAAGTTTTTAGCCACATTAAATGGGGCGACTGGATTAAAGAAAATTTAGACGTTGAAATAAAATTCCCAATCATTGCAGACCATGGTGAGGTTGCAAGACAACTAGGCATGTTACATGCTAAAGGTTCCAATACAGTAAGAGCTGTTTTTATAATGGATCCCAAGGGGATCATCAGATCAATACTATACTATCCTTCTGAACTTGGAAGAAACATGAAAGAAATTCTAAGGATGATCAAAGCTTTAAAAGTCGCTGATAAACACGATGTAGCAATGCCTGCAAATTGGCCAGAAAATGAACTATTTGGTGATGATGTTATCGTTCCCCCTGCAGGAACTGTAGAAAAAGCAAAAGAACGACTTACTGATGAAACCATTGAATGCTTAGATTGGTGGCTATGTCATAAAGAAAACCCTGAGAAATAATCTCTTTTCTTTCTTTTTATTTTACAGAAAAAATTAAATGATAGAATGCTTTTTCATTGTTAATGAATGAAATTATAGATATTGTAAAAACACACACTGACCCTGAAGTAAAAATCAGAGTCGCTAAGTTTCCATGTTCAAATAAAAAATATTCAAAACGTAATGTCATAATAGTTCCGGGGTGGTTAAGTGCTATAGATAATTTCACCACAACTGCCAAAATACTACAAGCTTATGGCAATATCTTTATTTATGAACCTAGAGGATTTGGGGAATCTCTTACTCCTCACAAGAAAGGTCTTTTTACTATTGAAGAGTATAATGAAGAACTCAAATTAGTTATAGATCATTTAAAACTTAAAAACAAAGATTTCATAATATTAGGCAGTTGTTCTGGGGCTGCGATGGTTTTTAATTACGTATTAGATGGTACTGGTAAGAAACCCAGTGCTTTGGTGATTTTCAGTCCTCAAGAACATTACAAAACCCCCTTTTGGCTACCAATCCTAGGCTGGATTCCTACATTTTTTATGAGTTTTATACAAAAACTAATTATTATTTTTTATAGGTTCTACGTAAAAATTAGAAGTAAAAAAGAGTCCGAAAATGTTACATGGGCAGAGGAACGGTTGAAGAAAAATGATGCATGGAGTCTTCGAAGGTATGTTTTGGAGTTTATTATTTCATATGATATTATAGGAAGACAGAAAGGAATCGATATCCCAATGCTCATTTTTGTAGCTAAAAAAGACTACTTCGTAGATGTAGCAAAATCCAAAGAGTTTACACACCATCCTGATACTGAAATCTTCCAAGTTGATGTTTCAATGCATCGAGTACAAGAAGGAAATGAGAAATTAATAGCTGAAGAAGTGAACAAATACTTAAACAAAATAAAATTGTGACCATTTCTATTCAGAGGGAAGAAGAGACAGAATAATGGTTCCTACACCCGTTGATGTACCAATTATTGGAGATGCTGGAGTAACAAAGTATCTGTTAATCTTCAGTTTTTTACAAAGTTTCTTAATTATATAATCAACACCTTCTTGATTTTCGACATGAGATATTACCAAATCATATGAAAGAGATTTATCCACGTTTTTTATTGCAAGACTAATTAGACGTTTAGCCATTGATTTATTTGTAAAAAATCCAGGTAATTTAGATTTTAAAATTCCTGGTTTTTCCATTACAGCTACTGGTTTTATTTTGATTAATTTTGTTAAATTTAAAACCAATTTTGACTTCAATCGCCCAGATTTATAGACGTTGTCCAATGTATGAAAACCAGCATTTAAGAAATAATTCTGCTTTATCTCATTAACATGTTTTTCAATCTCTTCAACTTTTGCACCTTTGGCGCTTAACTCGAATATTCTTAAGATTATTAAACCTTGAACTCCAGAAGCTGTTTGAGTATCTATAACTGTAACCTTTTCTTTGAATTTCTTAGCCGCTATTCTATGTGAATTGAAGGTTGATCCACTTAGTTCACTTGAAACAGAAATGGAGAAAATATGATCATAACCGTGATGTTCAAAGCCTTCTTTTAATTTTTCAACAAAGTCGCTTGGTTCAGGATTTGTAGTTGGAGGAATTAAATCTCTTGTTCTTATTATATTGTAAAAATCATCGACTGAAATGTCAACCCCTAGCTTCCAATATCTGTCATCAAAATAAACAACATGTGGAATTATTGCTACGTTGTACTTTTCCATTAATTCCGCTGGTAAATCTGCTGCTGAATCTGTTATGACTCCAATTTTCATTTGAACACTTTCTAGACAAAATTCGGATTTTGTTGCTTATAAATCTGTTTGATGAGAGATGTCTTAAAGTTTATATTATATCTTGAATTTGTTTTCATTGGTATCTTCAATGAATACAAAAGCAAAAATTGAAAGTGCTTTAGGAAAAATTAAAGCTGATATTATACTTAAGGGTGGGTTAGTAGCCAATGTTTTAACCAAGGAGATGCTTGAATCTGATGTTGTTATAACAGCTGGTTACATCAGCCATGTAGGAAAAGATACAGCTGATTTTGAAGACAAAAAGACTAGGATTATCGATTTAGAAGGAAAAATAATCTGTCCTGGGTTGATCGAATCTCATATTCATGTAGAATCTTCTATGTTATCTATAACGCAATTTTCAAGAGCTGTTATTCCTCATGGAACAACCACTTGTGTTATCGATCCACATGAACTTGCTAATGTGGTAGGCGTTCAAGGACTAGAAGTTTTCCTAAAGCAAGCTAAGAAGTCACCTATTCGATTTTTGGTCGAAGCTCCTTCATGTGTCCCCTCTTTACCCGGATTTGAAACTTCTGGGGCAGAACTGAATTCTGCAACTATTGAAAAATTAATGGAACGAGAAGATATTTTTGCATTAGCAGAGATGATGAACTATCCCGGTGTATTGTATGCTGATAAGGAAGTCTTAGCAAAAATTGATACAGCAAAAAATGCTGGAAAGCTAATTGAAGGACATGCTCCTCTCCTAAACGGGAAAGAATTGCAAGCTTACATTGCTGCTGGAATATCTTCTGATCATGAAGCCTCTAGTGGAGAAGAAATTCTTGAAAAATTACGTTTAGGAATGAAGATACAACTAAGAGAAGGTTCCTTTGCTAAAGATTTATCGAATGTAGTTCACGAATTAAAAGAAATGGAAATTGATACTAGAAATATAATGATCGCATCAGATGACCGGAATCCTGTTGATTTACTAGAGAAAGGTCATCTTGATTATTCTTTTAGATTAGCTGTTAACGCTGGTATGAACCCTATGACAGTTCTACAAATGCTTACTATTAACCCTGCTACTCACTTAGGAATGGACAATGAAATTGGTTCTATTGCTCCAGGAAAAGTAGCTGATTTGATCATTGTTGATAATTTAAAGGATTTTAACTTAATTACTACTATAGTTGAAGGTCAGATTCTTTTTGAGGAAGGAGAACTTAAGCTGAAACCTAAGTCTGAGAGGTATCCTAAATTTGTTGTTAATACTATGTTCAATTTAGAAATCCCTCAGTTAGCAGACATTATGTTTATGGTTCCTGAGAAAGAAAAAGTGAGAGTGCGAACAATTGGAATAAATGAGCATTCTCTTATTACTGATCATTTGGTTTCAGAACTAGAAGTCGTGGATAAATTTATTGTTCCAGATTTAGAAAATGATGTTCTACCAGTAATAGTTATTAATCGGCATACGAGTGAGAAATACATTGGAAAAGGATTTTTGAAGGGTTTAGGGATAAAAAATGGTGCGGTTGCTAGTACGGTTGCTCATGATTGTCATCAGCTAATATGTGTTGGTACCGATTACAATATGATGATTGAAGCTATTTGGGAATTAAAAGACTCTAATGGTGGATTAGTTGTTGTCACAGAAGAAGAGAATACAGTTTTACCATTAGAATTCGCTGGAATTATGAGTGTAAAGACATATGAAGAAGTTATAGTTGATTTCAAGCTTCTAGAAGAGGCTTTAGAAAAACTAACCCCTAAAATATCTGAGCCTTTTATGGCTTTAGCTTTTGTTGCATTGCCCGTTATACCTCACTTGAAAATTACAGATCAAGGATTAGTGGATGTTGATGAATTTGCACTAACTGATGTTATAACCGAGTAATGTGATTAAATTAATTTAAGAAAATCAACACTTTCTTTCCACAAAATTTTTATCTCATTTATCTTGAAGTTAATAATGACAAAATTACTCTTTCAAGATGATTCTTACATCAAGAATTTCGAGGCAGAAATCAAAGAAATTGTTGAAGATACAGTTGTTCTAAATCAAACGGCTTTTGCTTATCGTGGAGGTGGTTTACAAAGTGACACAGGCTATCTAGAAACAACTTCGGGTGAGAAATATGAACTGATAGAAGCATATTTCAAAGGGGGTAAAGTGTTACATAAACTCTCACCAACTCCTCAAAAGAGTTTGTTAAACCAGAAAGTTTCTTGTTCAATAAACTGGGATGCACGTTATAGACAAATGAGGATGCATACTGCTCTTCATGCATTATCTGGAATACTATTCAAAAAATATGGCTCTACAGTTACAGGAGGAAATATAACTCCTGAGAAAAGCAGAGTGGATTTTGAAATTGATCATTTAAGACAAGAAAGAGTCGAGGAAATCGTAAAAGAAATTAATGAAATTCTGGTTGGAGACCACCCTGTTTCTGTTTCATATATGAAACGTGAAGAAGCTCTGATAATTCCTGATTTAATTAGAACGAAAGTGAATTTGATTCCAGAGCGTGTCAAAACACTCAGAATTGTTGAGATAAAAGGAGTGGATATGCAAGCAGACGGGGGAGTACACGTTGCTAATACAAATGAAATTGGAGAGTTTGTTTCACTTAAATCGGAAAATAGAGGTAAGAATAATAAAAGGCTATATTTCACAGTAAAACCCTAAAAAATCAGGATTGAAAGGGGATTAACCAAAATCTTTTAAAATGTGTGTTATTGAACGATAAAACGAGAATATTAAAAGGAAATTGGGATATACATGAAAAAAAATAAATTGTTCGGGATATTATCAATTCTAACTTTCACGATTATGATATTTGCTAATGCATCACAAGGAGTTGCAATGTATCAACAAGCCTCGAATGTCTCAAGCACAACGGAAGATTTTTATGAAAGAATCGTTGCACCTGAAACTTTCAATGTGACATTCCTTAATGATGTTACATATGATCCAAGTATAAAAAAAGATGCTAAAATAAAATGGAAAGTACAAGACTTTGAAAGAACTGATGATTTTAATATAGCTGAAGGAGACAAAAACCTAAAAAATGGGGATACTATAATCCTTCAAATTGGTTCAGACCCCTATTTACAATTACCCAATGTTGAAGCATGGTGTCAAATATATATAAACGATGTAATGGCTCGTTATGATCCCACCAGCCTTCAGGTTTTAGCGGTCTTTAAATATACTCTACCAATAACCTTGGATTTCTATGAACATGGTGTTAATTATACTGAGGAAAGCTATTTCTATTACCTTGAAAATTCTACTGCAGTTGATCGAACTTACTGGACATTTGAAGAAAAAAAGGTAATTTATAACTATACATCCATAACTGAAGTAAATAATGTGACTGATATTTCTATGGTTTATGATAGGGAATCTGGTTTAATGGACCAACTGTTTTATTCAGCACGTTTCATAAATGGAACAGGTCACTTTTCAGGAGCAAACTTTACCTTAACTAGAACACATGGTTGGGGACTAGCCTATAACATAAGCACATTAGTTGTCTGGATTCCAATAATGATCGTTATAATTGGATTAATTGTTGCTATACGCATTCATCTATTCCAAAGAATTAAACTATATATTGAAGCAAGAAAGATTGTAAGAAAAGAATAATAATCTCTCTCCTTTTGATTTTGTTTTATTTTACACTTTATTGTTATTTCCATTTTTATTAATTTTTCAACAAAAACGAAAACATTAAAAGCAAAAAAGACAGTTTTTTTATTCCAAAAGAAAATTATATAATAAACTACCTTAGATAGTTTTTATTGGAAAGGGATAATTATGCCTAATTTAAAAATCCAAAAAATTGATATTAATATAGAACGTTCTTTAGCATTTGTTAATGCTAAGACACTAGATAAATTTAAAATTCAACATTCTACTAATGTTAAGATTAAAAGCGAAAACTCTGAAGTTATGGGTGAAATAATTTCCACTGAGACTCTGGTTGAACCAGGTTTTGTTGGTCTCTCTGGGGAGCTTATAACAAAATTAATGAGTAAAGAAAATAAGAAAGTAAGTGTTTTCACTAGAAAAAGACCAGCATCACTTGAACATGTTAAAAATAAGCAACTAGGGAAAATTTGGACAGAAAGCCAAATTCGATCAATTGTTAGTGATATTTGTGTTGGTCAATATACAGACTTAGAACTCTCCATGTTCACACTTGCTCAATACTATAAAGGACTGGAAATGAATGAAATCCAATATTTAACACAATCTATGGCTGAATTTGGAACAACTATAGATTTTGATGAACCAGTGTATGACAAACACTCTATTGGGGGAATTCCTGGAAATAAAGTTTCACTAATTATAGTTCCAACTGTTGCAGCAGCTGGACTATTGATACCAAAAACTAGCTCCCGCGCAATCACATCTCCAAGTGGAACAGCTGATACAATGGAAGTTCTATGTGATGTGAATTTTTCCTCAGATGAGATTTTAGAAATAGCTCCCAAAGTACGGGGTATGCTTGTTTGGGGAGGTACTTTAGATTTATCACCTCTAGATGAAATTGTAATTCATAAAGTTGAACAACCGCTTGGTATTGATCCTCATAGTCAAATGTTAGCAAGTATCTTCAGTAAGAAAGTTTCTACTGGAGTTGATCATCTAGTATTAGACATTCCTACGGGCACTGGGTCAAAAATGCCAACAAGAGAAGAGGCTATTCAATATGCCCAAGAGTCTACTGAATTAGGAAGAAGACTCGGAATTCATATCGAAGCTGCCTTGAGTTACGGAGAACAACCACTTGGAAAAGCTGTTGGTCCAGCTTTAGAAGCCAGAGAAGCATTAGATGTTCTTCTTAGTAAAGGACCTACAAGTGTCTATGAAAAAAGTAATGAACTTTCCGGAATACTTTTTGAAATGGCTGGTCTAGCTCCCGCAGGTCAAGGAGCATCCTTAGCTGCTGAATTTATTACAAAAGGTAAAGCAAAAGCAAAAATGGAAGAAATTCTAGCCGTTCAAGGAGGAAACCCCAATATTACGTCAGAAGAAGTTGAAGTTGGGGAATACACCGTAGAGGTCCTAGCACCTAAAGATGGATATATTGTAAAACTTTCCAACGTTGCTATTAAGAAAATAGCTTATGCTGCGGGAACCCCAAGCCACAAAAAAGCTGGTGTCTATCTTCATAAGAAAGGTGGAGATTTCTGCAAAAAGGACGATAAATTAATGACTATATATTCTGATAGTGAAGGAAGACTTACCGAAGCGTTAAACCTTGCAACAAATTTGGCTCCTTATGTATTGGAAGGCATGATTTTAAAGAGAATATCTTCAGGACCCAAATTATAGTGCTTAGTCCTCTAAATCATTTTTTTCCTATTTTTCCTTTTTCAAAACCATTCTATGCATATAGAGACTTTGATCAAAAAAGGAGATATTAAAACCCACTTTTTGCCAGAAAGGAGAAACAAAGGGGGAACAACATAATTGAACTGTATCGTTATTAATAATATCTCGAACTAGGATTTCAGCACTTATTTGTCCAATCCCTTTTCTTCTCATATCTTCACGAACTTCAAATACGTAAATTATAGGACATCCTATTGACATAAAGATGCTTTCTGTATTTGGGTCATCAGGAATTACAGCAGTAACTGCAACAATTTCCTCATTCTGAAAGAATCCATAACATTTGATTTCTTCATCAAAGAACATTCGATAGGATGTGAAAAATGGAAAAGCATGCGCTGGAACATCATCAAAATCAATTAAATGAACTATAATTTCATCGCTTTTCGTTTCATCGTTGTTCATGAGTCTGTTTATCATTGGCATTTGGTTTTAAAAAAATTTGTCATTGTCCAAACATTCGTCGACCTTTACAATTGTTAGTTCAAATCAAGCGGAAGATTTTTTATTAATAGCATCATTTATTTTTGTTAAAGGGATTTCTATGTCTGGATTTGGTAACGTCGAAAATGCAATGTTTGGAAAATCTATTTTCAAAAGCGAATCTACTCTTTATCCTGAGTATGTGCCAATAGAATTACCTACTAGAGAAGAAGAAATAGAAAGATTAGTAAGAAACTTTAGATCCTTACTAGGGCAAGAGGGATCCTTCTCTGTAAACGTTGCTATTGTAGGAGACGCAGGAATGGGGAAAACTGCTTTATGTAAATATACAATGAAACGGTTCGAAGAAGCAGCTAATAATAGGAATATCAATGTAAAATTTCTTTATTATAATTGCCATTCATTTCGAAGTAAAACAGCTATCCTAAGAAATATCCTTTCCGAGCATTTCCATATTCAATCCCGTGGATTTAGCGATGAAGAAATTCTCGACATGTTAGTTAAACGATTAACTAGGGAGAGAATACGTCTGATTATTGGAATTGACGAAGCTAATATGCTTAACTCTGAAGACATCTTAAGCATCTTCCATGCAGGTGAGTATTTTGGTTCCGAACAATCAATGATATCAACAATTGTGATTTCAAGACCCATTGAGTGGCGTTCATTATTGAACGTGCCATTGTCAGGACATATTCATGATCAGATTGATCTACCTGGATATAATAGGGATAACTTACTCCAGATACTAGAATATAGAGCTCAGACTGCGCTATATCCCACTTCCTATTCTGATGAAACCCTTAATTTGATAGCGGATATATGTGCATCCTCTCAAAATGCTAGACACGGATTAGAAATTCTATATCGTTCAGGTAAACTTGCTGATCTTAAACATGAATCATTCATCAACCCTGAGTATATTCGTGCTGCAAGAGCTGATGTTTATCCTGAATTACGTAGAGATGTGTTAAAAGATTTAAGACAACATGAGCTACTTGCAGCTTTAAGTGTCGCACGAAAACTTTCTATAAAAGGGATTACATCGACTACTGTTGACGATAGTTACGAAAGCTATGTTCTTTGTTGTGAAGAATACGGGGAAGAAACAAGAGGTAAATCCACTTTTAGAAGTGCTGTGGAAACTTTGCACAAAGTAGGAATTATCGGAAAAACTGTGGGACCTATAGAAGAAGGAAAACGAGGAAGGAGAGCAAAAATAACTACTTTTGATATTCCTGCAACGGTACTAGTGGAAAGGATACATAATATCCTATCTAAATCCAAAGATTATTACAAGATCTAATTGACACAAATCATTGTCATCGAATTCTTAACGCCCTCGATAATGATATTATTGTTCAAAACTTGATTCTTCAATTCATCCATTGATTCAAATTCAATTTTAACAATAAGATCATAAATGCCGTAAACAGCATAAACTTCTTTGACCTCTTTCATTTCGTGTAACCCATCTTGAACGGCTTCAAGCATTCCCTGTTGAACATTAAGCAAGATGTATGCAGCTTGTGTCATTGTAATCACTCTTATGTTTCAGCTGTTCTTTTATTGATGAGTTTAAAAAACCTAACATAAGTACAGTAGTTTTTATGCTAATAACAGCAAATACTAATCTCTGTCAATTTCGTGTGCATATAAGTAAAAAAAGGAATAACTCTAAGTTATTCGTAATTTTGCTTTACAAGCGGGGCAATCTCCGCTTATTTTCAGCCATTCATACAAGTGATTTTTGTGATATGCAATATCGCAAGAGGGGCAACGGATGATATCTTCTGGTTTATGTATTATCTGAAGACAAATCGAACAGGTTATCTTAACATCAGAATCTGTAGAAAGATTATATTCAGGTGTTGCAACTCTAAAATTAACAGGATAATAGGTTTCAGGTGAATATGTTACGGTGTTATTTCTTAATGTGATATATTTATTAGACGCAACATTAATTTTACTGTCTTTCTTTTTATTTTTTACAGATCTGATTGCAACCCAAAAAATTGTTGTGGTACATATGAATAGATAAGCAACGATGAGAATGTACTTCACGGTGTTTATAGGATTGTACGGAGGGATGGGGGGTATTGGATCAGGAATGATTACTTCCAATTTTTCCCATAGAAAACTTTGATGGGAATGAAACAAATCAAGTGGAATTTCATCTATATCTACTTCTCCAATTGAGAGAAAGATTCTAGCCGTATTCTCTAATTGCTCATGATCATAGAATAGCTTGAAGTTTACTAAAGTGTCATTTCTATCAATGGGACAATTGAAACTTATTTTATACCATTGCTGAGGTTTCAAACCTTCTTCAAAGTTCAATGTTTCTACAATATTTCTTTCATAACTAAAATTTCCTACAAAGTTTTCATATATTTGATTATCAATTGTTCCAAATGAAACAGAATACTCTATATCTGTCCACTCTTGAGTATTCAATTTTATGACCATCTTATCGATGCTAGAATAATATTCTGCAAAACGTTCAATTCCAAAATAGATATTTTCTAGGTTATTTATTGTTATGTCATAGGTCCATATTGGAATATTATTTTCAACTTGCCAACGGAAGTCAACTGTATCAATGTTGAGTACAGAAAATGCAATCTGATAAACTCCTGTAAGAGTAAGTTCTGAAGTGAAGTGATGTTCTACCTCATCACCATATAAAATTAACCAACTTTTTACAACATCTTCAGTAATGTCATCTATGATCTCAATAAGCAATCCTTGGTATTTTGATGATCCTACTGTGTTATGCCAAGTATCACATTGAACATCAAAATTCAATTCTTCTCCATCCGCAAAAACATAAGCTAGAGAATTGTTGTGTTCATAATCCACTCTTTTGAAAAAAAACTCTCCAATTTCATCAATTTGGTCGTTTGCTTCTAATGGACGCACATTAATGAATACCACTAATAATAGTGTCGCTATAAAAAGAAAGGAAAGGTATTTTGACGGTTTCATTTTATCACTTTTTCTGTTTTTTTCTTAGAATAATTATACTAGCAATACCTAATAATGCTGCAAAGAAAGGCCAATATGCGGATGCAATTCCTGTATAATAGTGCCCCCAAGGATCGTAGAGATCATCATATGTAAAAGTGATAAAAATCTCTCCTGTGTGATAAGTTGCAAAAACTAATACATAACAAGTAATATTCGGTAGAACAACCTCTGAACTACCTTTGACAAGAAGTTCCCATGTTTCAGCATTAAAAACTAGTATGCTTGTTTGAACTACTTGAGAATCTGCAACTATACTGCGTTCTCTAGTTTCATTTATTCTGTTGTCTAATTCATAGAGAAAAACATCTTCAACTCCAAGATTCCTGTTTATTTCTTGTTTAAATTCTAAAGTCTCCTTGAGAACATTTACAACATGAATTTCAACAAAATCCGATGAGACGAACGATACTTTTACAGTATGTTCAGGTTCTACATTAAAACTTGCAATTGTGCAATTGTCCTGATCAACTATGATGGTCGATTCATCTATATCAGCTGCAAGAATATCGAAACCAACATTAGTTTCAGAAAAAACAATTGCTGAGGAATTTTCTTGAAGACCTATTAATCCTTCATCTTCAGCTCCTATTAGCTTTAAGGTGATCTGTTGGTATGGAACTAAAACAAGCTCTTTCTTTTTACCAACATATAGCCTGGAATTCTCTTCTGCTGAACTTAGATCAATAGTATAGATTTCCGAGAGAACATCGTTACCCAACCAATCTTCTGTATAAACTTGGTAGGATAGATATTCTTCACGTTCTGTGAAGACTAAAGATAATAGATATGTGTCATTATTTATTTGAGTTGCATTTGTAGTTGTCCAAAAACTAACATTACTGAATTTGTAGTATACTTCAACAAATGGTACTCCTGTTACATCTTTAATCTCAAATAAAACATTAACAATCTTATCATCATTAAAGAAATCCTCACTGAAATATTCCCATGTGTCAATCTCAGGTGGTAGGTCATCTATCAGTACAACAAAAGTTATTTCTCTATATTCTCTTGTGTCTTCGTGATTTAGATGGCTAAGAGACACATCTATTTTAAGATCTAATTCTACCGCATATTTGACAACTAATTCTCCAATAATATCTGGGAGATCACTAGTTTGGGGACCTTCTCCACCAAGAATGATATATGTTCCTGCTGTTGTTTCTGCTGCAATTTCTAACTGTTTTTGTGTTAATGAATCAGATCCACTTGCAGCAACTGTACATAGAATAAATCCTTGCGATTTCAAGCTCGCAAATAATTCATAAAGAAGCTCTCCATCATAATCATCTGATCCACCATAACCAATAACACTTCCTCCATCACATGGTTCATCAGTAATTAATACTATAAGCTTGACCGCATTGTCTCTCCAATTTAGTCTGTTTTGAGCAACCCAAAGCGCATCTCCCCAAGGCTCATGACCACCACCTGCGTCTGTTCTACTGAGAACATCTACTATGGTGGTTATATCCTTAGTTAGAGGGGTGACCAAGGAGTCATCATCATAAGGATTGGAAGAAGAACCTCCGAAGAGTATTAAACCAGTTTGTAAATCAGTAACATCATCACTAATCTGGTTAATCACTCCAACTAAATCATCAGTTAGTACAGAAATTTCATCTCCCATTGAACCTGATTGATCGAGTATTATAACTAAATCTAATGGTTTTGACACAACAGTACTGGAAGATATGAGATCAATAATGTATCCTTCAGATAGCCACGATTCATTCTTAGCTAAATAACTTGTTGCAGAAGTCGTTGGATTCATGATGAATCCATACTCATTAGTAGTAATATTAAGTTCAAGAGAATTTAAATCAATATTGGATAAGTTTGTCACATTGAATTGAGCTATAAATGCTCCATCCGGTAATATACTCGGAATTTTGTCCTCTCTATATGAAGGCAGATCAGTTACCATCTCAACTGTTACATTATGTAAAATGTTTGTATCTTCTTCAGTGGTCTGAATAGTAATTTTGACAGACTCCTGTATTCCATTAACTTGAATACTTGATAAAAATAAACTAACAAGCATCAAAACTAAAATCACTATGCTTTTTCTATTCAGTTTCATAATATATCAATATATCATTATATTGCAGACTATTTAAACTTTTTGTTTTTAATGTAAGTGTCTTTTATATATCAATATGTCACAATATGTAGAAATATTTATAATTCAGTAAATTATATGGATAATTAATGGAAGAAAAATACTTGAAAAAAATGGTTGAATTACTAGAACAGATGAACAACCGACTTAAGAGTATAGAAGCAAAATTATCTCTTGAAACAGCTCCAATATCATCTCTAGATTTACTAACAAAGATACCTAAATCTCATTTACAAACCTATTTTACAGTTCAGGAACTTGAAGAAGCTACTTGTTCAGAAGTTGCTGAAGTTACAGGAAGATCGCATAATTTAGAATCGCGATACCTAAGAAGATTGAAGGATATTGGTGTTTTACAAAATAAAAGAATTCCTGTCTCAAATTCTGAAGAAGAATGGAAAGGAACAGAAGTTAAATACTTTTTAGGAGAAAGTGATTAGAATGAGAACAATATGTGTCCATAGTTATAAGGGTGGAACTGGTAAAACCACATTTTTATTAAACATAGCAGGTTTATTAGCAAAACAAGAAAAAAAAGTTTTAGCATTAGATTATGATCTTAGAGCTCCTTCTTTTCAGTCATATTTTAAGATGACAAAACAATCCTTCTTATCTCATTATCTACTTGAAGAAAAAACTGTTGGCGATATAATTTTTCCATGTAAGATAGATGAAAAAGCAAATCTAGATTTGATATTCTCATCTATGGAGTTCTTGAAACAACACTCAAAACAACGGGATAAATTGTCTCGTGATGATGCAAAATATCTAGCAAAAATGTACAACTTACAGAAAAATGTTGAGAAGAAGTACGATTTTATGCTCATTGATACAATTCCAGGATTCTTTTATCGCTCAATAGATTCAATGATGATTTCTGATATAATATTACTTATTGTTACCCCTAGTACTTCAAATGTTCTCGGTATAGACGAATTATGCAACAATATCTACAATATGCTACAAACAGAAACTAAAATGATTCTAATAATAAATAAGATAGAAGAAGAAGGTGTTGAAGCTGACAAAGAGATATTCGAAGAAAACCTTGCTAAATTAAGAAAAATAGGCAAAGATAAATTTAGTAAAGTTGTAGAAGTGCCTTACTTTAACATATTAAGTGAAAGAATTCATGCTTTTGAAGAACAACCACAAGAAGAATTCTTAAATTCACTTAAAGATATAATAAAATTAATAGAATAAAGGTTGAGCATGAAAAAACAAGAACATGATGACTCTTTAACTGAGATTAAAAAAGCACGGAAATACTTGGAAGAATCTCAGAAAAATCTAGCTAGATTAAAGAGTGGAAAAGGAGTAAAAAGAAAGTTCCGTTTTATGTTGAAGGAAAATACTTTGCTAGTAATACTCCTATCACTTTTGCTTATATTATCTATAGTTCTACCCGTTTTCTTCCTCAGACCCGACCCTATAATTAGAGATCCTATGCAAGAGCATGTTGATACTACAATCAATCTGATACTAACAAATTTTACAGACAACTCTGGATTACCAATTTTTAATGAAACCCTACAAACTCCATCATCTGAGCTATTAATCCTCTCCTCTCTTACTTATTCATTAATATCTCAAGCAGGATTTGAGCATGATCAAGAGGATTTTCAAGCCAAAATATCTCAAATTATCAATACTTTAGAGAATGATACATTTGTTACTTATGAAAATCGAAGTGAACCATTACAAATTTTCTATCAATTTTTAGGACTCTATGCATTACTTCAAAGCAAGTTTATTCTAGACGCAAGTTTAGATATCATTAGTTCTGCTATGATACAGAATGTTCTTGTAAAAACTCTTGATTCCTATTTGTCCAATGAAAAATGGCTAATTATTCAACCAAGTAGTAATTCGAGCTACTTAATAGATCAAGCAATGGCAATATGGGGACTTGCCTCTTATAGACTACTAACAGGGAATAGCTGGGTATCTGGATATCATTTTGAAGGTTTAATCCAAGACCTATTAGACTCCGTGTCAGAATTTTTCTTTAATTCTACAACTAATATCCTTTATCAAGAATATGATCACTCAGTAAACGAAAGTAGAAATCATGCGGAAGTTGAGGATCTAATATTCTTTACAGTTGCTTTAGCCAAAGCAGAAAGATTATACACCTATTTTGATAAAAGCAGCTACAATGTTCATCAACAAATAATAAACGATTTTGTTGATGATGAATGGTTTGTTCATGCCATTAATACTTCTGACGAGGAAGTTTATATCAAAAATCAAGCTTTTTTCACTTTGGTTTCTTATCTGTTGAATCTTGGAAATGTAGGTATTGAAGTACAAAATAAAATTACAGAAAGCTTTTCGATGAACAAAGGTTTTATTGAGAAAGTTGGTGAGGAAGACATCACTTGTCAATCCTGTTTATATGGTTTGGTAGCTCTTGCTAGCAAGAACTGGAGCGTAATAGAGAATGAACGAGAGTCTGTAAATATTCCCTCATCAACTGCTTCTTCTCCTATTTTAATTTCTATAGTATTTATAGTGATAGCAGTAGTAATCAAGGTTTGGAGAAGGAAAATAGTAGTAAAAAGTAGATGGTGACCGAGACAAGATTCGAACTCGCGACCACGTGCAATTTGGTTTCACTAAGGAATAGGTCTTAATGATAATCCCCAAGCACGCATCCTACCAAACTAGACTACCCGGTCATTTTATATGTCAATATATCGACACACTATTTACTATCTTCTCTTTTTGTTTCTTGGTCTATCTCAACAAATCTGATTTTAAGCTTTTCTATGCAATTGCTAGATATATTTTTAAGAGATACTGATGTATTGCTGACAGAACAAGAGGAATAGTATATGAAAAGAAAAATACCTTATTACAGTGCAATAACTTTAATCTCGATTTTTGTTATAACTAACTTTTCTCCGGTTAACATTCAATCTGCAACATCTGGAGGAGTAGATGAGCAATTCGACACAACTACCTATCAGGACACTTACAATTCTAATGTTACTGGATGGGGAACAGGTCAAATTGAACTCCCTAGAAAAAATCCTGAGTTTCAAGATTTAATCAAAACTAGTACAACTGCAAGTAGCGTATATGGAGATGGAGATTACGCCTATGTAGGCGGAGCTTATGATGGTTTTTACATAATAGATGCTTCAATACCAACTAGTATGAGTTTAGCAGGATACTATAATGATTCTGTTGAAATTAACTGGGTTTATGGTAGCGTTGTTCAAGATAATAAAGCATATCTGGCAAATGGTGCTGATGGTTTATTCATTCTTGATATTACAGATAAAGCCAACCCTGTAAAACTTGGAGAAGTAGATTTACCTTCTACATCTTTAGATATAAAAATTCAAGGAACACATGCATACCTTCCTGTATATACTGGAGGAATTAGGGTAGTTGATATTTCCAATCCAACAGCTCCTTCTGAAGTATCAGGTTTAATTACAACTACAAGTGATGCAAATGGTGTTGCAATTTCAGGAAATTTGCTATATGTTGCTGTTCATCATGCCGGTTTAGATGTTTATAATATCTCAACTCCCTCTGCTCCTGTATTTGTTAGTAACGTAGATTTAGATGGATACGCAAGGAAAGTAGAAATTTCTGGAAACTATGCATACGTAGCATGTGATTTAGGAGGTCTTCAAATTATAGACATTTCAGATCCAACAAATATGAGTCGAGTAATTTGGCTCGATGGTAACACTCGTTATTATGGACTTACATTAAATGGATCTTCTGTTTATGTCGCAGGTAGGTCTGGTATGAGTGAATACATTATGAGAATTTACGACATAAGCGACCCAGAAAATCCAATAGCTATAGGTTTTTACAATCTTGCTAATCCTGGACTAGATGTTTTTGTTTCTGGTGATTATGCATATGTCGCAGCAGGATCAGCTGGTCTCTATTCCTTGAAAATTGCTGAAACAGGTACTCCTTTTAGTGAATCCTATTCTCTTTATGCTGTTGCTCAATCTACAACAATGTTAACCACAAATGTTGGTGAGATTATCAGCAAAGCTACACTATATGTCTCAGAGACCTCTCAACCTGAGAACTCTTTAGATTATTATCTCTCTTCTGATGGAGGTACGAATTGGGAAGTAGTTACTGTTGGGGTTGAACATACATTTACAAATCCTGGAAGATATTTGAGATGGAAACTTGGACTGAGTACTGTTGATGAATCTACTAGCCCAACCGTAGTCAACTGAAGAGTAATAACTTACCCAATCTTGTTATTAGGGAAAATGAAGGGAAAAATTTAGAGGAATTATAAGAAAGAGAGCATATGTTAGTGAGAATAGGGATAGCAGCAAAGTTACAAGGAGTGTCAACAA
>DAOVER010000057.1 GCA_030668875.1 Candidatus Heimdallarchaeota archaeon
GAAGTAAACTATCCTCTTGAAAGAAACTATAAACTGTTACTACGATAAGAAGAACTAAAAAAATAGCACGAAAGACTACAATGTTTTTTTTAAAAAATCTTCTAGTTTTGGTTAGAGTAGAATCTCCCATCATTTTCCATCCTTCTCCATTGGCAACAATCCTAATATCATCGCATGTGTTATGTCTTTCCAGATTTCTGATGGAGATGAATCTTTTCTTTGCTTTTCATAAATTGCAGGAACCAAGTTATCAAACGTCTCTCTAACAAGAGCTAACTCCTTCTCTCTGATATAATGAATCTTAGCATAACCGTGTTTGTCCTGTTCTACTAAATCTTTGACTTCTTCATTGGTCATTTTAGATATCTGTAAAATTTTCCTGTTTAGATGCATCACAACGATATAATATTGAAAGAGAAAAGCTTCTCTCATTCTCTCTTGAGTTTCATATAACTCCCTTCTAGCTTTGAATTCTTTCGGACTATAAATTTCTTCATTGATCTTATACGTTTTTTGTAAGAGATTCTTTCCAGGAAGGATATGGTTCTCAGAAACAATTAACCTGCTCTCTTCTAATTGGTTGAGATGATAGTAAATATTTGTCTTTTTTAGATGAAGTTTTTTAGCTAATTCTTTTGCGGTCAAATTGACTCCACGCATGATTTCATCCCAAATTTCTATCTTAATGGGATCACTAACCATATCAAGCATCTTTATAGATATACTCTTTTTACTCATTGTACCACCCTTCATTCTATGAAACGCCTCTAATCTCTGCAATAAATCAGTAGCCTGTTGGTATATTATCATCGGTTACATTTATAAATATATTCAAAAATTGTAGAATGTTAAAATATATTCAAATATCTTTATGTTTGACTTACAAATATCATTAATAAGAGAAGTTTATCAGGATTTATGTGCAGTTTGGGTGAAAAACAACTCAACTTCTAAATTGACTGAAAAACGTTAAAACTGAATAATTGGCGAATAAGAGGAAAATCGTATGAGTGATACTCATGAAGCAAACACGAACGAAGAAAATATATGTATAGAAAAAGAAGTAAGGATAAGTAGTATGAAGGAAAGATTCAAGAAAATCTGGTCACTAAATATCATTCAAAGATTATTGTATCTTCTGTCATCGATCTGGGTTTATGCTCCAGTAGTTGGAACTATCCTTTTTTGGATGGGGGCATGGTCGGCACCAATAGCTTTCTCTTCGTGGTGGTTATTTTATTTTCTTACTGGTAATGTTGGTTGGTTTAATAAATGGCTTATTCTGAATCAAGTTGGGTTCACTCCAGGGATCATAGCTTTATTGATTGTTGAAGTCATAATTTTTGCATTCGGTTTAGTTTTATTTCTTTGGGGTGTAATTCAAATTGCCACAGTTAAGATAAAGAAAGAAGGTTTAGTAACAAGAGGATTGTATAAATATATCAGGCATCCTCAGCTTTTAGGGTTGATAATCATGGCTTTTTCTTTTACCCTTTATATTCCAGGTACTGAGGACAAAGGGATTAAAGTTGGAGAGATTATTTCTTGGTCGTTCTTTTCTTTAATACTATTTTTGTGGTCAGATTTCGAGGAAAGAAAATTAGCAAAGAAATTTGGAGAAGAATTTGTTCAATATCGCTCAAGAACTGGCTCTTTTCTCCCAAGGGTTTTTAACAAAACAAAGAAAAGAAAACATTTCTATGTGATAAAATACTGGAAGCGGTATCTTTTCACTTTTCTTGGATATTCAGGTTTTTATCTAATTATGTATCTTTTAACGTATATCTTAAGTCTATCAAGATTTGGAATACTTACATGGGGCTAGTTGATGAAGATAACTAGGCAGTGGATGTTCACGAGTAACAAACAGATAAGAGACGCACGCGTATATATCTTTAATTGATATCTATGATTAAATTACAAAGGGTTCTAGATGAAGTTAAAAGAAGTAGGGACTAAAGTAATACTGGTTTTGAGCTCTATTTGGGTGTATGTGCCAATAATAGCTGGAATTATTACAGCAATGTTATACATGATACCTTTAGCATATACTTCTTGGGTTCTTTTCTTATCTTTAGGAAATGGTGGTTGGGCAAACTTAATTTATGGTTTTAATCTTTATGAAAATTATCTCCCTCTCGGAATTGTTTTAGTTATTCTTGAGAGCATGGTTTTTCTTGTTGGGTTGACTTTGTTCATTTGGGGATTCATTCAGATAGTACGAGCTCGAAAAAATGAAACCAATATAACCCAAACAGGTCCTTACAAACACATTCGTCACCCACAACATCTGGGGATCATTCTTATTTCACTTCCTTTTGCTTTAAGAATACGCCCTGGTTTTGCGTATCATATTTTTATAAGATTCCGTGTAGGTGATATTCTCTCTTGGGTTTTATTCTGTTTTGTTCTTATTATTTGGTCTGATATTGAAGAAAGAAAATTGCAGAAAACCCATCCAGAAGAGTTTGCTGACTATAAAAACAGAACTGGGTTCTTTTTCCCAAAAATAGGTAATAGACAAACTCTAATAATTCAAGAGAAAAAGAGATATTATTATCTCATACGTTATCTAATTTTCTTTATCATTTATTGTTTTGTTGTTCTAATTATGTTCTTATTTGTGAAATATGTTCCTGGGGGGACTACTATTAAATAAACAATGCCGATGTATCAAAATAATTGTATGTTTAGGATAAACTATGTATATCATTTTACTCGTGAATTTTATCTGGTGTTATACAACAAATCACTTTCAGATTGTTTTAGTAAAACATTATTTGCCTTTTGAAAGAATTGAAATCAGAAGCAATAAATCTTTTCTCTTGCAACATTCTTAAGAAGAGATATGTTAATTTACTATCAATCATTTAATGGTAATTCTTTATGAACCAAATTGATGTGTATAAGAGGAATTGGAACAAATATAGCCGAATTATTAGAGAAGGCTTAATCCCTCCCATGGATGAAAACTATGTTTGGCTTGGTAAGAAGGTAAACGAGAGAACTAATCCTCCTTTCCTTGCTAGTATTGTTAAGGTTGATTCTATTCTGTGGAAGAAAATTCAGCAAATACAATCAGATATTGAGAGAATTGATTCAAGACACGAATTTTTTCACCCGATCTATTTTCATATTACTCTTAGTGAATTTGGTTGGAGTGATCAAGTTGATTACAACAAAATTAAACGAAAAATGGAAGATATTTTTCTTGATTTCTCACCCTTTAATTTAGAGATTAAGGGGTTAAACTGTTTTGAACGAATAATTTATGCTCAGGTTTTTGATAAAAAACGAGTTCTGCGAAGTATTTATTTTAGGATGTTAGAAGAATTTCCTTTTCTAGAAAAACGTTTTCCTGAATATATACCCCACATTTCTATAATTAGAATTAGCACAGAAGAAGCAAAAGATGTGATAAATAAGGTTGAACACAGGTACAGAGAAGTGAATATAGGTGAGATGTTAGTAGATAATATCCAAATTGTTTCAGTAAGACCATACCTAAGCGTTGGAAGGATTAAAACAGAAGACAAGATATTTCTAAATGATTAGTATTCATACAAAACAAAGTAGTGACAATCAAAATATTTTTTATATGCTTACACTCAAAACTCTTTGCAGAGTAGCCTCGGTAACTCAGCGGCAGAGTGATTGACTTGTAATCAATTAGTCGGGGGTTCAATTCCCCTCCGAGGCTCCATCACATTTTTCATTTCTTCTGGAAACTTTAAAATATTCTGTATTTATTGCTTTCTTCATGATAGATTATGAGGATTTTGAGCGTGTCAATATAAGAGTAGGCAAAATAATCAAAGCAGAAAAGTTTCCTGAATCAAAAAAACCCATGTATAAATTATTAATCGATTTTGGGGAAGAGATTGGCACAAAGAAATCCGGTGCTCAATTGGTTTCCAACTATACTTTAGAAGAATTGGAAAACAGACTTGTAGCATGTGTGATTAATTTTCCTCCCCGTCAAATAGGTCCAGTAAAATCAGAAGTATTAGTTTTGGGTTTCCCAGATGATTCGGGTGAACCCGTTCTTATCAAACCAGATATTGATGTACCTCTAGGTGGAAAGTTATACTGATTATTCTTCTTTCGCTTTCTTGATTATTACTTCAATAAACTCTGACTTTCCTGTAGTATATTTTTCTCTATCAAGCTCGAACTTCTTAAGCAGAACTTGCTTTAACCTTGAATACTCTTCCGCTTCTTTTGGGTTTGCTCTTAGATAATCTCTAAACAGGATATGTTTCGTCCACTCTTGACGATCCCTCTCCACAACATGAAGATGGTGAGTTCTGAACTCTTCTCCTCCCTTAACAAAAAGATGTCTTCCAGGTATACCTTGCTCACCACGATGAATATAATCTAGCTTTTTTAGTGGTTCTATAATTCTAGATATGTTTGATAAAGAGTTTATTGCAGCAAGAATGTCTATAATTGGTTTTGAAACAATGCTAGGTATTGCAGTACTTCCTATATGTTGTACATCTTCGAAATAATCGCTAGCTGCTGCAAGAAGTTTAATAGATTCTTCTTCAAAAAGAGTTTTCCACTTGGGATTATACTTACTTAACTTTACAACACCGCGCTTTAAACCAATCATAATATCGAAACAAAGAAACTTAAGTTTGTTTATATTATTATCTTTTAGTTAGAAAAAGTGCATCATGCAAAACCATAATTATCTGGTACAGTGATGGTCCTTATGGAGATCTCAAAAATCGAATCTGAACTAGAGAAACTGCATGACTTTGGATTTTTAATGAAAAATGAATCAGTTTCAGATATAAGAAACGATTTACATTCTTCAGAAACTTGGGCAGACGTTTTCTGGAGAAGAAGGAAAAATCATGTTAATAGAGATGATCCTGAAATTCAATTCATATTTAATAACAAGCCAAAAACAATATTGGAAATAGGTACAGCATATGGACGTGTTCTAAACAAGATTGCAGTAGAAAATGAAAAACAAACCAACAAAGCAGAATTGTTTGGAATTGAACTGTGTAAACATTGTCAGAAATACTTCCAAGATTATACAAAAAAGCACTTGCTACTAGAGAATTGCAAGATTATTTTTGACGATTTCTTTGAAATCAATAATATCTATCAAAAGCAATTTGATGTAATAGTTTTACCAATGAATACCTTCCCCAGTTTTCCTACTTCAATGTTGAAAGATCTTTTCTCAGCTATTAGGAAATACTTGAATCCTAATGGTTCATGGATTTTTTCAACCTATAAACCAAAAACAACTGATAGCAAGTTCATTTCAGAAAATTCAATGATGAATCACAGTGGGGAGTTATTAGTAGAACTAGGCAAAGATGTTATCGCTGGAGAACATTATCAATTTCCAGCCGTTAAGAAGGGTTATGGAATGCAAGTAATCACTTATTCCGCATATACCAGACTAACACGAGAATACAAATTAAAAGAAAGGAAAATTTATAGAAACACAAAGGAGTTCATTAATCCTGAAGATTTGAAGAAACTAATAATGGAAAATGACTTTCATATTAATTTTATAGATACATCAAGCCATTCAGCGGTATATAGTTTATTAAAAACTTAGACATGTATAATAGTGGTGGCTATTTTATCAGTTTAATATGTATAATTCGAATTCCCTTCCCTTTTAACTAACCTCAAAATGAAGTTAGGAAAAACAGGTAAGTGCTTAGGAGCTATCAGCTGTAACTATTTCCATTAATCCCAAGATTTCTAGAAGCTTTCTTTCTAGATCTATACCGACAATACCCGCGAGGGCTAAAGTGCTCAGAAGACTTTCGACTAGCTCATCTTCAATTGTTGGATCACATTCTAATCCTTCACAATCATCTAAGATTTGACTGGCAAAAGCATTAAGCATTTTTTCTCCCATAATCCTACTTGGAGTTTTTGGAACATTCATTACATCTAGTTGTTTTACACTGTTTCTGCTGTTAATTAGTTCGAGCAGTTTTCTTTGTGCTTCGTTAATTGTTACCATTTCCGTCACTTACCTTACGAGTTTTTCCTATTTATACAGAGATGATATTTGCTTTTAAATACATCTAATATATTCGACAATCGCTGCATTGTTCCAATAGAAGTTTGATTAATGAAGTACAAAACTGATGATATCTTGATTCGTAGTGAAGAGAGGGCCTAGTTCGAGAAAACCTCAATTTCCATTGGAAACCATGGGGAGGGGCTTTTTCACGCTCTAACGAAAAATATCGCGAGAAATGGGCTTTTTGTCGGGACTCTGTGAGGGGTATTTTGTCGGCGGATGTAATACCAGAACAATATACGAAAATCAAGATTTTCTTGATTTACCAAATAAAAGGCACATATTTAGGATAAATTTCTCAATACCTTTTGAATTTTTCTTTTTGTATCGAAACGTTAAAAAACTCGAGATAAAAACTCATTCTAATTGTTTACAAAGGGCCGATAGTTCAGCTGGAAGAACGCTTCGCTTGCAAGAACTAAATTAGTTCCAAGTTCCGAAGAGGCCTCGGGTTCAAGATTCAGTTTCTTGCGGGAAATTGAGGGAATATCCCGATCGGTCCACCATTTACTTTTTTATGACTTTATATCCTGATTTATATTATATTTAACATTGAGAAAAACGTAGCATGATAACAAATGATTAATGATGACAAATTAACCCGTTTAACACCGAAAAATCAACCAGTTAGTTTAGCTTCATGTTCAAAGATTATCTCGCAACAAAATCAGATGGCTAGTATCTTAACAGATAAATTAGTCAAACAGCTAGGTTTGTCATCTAAAAACTCACTTGATGACTTTGTAAAAAACTTGAAAAAACTAGCTGAAAGCAAGAATTTTGGTAAGAATAAACTAAAAAACCTCATTCCAAAAAGGCAAGTCAAAGAAGTTTTTGACCGAATATTGACACTTAGAAAACAGGATGGTACAACAAAAGAGCTATTCATAACTTTTTTACTCATAATTTTAGGAGATATTGAAAAGAAAACGAAGAACATTACAATAAAATATTTAGCAGATTATGTTGACAAATCTAACATTGTAGCGGGTTTTGGTAAAACACATGGAAGGAGACAAGGTTTTGATGTTCTCACTATAAAGATGAACAAAGAGAAAGACATGGTTTCAAGTATCAGTTTTGGAGAACTAAAATACAGATATAATTTGGAAACAATACTAAGCCGAAATCAACTGCCATTCTCTAAAAGTAGAAAAAAGAAAATAAAAGAGTTGAAAGGTAAGAACAAGTTAGGCCAATATCTAATCTTTAACAGCTCATTAGAATGCCTACCAGACACAGGCTTTTCTTTCAATTCCACTTACAACAGAGGGAACGATCTAATAATAAAAATGAAGAGTTGGGATAAACACATTCATGAAATAATTACAAGCGATAACACATTCACGTTAAATAGTAAAATACTTACAAGAAAACTTCCAAATGGGAAACCATTCTATCAAGCACTTAAGGAGGCTATCCTTGAACAAGCATACTTAGAAGCATTGTGTGAAAATGGATTAATCTTTGATGAAGAAGGAAAAATCAAGACTGAACACATATTTAGTATTGCAAAAAAAGGTTTCAAAATCAGGATAACTACAGAAGATTTTGAAATATGCAAATCATACCAAAAGGATGAAACTGGGAGATATATCACATTTAATCTTGTTAGTAGAATTAATGACAATTTTCCTGATATTCTAAAAGAAAACAAAGACAGATATAAAGTATATATAACTGAAGGAGCTGTACATACGTTTAGCATTTGTAAAGAAAGTTACATAATTGTAACATCAGAAAATTATTACAAACAGAATAAACAGAAGTTAATTGCAGAGATTAAAACTCGCTTCATTAATGACTTTAGGGATTTTAAGCTTCTTTCACACTGGGAAAATGTAATTGAAGATGAAGCCAAAATTAGAAGCGATCTATTATTTGTTACAAGTTCTCCAAACGAAACACTGAATAAAAATGGTTGGAGCATCTGGGAAAATCTGAAAAGAGGAAAAGAAGAAAATTTACTTTTTGGATCAGATAGAGTTTATCAATATGCTCTAAAACCACCGATAGGTAATAGATTAGCTTTGAAGAGCAAATGGTTTTTAGAATTAAATGAAGCATTAGAAGGTAAAAAAACATATTCAAGAAAACAGGTGAAAAAGCACAAATTAATCAAACTAAAAAAGAAAAAAGAGGAAGACGTTTGTAAAAGCTATAGAGAATTGCGTAAAAGATGGCACAAATCAGGCTATCCAAACATAAGTAAGTATGGTAAAATAAATCCCGAAAACCTCTTTGGATTAGGTATTAGCAACAAAGCAAGTATTGCTACTGAATGGTCGAAGCTTAAAATAGGGGAGGAGTATATTGCAGAAAATCGGGTTGTAAATATTAAATCCATATTTGTAGAACCTGATAGTTTCTATAATAGTTATTTAGATTTCCAAGTTGTGCTTATTCAAAAAGATGGTTCAAATCAGAAAATAATTTTAGAAAAACAAGGTTTGAAGCCTCTAATTATTAATAATGTTACAATACCAAAACAACATACTAGTCTATTTCCTTATCCAACAGAAAAAGTGAGAAATGGTAAACCAAATACTTATTTTAGAAGAGGTTTTATGGACAAAAATGTCTTAGGAAAAACCTATCAAGTCCTAAAGAGAAGTGAATTCCTTTATGATAGTGATAGACAGATTTTAGAAGTGCTTTATGAAATATGGGATTCTAATCTATCAGAAAAGGGGAAAGTAGAAGTTTTATTCAATTCAATTGAAGCTACCATTCTCCTGATAGAAACATTGAAAATCATGGAAAATCTAACTAAACAACTTTTTAAACGTTTGAAATCAAATAAGAGACTTCTAAGACATCTACAAATTCCTTCAAAATTTCCGTTCCAAATTGCTTCAAAGAGATCTTTCAAAAGACATTATGCGTTTGGTTTGATAGCAGAAAGCACATCTAATCACAAGAAATATGTTGTTTATGAACTTCTTGGTGATGATTTACTTAATTTCCTCATATTAATAAGAACAAGGTTAGATATGATGGTAAAATATTACAAAGAGTATAGATGGACAAAATCAGTTAAGAAAATAACAAGGGAGATAAAACAATTATTAAGAAAATATGATTTATAAATAAAAATGGATATCATTTCCTGTTTAGTCCACCATTTTCATTTTTTTGTGAATTGAATTTTCCTTGCTGTTGTGATAACGTTGTGAATGAATAGGAAAAGATTTTTGATTAACAGATATTTTAATACCCTACCCATATGATTTCAGTAGTCATTCCTGTTTACAATGAAGAAGGAAATGTCATTCCACTATATACTGAATTAAAAGAAATTCTCTCTTCTCTATCACAAAAGTATGAAATAATCTTCATCGACGATGGATCAACTGATAACACACTTGCAAATCTCCTTTCATTGTTAGAAGAAAGGGAGAAGAATTTGAGGGTCGTACAGTTAAGGAAACGATTTGAGAAAAGTGCAGCACTTGTCGCTGGTTTCAGTTCAACATCGGGAGATATTATCATCACACTTGATGGAGATGGGCAAGATGATCCGCAGAGCATTCCACTTCTCCTTGATCAGTTATCAGATGATGTAGATGTGGTATGTGGGTGGAGATACAATAGAAAGGATTCTTTTCTTTTCAAGAAATTACCTTCTTGGATTTATAACAAACTTAATCGTGTATTCAATAAAGTAGATTTGCATGATAGTGATTGTATGTTGCGTGTTTATCGAAAAGAAGCTATATCAGAAATTGTTCTCCTTGGAGGGGATCACAGATATATTCCTGCGATTCTCTTCAATAAAGGTTTCAAGTTTACTGAAGTAAAAGTTAATCACCGTAAAAGAAATAGTGGAAAATCAAAATATGGTGTTAAAAGAATATTCACAGGGTTCTCTGATCTTATTACTTTTCGTTTCCTTTTCAGCTATGGTCGTCGCCCCATGCACTTATTTTCAGGGATAGGAATCTTATCAATACTACTCGCTCTTGCGTCTGGAATATGTTTATTAGTTGTAAAATACGCTTATGGTGAAAATATAGGTACAAGACCGCTGCTTTTTCTAACAATTCTCCTTGGAGTCGCAGGATTTCAGTTTCTCTTTACAGGTTTTCTCGCTGAACTCATTGTAAGACAAAAAACAACTGCTTCTTCACTTTATAGTATAAAGAAAGTGCATGAAAATAAGCGAAGAAAAGTTGAACAAAAGAATCTATAGTTCATTTTTTTGTTTCTTTTTCCTTCTTAGAATAAGCACAAATATTCCTCCAACCAGTGCGGGTATCAACATGTTGAACACAGTTTGGATGATTGAAGCGCTAAAAGCGTATTCTGATTGTATCAATAAGCTGTAGTACACTAAGAAAGTAATTGTAAAATCTCTGATTCCAATGCCACTCAAGCTAATTGGCAGCAAAGAAACGATAGCTGCTATAGCCATGATTCCAATTATTGTTAGAGTATTTTGAAAACTCATCACTTCTGGACTCAAAGAAAAGATAAGTAAACTCACTTGAGTTCCTAACAGAATCCAGAAACTGAAAGAAAGAAATGAAAGGATTGAATAGTCTTGCAAATTAAAGCAATTAAGATGAGAATAATAGTCCTCAATATACTTGATTGCTTTTGGTTCATTCTCTTCTTCTCCAGTGTTTTTCTTGCTTTTTAATCGTGCAAGCAGAAGAACAATTTTCTTGATTATCCTTCTATTAAACACAAAAAAGACAACAATGGCAACAACTGCTAACCCTCCTGCAATTCCCCATTTGATAATACTCTCTAATCCAACAAAAAAGAAAGGCAAAGCAATAATACTGAAAATACCTATACTTATCAAGTCCATTACACGATCAAGGATTACACTGAAGACGCTAGATGATTCTTTTGTAGCTGTCCATTTTGAAAGATAAAAAGCTCTAAGAATATCGCCAATTTTTGCTGGAGTGACAGAAGCACCAAAAGAACCTATGAACGTAAGCTGAAGAGTCTTCCAAAAACTGATGTTGACATCTAGCTTATTGACTATATACTTCCATCGAATAACCTTGATGAGAATCATTAGAACTGAGATAAAAAATGCAATAAGTAATATCCAGGGATCAACTTGTATAATCGTTTCTGCGAATGTTTTAGGGTTTATATAATATATGAGATAAGCTAGGAGACCTAAGGTAATCACTACTGCAACAACATTCCTTATGATCAGAAAAGGTTTAGTTGTTAGTACCCTGCTAATTAGACCATTTTTTCCTCTTTCATCCAACTGTAAGCATCCTCAAACATTTCCTTGAGTCCAAACTTGGGCTTAAAACCTACAATTTTCTCTAGTTTTGAGATATCGTATGTTCTAGTTGTTGAAAACTGACGGACTCTTCTTCTTGTAATTTTGGGTTTGGATTTGGTTATCTTGGCTATTAACTCGCTTAATGTTCCTAGTGCATACGCTGTACCAAAACCTAATTTTAGAAAAATGGGTTCTTTATTACAAACCTGTCCAATTGTTTCAAAAATCTCTTTTACTGAAGAGGATGAACCTGCAATGTTAAATGCCTCCCCATTTGCTTTTTCCTCTTTACTACAAGCAATAAGAGCTTGAGCTACATCACGATGATGGACAAAAGAGAGAAGAGCTTTCCCACCCTTGATTAATGGTATTTTTTTATCATTGAGCAAGAAATCGAAAAGTTTGGGAGCCATTTGTCTATCTCTTGGACCGACAATATAAGGAGGACGAACTGCACTAGCAAAGAAATTGTGCTCTTTAGCTTGTTTGAAAACTTCTTGCTCAGCAAACCATTTGCTAAGATGATAGGGGTGAGTACCTTTCTTAGGATAATCCTCCTTGATAGGTTCTTTGTAGGTTTGATAACCAAAAATACCAACAGTACTGACGTGTAAAAACTTCTTACCACCATTTAGTACAAATGCTTCGAGTAGATTTCTTGTGCCTAATTGATTAACAGTATAATAGAGATCAGCAGGAATATTCTCTCTCGCCTCACCTGCTGCATGGTAAACAACATCTACACCCTCGAGAGCTATTTCAAGCGATTGTTTATCTGTTAAATCTCCTTTAACAAAGGAAAAACCCATTTCCTTAAGATGTTCAGGTGGTTCATCAGAACGAATGAGAACCTTGATATTTGCTTTCTTGTTTTCCAAAGCTACTTCCTCAGCAATAAAATACCCAACAGCACTAGTTGCGCCGGTAACTAATATGGTCATGATTGTCGTTTGCAGATTAGCGTGGTAGTATATATTTTTTTAGACGTCCAATTTAACATGAAGTCAAAAAAAATTAACTTCTGAATAAGCGAAACGCTTTTTTAAGCAAATTTTGATGTTGACTTATGATTAAGATTTACAATACACTCTCGAGACAATTGGAAGAATTTAAGACAATTGAACCGGGGGTTGTACGCTGGTACAATTGTGGACCTACAGTAAATGGATTGATGCATTTAGGTCACGCAAGATCAGCGGTAGCTTTCGACATAATCCGTCGTTATCTTGAATACCGAGAATACAAAGTTCGCTATATCATGAACTTCACAGATATTGAAGATAGAATGATAGAAGTAGCAACAAATGAAAAAAGGTCTGTGTTGGAAGTAGCGGAAGAGTATCTAAGAGGATTCCGAAGAGATATGAGAGCATTGAATCTAAAAGAAGCTACCATTCATCCCAGAGCTATGTTACACATAAATCACATGATTGAATTCATCCAAAAATTGGAAGAAAAGGGCTTTGCTTACGAAAACAATGGTGATGTATACTTTGATGTTAGGAAATTCAAAGAGTATGGAAAACTATCAAACCAGAAACTGGACAATATTCTGCAAGAAGGAACAGAAGATGCAAAAAACCCCAATAAAAGGTTTGTAGCTGATTTTGCCTTGTGGAAAAAGAAGAAGCCAGGGGAGCCATATTGGCCATCACCATGGGGAGAGGGAAGAGTCGGTTGGGCAATAGAATGTAGTACTATGTCTATGGAGTATTTGGGAGACACCTTAGATATCCACAGTGGTGGTCAAGATCTTATTTTTCCTCATCACGAAAATGAGATTGCACAATCTGAAACTCTTACTGGTAAACCCTTTGCAAAGTATTGGATGCACAATGGTTACATCAACATAAATAAGGAAAAAATGAGTAAATCCTTAGGTAATTTTACCAATGTTGTTGATCTCTTGAAACATTATTCTGCTGATGCTGTTCGTATATTCATCGCACAAACCCATTATCGCAGCCCTATCGATTTTACAGAAGATATAATTGATCAGGCACAAAATACTGCAAACAAATTGTTTGAAATATTTCTTTTAATAAAATGTTTTTCAAAGAAAGAAGATACAGATAGTTCATTAGTAGAAAGTGATAATGAGATGCTAAAAACCGTTGAGCAATCACGAGTAGCTTTTGTTGAAGCAATGAATGAAGATTTCAACACATCTAATGCTTTCGCAGTTATATTTAATCTTACAAAAGAAGCAAATGACTATATACGTAAATCGGATGAAGTAAAACTAGAAGTTGTCCAAGCCATAGATATGTTCTTTGATGAACTGCGTTCTGTCTTTGGTATTTTTGAAGACATTGATGAAGATGATTCAACTAAAACAATTGGCACTTTAGTTGAATTACTCATCGAGCTCCGTCAGGAATTCAGAAAAGATAAAAACTGGACTATGAGTGACAAAATCAGAGATAACCTCAAAGAAGCTGGAATAACTCTAGAGGATACACCAAAAAGAATTCTTTGGAAACTAACGGAGCAAAAATAAATTCCCAATAATTCTTTTTTATTTTTCCAGAAGAGTTTATATTCTGCATGAAAAATTTAGTTGTATGTCTCCTGTGAGTGTTCCTGAAGAATATAACAAGTATATCTATCCCGCCATAGGTATAATGATTGGTGGAGTAGTTGCCTTCGTTGCATCTTTATTTATGGAGAACGCTGTTTTATTGTCTGCAAGCGCCATTGCTATAGGGTGTGGTTTCTTTATTACAGCGGCTATAGGTTTCGTAATCATTAGAAGAAAAAGGAAAAATAAAGGGGATGAAGTTACAACCACAATTAAAATCATAATAATTGCTGCTTATCTGGCAAGTGTTATTTTCATTATTGACGCTATTATCATTACCATAGATCCTAATTTTAATACTACTGCAATGGTTGTTATTCAATGGAGTATATTTGTTGCATTAGTAATAGGATTAATCATTTTCTTTGCAATATGAGATAAAAGAAATGCATAGTAGAAGATGAGATACTTTGTTTTCTTTCACTTTTATTCCCGAAATTTTATTATAAGTTAGAAAAAATTGTACTATATGCCCAAAGAGAAGAATTTTCACATTAGAAAATTTTCCCCCACAAGAAGGATTCTTGCAGACTATAATGACGTTGCTGCTTCCTTGAATAGAGTTTATGGTTTAATAGAGATTGATGTTACTGAAGCTTTAGAGAAAATAGAAGAGATTGAGAGAATAGACAATTATAAGGTATCTTTCACTGGTTGGGTAACTAAATGTGTTAGTCAAGTAGTTAGCGAAGATAAACGTTTGAATTCTTTTCGTCGAGGAGGAAGGAAGATAGTTGTTTTCGATGATGTTGATATTAGTATTATAGTCGAGTTAACTTCAAAAGCTGGCAAAAAGGTTCCTTACAATTATGTTATCCGAGAAGCAGAAACAAAAAGTGTGAAGACAATAACTGATGAGATCCGTGCAGCTCAATCTAAAAAAATAGATGGTAAGGACCAACTTACTAGAGATACTTCTACCTACAGATCATTTTATTCAATCTTGCCTAGATTCTTCCGCAGGTTTGTTATTAGAATACTGATTTCTAATCCTTTTTACCTAAAGAAACTTATTGGAACCGTTGGAATAACCTCTCTTGGGATGTTCATTAAAGGTCAAGGAGGTTGGGCTGTACCTTTTCCGGACAAAACATTGAATATTGCTCTTGGAGGAATCAAAGATGGCGTAGTTGTGAGAAATGGCAAGATAGAAGAAAGAAAATTGCTTTGTACAACTGTTCTTATGAATCATGATATAATAGATGGTGCCCCTGCAGCAAGATTTATTTCCAGGTTAACAGAACTGATGAGAGAGACAGCTTATCTAGATGATTTAGAAAAAATTTAACAAATAATTACGATTTCCCTCTATCAAATCATTTTACTCTTACTTTATTTCTTTAGCTAAAATCATATTCACGAGATAATATGGTACTTCTATTATCTTTCCTTCTCTATTTTTCAGTGTCATATCCAAATCATAGTGTAAAGACCATTTTTCTATTTGGACATCTTCTCTTTCTTTTATGGCTAGTATTTCCAATCTTTGCTCTGGTTTCAACCCTTTTTGCTCTAGTTCAACATATATTTCCTGCAAGGTTGCCTCTTGTGGGAAATGTCTTGCTATCGCTCTTTCGATTATTTCTGTTATCTCGATAGTTTGTCCTGTTTGATAAAGTGCTAGATGTTTGCTTTCTGGAATTATTGGTGTTGTACCATCATTTTTAGGGATAAAAGCGCCATAAGGAGTTCTTATTGGTTTGATTTTCTCTTCTATCATCATCGCTATCTCGTCTGTAAGAATGTGCTCCCACTTGCAAGCTTCTTCATGTATTTTAGACCATGGAAGACCTAGCCACTCAAGAAAGCTTTCAGATAATCTATGTTTTCTCACAACTTTAATAGCTACTTTTTCTCCCTTAGCAGTTAACTTAGCACCATAATATGGTTTATAGTCAATCAGCTCTTTCTTTGCTAATTTTTTTAACATTGAAGTAACAGTTCCTGGATCAACATTCATCATCTCAGCAATCTGATTGGTTTTGACATGTCGGTTTCCGTATTCTAGGAACCAGAAGAAAGTTTCTAGATATTCTTCTTCTGCGTGTGTTACTTTAGTCATAGCTATTCAACTCTTTTCTCAAAATCTACTTGCCCTTGAATTCTGGTTTTCGTTTCTCAAATATCGCTGCTATTCCTTCTCTGATATCTTCTGTTTCGAAGCAAATCTTAGACCCTTCAACTTCAGCTTTATGTCCCTCTTCTAAACTAGCACCCAAACCTTTGTTAATAGCTCTCTTAGCTTCTCGAACAGCTATAGGCGCATTGGTAGCTATTTGCTCTGCTAACTCAATGGCTTTATCCCTTAATTGTTCATGGGGATAGATTGCACTAACTAAACCAATCTTGAGAGCCTCATCAGCAGGGAATTTTCTACCTATTAAAATCAGTTCTTTAGCTATACCTAGACCAACTATTTTAGGTAAACGATATGTTGCTCCCCAACCTGGAGCTAAACCAACAGTTGTTTCTGGTTGACCAAATAATGCTTTTTCTGATGCGATACGTATATCACAAGCCAAAGCAAATTCCATTCCTCCTCCGAGAGCATAACCATTTATTGCTGCAATGACAGGAAAATGAGTTGCATCTAACAAGGCAAAAGTTGCTTGTCCAAATTTGATTAACTTGTTTGTTTCCTCACCAAAAGATCCCATCCACTTCAAATCTGCGCCAGCACACCAACTTCTACCTTCAGCATAAACGATTGCTACTTTTACGCTTTTATCATTCATTAATGAAATAAAAACTTCTTTCAGTTGACGAAGCATTTCTTCGTTAAGAGTGTTAAGAGTCTTTTGACGATTAAGAGTAATCAGTGCTATATTATTATTACTACCAATTTTTTCAACAAGTACTAATGAGTCAATATTTTCCATTAGCTAGCCATAATGCTTGTGGTATCTAAACTTTTTGGGGCATACACAATTGAATTCCATTTCATTGCTAAACATGGCATAAACTACAACACAATTCTATTCAGAGAATATCTTCCTTACATAGATAATACACTTATACTACGAAGTTCTCCCATGTGTTTGTGTGAAAAAAGAGAAGCTTACTACTTTTTTTCATATCCTCCTCCACCAGGAGTCTCTATAATTATTTTATCGCCTTTCTTAATTTTTCTGGTTATCTTTGAAGGTAGATAAATGGTTTCTTCTTTTGTCTCAAGAATGTTCTTCCCTTTCACTCCATCCTTTCCCCCAAATAATCCAAAGGGTGCGTGTTTTCTTCTCTCACTTTGAATGGACAAAACAGCTTCACTTGTCAACAATCTAATTGAACGACGTATTGAATTACTTCCACACCATTTTCCTGAACCACCAGTTCTAGGAATAATTGAATATTCCTCAATTCTCAATGGATAATATCGCTCTAGTACTTCAATTGAAGTGTTTCTTGTATTTGTCATGTGACTATGCTTAGCATTTGGTGGAGAATAATTCTTACCCGCCCCTATTCCACCTGCAATTGTTTCATAGTAAGTGAACATCTCTCCATTGGGTTTCAATCCCCCAATAATTGTGTTATTCATAGTTCCACTACTGGCAGCTGGTACCTCATCAGGGAAAAGTTGTGAAAATGCGCCTAGCATAACGTCAGTTATTCTTTGACTTGTCTCAACGTTTCCTGCCGCTACGCCAGCAGGTGGTAAAGGATCTACTAATGTTCCTTTCTTTGTTATGATGCTTAAGGGTTCATACAGTCCGTAATTAGTTGCATATTCTGTGGAAATTAAACATCTGATAATGTAATATGTTGCTGACAGAGTAACAGCATAAGGAGCATTAATGTTGCCTTCCACTTGTGAATCTGTTTTGGAATAATCGACAACAATCTGATCACCTTTTCTTTCTACTTCAGCTGTTATTGCTATCGATTTATCATTAACCCCATCATCATCCATGTAATCAGTATAAGTTACCCGCTTATTTTCTGGTATCCTCTTTACTAGTTCAAGAGAGGCTTTCTTCGAACGCTCATTAAGAAAGTCAATAATTTTTTGAACTCTGTTTAATGAGTACTTCTTAAGTAGAGCATGGAACTTCCTTTCTCCTATTTTTGTAGAAGCTAACTGTGCTTGAATATCTCCTTTTCTCTCATCAGGAACCCGTATGTTATCTAAAAATTCATTGAACCAAGATTGGTTTAAAGTTCCATCTCTCTCCAGAATTGTTGGATTGATTACATATCCTTCTTCTTCCAGAGTATACTTACCACTTGGCATTGAACCGGGGACTATTCCTCCAACATCAGCATGATGACATCTATTTGCAATATATCCAACGATCTGTTTCTCAAAGAAAATTGGTTTAACTACCGAAATATCCGGTAGATGAGTCCCGCCAAGATAAGGGTTATTAGCTATGTAGATATCCCCATCAAGAATGTTTTCTTCACCAAAATGAGTTATAATTGCTTTAACTCCTTCCGGCATGGCTCCTAAGTGGACAGGAATGTGCTCTGCTTGAGCTATTAAACGACCATACTGGTCCATAACTGCACTTGAAAAATCCAATCTATCTCTTATATTAGGAGAGAAAGCTGATCGTTGAAGGACTATACCTGTTTCCAATGCTACGTTCTTCAATGATTGATTAATCACTTGCGCCTCTATAAGACTAAATTTGGAAGTCATTTCTTC
>DAOVER010000061.1 GCA_030668875.1 Candidatus Heimdallarchaeota archaeon
TTGAAAGAGCTGAAGCAATTTTTAAATTGATAGAAAAAGAAGATGATGATTTTCCAAAATCAAAACTACAAGATATAGGTTTCAACCCTTCTACTGCTGAAAAATGGTTGGATTTAATTATTTTTATACAACGAAAGCCTAGAATAAGAAAGAAAAAAATAGGTTCTAGTACAATAATTGAAAGAACGGAAACAGGGTATCATGTAATGAGTAGAGAAACATTCATGGATACAAAAAGAAGTTACAAAGATAGATTTCACGCTTTACAAAGTTATCTTAGTGCTCTTATAACTTCAGAAAGATTAAACGAATAACCTATATTCATTTATAAAAACTTCAAGATGATATAACACTCTGAAAACAAAACCCTGAAACAAGTTAATCAGGATTTATTCTAGGAGACTATTTTAAAATTACATGTTACCTTTTTTCTGAAATCCTTTTAGAAATATGAACAAAATTATATAGATGATAGAAAATGACGAAACATGATTTTTAAGTGGAATAGAAAATCTACCTTTAATTTGCTGCTAATTGGTTTAATGGTTTCATCACTTTTTACAATGTTTAATTCAGGAGTATCGGTATCAGCTGAAGATATCTCTTATGATCCTTGGAATTTTATTGCTATGGGGGATGGACGGAATTGGGAAGAAAACTCAACTAACCCTATCAGGAAAAGTATAATTGAAAACATTGTTACAAATAATCCAAATATAGAATTTATACTCTATTCAGGTGATATGGTACAAAGTGGTGGAGAGCAAGATGATTGGAATAGATATTATGAGGATATCGAATTAGCAACTCAGAATAATGTTAACTTTTATTACGCCATAGGAAACCATGAAACCTACACTTACAAATTGGAAGATGGGTCTTGGGGTCCTCAGGAACTTAACTTTTCCACGTGTATGGCAAATGTTGAAATGCCTGGTAATGAAAAATATTATAGTTTTGATCACAATCAAGTTCATTTTATGGTTATCAATACGGAAGAATTTTGGGGTGGTGATTCTCTAGACTTAACCACAGAACAAGAAGATTGGATAATTGATGATCTTTCAATGGAGGGAAATTACTGGTCTAATTATCTTGGAGGTAATTACTCAATCGATGGACCAAGTGGTTCACAAGACCTATATCCTTTACTAGTTAACCCTCTATCTTAAAACAATCTTGCCTTTCTTTGAATAATTTTCCTTTTTTCTATTTCCATTTTGTTAGAAATAACAATTTCAGACTTACAGAATCTGTTTCAGTAAATTTTTTATATCACTATAAACCAGATAGTTTTACATTCAATCTATAGTATCTATAAGGTGTTTATTATCAATCAGAGTTACGTAGGAATCAATATCGGATCAGTATCTGTTAATTTTGTAAATATTGATGATGAAAGCAACATTAACATAATTAAAAGACCGCATCTAGGTAAACCTAGCGAAGTTTTAGATGAAATTCTAGCTGAGAACCAATCTCTAAAAGAATGCTTCTATAACGTTAGTGGTTCATTTGGTGACGTCTCAGAGGTTGTAGCAGTTGAACGAGGTGTCCATTCGTTTGAAGAAAAATTCGATGTTATTATTTCTCTAGGAGGAGAAGCTTTTGTTCTATATGTTTTGGATGAAGAAGGACACATCGTTAATGTTCTTTCTCACGACAAATGTGCAGCGGGTAGTGGTGAGTTTTTCATCCAACAAATTGATAGGCTAAATATTTCTCTTCCAGAAGCGATTTCTTTGGCTAAAAAAGGAAATAAAATAGAAATAGCTTCTCGATGTTCAGTGCATTGTAAATCGGATATTACTCATAAATTGAATCGAGGAGAAGCTTCCGTTGAAGATGTTCTAGCATCTGTTCTAGCAAGTATGGCAAATAAAATCAAAGGGTTGATATTCCAATCCAGAGTAGATGTAAAACGTGTATTACTCATAGGTGGAGTTGCGCTTAATGATGCTTTTGTGAGAACTCTAAGAGAACAATTAGAAGATGTAGAAGTCGTAGTTAAAGATGTTAGCCCGGTTTTTGAAGCTTATGGGTCTGCGCTTTTAGAGAAAGATTCCCCTAAACAAACAGAGCTGAAATTGAAAATAAGCAAGAGTTTTTCCACATTACCTTCTCTGGAGCAATTCAGCGAACAGGTAAAAATAATACCTTCTGTGGAAAATAAAAAAGACTTTGCTGAAAATACCTCTTTCATTTTAGGTGTTGATGTAGGTTCAACCACAACAAAAGCTGTTCTTTTAGATCCAGCTGATATGGCGATCGTAGCATCTCACTATGGTAGGACAAGTGGAAATCCAGTAGAAGCTACAAGGAAATGTATCCAAGAAGTTATATCACAAGTTGGAAATCAAAAGATAAAATTACTTGGAGTCACAGGGTCTGGAAGACAGTTAGTCGGTGCTTATCTAGGTACATCAGCTGTTTATAATGAAATATCTGCACATTCCGAAGGAGCAGTTTACTATGATGAAGATGTTGATACCATCTTTGAAATTGGAGGCCAAGATTCAAAGTACATGTTTCTCCAAAATGGCGTTCCTGTAGATTATGCTATGAATGCAAGTTGTTCAGCAGGAACAGGTTCTTTTCTGGAAGAAAGTGCTAAAGGTGACCTAGGAGTTACAGTCTATGACATAGCTGATGTAGCTATGAAAGCAAGTAATCCTGTTAGATTCCAAGCTGATTGTGCTGCGTTCATCAATACTGATGTTCGAACAGCTATGCAAGAAAATTATGGTCGGGATAATATCATCGGAGGTTTAGTATTTTCTATAGCTGTAAATTATTTGAATAAAGTTAAAGGTTCCAGAGCAGTTGGTAAGAAAATATTTTTCCAAGGTGGTGTAGCAAAAAATAATGCTGTTGGTTATGCTTTTGCTCAATCTACAGGTAAGGAAATTGTTATCCCACCAAATCCTGAGCTTATAGGGGCTTTTGGTATTGCTTTAATTGCAAATAAAAAATACATTAACCATGAAATCGAAGGAATGTCTGAAAAAACAGACCTTCAGTCTTTAATCAGTGAAGAGTTAAAACAGATGAGTAGTTTTACTTGTAAAGCATGCAAGAATTACTGTCAAATTGAGAGATATGAAGTAGGGGGTCGCAAGTTTCCTTTTGGTGGAAGTTGTTCTAGATATGAACACCAGTGGAGAGGTTTAGAAAAGACTGAAGAAAAGGAAAATCTTGTTGATCTTCGAAATGATTTGGTTTTTGAAAATAATCTTAAAAAGAAGAAAATAATCGAAAATTCCAAAGGAAAAATTGGTATAACTAGAGCATTACTCACTCACACACTTTACCCTCTTTTCTCCACATTTTTTGAGGAAATGGGCTTTGAAGTAGTATTATCTGATATTGATGAAGATAAAGAAGTTCTTACAAATGCTCCATTTTGTTATCCAATACAAGTGCTACATGGAGCAGTAAACGATTTAGTAAAGAGAGATATACCTCGAATTTTTCTGCCACAAGTTCATACATTAGAGAAGGGAGAAGAGTGGTTTGATGCCACATTCTGTCCAGTTACTCAATCCAGTCCATATTTCATAGCTGCTGCATTCAGAGAAACTAATTTTATTAGTCCTATCCTTAACTTTTCAGAAGGTTATGAAAAGGATGAAGCTTTAATTAAAATGGCTATTAAGGAATTAGAAATACCTAAAAAACTAGCTTTTGATGCTTACGAAAAAGCAGTGAAAAAACAAAAAGCTGTAGAAAAGCAATTTTTGGAATGGGGAAGAGAAACAATAAGAAAATTGAAGGAAAATAATGAAACTGGTATTTTGCTACTTGGAAGAAGCTATAACGCTTTCCCACCAGAGACTTCGCAATTAATACCTAAAAAAATGGCTAGTATGGGTGTAACTGTCATTCCTTTTGATTTTCTCGAGAAAGAAAAGGTAAATGATATCCCTTGGTATTTTTCAAATTATGTGAAAATAGCTATAGATTTAGCAAAAGAAAATGACAATTTATTCATACTTTATATTAACAGTTATAGTTGTACAATTGATGCGTTTGTGCAGAATTTTGTTCGTTCTGAGATGCGTTCAAAACCATTTTTAATTTTAGAACTTGACTCTCATACAGCTGATGCAGGAACACAAACTCGACTTGAAGCTTTTCTAGAAATAATTTCAAATTTCACAAAAAGTAAAAAGAAAGAAGATGAGAAACCATTCCAAGTAACTAAAGTTAAGAAGCGAGATGGAAAAATTGTTGTTATAACTTCAGATAATAAGAGAGTTGATATTAAAGATCCAAGAATAAAATTATACTTCCCAAGTTTCTCTGACTTTCATGTTACTGCAATTGCTAAGTTAATGGAACTCTATGGTTTTCATCTAGGTGAAGTAGAACCTCTAAAACTTGATTATGCGGTGAGGGGATTAAGACATACTACGGGAAAAGAATGTGTCCCATTACCAATTGTAATTGGACATATGCTTGAAGTAATTGAAAAAAGAAAACCAGGAGAGCTAATCGGATTTTATATGATTCGAGGTGGAGCTCCTTGTGCTGTTTATAGTTACTTCCATTATTTAGAGCAATTCATAAAACAAAATAAATTGGAAAATGTTTTTATCTTTAGATTTGATCAATTAACTGGTTTTTTGGGAACTCCCTTCATACACATTGCCAGATTCGGTCCAAAAGTTACACTCTTAGGAGATCTTGTAGCTGAAGTTGATAGTGCTCTAGAAGTTGTAGGTGAAAAAGGTAGTCAAGTATTATTGTTACAACACTGGAATCAGTTCTTAGACGAGACTACAAGTCTAAATAATTTTAACAAGAATTACAGACGTTTAATTAAAAATATTGCAAAAATACCTAAAAATAGCTCCCCAAAGGATCATCCAAAAGTTCTCGTAAGTGGTGACTTCTTTGTCCGTTTTAGTCCTTTCTTCCTTAAGGAACTAAAAGAAATATATTCTCAACATGGTATTATAGTCAAATCCACAGACCTGTTTGAACTTCTACTATATGGTAATTATCATCTCGCAGATACTACTTCACGAAGAATGAATGCTGATGCATTTAAACTTACAACCTATGTCAAGGCTTTTGCAACAATTTGGAAACACAATTCGCGATTATTTATTATTAGTAAACTTGGTCCTATTCTTTTACAATTTCTAGAGAGAATACACAGAAGGAAATTCAGTAAAACAGGTCTTCTTTATGCTGGACCAAACGATTTGCGTGAAATTTACAAACAATCAAAACCTTGGATCTCCTCAACCATTTTTTGCGAAGCAATCCCCACTATTGGTAAAGGGCTGGAAACACTAGAAAATTCTACTTTTGATTCCTTAGTTCTAACTGGTCCTTTGAACTGTTTACCTTACAAAATCTCTCAAGCAATTCTCAAACCTATCTATCTTGAAAATCACACTCCTTTTTTGGTTTTTGATGTTGATATATCAGCTATTTCACCCAACACTAGAAGGTTAATTAACGCAAATATCGAACAAATAAAGAGAAGACGGAAGTAGAGAGTTTTAGATTCTTTCTGAAAATAAGAAAATTTAATAAGTTTTACGAACAAATAATGAGGAAGACCTTAAAAATGTGCATTTCTAGAATGAGGATATTATGTCTAAACCAATCAATTCTTTCAAACATATTGAAATGCCTGAGTTACTTTCCCTTGGACAAGGTATGCTCAAATATCTACCAGAGATTATTGATAAAGTTGCTTTAAGAGGGAAGGGTTTGCTCATTACAGATGCTTTTCTTAGAGATAAATATGCCAAGGAAATTGAAGCAATAATGGAAGCAGAAAAACGTGAGATTGTTGTCTCTGTTATTGAAGATAGTACACTTGCTGAAGTAGACAAACAGCTGCAATTTTTCAAAGAAATAGATGCTGGATATGCTATTGGTCTAGGCGGTGGAAGACCTATTGATGTTGCAAAACTTACTTCTTTCAAAGCTGACAAGCGATTCATATCTGTTCCTACAATTGCAAGTCACGATGGTTTAGCCAGTTCAAGAGCTTCACTAAAAGGTGTAGACAAACGACATTCTATAGAAGCTCGTCCACCGATAGCAGTTGTTGGTGATACTGACATTTTAGACAATGCGCCTTATAGATTTACTGTAGCAGGATGTGGAGATGTTATTGCTAAAAAAACAGCGGTAAAGGATTGGTTACTAGCTCATAGATTAAAGAATGAGTTAATCTCACCTACCTCAATTTCTCTATCAGAAATGACTGTGAAACTCATTACAGATAATGCAAAACTGATTAGAAGTCAAGCAGAAGGATTCAGCAGAGTTGTTATGAATTGTTTGATCGCTAGTTCGTTAGCAATGTGCACTGCAGGCTCATCCAGACCTGGAAGCGGATCTGAACATATGTTCAGTCATGCATTAGATTCTATTGCAAAAACTCCTGCACTACATGGAGAACAAACAGCTTTTGGAACTATCATGATGGCGTATTTACATGATGGTATGGAAGGATCAGATGGAGTAAAAGAATTAATGCATACATTAGGTCTTCCTATTACTGCAAAAGAATTAGGTGTAACAGCAGAAGAAGTTATCACAGCATTAGAAATGGCTCACACTATTAGAAAACGATTCACAATTCTAGGATCCGAAGGTTTAAGTCATGAAGCAGCTACAAATGTAGCTCTTAAAACTGGAGTAATAAATTAACCCCACTTTTTCTTTATTCTATCAAACATTATCTGTAATGAACTGAGCTATTCTACTGAAATAATCTTGGAATAGGTTCATTCTTAATCATTAATCAAACACAGTCAATAATACTGCTTCAGAATCTGTATCTATCCAATCCTTCAACGAATGAAATGGGATTCTTATCAGGATCAAATGTAGTTACGATTTTTAATACCCCTGGTATAGTCCTTATTTCTGTTACTTGGATTCCTCTTTTTTCTAGATATTCTTTAGCTGATTCAACATTTTTCACAGCGATATTAATTCTAGAATTTTCTCTTTCTAACTCTTCTTCTTTAACTAGATTCAAGCCAATAATAAAACCTTTCACTGGAGTATCAATCTCAAGCCATCCATCATCTAGTCCTTTATCCCATCCTCTTTTAAATCCCAAATCCTCAACCCAAAATTTTTCTGCCTTTTTCAAATTAGTAACATTAATTGATACAAGAATGTCTGCTGGTTGTTGATATTCCATTTGTTTCTTCATCATTTAACATTATACTTGTTATTTAAATAAATTTGGTTGACTTCTATTCTTTTTCCTCCTATATTCGATGAAAAGCTAGATAAAAACTTGTTGAATTTTTAAGAAACGCAAAAGTGCAAAAACCAAAGAAACAAGAAAAACTTATTAATTGATAATTGATTTAGAATGTATGTACGAAGATAAAAAATTAAATCAAACATTAGAACTTAAGGATGGTCGAAAGCTAGGCTTTGCTGAATTTGGAGATTTAAATGGTAAGCCTTTTTTTCATTTTCATGGTCATCCAGGATCTCGATATGAAATTCTTCTACATGGTGACAAACCAACCAAACTAGGTCTTCATGTAATAGCTGTTGAACGACCAGGTATTGGACTTTCTGATTTCAAACCTAGACGTAAGCTTCTAGATTGGCCTGATGATATCATTGAATTAGCTGATCATCTAGGCATAGATAAATTTGTTGTTGAGGGAATATCTGGAGGTGGTCCTTATGCTGCAGCTTGTGCATATAAAATACCTCAGAGGATAGAATGTTGTGCTATCGTTGGAGGAATGGGGCCCATAAATATGCGTAAAAAAGATATGATGAGATCAAATCGTGTTGGTCTCTTTATCGCTCGTTGGTTTCCATTTCTTGTGAAGTCAATGGTCAAAAAAACAATGAATGAAATTAATGATCCAGAGAAGAGTAAAGATTTTATGTTAAAGATTTTTGAAAAAATGGCTGAACCAGATAGGGTATTGTTACAAGATCCTAAAATATTAGATATCTTTGTAACAGAATTTAAGGAAGCTTTCAGATCTGGACCAAACGGAGTCACATATGAAGAAAAAATATATGCAAAACCTTGGGGTTTTAAATTAAGTGACATATCACCTGAACTTCAAGTTTATCTCTGGCATGGTGGGTTGGATGTAAATGTGCCAATTTCTATAGGGCGTAAGGTGTGTGAATTAATCCCAAATTGTAAAGGATTTTTCTTTCCTGATGAAGCTCATCTTTCTGTTATCTTTAAAAACTTCGAAAAAATGGCTGAAACACTAAAAAATCATTGAACCTTTTCTTTATTTTATCTTCTTTTTTTCCACTCGAAGTAAACCCTGCTCCATAGGAAGCAAAAGTAGTTACTTCATTATTGTGCGATGTGGGATGAAATTAACCATATTTATATACGATTAGTTGCTCTATATTATGAATACTAATGGATAGAACAAAAGATTGGTTTTCTCAAGCTGAACATCTACTAAATCAAGCAAAATGGGATCTTCAAGGTAGTTTCTTTGATGGAGTTTGCTTCTTAACTCAACAATCATCTGAAATGGCAATAAAGGCTTTATGCCTTCATTTCAAACTCGAATGTTGGGGTCATGCAATAAGCAGATTCCTAGTTACTCTTGATGAAGATGTTGTAGTTCCTGAAGAAATAGTTGTTTTAGCAAAAAAGCTTGATAAATACTATATCCCTGCTCGATATCCTAATGGTTTTGAATCAGGTGCTCCGAAGGATTATTTCACAAAACAAGAAGCAGAAGAGGCGATTGAAAATGCATAAGAAATTATTGAGTTCTGCAGAAAAAATTTACAGGAATAGAGATAGAATAATAGAAGATTTGAAAATAATTGCAAAGAATATTGAAAGAGAGTTGTCTGCTAGAGAAGTTATTCTTTTTGGTTCGATTGCAAGAGGTGATTATGGGCTTTACAGTGACGCAGACATTCTTATTATTCTGGAAAAAAGTGAAAAAAGAAGATATTTTGATCGTATTCCTGAGCTTATAGGTTTTTTTGTTGAATCTCCCATACATGTGGATATTTTTCCATATACTCTAGATGAAATTGATCGTATGAAAGATAATAGTTTGTTTATTAAACGAGCTTTACAAGAAGGAATAAATCTTTTAGGATAGAAACAAATTTTATGTTCTTTTTATGGATTTAAAAGCTACAGTATTACTTTTCCACTCGAAGTAAACCCCGTTCCATCGGAAGTCAAGGTAAGTTCTTCCAATATAGTCTCATATCTAATAAAGGGGGTTCTTGGACACGTTACTTGCAAAATAATGCAAAATATTTCTGTATGAAAAATAATATAAAGAAGCTCATTACTTGAATGAACATAATAGGAGTATTCTAAATGGGATTCATTGCTGAAACTGTATATATCTCTATAGTTTTCGTTTGTCTTATTTATTTAATCTCTCTATTCAAGAACAGTATCACAGAATGGGTAATTTTGGAGATTGACGAAAAGGATTATCCTTTAGTCAGTATTATTGTTCCTACTTTGAATGAAGAATACAACATAAGTAATTGCTTAAACAGTCTAATGAATCTAGATTATCCAAATAAAGAAATCATAGTTGTGGATGGAGGATCAATAGATAAAACTTCAGAATACGTTTCGAATTATCCTGTCACATTTATATGCGAACCTTACTTACCTGATGAATGGATTGGAAAATCTTATGGTTGCCACTTAGGCTACCTTGAGTCAAAGGGAGAAATCTTACTGTTTACAGATGCAGATACACAACATTCTCCTCAATCTTTGAAAATAGCTGTAAGTCATATTTTAGGAACAGAAGCTGATTTGTTCTCAATGCAACCCTATCAACAATGCAAAAGATGGTATGAATATCTGGTTAGCTATTTCTATTTCTTAGGTTTCATAATAGGTGGGCCTACAAATGATATTAATAATCCATATGACAAAGAATCTTATTTGGCGATTGGACAATACATGATGTTTACTCGGAAGGGGTATGAGAATCTTGGTGGTCATCTAGCAGTTAGAAAATCACTAGTAGACGATTTGTCCCTTGCTAAACTATGTAAAGAGAAAGAAATGAAATTAAATTTTATTAACTCTTCTGATTTAGTCTCAACTAGAATGTATCCTAACAGTTTTTTGGATTTTTACAATGGTTTCAAAAAAAGTATTGCTGGCGGAATACTTACAGTGACATTCTTGAGATTTCTGTTTGCAATGTTCTGGTTAATTTATTATTTGTTAGCTCCTTATTTCTTGATACTCTATTTTATCACAAAACCAGACTGGTATGTGTGGGATTATGGTATAGGCATAGTTGTGAATGTGGGCCTGTACTTAGCATTTGCAGTCAGTGTTTGGTTGTACTGGAGGAAAAAAGGAGATTGGAAATGGTATTTTTTCCTATTTTTCCCTATTACAATGTCAATAGATTTCATTCTGATTGTAACCGCCATCTATTCAGGTTTCCGTGGAAAGAAAGTTGTATGGAAAACAAGATACTACTCCACTAAACAAAGCTCATCGAAACCATTAAGTAGTGAAATAGAGCAGTGAGTCTCTGTGTTGATGTTGAATGTGATCGGTTGCAAATGTGTGATAATAACGATTGAAATAAAGTGAAGGAAAACTAGTCGCACTCTTAAATTTGTAAACATCTTTTATATATCATCATTCACCTTGAAATCAAGGGAAATATGGTTATCTAGGTATTTAAGACTATACTTTTCAGAATTAACAAACAAATTTTATTAATGATAATACTTAGTGTATAGTATGTCCAAAGTATTGATTTTCAATGGCAGCCCTAGGAAAAAAGGCAATACTGTTGTTTTAATTAATGAATTCACAAAAGCTCTTACTGAATCAGATGTTGAATTCGAAATCTTTCATCTGAATGAGATGAACATCAAACCCTGCCAATACTGTAATTGGTGTGTCAATAACAATTCACTCTCTTGTGTGCAAAAGGATGATATGAATGATTTGTATCCCAAGTTACTTAACTCAGAAAAAATAGTTCTAGCTTCTCCCATTTTTTGGTTTAATATATCTGCTCAGATGAAATTGTTCATAGATCGTCTCTATGCTCTTCAAGGTGAAAAGGAATACACCTTAACAAAGAAGAAGTTTGCGAATATTCTAGTGTATGGAGCTAATAATCCTGAAAGCTCTGGAGTGTTTAATGCAATAGGATTTCTAGAAGACATGCTGAGATTTATGAACAATGAGATAGTAGGTACTGTTCATGGTACGGCACATAAAATAGGTGATGCTGCAAAAAATCTAAAACTTCTAGAAAAGGTTTATGACCTTGGAAAGAAATTTGCAAGTTAAAATAAAAAAAAAGAAAAGCGAAGTTTGTTAGATCTTAGACTTCATTAGAGATATACTCTTATGAACCCAGCCATCAATGGAGGGCCACCAGGATAAATACTTGCAAATTCCCCTTTAACAAATATCTTATAGTCTCCAAGTGTTCCATGAGATGTAAATTTTCCTGAAGTGATTCCATGATCAAATCCTAAAACAGTTACACCTGCCCATTCTAGAGCTAATCCTCTATAACCCCCTGCTTGATTCCAAACACCTACAAAGCAATTGGTTCCTTTCCCACCACCTAACTTTGTGATTAGATCAATTCTGAAAACTTCTGCTGTTGCATAAACTAAGCCTGTCATCATATCCTCACTATCTATAGAGAATATCCACGAATTGTCCTTCTGGTGAAGAACCATGTCTTCATCAATCCATTGAACAGCCGGACCTGTTGTGGAAACTAGGTATTCCATAACGGAGAAATTAAGTGTGGTTGTTTTGGCTTGTGTTGGTAAACTGCCAGAGGCTATAAATCCAGCAAGAACTAACAAGCTGATTATTGCTATTTTTTTGTTCTTCATATTTTTCGCCTTCTTTAAGTAAGATCTCAGTTTATAATTTCTGAAGTCTTAAGCTAGACAATTAACTGTTCACAAGATAAATATACCTCATGTGGGTTCTTGGATTACATACGTGAACCGTTGTACTGCGGTCTGATGTTTGGTTCTTTTTAATAATCACTAACTATTTGTGAATTTCGTATGTAATGCAAGGGACAACAAGCATATTTTTTATTCCTTGTCAAAAATAAATGAAAAATCTTCAGGAGGTTCTTTTTTCTTTATTTTCCTTATCTTCTTAACATATTTCAAAAAGATTGAATATCTTTCAATAGTTTGTTTATCAGTTTGGTTTTCCCAGTCAGTTTCTGTCATAATCTCTCTGATTTGATTGACTAGAATGTTCAATTCTTCTGCAGGTAGATCATATGCTAACTTTTTAGCCAGAGTTATATTTGCTGTATCAACATCTGGTAAATCGTATCTTTGAATATCTTTCTCCCATGCTTCAAAAGATGGAGCAATCTCATCAGTAGAGAGTAAGTCGATAATTCTATCTACAATGAAGGGTTCAAGTTCTTTGAATTTAGAATACGCCAAAGCATATTTTTTTGAGTATTCAATGTTAATCTCATAATAATCATCAGTTGGGAAGAGCTGATGGATACTTCTTATGATGAAAATTCCACTTGGGAAAGAGATTTGTAAATATCTTGCTCTATATGGATTATCTTCATAAGGTATTAACCTGATATCCTCTACTGACTCTTTTATTGATAATTTCCAAATTTTTGAAATAAATTTGAATAGAAAAGCTCCTGTGACTTCATCATCTTTATTCTTCAAAGGAAGAACAGGTAACCTTCTTCTGGACAAACCACTATATATCTTTCTAAAATCTGTTGTATTTATCTCGCTCCCTTTCAATTTGTAGTTTTTGGATTGAAACCTGATTTCATCATCAATGTCTTGAATTTTCCAATCAGGTTTCTCAGTAGCATTTATTTGAAATACAGCTATTCTACTACTATCCTCTATATCTAGGATTTTTTCGAGTATGAACCGTAGATTATTCGATTCATTATCCATATATAAAGTAAAATTACACTTTTTTTAAGTATTACCTAAAAAATTAGGCTCTAAGTCTTCAATTTCTTTGAATAGTTGCATAGACCTTAGTAACCATTCATGATATTTTCTAGTGTTATATTCTTTTGGTAATCTCTTATAGTGCTTGAAAATTTTATTGGCTTGCATAGTGAGTTTTCTGATATAGAGCATTAGCTTAATTCTTTTTATTCCCTTAAATGCTGTAAATACTGTTCTAAGTAAAGTTATTTTTCTGAATTTAGCATGAATCATGTTTTCTAAATCTGTTCTAGTGACTATTTTTTTTCTCATAAGAAACGACGTGTCATCTTCACTCAGTTTCTGTAACCCCAACCTTAGGATATCAATTGCTGCTAAATATCTTCCTCTCTCCTTTGTAAATCGGACTTGATACTCCCACAAACTATCTATTGAAACTTCCTTTCTTCTAACAGCTGGTACGATTACTTCTGCTGCAATCTTTGCTGCAATCATAGCAGACCCTATCCCACAACCAGTGGTCGGGATTGTTTGGCAAGCAGCTTGCCCTACAAGCATGAACCCATACCAAGCCAAAGTAATCGGTCTTCTGATGACTATTTTATCTCCACCACCTCTAAGTTTCTTATTTTCAATTGATGCATTTGAATTGACAAAATCGTTTACCATACCTTTTGGTGATTTATTTGTAATAGATTTTCCTACCCCAGCACCGATATCTAGCTCGTTCTCTTTCTCGAAATTTAACCAACTGAAGCCTCCATGATACCCATATCTATAATATAACGTGTCATGTTTTATTTCATGTTCTCCCCAATGAAGATTTTTTGAATTTATTTTATGTAACTCTCTATGAGCCTCAATAATATCTGATTTGTTAAGTTTAAGATTCAAATCTAAGATCTCAATATTCATGCCTAAAATACGCTCTCTTCCTGAACAGTCTACAATCATTCTTGCATTGTGAATAATCTCATCTTTTGTTTTCACTCCTACTACCCACATTCCCTTCCCCATCGGTTCAACAACCTCTGTTTCAAATACAAATTCACAACCTGCTTTTTCAGCATTTGATAACAATCTTTTTTGAAAGAGTTTTCTATCAACTATCCAATAATCGTAATAACCTAAATGAATTATAGTTTGTAAGTCGGGGGTAAGAATCGCAAGATGATCGCGTTCATCTCTTATTTCCTCTCCTTTAGGAGGTTGAATTCCAGCAAATGTAAAGGCTTTTTTTTCTATTGAATCGCACCAATCTTCTGTTAGGTTGTCTCTTGATTTTTTCTCAATAACTTTCACTTTGATTTTTGCATTAGCTAGGTGAAAACCTAAAACACAACCAGCTATTCCAGCACCTACGATGATTACATCATAGTTTTTCTCTTTCTTTTTAGACATTAGAAAACTGTAAGTTATTACTATTCTTTAGTTTTGTGCCAAAATACATAATAAAGGGAGATTTCCCTTCAATCAACACGTACTATAACTTCTAGTAAAAAGGTTAATCCTGCAAGTATAATAGCTGCTGGTAGTATCTTTAATGCATAAAGTATCTTGTTTTTTCCAGATACAGCTCCTAGAAACATGCCTAAAGTTACAACTTCAATTACAACAAGACAGGTGGAAATTATATATGCTATAGTCATGGAACTTTCTATATCTGCAGCTCCTAAAACAAATAGAAATGGTATAATTGCAATTAACGAAAATATTAGGGGTGAAATACCATCTACGAATGCAGTTATTAATGATACCCATTTGTTAGCTTTCGAGATTTTTGTGTTGTCAAGATCTATTACCATTGCTTTTTCTAGTTCTTTTTGTTCTTTTGTTCTTTCAGCACTTTCTGTTAGATAAGCAATCCAGAAACCTGAAATTCCCATAGCAAAACTTGCACTCATTCCTGCGATAATTAGAATTGTAGGATCTGTTGCACCTGCAATCCATGAACCAAGAATAATTCCAAACGCAGTTAAAGCTCCATCAAATCCATTCATCACAAAATATCTGCGTAAAATATTTTCTCCCTCAACCATAGACAAGTATTGTCTAAGATTATCAATTATTGTCAATTTATGAATCCCTGACTTTTTTTCGTTATTAACGCTTCTTAAGAGTTTATTTTAAATGTTATGCTATTGATTATTAACTGTTAACTCAACAGACATGGGTTACACTTGAGGGTATAGAGAGAGTCAAGGGCACATTCATAAACCTTTCACCAGGAGTTTGAAGGTTTATTCCTTGATGAGGGCGGGAGAAGTTGTAATAGTCACGATAACGACGGAGG
>DAOVER010000082.1 GCA_030668875.1 Candidatus Heimdallarchaeota archaeon
CATCCCTAAATCGACACCACCTTTTCTTATCCTCTTCTTCAGGAGTTTGGATAAACTTTTCCTATATACTATCTCTAGTGTGTATCCTGGTCTGCGAGGGATGATTCTCACTTCTCTTAATTCTGTGTGCTCTGTTAGTCTTGTTTTGTAACTGTATCCTACTTTCTTGGGTAGAACCAACCAACCGTTAACTATCCGCGCTTGTTGGTTGGTGAAGATAGCTACTACTTCCCCATCTTTACGCTTATAGTTAGGTGGTTTTGGCATAGCAAAGAACAATGAAGGGTCTTTTTTCCATTCCTTTAGTGCATTAAAATATCCTTTCCAATTCCTACAGAGGAGTTTGAGAGTGTGTTGTGCAGTTTGAGCAGGAAGGACACAGTAACATTCTTCGTGTTTTAGAGTTGTATCTAAATGATTGTAGAAGAGGAGTTTATTTTGGTTCTTCAATGAACCTTTTATCAGAAAATTTGCTCGATTGTAGAGATTCTTAACTTGATGACAAATCTTGCTTAGGTTGGGGTGATAGTCTAGTTCTATACACTCCACGCGTAGGACCTTAGTCATCATTTTATTAACAGTATTTTCTTATAAAAACCCCGGTAATATTCGTCTAAAGGCATCCCTGTAAACTGATTATTGGTGTGTTTAATATGACAAGATGACAAAAATATTTTATAGAGAAAATTCTTATTTGAGTAATATTTGATACAAGTATGTCTGATAGATACTCTGAAGAATTTTTAGAGAAAAATTGGAAAGAATGGTTTTTAGCTATTCAAGGTTTCTTTTACTTCGCTCAAGGAGTGGCAATAGTTGCTATACTTTTACTCCCGATCTACATGCAAGAAATTTTCTTTGAACCTCTGTATTATCAAGATAAAGCTATAGAGCTTTCACTGTATTATGCAGGAATTATCATGATTCCATGGTCTGCAAAGTTAATCTTTGGACTATTATCAGACAATGTGGGTTTTGGTAAGTTTGGGAGAAGAAAGCCATACTTTGTTTTTGCAGGAGTATTTGGAATAATTGGTTGGGTATGCTTGCCTTTGTTTGGTAGCTTTAACTGGTTGTTTATCATTGTAGGGATACTAGTCTCTCTATGTGTCGCCATTAGTGATGCTATACTGGATAGTTTGGCGGTAGATGTTACACCACAAAAAAGGAGGGGAACTATGCAGGGTGTTGGATGGGGCGGAAGAGGTTTAGGAATGGCTGTAGCAGGATACTTTCTTGGTTTAATTATTGCAAATGACAAACTCGGTTGGAGAGTAGGGTTCTACATTCCTGGTGCTTTAATCATAATTGCCTGTTTTGCTCTTCTTTTCTTCCCTGAACCAAAGCAAGATCCTAGTGAAAAAGCTGTTTCTTTCAAAAAAGAAGGATATACTCAAGCACTAAAAAATAAGTATACATGGATAGTTACAGCGTTCATGATATTATCAGGAACAGGAATAACGGTGGTTTCTGTTTTATCCTCATTCCTCAAAGGAGAAACGAGCCTTGAAATTGAAGGAATAGGTCTAGGTGTCACAATATTTGCACTTGGTATGTTTGTTGGTGCAGGTGTTATTGGAGTTTTAGGAGATCATTTACCTTTGTTCCCGATATTAGTTGCTTCAACTGTGGTATATGGGGGATTAATTGGACTAATGTTTCTTATTCCATCTCTAGGTATTTATTCAGTATATGCTATAGTAATTGCAATTGGAGCCATCAATGGAGGATATGAAGCAACGCAAATGAGAATCGGGATGGAACATTCAGTTGGTCCAGTTGCAGGTTCATTATACAATTGGTATATGAGCATATCCAACCTTGGTCAATTGACTCTAGGGACTATGGTAATAGCAAATTTGTCAAACCCAGATATTTTAGGTTTTCCTTTAGCAATGCAACTAGCAACAGTGTTCTTAGTACTTGCGTTGATTCCAGGATGGTTTGCTATCCGTGGAATAAAAAAACATAACAAAGAAGAAGTTCCGAGTATTTAGAACCCTTCTTCCCTTTCTTTTTCCTTTGTTTTATACTTATTTACTTGAACTCATCCAGTGCATAGGCATCTTCTATGTAATCTGCAAGTTGAATTGCAAAACGTGTTGCAGGTCCTCCATCAATGGTGACATGGTCTAATTTTATCATTATACTCAATATTTCTTTCTTAACAAGTTCGTCACCCTCGTAACGAGGTTGTGCAGAAATCCCCCCTAGAACAATATGGATAGGTAGAAAACCAACATTTGCTCCCCATCCTTTTCTTCCTGGTCCAAACATCCCAATTGAAACAATTTGGCAAGTTCCACTTAGATTTTTCAACATGAATGGATCTTTTTGCAATCTGTTCCAAAAAATCCTTCTTCTCATAAATTTGGGAAATTTGTAAAGCATTTTAAATTTCTTTCTTGAAACTTCTGACGAAACTTCATTAGAATCTTCTTGTTGTTTAGCTCTGATTTTATTATGGATATCTAAAACACTTAATTCATTAGCTTTTCTTACAACTAGTAACGAAGGAGAAGTTTTTCCATCAATTATCTTTTCAATTGGTATTTGAATATCAACCTCATCGAAAATAATTAGTTTTTTCTTCTTTCTCATAGAATGAACTATTTTGTTATCACTAATAGCTTGAGCAACACATTTAGTTATCCAAGCTGAAAAAGAAATTGTTTCTCCTGTTTTTTCTTTGTACGACTTAAGAATCTTCCTTGCTTTAGTGACATCTAACTCAGCCACACCGTAGATATAATATCTGAAACGAGACATTTCAACGACTTCTAGGTTCATAAATCGTTTGAAATCTTTTTCCTCATAAGAACCTATATTATCCATTTCAAATCAATTTTAAAAGAAATAGGTGATATATTAATTTTATCTATTTGGAATCATGAAGTCTTGAAAAACAAAAGTAGAGAAAAATCTTCCTTACCATTCTGGTTCGATTCTTCTTTCAGGTATCATTTCAACAGGTATAGAAAAGTCATAATCTGGATCAAAATAGAGAGCACAGTAACATCTTCCAAACTCGTCTATGTCTGGTTGAGCATAGTTACAAGGACAAATGATATCGCGGTCTGTAGCCATATCTTCAAAAGAATCTCTGCAAGGGCAATTGAAATATCCAACTCTATTAAAATAGATCTTCAATCCATCAATAAGCATGTCTAAAGTTCCATCAGTATTAGGATTTAGTTTCCAACCTCTTTTTTCTGCTACACGTTTTACATAAACATAAACATCTTCACTTGATTTCTCTTTCTTCATATCAACCATCTACTCTAATAACAGAACCCAGTTTTCGGGGTTATAGCCAGCATAGAAGTCTTTACCATCAATCACAATGAAAGGATACCTAATTGTTGCATCGAAAAATCCCATTAAGGCTCGCTTTAATTCTCTTTTATCCGCAATTGGGAGCAAATCTACATCTATGTATTTATAGCTATAAGCATTATCACTCAACCATTGCTTTCCTTTTCTACACCATTGGCAGGTACTAAGAGAAAATAATATGATATTTTTATCAGATTTCCCTCCATTCACTAGTACAATTTCTCCAGGAATGTTTATATCTTCAAAGGTCATGAAATTACCAACTGCCATCTTTTTTTCTTAAATATAAATGTGTCTTTGAGACAATTATCTTCTATTGATATATCTAATGTTTCTGTTCTTCCTTAGAAAGAATTGCAAAAAATCACCGATAAGTTGTATTTCTGAATTATGACGATACTAAAGGGAAGATATTTTTAGAAGCAACCAAAAAAAGAAGATAGAAAAAAATTCAAAATAATGATGAGAGAAACAAATTCTATTAATCTAAATACTTCTCCTTAAATTCCACCCAGGGAATCATTTTGACACCAAGAGCCTTGGCCTGTTCTTGTCTTTTTTCTCCAGCATTCTCTGCAAGTACTAAATAATCCATGCTTTTGGAAACGCCAGAGCCCCAGGTTATACCTTTTTCCTCCATCATATCTCTTAGTTCTTGTTTAGTTATTCCTTCAACTTTGCCTGTTATGTATATTTTCATAGATTTCACCATTTTTGTTTGTTTTCGATCAGCGATTATTTTTTTCTTTTCTGGATAGATTATTATCAAACCATTTTTGAATAGTTTTTCATATCGTTTAGTCTGTCTAATGCCTTCAAAAATAAATCTGGCAGTAATATCAGATATCCCTTCCAATTTCATTAGATCATCCATAGAAGCTTCTTTAAGTTCATCAAAACTGCAAAAAGAATTAGCTAATTTCTTACCCATAGTTCTACCCAGTTTTTCTATTCCCAATCCTGCTAGAAATAATCTAAAAGGCAGATCTCTTGTCCCATTTATTGAAGTTAAGATTTTTGCACCATTCTTACCTAACAACTTGATTAGTTGGTCCTCTGTAAGAGCATAAAGGTCAGAATAATGTTTAACTAAACCTGAGTCATAAAGTTTCTCCAAACTTTTACCACCTATTCCATCAATAGCAGTTTTTCGAATCCACGAATTAATCTCTTGTATATCTCTTCCCCTACATGAATCACCTGTACAGAGGATATGCACCCCTGATTTCATTGTTTTAGCACCACAAGATGGACACTTGTCTGGTAGCTTTACTTTTCCTGTAGAATTTTTCGTAGTAACACGAATAATTTTTGGAATTACCTCTCCAGATCTTTCAACATAAACAAGATCACCAGGTTTAGCACCCAAGTTAATTAGGAAATCAGCATTGTGCATTGTAGCTCTGCTTATTAACGCTCCAGAAATTTCAACAGGTTCTAATTCAGCAACAGGAATTAAGACAGACGTTCTTCCAACTTGCCAAGTTATAGCATTCAATTTTGTGGATTTTCCTTTGCTCTCAAATTTCAAAGCTATTTGCCAACGAGGATGATGATCAGTAGCCCCAACTGTTTCTCTATCAGAAGCTAAATTGTACTTGAAAACAAGACCATCGATCTCAAAGTCTAGATTGTCTCTTTCAGTTTCGATCCTGTTGAAATGAGTAGAAATTTCCTCAAAATTAGGCGTGTCAAGTTTAAGGAAATCTGAAGTTTCAAATTGCCAGGATTTCAAAATAGAAGATTTTTCTTCAATAGTTGCATCGTCGTTCCAACCTAGTAGCTCAAATGCCATGAAATTAAGCATTCTTCCTTCCATCTTTCGTGCGTCCTTTTGTTTCGCTGTTCCAGCTGCAAGGTTCCTAGGGTTACTGTATTTTTCATCATCTGATAAAGAAACATTTATCTTGTTAAATTCAGAGATTTTCATATAGAGTTCACCTCGAATTTCAACTCGATTCTTAAAGGAAACTGTTTTAGGAATAGCTTGTATTTTCAATATATTTAGAGTAACATCATCTCCTTTAATTCCAGAACCTCTAGTAGCTGCTTGGGTAAGCTTGGTGTCTTGATAGACTATTTTAAGTGATAAACCATCTATTTTGTATCCAATCATAAGAGGACGATTTTCTGCCCAAGAAATGATTTTCTCTACAGTTTTAGCTTTTTGACATGAAAGCATAGGAGGATCATGAGAGACACTCCCATCTGAAGTGGTTCCAACGACGAATAAAACAGGATTATCGGGATCATTTTTCCTTAGTTTGTCTTCTATACTATCATATTCAGCATCAGAAATTTCAGGCTCACCGTCGTAATATTTTCGTTTATGGTAAAGAATCAAGTTTTCAAGTTGTTTAATTTCCTCTTTAGATATTTGAATCACCAATCTTCAAGAATTAGAATTAACAATTTAAATAGTTATAGGGGAGGTATTTGAAACTGAAAACTAACTCGAATCTATTTCAAATCATTTTTGATATTACGATAGTTTTTTCACTCACAAAGAAGCATGTTATTACTGAAGCTATTTTATTAATCATTAATACTATATTCATTTAATGAGAGTCGAGAAAAGGATAGGAAGAATTCTAACTAAACATAACTGGACTTTATCTACTGCAGAATCTTGCTCTGGTGGGTATTTGGCTAATAAAATCACTGATGTTGCAGGAAGTTCAAATTATTTCTCAAATGGTTACATAACTTATTCAAACGAATCTAAGTTTCAAAATTTAGATGTTCCAATAATTTCCTTAGAAGAATTTGGTGTCTATTCTAGTAAAACTGCTGAACTTATGGCAGAAGGAGTACGAAAAAAAACAAATACGACTTTTGGCATTGCAACAACTGGTATTGCTCCTCCTGGTGATCCATCATCCGCTCTTCCAACAGGTACCACTTTTATTGGTTTAGCAACAGCAAAAAGTATTAAGCATTATAAGTTTATAATTCGAAATAATTCTAGACGAAGATTCAAGAAAAAGGTTGTCAACAATTCTCTCAGAATGCTTCTTGCACTAATACAAGAGTATGAAAATGATAGTTGAAAAATAGGAAAATAGATTAAATCATTTTAGATTCAATTATTAATTTCTTTATAACTTTCTCCTTCTTTCTATTGAGAGGTTTTTCGGATATAGCTATCTTAGTTAATTTTGCATACTTCATTAGAATAGTTAAATTTTGTAAGAGGGATAAGTCTACATCTGCTTTTTGATATAATAAGTCCAGAGACTTTGTAAACAACTTTGAATCCATACTAGAATTCACGACCTCCTTAAGTATCTTGTGAGTCGATACAGTGGATCTTTTTTGGAAGTATGAGACAATCACACTCAATGCAATCATCATCATAAAATTGCGGTCTTCTTTCTGAATCTCTTCAAGGTTTGATATCTTATCCATATATTGATCGTAAATGTCCTTAACTCTGATATTAAATTTTGAAGCAAGCTGTTTTATGAATTCTTCTTCCTTCCCTTCATCAAATAAGTGACTAATATCTCTGATTTTCATGGTTAGTTGATTTAGTACCTCTCTACTACCTTTTACTTTGATTTTTTTCTCTGCTCTTCTATCAATAATAAAATGTGGTTTTTTGAAAAATTGCTGATAAAGAATGAATGTGACAACATCATAATAAGTCCAGTCTTTAATACTCTGTAGCTGACCAGATTCCATCCTAACCCATAATGTGAAAAAATGAACAATTTAAAAGTGTTAGGGACTAAAAATGAGTAACTTAATGTATATTTTTCAAGATAATTTTGTCTATCTTTGCTCTTAATTTTAGATTTTTTGTTATAATCAGTTCTTTTACTATTTGAGAAATCTCAGCTGTAATCTTTTCAGGAAACACAGGAATTTTAATATTAGACATAATCCTCTGAGTATATGCAGTTCTATGACCCCTTCTCGCACCAGCTGAAAAATAATAATTTCGAAAGAAATCACTATTCAAATAACCTAACAAGAAGTATGGATTGACATCTAAAGGAACTATCGCAAGCGCATCTCCTGAAGCGTAGAGGAATTCATCACTCATACTAAATCTATTTGTTTTGCTTCTGTCTAGTGTTGGCACAAATATCTTATGCTTGCCAGCAAATTTTCTGTATTCCTTCATATTTCTCAATGCTTGCCATTGAAACCAAGGTATTTTGCCTGGAAGATATCTAGATTTCATCTTTTCTTTGAATTTCATTATCTTTTCTGAAATGTTTGGAAAAGATTCAACCAGTTCTTTCTCTGAATTTATAGTCCTATCTAGAAGGACATAATTTGTGCAACCTTCAGTCCAATAACCAACACAGTTTACTGCTTTAATTGTATTTATAACCAATTTATTTTCCACATCACTGAAATTTTCTTTATTATTAGCAGTTAACCTGAAGGCTTCGTCAAATCCCGATACTGGACCAACACCCACCCATGCAATATCTTTCAGAAGCACATAATTATTAATTCTAATATCAGGGAATGTTGTCCAAATTTCCTCTGCATTGTCAAACATTGGTTTTTCTAAATAGTCAAAAAATTCATTCTTACTTTGATTTTCAAATGAATCTTGTGTATACTTAGGAATTTCGAGAACTGGTGTATTCTTGTTTAGTATTCTTAGAACTTTGATAGAATTTTCTCTCATTTTTTTCTTTTTCACAAATTTGAAAATTATTGTTTCTGGATTCTCCCCTTCAAACAATCGCACTTCATCAAGATCTATTAGAATTTCAAAATATCCATTAGCGATTATTTTCTCTCTTACACTCTTTGCATAAGTATTGTAAAAAAAGCCATAAGGAACAATAAAAATGAGTTCTCCATTGTCTTTGAGAAAGTCTATTGCTTTGATTATAAATGCATAATAAATATCTGATTCTTTACTTCGTACGATTTCTCTAACTTCTTTCTGTATTCTGGATGGTAGGGAATTATAATGCGAATAAGGTGGATTACCTATAATCAAATCGTAGCCATTCTCAGGGTTCCAGTTAAGAAAATTTTTGTTAATTATACAGTAGTTACTGAATTCTTTTTGACATTCTTCTGCTAACACTTCATCATATTCTATACCAGTAACGTTTTCATATCCGGAATTTGCTAAAATCCTAAGGAATACACCCCTACCACATCCTGTATCGAGTACAGAAAATTTGGTTTTTTCCTTATCTTTCAAATTAATTAAGCTAACCATCAATTCTGCAATGGCTTGAGGTGTCTCAACAAATGCGATTGGTTGAATTTTATTTTCTTCTGGATTCACTAAAAAAGAAATCTCACTCACTTTATTAATCATTCCTACAATTTGTTAGAAATTTCTATCACATTGCAATACTTCCACCAATTAAAATTTCGACTTCTTTAATCAGCTTAGCTAGTTCACTCTTAGCTTGTTCAACATCAGCAAATGCTTGACTTATTGTTTTAAAATCCCAACATATTAGTACTTGAATTAGAAGCTTCTTGGGTTTGTATTCAAGCATACTATCCATTGATAGATTTGAAAAATCTTTTTCATCATCTGGTATAACTAAGAATTGATATCGTACCCAAACCGTTAGCAACAGATGATTAAAATCTTATTCAATCTTGCCAGAAGTCTCTGAGCTGTCCCCCATTGCATGTTGAGGTGGTGATGGTTAATACCTCTCCAATTTTCTTCCATTTTTCTACGAGTTTATATAGGAAAGTG
>DAOVER010000072.1 GCA_030668875.1 Candidatus Heimdallarchaeota archaeon
ACCTCCGGCGCTATAAGGACTATTACAACTTCTTCCGCCCTCATCAAGGAATCAACCTCCAAACTCCAGGTGAAAGATTTATGAACCAATCTCCCAAAGATATCCTGCCCAAAAGTGTAACCGATCTTAGTTGAGTTAACAACTTGAAATTTTGTTAGAAAGTTTCTTAATTACTGAATCTTTAGTATTATTTGATGTTTATTCAAAACTCTGAAGATCTATTAAAACTAACCCGAAATGATTCTGATAAAGAGGTTATGAATATACTCTTATCCTCAATTAACGATCTTCTAGTTTTTGCACAACCTTCTACAATTATGTCTGATTCTATAATTTTTGATTCCAATACTCTTACAGTAAATAAGAACACAATCGATTTATCTTCCTACGAGAATTTTTATCTTATAGCTTTTGGAAAAGCTTCTCAAACAATGTCTAGTTGGATAATTGACAATTTTCCGCTGTCATTTTCGCGTATTATTATTGTAAGCCCCGATCAAACACATTCTAGATTTACTTATATGGCTTTTTGTCAGTGTTTCAGAGGGGGTCACCCTATCCCTAATGAACAGAGCGTGTTAGCAGCTGAAGAAGTTCTTAAACTTCTGAAAACACTTACGAAAAGAGATCTTTGTTTCTTCCTTATATCAGGAGGAGGTAGCGCACTCCTTGAGTCCCCAGATTATAACATCTCTCTTCAAGAATACAAACTATTACAGGAAAGTTTACTTTCTTGTGGTGCACCTATTCATGAAATCAATACTATAAGAAAACATTTCTCAAAAGTAAAAGGTGGTAAGCTTGTATCTGTTTCAGACACCAACATAATTTCATTTATTATCTCAGATGTTATTGGTAATGATTCATCTTTCATAGCTTCTGGACCTACTGTACCTGATAAAACCACATGGAAGGATTGTGAAACTATTTTTCAAAAATACGATCTTTTTCATGCTCTTCCTGAAGTATTTGGTCATCTTATTGGTCAAGGAGTAAATGAAACGATTAATGAAACACCTTCTGACCCATCATTATTTTCAACAACTCATAATTATGTGATAGGAGATAATGTGAAATTATTGGACTTCATTAAAGAAAAACTTAGTTCAACCTATCCCGTAGAGATTTTAGATTATAGGATAAGTGGAGAAGCTAAGGTCATTGGAGATGAGCTAGCCAAGAAGGCTATTCACTACTATACTGAAGCACAAGCACGCGCTGAAGGTTTATCCTTTCTTCTTTTTGGTGGAGAAACTACAGTTACCCTTTCACCTTCCGCTGGAGTTGGTGGAAGGAATCAAGAGCTCGCACTTTCGTTTATTTTGTCATCAAATGCTCATAAATCACTATTTCTGGCGAGTTTTGGAACAGATGGAATTGATGGTAATTCTAAAGCTGCAGGAGCTATTGTTGGACCATTTACTTTTACAAGTGAACAAATCAAGAACGATGCTAGCAAATCTCTCTCTTCAAATGATGCTAACAGTTTTCTCAAAAAATATGGTGGGGAGATTATAACAGGTTATACTGGGACAAATATGATGGATATTGGTATTATTTGTATATTGATGGAAGAACAATCTTAATCATCAAGTCTCTTATCCAATCTTGCTTCTAATTTCTTACCTTGAACTGCTACAAATAGATCTGATAAAGTTCTTTCAATTAAAATTCTTGCGGTATCTTTCTTTCTTCTGAAATCTGATATTAGGTTTTTACCGCATTCAACTTGCATAAATGTTGCATAGAGTTCCTTCATTGTCTCATAGTATTCTTTTGCTTCTTCTACATCTCCTTCAACTAATTTCTCCAAAATATATCTTCTCAATTCTCCAATAAGATCTGCAATCCCTAACAAGTAAGCAGCTTCTGTAACGTTAATTTGTTCATAATTTGGAATCTTCCCTACAGTAAATAACTCGTTTAGTAATTTAGCTTCTGCGTATTCCTGCATAGCTGTATTGATTATACCTAGACGATAATTTCCTTTTTGATCGCTTTGCAACTCGTTAACTACTTTGAGAGCTTCTTCTGCTTCTTCTATCTTACTTCTCGCCTTCTCAAACTGCTTTCTATGGAAATTTTCAATGCTTTGACCCGAGCATTTCAAGATTGTTCTTGATAAACTCATTAAATCTTCTCGCGCCTTATCACTTTCAACAAGTATTTTTTCAATTTTTGAAGCTATATCTTGGAAATTTGACATATCTACCATTATTCTCAGTGTTATTTTTCGCTTCCTTTCAAATATGTTGTGATTTTAATCTTAACAGATAGAACAAAAAATTAATATGAGGTTTGTTTTCGTTATCCGAAAGTATAAGGAAGATAATTATGTTTCTTACGTACTACGCCAAAATAATGGAAGAAGTCAATGGCTCATTAAAATCGCTTATGAAGGATCAGTTAGATTCTGTTAAGGATAATTCTTTTTTACAGTTCTTTTATAATAAAATAGAGGAATTCCTTTTTTCTGGAGGTAAGAGAATTCGTCCTGTCATGATGATAACTGCATTTTCTGCTGTTGACTCAAGCAAAGAAATAGAAGCTGCTGTAAGATCTTCACTATCATTAGAATTAATTCATAATGCTAGTTTAATACATGATGATATCATGGATAATGCTGATACCCGTAGAGGAAAACAAGCTTTTCATAAAGTATTTCATGATTATGCTGAGAACAATCATAATGATGCAAATATGAACTATGATAATTATGGTCAGTCCATGGGTATTTTAGGAGGAGATTATGCTTACAATCTTGCTTATAGAGCTATTCATAATGATGGTTTTTCTCCAGATGTTACTTTAAGGGCAGCACAAGAATTCAATATTGGTTTCCTTAAAATTGTTCAAGGTGTAATATTTGAATCAGACCTTATGGGGCGTAATAATGTCACAGAGGAAGAATACACTGAAATGATAAGAGGAAAAACAGCTGCACTGTTTGAAAAATCAGCTCGACTTGGTGCGATTTTAGCTGAAGGTTCAGTCTCTCAAATAGAAAATCTAGGTGATTTTGCTTTAAATGCAGGAATTGCTTTCCAACTTGTAGATGATGTTATAGGAACTTTCGGCGATCATAAGAAAACTGGTAAACCTGTTGACAGTGATATAAAAGAAGGTAAGAAAACAATTCTAGTAATCAAAGCCTTCGAAAATGCAAGTGTTGAACAACAATCAATTCTTAATAGAATCTTAGGGGATCGAGAATCTAAAGCAACTGATGTTGAGAAAGTTAGAGAAATAATGAGACAAACTGGAGCTTTATCTTATGCTCAGAACCTTGCTGAAGAACTATTTCAATTGAGCAAATCATTTTTAGAAAATCTGGAACCACCCCTTAACCAACCTTACAAGGATTATCTGATAAACATTGCAAAGATGGGTGTTTATAGGGAAAAGTGAGTGAAAATCATGATTCTACCAACTGCTGAAATTGTCTGTTTGGGCAATGAATTACTAATAGGTGTAACAATAAATACAAATGGAGCATTCATTGGAGAAAAACTCACAAAATTAGGTTATGAAGTTCGAAGGACAACTTGTATTAGAGATAATCTTGAATTAGCCTCTGCATTTCTCAAAGAAGTTTTTACAAGAAAACCCGACGTAATAATAGTTTCTGGTGGTCTTGGACCAACGTATGATGACATTCAGATTGAAGTATTAGGAAAAGCACTTGAGGTTCCTTTGATTGAAAATGAGCAAGCTTTGAACCAATTAGAAGAATATTATGGGAGATGGAATTTCAAATTATCCAAAGAGAGAAGAAAGATGGCTCTCTTCCCAAAAGGAGCTACTATTTTAAATAATCGAGTAGGTGGTGCGCCAGGATGCCATCTACGATATGATGAAATGGATATTTTCTCCGTTCCAGGTGTCCCTACCGAAATGGAAGATATTCTACTCAACCATATAATTCCTATTCTTGGGAAAAAGGTTGAAAACTCTCTATTTGAGTTGAAATTTCAAATATTAAATTGTAGTGAAAGTGAAATTGCTTCGTGCATAAATGATGTTAAAACACATTTTCCTGATCTCTATATCAAATCTCATCCAGCTTATAAGGATAAGATGGGAATCGTTATTCACCTATCTGGATATGGTGAAACAGCTGAAAGTAATATCTATAAAGCTAAAGAGGAATTGACAAAACTCTTTAAAATCAAAGCACCCTCTCTAATAATTAAGGATTTTAAGGACTAGAAAACAATGGCAAAAAGATATTATACTATTTTCTTGTTGGGAACAGCCGGGAGCGGAAAAACGGTTTTAACGAGAACTCTTCTAGATTGGTTTGATCAGAAAAAATTAGATGTTGCTGTTCTTAATCTGGATGCTGGAGTTAAGAGATTACCTTACAATCCAGATATTGACGTAAGAGATATTGTTAACATTGACAACTTAATGGATAAACTTAACTTAGGTCCAAATGGTGCAATGATTGCCAGTATGGATCTTATTGCAACTAAAATCGATACGATAAAAGATGAAATTGATTATATTGAACCTGAGTACCTTATTGTAGATACTCCTGGTCAGATTGAGCTATTTGCATACAGAAGTAGCGGCAGATTAGTTTCTTCAGTTATTGCAGAGCATAGTCAACCAACATCAGTTTTCCTTATAGACCCGTCACTTGCACTTAAACCTGAAGGATTTTCCAGCGTACTCCTTCTGAGTATATCAGTCGCATTTCAGCTAGCTCTTCCACAAATTATCGCTATTTCTAAAGAAGATATCATTGAAAAAGAGCAAATGGAGAACCTTGAAAAGTGGATTGATTCACCTGAAACTTTAATCACCGATATACACACATCGTCTCAGGTTTCCATGTCACAACAGTTAGGGTTGAGCATTGTAGATATACTTAATCAATTTAAAGTCACAGGGGACTTGTTCCCAATCAGTTCTAACACAGGTTACAATATTGATACTCTGATTGCTTTGATGGAAAGAAACTGGGGACAAAGAGATGATTTCTACGAATAAATGGACTGGTTAATTATTGACCAAATCTTCTTTGTCTTCTTTGAAAAGTGCGTACAGCTCTCCACAAATCTATTTTTCTAAAAAGAGGCCAATGGACGTCAACAAAATAATATTCAGAATAAGCAGATTGCCATAATAAGAATCCAGAAAGTCTTTCTTCTCCTGATGTACGAATAACTAAATCAGGATCAGCTATATCCTCAGTGTAAAGATGACTACTAATTAACTCTTCATCTAACTTGTTTAAATCAATTTGACCAGCTTCTGCCTTCTGCAGAATTAATTTGAGAGCATCTACAATCTCAGCTCTCCCACCATAAGCCATACAGACATTAAGTCTATATTTGTTAAATTTCAAGGTCTCCTCCTCAGTTATTTTTATCTCCTCTTGGACTTTGCTAGGTAGCATTTGTGTTCGTCCTAAAATTTTTACTTGTACTTCATTTTTAGTTATCCTAGGATCCTCTCGAATTTTAATTAAATATTTTTGAGCTAGTTTCATAATTGACTCAACTTGATCTTTAGGACGAGAAAAGTTTTCAGTTGAGAATACCCAACATGTAACAACCTTGACACCTAGATCCCAACACCATCCTAACACATCCTCAAGTTTTTGGGCGCCTAGATGGTACCCATCTTCATAGTTCAAACCTAAAATCTTACTGGCTCTCCGATTTCCATCTAAAATAATTCCAATGTGATTTGGGACAGGTTTATTTTTGATTTCAGAAAATAGTTTTTTTTCGTAGATTCTATAAAGGAATTTTGGTATTAGCCAATGCATGATTACACCTGAGTTATTATTGTAGTTGTCACACTATTTCTAATGGTATATATTATTATATTTATTTCAATCTGTTCATTACAGAAATTGGACTATGGTTTAATTAAACATCATGAATCATTCGTATAATTCAATGTTTCTCTCTCGTTTTACTTAATTGGTAAACGAACACATATATATTACAAAATTTTATGTGTTTTGTAGCAATGACTGAACGAGTGTTAAACATTTTAAGGCGACAAGGTAAGCGAGTACATTGTTTGTTTGATGGAGACCTGATTAATAATCTATCCTCTTCACAGGTCAAATTGCTTATAGAACAAATAGAGGAAATTGGGAGTGTGAGAAAGAATCTTGCTATTTTTGATTATCAGTTAAAACCAGAAAAATTTGATCTTTACATAAGTAGCGGAATCTCTCCTATGATTGTTCCTTCAGATAAAGATGTTTATCTGGCTTTAGAGTGCTTAGATGTTATTAATAACCAACAAACAGATATTTTATGTGTGGGAGTTAGCGACGAGTCAATGTTACCAATCTTAGTTAAAGCTAGAGAAAAAGGCGAAATATTGTTGATAGGTCAAACAAAAGAAAGCGTAAAGAATTACATGCCGTATATTGATTATCTCATTACTATAAATGATATCGCGGAAAATACTACCTAAATGTCTTGTGTTTGTATTTTCGTTCTTAGATCATACCCTTTTCAACAAGCAATCTGAATTCATCCATTGATAAGTTCTCTCCTCTTTCATACTTCTCAAAAGCTTTTTCTGTATTTTCTTCAAGATTGCTTCTTATTTTATCCTGCATTTTTTTGCGTACTTTTTTCTGAATTTCTTTAAATTCTTTTTTCAATTCATTCTTTTCTGAAACAGTGCTTAGGAATTCTTTGTGATGAATATCTGCAATCCTTTTACTGTCAAGAAACTCTTTATGAAAATCATTAGCTCTTTTCCGAAGAACATTAACTTGTTGGAAGAATTGATTCATTAAATTATGAAAAATTTGTGATTCTTTGGCTGAATCTATTATTTTGACATGTAGATAATTTATCTGTTTTTGAATACTTGAAATCTCTCTCCATAATTGTGTTTGAGAGATTGTTACATGAACATCAGTAGCAAGTTTATTAATATTTTCTGATAGTTTTTCCAGGTTCTGAATCATTTCCTTTTCTTTGTCAGCACTTAATATGCTTGTTTGAAGATTCCATTCCAACTTATCAACTTTCTCGGTAAGATCTCTCATTAACCTTCTTTTCTTTCTAACATCTCCCTGTTTGACATTTTCTTCTTTTTTAGTCAATTCTTCCATTAGGGTTTTTTTCTCTTGCAGATCTTCTTGAAACTTCTTTCTTTTTTCTTTGGATTCCTTTACTTGTATGTTTAATTCATCGCGCTTGGCCATATGTTCTTTTGCTTTAACAAGTAATTCATTCATCTCTAGATTAATTTCGTTTCTTTGAGTTAACGCTTCTTTTGTTATTTTATTATGCTCGTCTCTCTTCTTTCGAAGACGACTGATAGTTTCTTCCAATCTACCTAAGTTAACAGCTACTTCTTCAGTATTACTTGGGTTAATTTTTGTTATGTCCATAAATTCAGCCTATCTCTGAAAAAGAAGTAGTTCTTAAAGATTTTTCGCAATAAGAGTTTTATAAACAATCTGTATAGATTTATCTTTAACGATGTAAAAATGAAGAAAGCTCGAAAAGTGAGGAAAAAACCATTTAGCTTAGTTGTCTTTCAACCTCTTGAGCTGCACGAGCCATATCTAAGAATACAAGACCTAGTTTTGCTTCTTTTCTTGCTGATACTGTTAAAACAGCGTTCTGACCAGCTGCAGTGGTTATTATGTAACCATAAAGTCCTTCAATGAAGATTTTCTCTAATTCTCCTCTTTGCATTTCTTGAGCAACTCTCTCTCCTAATGATAACATTGCTGCAGTCATAGCTGCCAATCTTGCTTCTTCAATTTCTTGAGGTAACACTGATGCTATTGGTAATCCTTCTATTGATACAATTGCAGCGCTTTCAATTTCTGGAACTTTTATCTTCAAATCAGTTAACGTAGTCTTCAATTCGCTTGTTTTATTCTCAAAAGTTATTCCGAATGCCATTTGGATTACCTGTTTAATTATGTGGTCTCATTACAATTATAAATACAGCTATTACTGGTACGTCCTTCTCAACATTACTTTTAAATTTATTTGGTTGGGCAAAACCTACTCCTTCTTACATTTTAGAGTTTTGTAACAATTGTTTAGACACAAAATCCCCTATTTTTGCTTCTGTAGGTGGTTTTTTGTTCATTTCACCAGTTTACATGTAGTTTTTCAATTTTTTCTACATTTTTTTCCACATTTGAGACAAAATATGTTTTCTCAGTAAAGAGGAGAACATATATGTTCTTGACAATTGGAACAAAACCAGAGTAATTTCTTCCCTGCAAACCTTCCTCTTGAGTAGCAATCTATTTTACATTGATTTCTACAAGAACTAGAGTAAAAAGATAATACAAATTTATTCTAAAACTAGTTTCACTGTTTTTTCAACATACTCCTCTATTCTTTCCTCAACTGATTTAACTAAGTTAGATACTTTCTCTTCGATTTCTTCTTTTTCTCTCTCTAGTGATAAAGTGATTCTTTGCCGATCTATTGTGTAATTACCTATTTCTTCGTTCAATTTTTTGATTCTAACATCCATTTTAAGAACAGAAAATTTTCTGTTTATAGCCTCACTTTGGTTTATAAGGAATTTAGCTTTTTGTTGATACTCAGCTAAACCGTCATTTAATATTTCCTCAATGTTTTCATAAGCTCTATTCAGTTTCTCTTTTTTCATCTGAACAGCTGGACTACTGCTTATTTCTTTAAGTATTTTTAGAGTGGATTTTACGCCTCTGTACCCATCGCCTTCTTTTATCAAAGTAGTCAAAGGATCTTTAATAAGCGACTTCATTGTATCTTTATCATAATCACTAAGTTCTACTTTTTTGGTTTCTGCGGCTTTTAAGACTTTGCTACTTAGTTTTTTAATCTCTGAAATCTTATTTGAAATAGAGATTTCTATATGGTCTAGCTCTTTTTTGTTTTTCTCCAATTGAAGATATCCGGGATGGTTTGTCAATTCATCTAATTCTTTCCGTTTCTTATCAAGTACTTTAGTAATTTTAGCAATATCATCTGCATGAGAATTGATTTCTGAAACAATCTCCTTCTTCCGTCCAACAAATTCAATGAGAGATTCTATGTCATCAGAAATTTTTTCATATTTGACAATTTCAGAATACGATATCAGAGTTTTGTTTTCAAAAACATAAACATCTTCTTTTACGCGTGTAAGAGCTCTGTCAAGATTTTTTACATTATTCTTGTACGAACGGTCTCTTTTCAACCACGATAAGTATTTGGCTAATAGGTTGGTGTATGCGTTTATTCTATTTTTAAAATCACTATTTAGAGAATCTAATATATTATAAGTAATATTTTCTGGTGTTTCAATCTCTCCAAATATCTCAAGTGTCTTATTATATATGGTAGTAGCATAATTCTGGTAAACATCCGGGTCTTTCAGATCCGAATAATCAAATCGATGAGCGGCAGTTTTAAGCTCTTCAATGCGGTCTAATACTGATCTAACCTGTTTAATTGCAGTGTTCCTATATTTTGAAACAATTGATGATATATGGTTATTGAACCATTCTAAAGCATCTTCCAAAGATTTGTTTTCAGACATTGACGTCTACCTTCTATAAAGTTCTGAAAATATACCATTATAATATTTTTCATTTAAGAAAAGAATTTTACTAATAAATACAAACTTATTGGTGAAACGAATTGCAAAAGTTTAATTTTTTGAGATTTATATGAAAAAACATATAGTAGTTAAAGTAAAACAAAGATATCCAAATGACTCAATTCAAATTTCAATGCTATGGACATTCAAATGTTAAATCCATTCATAGAACCACCCTTGAATTTACGACAGAATCTGACCTTTCAACTAAAGGAAATTGTATTTTGGCAGTAAAATCAACATGTAGTTTGAGAGATTTACCTGACAATCTAAAAGAGAGAATGAAAATAGATGGGCAAACCATTACAGTGATACTAGAAGTTGATCATAAACAAGAGAAAATAATAGGGTATGGTAGTTCAAAATTATCCTTTGTTGATGAAAATGCTTTGATTATAAGAAAAAGCTCATTTGTCTGTTCCCGAACATTGATGATTAACTCTAACAAAGCTGCTTCTGATATTCCACGGGATATTGTCAGTTCCTTAACAAACCCAAGCAATGTTCTGAATGTAACAATTCAAGTCGATTGAAGGGCAATAATTGCTTCTAAACAAGCATGAATCTCTCTTGGAGCGCTTTCTCTTACTTTGTGAAAATCGATTATCTCCTTAATCTCCCAACCGAATTTTGCCAGCTCTTGTTTTAGAATACTCACTACATGATCTTTTCCATCTTCAGTGGCAACAAACTGGTAAAAGTGAATTATTCCTCCTGGTTTTAGAATCTGACACACTACATCAATATAATCTTGAGAATAACTTGGAAGGTTCATAATTATCCTGTCAGCTTTTGGCAGAGAGCTCGCAAGTTCTCTACAATCTCCATGAAGGGGGTTAATATGTCCCTTTAGTTTATTCAATACCAAGGATCTTTCCAAGCATTTAATGGCCTTCTGGTTTATATCTATGGCATATGTGGTTGCATTGTGATTCTGAGCAATATGTAGAGGAAAGGGTCCTACTCCAGTAAAAAGATCAATTATGATTTCATCTTCTTTTACTAAATCAGCTACTCGTTTATGTTCATAACTCAGTCTAGGACTAAAATAAGTTTCACAAGCATCTACAAAAATAGTCACACCGTGTTCAAGATGAATGGTTTCGCATTTTTTTTCACCTGCTATGAGGTCTAGTCCTCTAGTCCTTAATTGACCAGAAACAGCTGAGGCTTTTCGGTATACCGTTTTGAGTGAGGGAAACAATGAATAGAGTGCCTCTCCAATTTTTTTCTTATAGTCCATTACCTCTTCAGCAATTTCTACAACAGCTATTTCTCCAATTACATCATACGCTTTGGGTATGAATTCATGCAAGTTCTCAGGAATATATATAGAAGCTGCTTCATAGAGATTTTTGGGTTGAACGTCCTTTTGAGGAAAATTGAAGATATTAAGCTCAAATCCCTCTATTGAGGATGAAGAAAGTAGTAATTGTCTTGCGTCATTTTTAGAGAGAGTTATAGGAATAATTAGATGATTTTCATCACGTATAAAATCTAAAGAAGTATCAATAACATCATGTGAGAGAAGTGTTTTTCTTAATGTTTCAGCATATTTGAAACGTATTTTAACTCCAACAGACTCTATTTGCATTGACTTATACCAATAAAGAAAGCTTTTAAGACTTATTTTTAAGTACAGAAGATGAGCCATGATATAATTTAGTGAAAACAAGGTGTCCCCATTGATAAAAGCTATACTCGTACTGAAGACAAATGGATCTTGTAGATATTATAGAATCTATGATGAAAAGTGGAGTAAAGAAGAGAAAAATGTGGAAGTTGTAAGTTATATAACAGCAGTGACTTCTATTATTGGTGAGTTTGGGGAAAAATCTCCTGAACTTATTGAATTTGGTGATAACGAGATTGTTTGCGAAGCAAAGGGGGAATATATCTTAACAATTGTCAAAAATAAAGGAAAATTCAATAGATTGGCTGATAGAGTTAAGAAAAATTTCAGGGATAATTTTCAACCTCTTCATCGAATCACTGAAAGTCCTTTCTGGATTGAAGATGATAATTTTCTAGCAAAGGAAAGAGAAGGTATATACAAGTTTATGCGAAATCTGAATCTTATAGTCAACGTTAGAACACATCAAAATGGCACAGAAAGGATAAAGGTAAGTGAAGATTTGTTTAAAGACAAACCCTTGGTTATAGGAGACGTAGATTTATTGATAACAATAGAAACAGGACAACCAGTATTCCTAATGTTAACACTTACTTTGCCGTATGATGCAACACTTTTCACAGCTTTCATGTCAGCAATCTTAGATTTAGGAACAGCCATCGGATTAGGAGAATTAAATAAAATTGAAAGTAATAACTTAGTATTGTACGTGAGAAAGATAGGAAAAGCTTTCGCTGTAGTAATAACCCGAAATAAGGAAAACAGAATAGCATACAAACGATTCACAGAATTTGTTGCTGATCTATGTGATAATTGGTTGAATAAAGAAGGAATAGAAATAGATGAAGCATTCCAAGTATTTGAGGAAAGAAAGCAATTTGAACAAATTCTGAAAATGATTATTGATACAGAGACATGGGAGAAACATATGATAAAAGAGTGGGAGAGAGAATACGCACAACTAAGAACAATAGAACAAGAGCTCAGGTCATCGTTAACTTAACCACTATTTTTTGGAGTTCTCTTCTTTTTGATTATTTTAAACCATATCAAAATTACCGTTAGTAACAGATGATTAAAATCTTATTCAATCTTGCCAGAAGTCTCTGAGCTGTCCCTCATTGCATGTTGAGGTGGTGATGGTTAATACCTCTCCAATTTTCTTCCATTTTTCTACGAGTTTATATAGGAAAGTGTTGATATATGGGTAGTGCTTGGCGAAAACTCGCCATATTTATGGTTCGCAAGTGTTTGAACACT
>DAOVER010000095.1 GCA_030668875.1 Candidatus Heimdallarchaeota archaeon
ACACCTATGTATATCTCAACTGATCTCTGTCTTCATGTTTTACATTCAATTTTTGATAATTGTTTGAGAATCATAGAGTTAGAGTACTTTTATGGTAATTTCAGTACAATGATTGATACTCTTCGGGGAGAGCAGATGGATCTGTACACTGTTACAGTTGAACCGGATCTTAAAGAAGCATTACAGTACAATGTTGCTTATCTATCTGTGATGATGCAATTATTAGATAGTACAACAAGTATTCCTGCATACGTGTATACTCTAGTTTCAGATGAGTTAAATAATATAGAGCAAGGAGGAGGAGACTATTCACCTATTTTTGGATATAGAGAAGATTATTCTCAGTACAAACCAAGAGGGCATTATACTCGAAATGATGCATTTAAACGATATTTTAGAACCATGATGTATGCTGGGCGCATGGGCTTCTTATTGGATGATCAATCTACAAGTAATCCTGTTGGCGTTAAGCAAACAAGAATGGCTTTGGCTCTTGTATATTCATTTAATGCAGAAATCGGAGATAAGACAGTTTGGGATTACTGGGATAAAATTTGTCGCACAACTGATTTCCTTGTAGGAGGCAGTGATGATTTAACTCCTGTAGAGTACTTGTCTGTTTGGGAAGAAGAAGGTGTCTTAAACTTCTTTGATCTGTCTTCTGATGATTTCATTCTTGATATGATTGATGCTCTCAAAGAACTTAGAGACCCTAAAATTAACTCAGGATTTAGAGATGATTTTGAAGATGCAGAAGATGCATCAAAGGCTTTCAAGTTGTTTGGTCAAAGCTATACTCCCGATGCATACATATTTCAAGAACTTGTGTTTGACAATCTACCTAACAGATATTTCCCTAAACCTTTGGATATTTTTTCTGTTTTTGGAAGTGAGCGAGCAGAATATCATCTTGAGTCAGAGAATATTTATACGGGTTACGAAGAGAAAATACAGGTTTTAAGAGATGAGTTTAGCAGTCTAACCATTGCAAACTGGACACAGAATATCTACTGGCAATGGCTTTATTCTTTATTACCCCTGCTTGATGAGAAGGGAGAGGGTTATCCAGGTTATATGTTATCAGATGTGTGGTTAGATAAATCTTTGATGACAGCCCTAGCTAGTTGGGTAGAACTAAAGCATGACACAATTCTTTATGCAAAACAAGCTGCGACTGCTAGAGGTTTTGGTGATAGTATTGTTCATTATGTTGAACCTTATCCGAAAGTATACGCGCGCATCTCTGCTACTCTGAGAATGTTAAAAGAAGGATTAGATTCTAGAGATGTGTTATATGAAAATCAAACTTATTTAGCGTTGAGTGAATCTTCTACCTCACAACAAAGAAGTAATTTCACGGTAAAATTTGATGATTTAATAGACATTTTTGATCGTTTAACTGAATTGAGTATTAAAGAGTTGCAAAATGAAGAATTAACGGGTGATGATTACAAGTTCTTACATCATGTAGGCAAAGATTTTCAGATACTTGCAACATTTAACTATGAAGATATTGATGGTGCAGGTAATGAAGCCGATAAAAGAACAGCACTAATTGCAGATGTTTTTACTGAAAGCAATTCTCATCAGGTTTTGGAAGTTGCCGTAGGAGATCCATTTCTTATCTATGTTATTATTCAAAATCATATGGGAGATTTATATTTAACCAGAGGAGTAACTTTCTCCTACTATGAGTTTATACAACCTTCTAGCCAACGATTAACAGATGAAGAATGGCAAGAGATGTTAGATAGTTCCCCTCCAGAGTTACCTGAATGGATATCAACAAATTTACACATTATCGAGGTTGAAGCTGCCATGATGAACAAAGTTCAGACTTATTCGAATGTGGTAAACATTGGAAAGGCAAAGGAAAAAATAATCTAATATGAACTTGAAGCTAGATGGATATTATTTGCAGTACAGAAGTAAATAAGTAATTCTTTCGTCCTCTTTTTTTCTTTTAAAAGATAAGTTTAAATGAAAATGTTGATATAAATCCGTTCTAGACCTTATTCATGGTAGTAGATAACAATCAGATTGAGATGAAAGGTGTCAATCTTTTCCAATGGAGATCTTTTAAGAAAAATTGGTTGAAACTTCTTCTTATTAAAGATCCTGAAGCTGCTAACTATTCTCGATTCATGCGTTTCTTCATGTTATTGTATATTAGAATAACTGCAGAGAATTATTTTTGCTATCATAAAGGTAAACGAGCTGGGTTACTCTCTCTAAGAAACAAAAAGGGATCTGATGCTTTCATCTTTGGAGTAGCTGTTTTACCAAAATTCAGGAAAAAGGGTTTGGGAAAATATATGATGGATTTTTCTGAGAAAAGAGCTAAAGAAACAAAGAAGAAATTCGTGGCTTTAGCTGTTTTGAATTCAAACGAACCAGCAGTCAATTTGTATAAGAAATTAGATTACAAATTTGTAGGTTTAGGAGTGACTCCTATCTCCATTTCTATTGATAAAATAACCAAGTCTAAGAGTAACTCTATCGAATTTGAAACTATATTAGTATATACTGATGAATACAAAGAACTTCTTGCAAATACATTTCTGAGTCAGATAAATGCTGTTTCTCAGAACGATGGAGAGGAATATGTACGAGAAAATATTATAGAGGATTACCATAAACATATATTGCAGAATATTTCAAAATCTAAAAATCGATTTTTTCAAGTATTGGATAATGATGAGGAAATTGGTTTTCTCTTTTGTCAAAATAAAGGAACAACAAAGAGTTGTCGGGTAAATTTACATTCTAAAATAATTCTTACTATCGAACCATTATCTTACCTTGCAGAGATATTAAAAGATATGATAGAAGATAATGAAAACTTTGAAAAACTCGAATTTAGAATATGCATACATCAAGCTGATAAATTGACTGATTTACAAAATTCTGATTTTGTAAGAGACTCAACTCTAGATAAAAGCTTGATGATTAAAAAAATCTAAATTCTAATGTGAATATTTATATGGGAGAGTAGCCCATCCACAATAACGGAAAGTGGAGATAATTGTCAAACGAGCAAAGAGCACAGCATGGTTCTACATGGAGTGCTTGGAAAGTGTTTCTAACCAATCTAGCGCAAAGTTACATAGAGTTTTTTCGTTGGATAAAGCACCTTTTTCTTCCAATAAATGATACTTTGGATCATGAAAAAGTTTACAAACAAGTTCTAAGTCCTTATGGTAATTTCCTTAGATGGTTTCACCGCTTATTATTTCCTCAAAGAGGAACCACAACTGTTTTGAAAGTGATGTTTAACATAGAATCTTTGAGTGCATATATTCATAACTTGCGTCCTTCTCTAGTAGATAGGAGTTTAATAGATAGCGCTCAACCTTTTCATCTTGAAGGAAGTACTGAATATGGAATTCTATTAGTACATGGATATTGCTCTAATCCAGCAGAAATGAGAGAGTTAGGAGAGGTATTAAATAATAAGGGTTACACTGTCGAAGCTGTTTTACTCAAAGGTCATGGAACAACTGTACGAGATCTTACTACAACCGACTTCATTGATTGGTACGAATCAGTCCTGCAGGGATATGATAAACTATCAAAGACATGCGCCAACATCTCGATTCTAGGACATTCTATGGGAGGAACTTTATCTTTACTCCTTGCAGCAAACAGGGATGTTAAAGCTATTATCAGCCTTTGTGCACCATTGGATTTAGGGAAACTGTATCATGGTTTACCTATCCCTATACTCCCATCATTTTCCAAATTCGTCAGTAAATGGCCAAGGAAAAAGGGTCACATGAAACTGCACGATAAAGCAGGAGTAAAATCATATCGAGCTTCAAGCTTGCCTGGTGTCGTTGAGATGTTCGATTTGATGGAGGTTACAAGAGAAGATTTGAAGAAGGTTGAAGCTCCATTACTCATCGTTGGAGCAAAATATGATCATCATGTACCCCTTTCAAATATTAGCTTACTTGAACAAGTTGTAAAAAGTAAGAGAGTTGAGACTTTTACTGCTACTAAATCTGGACACACTGTTCTTTTTGATCAAGATAAAGAGGAGATATTCCAAAAAGTTGTAGCTTTCCTAGAATCATTAAAACAGAATGAAGAAAGATTAGAAACTGATGGTGAATGAAATGATAACAAAGAAAAAAGAAAATAGTGTTGTTAAAAAATTCAAATGGTGGGTGACCCCTCTCAATTTAGTAGTCATCGCAGGTTTTCTAGCAATCATAGATTATTCAGTAGGTAATCCACCTAGAACTTTTGACTGGGTATATTGGCCAGCATTGGGATTTTTGCTGATATACGTTCTAAACATCATCGTTGTTAGAAGACCTGAACTAGCTTGGTTTGTTGGTCCAACATTCTTTTTGCTGTTGTCAGTTTATCTATTAATCATTGATCTAGCCTACGGATCAAACGATTCAATTTGGTTCTTGGATTGGGCACCTATACCTATAGGAGCTTTGCTGACTTTTGGAACCATCGTTCCAATAATCGTACAACTAGGTAAGAAGAAAATGCGCCCTAGAAAGAGATTGGAAGAATTGGAGAAAAAGAGAGTAAACCAAGAAGAAGATGAAAAAGAAGAAGTGAAAGAATAATTAAAGTTTTTTCAAGATTTCTCTTATCTTTGCAACTACTATAGCTCCTTCACCAACTGCAGCTGCCACTTGTTGAGTTGACTGGCTTCTGCAATCACCTATAGCAAAAAGCCCAGGGATATTAGACATCATTTTCTCATCAGTTTTAATAAATCCTCTTTGATCCTGTTCAACAACACCTTCTGCAATTTCTGTATTGGGTTTAAGTCCTACAAGCAGAAAAACTCCATCAGGGTTGAGGGTTACTTGTTTATTATTTGCTCTATCAAAGAATCTAATTGCCTCTAATGACTTCTTCTCTCCAACGATGTATTCTTGAATTTCGTAGCTGGTGAAAGTTTTGATTTTTGGTTCTTGGACCACTTGTTCTTGAATAGTTTTTGTAACTGTAAGATTGTCCATTATTTCTACCACGTAAACCTCAGAAGCAAAACGAGCGAGGAAAAGTGACTCTTCTAGAGCAGAATTCCCTCCGCCCAAGATTAGAACCTTCTTATCTTTGTAAAATGGTCCATCACAAACAGGGCAGAAGTGGATCTTGTAACCTAATAAGGTCGTCTCACCTTCTGTTCCCAGAGTACAGTAAATACTACCTGTAGATATAACGACAGTTTTTGCATTAATAGTATCACCATGTGAGGTTGTTACGTTGAAAATTTCTCCTTCTTTTTCTATCTTTGTTACCTCTGTGGCTTTTAGTAATTCTACACCGAATCTTTCAGATTGCTTTGTGAAGTTAACAGCGAGATCGATACCCTCTATACCTTCGGGAAAGCCAGGGTAATTTTCTATTCTTTCAGTGAAATTCATTCTTCCACCAAGAGCGCCTTTCTCGATAACAATTGTACCAAACCCTTCTCTGGAGGTATAAATAGCACAAGTTAATCCTGCGGGACCAGAACCAATAATTAGTACATCATACAGAGATTTTGTAGGTCGTGTAACTAAACCTAGCTTATTTGCTAACTCTGCATTGGTTGGTTCGACAAGATAAGTTCCATCTGAAAATTCTATTGTTGGAACCTTTCTTTTTCCTTCATTAACACTTTCAACAAATAAAGCAGCTTCCTCATCATCTGTAATATCAAAATAGTTGTATTCTATACGTTGATCAGCGAGAAAAGATTTGGAAACCTTGCAATCAGAGCACCAAGGTGTCCCAAACAAACGTGTAATCTTAATCATATCTACCATAATCAGATAAATTCGAATCTTTTTAATCTTCGTAATTGACAAAATTAATTGTACTGTGTAAGATAATAGTAGAAGGGAGAAAGAAGTCTTAATTAATTCTCTGTCCGCAGTTAACACAGAAACTTTGTTTTTCTGTTTCTAATTTGATTCCACAGTAATTGCAAAACTGCATTTCATAATGATTTCTATATTTATAATCTGGAGTTGAAGTGAAATCTTTCTTTTCCTCTCTAACCACTGGAGGTTCGTACTGACGATAAGGGGATTGTGCTCTTGCATTTGTTTCTTCTTGATTCCTCTTACTCATCCTTCTTCTAGAACTTACTCCTCCTAATGCGACGATAATTATAATAATTATCACGATAGGTGAGAAAGTCCAAGTAATTTTGGGAACATATCCCAGATAGAATCCAAAGTATACCACTGCACCTAAAATCAATAAGATCAAAGGTATTCTTCCAAAAAAACTATGCTTATTTCTGTTTCTGTGTCTATGCATTTCTTTCTAAGTGAATCCTTACAGCGACGTTAATAAACCAAACCATTTGAAGAGCCAAGTTAATAATTTCAACGTGATAAAAAAGAAAAAGAGTAGATTAAATCTTCTGCTTTCTAGATTTAATCAAAACAGGTATCAGAACCATTGATGTTAAAACAGCAAGAGGCATAAGTAT
>DAOVER010000098.1 GCA_030668875.1 Candidatus Heimdallarchaeota archaeon
GTTCCTGCATCTTCTTGTTTAATACACCAAAGTCCAATTGTACCTGGTAAGGAATAGTTTAAGTAAACCATCATGGTTCTATTGACATTTATTCCAAAGTTTAACATATCATCTTGGTAGTGTATTTGTCCACCTTCCTCAATTAGAGGGAGATCATCTATATTTTTGATAGAGAAAATATAATCAAACTCTAAATAATCAGTTTTATCCATTTCACCTTCTATACAAACTAATATCTGAGTTTCATATTCGAAATGCATAATGAATTTTTCGAGGGTTCCAGAGCCAAGTACAAAGTCTAAATAGGAATACTTTGTTGAGCTATCATAGTATTGAGTGGGTAGAACAACATATGCTCGAGACCATATACTATTGTCAAATCGAATATATTTGAACTGATAGTCTCCTGGAGCAAGAGTGTAATAAATGGCATGAACATTCTCTTTTTCTAGATTATCTTCAAAGAGGTTCTTTGTTTCATTCCAAACTTGGTCAGGATCATTGATAAAATGACTTGAGATAGGAGTATCAGCTTTTCCATCAAAGATTTTAATATTTCTTGGTTTTATTATGATATAGTTATCCAATGTGGAGTAGAAATATATCTCATAAACTCCTTTACCACGTGATTGCAGAAGACTTACATCTCTTGATATTCCGTTTATACTATCGGCTTGAGACAATACTCCATTGAAGTATATATAGTAATTCAAAGTATCTGTGGTCTTGATGTTTAGATCATAAAGATCATCAGCTTTCAATGATACCGTATATTTGTAAATCATTTCAGGCTCCAACTCAAGAGCGGTTGGATTTCTTAATGATAACTCTCCTTGAGTTTTTAGCCCAACAGTAATGTTGAGATTTGGCCCGTATCCTGTATTATTAAAAGCTTGCAAGTATGTTGGGAAATTCTGCCATTTATCGTCTTCTAAAACAAACTGATAATTGGTTTGATAGTATGTAGAGACAAATGAAGCTCGAAAGTCTTTGGAATCATTTCCCATAGTAGCGGGCATGGATCCAATACCAGGTCTGACATATCTTAAATCTGTGTCATATTCGGCTTCCAGATATTGATTTTCCATGGAATGATCACCTGTTATCACTCCATATCCAACATTATCATATTCTTGTAAAGTCACTGTTTGTGTTATATCCCATTCATAAGCTTTGATATTAACTGAATTTAAGCTCGTTGAAAAGAATAGTAAAACAATGACAAAACTAAGTATGGTTAACTTCTTCTGATTTCTTTTCATTTAAATCAAAGAAACGTATATTAGTTTGGATAAAAAAATGTTATGATAAGCTTAATGACATATTTATGTATAATTCTCATTATATAGTTAAATTTTGAATATAACCCTTATCCATCACTAACATGTACATGCCTTAGTTAAATTCTTACTAACATTCTAATCTCTCCTCCTTGAAGAGGATATTCTGTTTTCCCAAAGTATCTTTCTGAGAGTTTATTGATGTGTTTAAGAGCACCACTCTCAGTTACTTCTATTACTTTTCCTTAAATTGCAATGTAACGATAAGAATTAGTTTGATCTAATACATTTATTGTAACTTTTGCACCTTCATGCATATTTCGAGTCTTCTCTCTACCTCTAGCTGTATTCACCAAGATATAGTTGTTCAATTTGTCATAATCAATCCACATTGGTGTTACTTGAGGAGAACCATCAGGATTAATGGTAGCTACACTAGCAACATGCTTGCTTAATAACAAATCATGAAATTCTTCATTAATCTCCTTTATTATGATGTTTATTTGTCTTGTTGTCTTGTTAAGTAGTAAATCTAGTAAAATTTTAGAAATAGTACGGGTGTTTTTATAGTGAACTCTAGGTTAAAGAAGGATGACAAAGGTACTGCGTGTAGAGCGTATAGAAGTGGAGTATCATCCAGCATTAAGCAGAATCTGTCATCAAGCAAAAAATCTCTATAATCGAGCGAATTTTCTGATAAAAAACTCTTTGAAGCAAACAAGTAAACTTCTCTTTTACTATGATCTTGACAAACAATTGAAACAGGAGGAGTGTTACAAAATCCTTCCCGCTCATGTTGCTCAACAGACACTTAAACATCTAAGTAGGAACTGGAAAAGCTATTTCCGAGCTAAACGAGAGTGGAAGAAGGATCCTACATTGTTTTTTGCCATGCCTAAGCCACCTAACTACAAAAAGAAAGATGGGGAAGTAGTGGCCATCTTTACCAATCAACAGGCGAAGATAGTCAATGGGTGGCTAGTGCTACCTAAAAAAGTGAAGTACACCTACAAGACAAGATTGACTGCTCAGACAGAGTTGAGGGAAGTGCGAATCCTCCCCCGAAGAACTCACTACACCCTTGAACTCGTTTACTTGAAGAGTATACCTAATCTCAGGAAAAAGCTAATCAGAAAAGGAGCAATAGATTTAGGGATGGACAACCTTGCCGCTTTCGTGGATAACCTCGGAGGTCAACCGATTGTTATAAAAGACGCAGGGAAAGGAATAAAGTCCATAACACAGTATTATCTGAAAGAACAGAAAAAATTACAACTACAGTATAGTCAGCAACAGAGAAAGCAATTGCAAAATAAGAACAGACTCAAGTATGGTCCAGCTTACTACAGACTCAAAGAAAAGTGGAGAAAAAAGTTAAACGATGCTATCCACAAATTAACCAAGTATCTGGTTGACCTTTGGATTGAACGGGGGCTCCATGAAGTGGTGATAGGCTACAATGAGCTATGGAAACAAGGAATGCATTTCTGGAAAAAAACCACCCAGATGTTCGTCACCCTCCCCTTCCTGAAAATCATCGATATGCTGAAGTACAAAGGAGCAGAACAAGGGATAAAAGTGGAGACTATTCCTGAACAATACACCTCCAAGAGCAGTTTCCTGGATAATGAGTTCCCCAAAGAACGGAAAAGGTACAAGGGAAAAAGGATCCACCGAGGGTTGTTCCGTTCTGCTGCTGGTCACTTGATCAATGCTGATGTTAACGCTGCGTATAATATTCTGATAAAAAGCGATCCGAAAGCCTTGCCTAAACGCAAGGTGAACGGGGTAGGAGGATACGTGATGTATCCACTCAGAGTGAGTATAGAGTATCTTCGCCCTATATCATGACCTCTAAGCACGACATGTACCTAGCTTTGTCTAATAAGACAAGAAGACAAATAGACATCATCAAATAATTATTGTCTAAATTTCTAATAAATCTAGGTTATTTACGAAAATTATTTGGATACGGGATTTGCATTCTGTGGATTTACATCTGCAAATTTGTAAAATTTCGTGAAAATAGTGATTAAGGCAGTTGTTACCAAGAGAAAGACACCTGAACCTGCTATTGTAATAACAACCCCAATAGTGTCAGCAGTTATTCCAGAAACAGAGTAACAGATGACTGTGAAAACTTGTACATAGGCATTTACAACACTGTATGCTCTTCCTCGCACTTCATTTGGAACATTTTCAGCAAATAACGCATTAATTGCTAAACTGAACATACCATTCAGAACACCCATAACAAAACCAATAATCAAAATAGCAATAAATCCTGGTTGGAAGAGGAAAGCAAAATAATAACCAGCAATTGCGATTGAACCGAGGAAGATAGCTATGGGTCTTCCGATGATTTTCTCTAAAGCACCGAAAGATAAGTTTCCTATTATTGAGCCAAGAGCAATAATTGCACCAATATATCCATATTCAATGTCAGCAGAATCTTTCAAACCAGATCTGAAAAGAGGACTAAATATTCTATACGTATTTTCTGGTGTGTTGAAATACTGGACAGCAATTGCATTAAAACGAATTTCGTAAAGATATGGGAGCAATAAAGGTCCAGCGAAAGCTGTTCCGATTATTAAGAACGTGAACATTAAGATAAGTAATCTAACTATCTTATTTTTTAGTAGAAAAACTATACCTTCTTTGAAATCTGTAAGAACTGTTTTGAATGTAAGTAATTCACTTTTATCTCTCGAAGCAGAAGGGATATCTATGAAACCAAGTATCACAGCGGATACAAAGAAGCAACCACTAGTTATCCAAAATGTTGATGCCTTGAAAATGATATAAAGTGGAGCTGCAAAGAGTGGACCTAAAACTGCTAAGGTTTGAAAAACTAATTGACTTAGTGAAATTGCTTTTACATATAATCTCATACCAGTGATTTCAGGTATTGCAGCAGATCTAGGTGCAACAAAAGTTGCAGAAGCAGCACCTAAAATAAAAGCTATAACAGCAATGCCATAGATGCTTGACACAAAAGGGAGAGCCAATATTGCTAAACCTCGCACAATATCAGCTCCAATCATCAATGCTTTTCTACTTATTCTGTCTGCAAATACTCCTGCGATTGGTCCAATGATAATCCAAGGTAAAGTTTGGACAGCTAAAATGAGAGTCATTGAGGTAATAGAAAAAGTGATCTCGTAAACATACAATTGGATAGCAACACGAAATACCGCATCTCCAAAATTGCTGAAGAATTGTCCAGATAAAAGTTTCATGAAATTCTTATTTCTAAAAACCTCGTCATAAGAAGGCTCTTTGTAAGAAATTTCAGTCGAAACAATACTTTCGTGTTCAATGGATGAATCTACAAATTTTCTTGAAGAGTCAAAATCATCATCCATTGAGTTCACGTTCTAAAATTATGTTAAACGAAAAATACTCCCTGTTTATAAATCTGATGTAATGATTATGAGATTATTACTCAGGAATGTCCCTCTATTGAAAAACTTAATAAATTGCCAGAATGCTGTTCATATAGGAGACCAAAATGGGGTATCGTGTTCTTCTTAACTAAAAGGAAGGATAACTGCTTTAGAGGTTTCCAGGTTTTTTGTGTCTTTTACAGTAAAACTATATCAATAAGTAACTCTTTTAAAATAAAGGATTGGTTTTTTATAAAAACACGTGGCACTAGCTGTATTGGAAACACTGAAACTAACACAATTCTAGGTGAATTAGAAAAATGACTTTTCTGGATGAAATACGTCAAATTGAAAAAAAATGGCAGAAAAAATGGCAAGAAGACCAGATTTTCGTTGGAAAAATAGATCACTCCAGACCTAAATGGTTTATTACTCTACCTTATCCCTATGCTTCTGGAGCATTTCATCTAGGCCATGCAAGAACTTACAATCTAGGAGATGTTATTACTAGATTTAAGAGGCAACGAGGGTACAATGTATTATGGCCTATGGCATTTCATATTACTGGAACCCCTGTGCTTTCAGTATCATGGAAAATCAAGAATAAAGATGAAAAAGAATGGGAAAAATACCGTGATTATGTCTCAATTTATGAGAATGATAGAAAGAAAATTGAGGAAACGGTAGCAACATTTGAGGAACCTGAAAATGTTGCGACTTATTTTGCAAACAAAATAATCAAAGATTTTCTTGGAATGGGCTTCTCGATAGATGATACTAAACAGTTTACTACTGGTGATCTTGAATATAATAGATTCATTGAGTGGCAATATGGAATTC
>DAOVER010000019.1 GCA_030668875.1 Candidatus Heimdallarchaeota archaeon
CGCCAACATTCCTGCCATTGCGCATCGTGCTGTATGGTTCAAACTTTATTAACTGAGGGACAAGTGTTCAAACACTTGCGAACCATAAATATGGCGAGTTTTCGCCAAGCACTACCCATATATCAGCACTTTCCTATATAAACTCGTAGAAAAATGGAAGAAAATTAGAGAGGTATTAACCATCACCACCTCAACATGCAATGAGGGACAGCTCAGAGACTTCTGGCAAGATTGAATAAGATTTTAATCATCTGTTGCTAACGGTAGGTGAGATACTTAGTCGATTCATCGAGAGCTAAAACTCGTAAAACTAGCGGAAAGTGGACATATTGAAGATCCTTATTACATCTAAGAATGGAGAATTGCTCTATCAGTACGATAGCTTTAGTGAAATCAAAATTCACGACAATGCTTTAATTACTGGTCTAATCAGCGCAATTGTTGCACTTTCTTCTGAAGTAGTATGTTCTTTCCCACGTGAAATAGAATTTGAGGGTAAAATTCTCTATTTTTATATAGAAAATGAGTTGATTGTTGCTCTTCTTGTTGATATTGACGCCCCATTTAATGGAGATATTCTTCCAATACTTCTAGCAGAATTCAAGAAAGTCCAACAGAAGTACAATTTCAGTATTTATCGGGCAATCAAATATGAAGAGGAAGTTTCAACAAGGATAAAAACTGCTCTTGCCAAATATTTGTCCAATATGCAAAAAAATATGCTCACTATCTTTAGGAAAACTGATCTAACTGATTACAAGTCCATGGTGAAGTTGAAAAATGTCGCGCGTGATGTAATGTTTGATGGTTCAAGAGAATTTCTGTCATTTGAAATAATATCTCGTGTTATTCCTGAAGGTTTAGGTAAAGTGCTATATGGTCTAATCGTTGGTCTCCCTGTTATAGTTGTAGGAAATAGAAATCTCGTTGAACCAATGATACATACTTTTCGTCTTCTTTCCCCAACAAGAATACTAAATGTCAAACCATGGTCTTTCAAATATGAAATTGGATATGATATTATTGGGACAAATGATTACGCTGAACTTATACCTTCTAGTAATCTGATAATTGTCAATATTGACGAAGGAATTGTTTTTGGAGGAAACTCATCTGCATATTTTGAAGAATTGGTTAAGCAAGTCTCAAGTCTGAATGCTGTGGAAGCTTTCACCTTTTTAAGAACTGAGTTGGATTGGGTTTTCCAGTCTCTGGAATCATTATCCATACGAAGTCATTCCAAAGATGTTCTCCCTCTAGAAAAACAAATGATACTTTTTGAATTACTTAAACGTCTTCACTAAACATTAGATTTACATATAGTGAAGATTTATAATGTTCTAAACAAATGAGCATTTGTTCCATGAGTTCGTCTGAGCAAAAAAATGAAAAGTCTAGACTAGATTGGATAAGATTCAAGAAGCAATCTTTAGTAGGCAAAATAATTTTTGTGAGTACTGTTTGCTTTTTTGGTGTCTTGTTGCTTTTCAACTTCTTTACCTTGCTTTACGGTAAATGGGATGATTTAGGGATTTATTCAGTCTGGATTGTCTTTGGATGGTTATTCCTTTCAGTATTGATTTACATCAGTTTTAGGATTATTTCAATAGTCATGTCAAAGGGTAGCAAAGAGATTAAAGAACTGGAAAGTTTACCTCCGGAAGAAAAAGATATAGGACAAAAGTGATTAATTTGACAATGCTGAATGTACCCACTCATCATAGTAAATTCTATTTGATTGTAATTGGATCAATTTATGCATTACTAGTAACTGCAATTATAGTTCTAGCCGCTCTAGCAAATGACTGGGTTTTCTGGATTTTTGCTTCTTTAACAAACATAGTCATTATAATGATCGGTGTTGTGCGATTCATCAATTTATTGAAACCTAAAATGGTTAGTTCTCCCTTGGGAAAAACTTTATCATACAGTTCACCACAACTAGAAAAAGAGAATACAGTAGAGAAAACTGAGAGTAATGATGATGGAAAAAACAAATGAAGCAAGTGTTTTAATGGTATCAACTATCTCGAGTTTTGTAATGTTGGTGGGAGCATTTGGGTTAGTATTTCTACTCGCATTTATTGAATCAATTACGATGGATTGGCATCATGCAATTTGGGGTGTTATTTTTATTTCGCTAACATTTGGATTCAGTTTGAGTTATATTTTATGTCAAAAAATTCTTGGACGCATAGAAAAGAAAAAATCTGAGGAGTTAGAACAAAACAGCTCTTAAACCCTCTTCTGTAACGTATTCGAGCAGTCTTACCCATCTTTAAATACTAAACAGAGTATATTTTTGTAATGGATACTTCCGACAATATACGGGAAAGTAGAATATTTGAGAAATCTATCCCCTTGATACGTAGATGTATGAAAGAAAAAGTCAGTATTTCCCTGCTTTTGTCAACACTAAAACTAATGGATATGGGACTGATTAAGGAAGTCGAAGATTTGAACAGTTTTATGGAGAAAAGAATCGAGATAAACCCTAATCGTTTACATGATGTAGAAAGGATCAAGGGTATGATTCTTAACAACTATTTTGAATGAACCTTCATTCTCTCATAGAGAACTTTTGCTGCAAAAGCTGCTTCTCTTGGCGAAAGAAATATAGGCGCTTTCTCTTTCTCAGCATAATCCTTTATCTCTTCAAGTATTGATCCGCTCATGAATACTGGGAAGATGGGTTTTTTTCTATCAGTCTCATTCCAAGCTCTAATGACTCCTTTGTAATGTTCATCTGGTTTCATCTCCAAAAACGTAGGAATAACACAACATGGAACAACAATGTCGATATTAGGATCCTCTAACATTGCTTTGGTCACTTGATAATACCCTTCTCCATTTGCTCCAGCTATCATGTCGAGTGGGTTAACTTTCTTTACTAATGAAATCACGTGGGGGTCAATTTTTTGTATAAACTCCTCAGAGAATTCAGTAAGTTCTAATCCCATTTCTTCAGAGTGATCACTGAACAGAACAGCTGACCCTCCCGAATTAGTTAGCACACCAATTTTTCCTCCTTGAGGTTCAGGTAGGAAAGAGAATGCCTTTATTGCTGTAATATAATCACCAAAGCTTTCACACAAAGTAGCACCAGCTTGTTTAACAGCGGTTTTAAGAGAGTTATAATCGGTTGCGATTGCTCCTGTATGACTGCTAGCGCTTTTCATCCCTGCAGCTGTTCTACCTCCTTTAAGAACTACTGTTGGTTTTTTAGCAGCTACTTCAACAAGTTTATTGTAAAATGCTCTCCCATCGATGACATTTTCTAGATAAACAGAAATTACCTTAGTATCTTCATCATCAATGAAATACTCGAGTAAATCTGTAAGATTTACATCTATCATGTTTCCTAGATTGGCAAATTTAGAGAAACCCAACCCTTGCCACCACAGTTCGTAAAGAATTACCGCTCCCACTGAACCTGATTGCGTTAATATGCTTATGTTACCCTCACTAGGTGCTTGAACGAAGGAAGCATTCATTCCGTAGTCAACATTTTGAATGCCAACGCAATTGGGACCAATTAACCTCATACCTGCATCCAAACTTTTACATTTAATCTCTTGTTCAATTCTCTTTCCTTCTTCGTTTAACTCCCCAAAGCCAGCTGTTACAATAATAGCACGTTTAATTTCCTTCTCAATGCATTGATCAATAACAATCGGAACAGCTTTGGAAGGTACTAAGATAATGGCGAGATCGATTTCTTTCTCAACCTCCAAGACAGATTTGTAGCATTTTAAGCCAAAAATCTCTGTAGCCTTAGGGTTGATTGGATAAATTTCTGCTTTTAATTTCTCATTTTCCAACAGATTTGCAGTTACTGCATTACCAAATTTCTTAGGGTCGCTAGTAGCTCCAACAATTGCTATGGATTTAGGATAAAAGAATTGATGAACCATATCACTCAATTAGAAGATATTACTTAACTTTTATGTTTTTCTCTTCCATCTGAAATAGAAGATACTCATTTGAATCCTTTTTGTATAATGTATTCAGATAAGTCAATGTTCAATACTTGAACTACCACACTTTCTAAAATACTAAACTCTTCCATGGGTTTTACAAACTCGTTTAGCACATCAATCTTTCTTCTAGCTTCTTGCTGGCTCTCATTTTTGGCAATAATCATAGAGTAGATGTACTGACTATCAGTTTTTATTATGTATTGATAATCTCCAGAAACCATGTATTGTAACATTCCCGTTTTTCCAAATATCCTTTTACTAAAACTTTCAATAGCTGCTAGAAATCCTGCTAACAACGATGGGTCTTCCTCAAGTCCAATTTTGTCAATCTCAAGTAAAGGAAACCCATCAATATCTGCAATCATAAACATAAGTGGATCGATTTTTCTTTTTGTAGCAAGTTTTGCAGTGTTATTCTTTAACCAATTCAAAGCGTTGTCGACGTTTTCACCAGTTTTCATACTGGTTTTGAAGAATTGAAAGGAAGCATTTTCTTTCTCTGCTAAATTGAAAAGATTCAGGTGATTGATAACAGATTCTAGGTCTTGACTTTCTTTTAAATCTGCTTTATTACATAAAAATAAGATTAAGAATTCATCACGATCGTCTTTAAGATTTATAATTCGCCAAAATTCCTCTTTAGCTTCGTCAAAACTATCTGGATCAGCTGAATCTATCATGAATACTAGACCATAAGCTAACTTTACGTATGATTCCCAAATTGTTTTACGATAAGATATGTGCCCTCCAAGATCGAAAATATCAACTCTTGCATCTCCTATTTCTGTTGTCTCGAATTGCAAACCCATTGTAGGTCTTGTTTCTTCGAATTCTCCAGTCATTATTCGCTTCAAGAAAGAAGATTTTCCTGCTTGTGATAACCCTATTATAACTAACGGGATGCCCTTTTCATCGAATTTCATCTCAGTAGTCATTTTTTTCATCTTATCTAACAACTTCCCTTTCAGACAAGCTTTTATTTCTATTGATAGTGCTCGTCAGTACAAAATAAACTTTTCTTAATTTGCAATTGACTTATTCTTCAGTATGAACCGAAAATTCAGTGAGGAAAAACTAAAACAAAGGCTTTATTAATATTTTACATGTTTTGTTATATATCTAATTAATAGAAAGAAACTAAAGAAAGCTATCTTGTATAAAATGAATGGTGTTAAGTTAAATAATAATGTGAAGTGTGTTCAGAAAAAATACACCCACATCTAGAAATTTATTGAATTATTGTATCTTTTATCTCTATTAATTGTATTCATTTTTGTCGGTATTTACACAGCGCAAGTTTTGAGGAAAGAAATATATACAACATTTCACAATGGTATGATATACTCACTGAAAAGGTGTGTAAGAATATGAATAGACGGAATTTAATGAAAACAACATTCATTATTCTACTTTTGACACTTTCTATGATTGGGGGTTCTAATCAAGCTGCTCAAGCTCTAAATTACACTCAAGACCCCTCAAATGAAGAAGTGCAGCAAGTAGCAACTGAACCGGCACAAGATCAAATAGGATTGCAAGATACAGAAGATACAATTGAAATCTGGATTGTACAAGATTTTGTGATAACGGTATATGATTTGGCATTGATGGAATGTCATGTGCTAAATCTTTATGGAATTGAAATTGAAGCGGATATAGAAGTATGGATTCAATATGACAATGGTAGTGTTTTCCTCATCTATCAAGAATCAAGAATACTGTTTCCTTACTTGGAATATATCTTTAATGTAACACATGCTTTCACATCAGTAGGTTTCCATTTAGTTAATCTCAAAGTAATGGATATAACAAATAACCAGGAAGTTACAACAGAGTGCCAATGGGAAGTTATTGATGGTTATGTAGAACTAGCTGTTATTCAAGACTACGAAGCTCAAGTCGGAATAGAGGTTAAGATGGAATTTTATATCTATAATGGATATGCAATAGCAAGGGAATATTTCATTGAAGTATTTCTTGATGATGGTTCGGGTCCAGTACTGATACATAATGAAACAACGATTATCGCAGCATATGATGTACTAATGGTAGTAATTTACTGGACCTTTCTTGTCGCAGGACATCATGATGTAATTCTAAGAGTTACTGATGTACCTGAAACATATGAATGGTTTGCTTATTGCTATTGGGAAGTTTATGATGGGTTCATAGACATATTAATTGAGCAAAACTATGAAGCTTGGATTGGCGTTGAGGAAAGGATACAGTTCTGGGTTTACAACTACTATGCTATCGATATTACTGCTGATATTTCTGTTTGGATTGACAACGGAACACATACTTATCAGATATATTCTAGAAAGGATGTAGTAATAAATACTGGCACATACTTCATGGATGAAGTCTTCTATATATTCATCTATGAAGGATTCTGGGATCTCTATGTAGAAGTTTATGTGATAGATTTTGATGTTACGTGGATAGAATTTTGTCCAGAAGGATGGTATGTTTATGGCGGTTTCATAAATGTTTGGATCTACCAACAGTACGAAATTTTCGTTCTTGAAGAAGCTATGATGTATTGTTGGGTCATGAGCAATTATGCTGTTGATCGCGATATAGCTATTGAATTGTGGATAGTTAATGCAACGCATGACATCTTGATATATGGAGAAACTACAGTTATTGCTTCAGGAGAAGTGTATAACTTCACGGTATTTTGGACGTTCCTCTATGTGGATTATTGGGATGTAAAACTAGTTGTTATTGATCTATTCTCAGGTGAGATATATGTTGACTACTGTTATTGGTATGTTTATGGAGGATACTTTGATCTTTATATTTACCAAGAATACTATGGATTGCTATATGAAGAACTCTGGATGTCATTTGAGATATATAATTTCTACGCAGTAGAGAAAACTGTAGAAATTGAAATACTCATTTTCGATGGAGTAAATTATGTTCAAGTGTATTATGCTGTGGATAATATCTTATCACTTACAGGTTACTTCTTGGAACTTTGGTACATATTTGAAGCCGCTGGATACTATGACGTGATACTAATTGTAACTGAAGTGGATACGGGACTAGTGTGGATAGAATATTGTTGGTGGTACATATATGCTGAATATCTAGATATATGGATTGTCCAAGATATGGAAGCTTCAGTTGGTGAAGAGGTCCTTATGGAATTCTGGATAGTAAACTATTTCTCAGTTGAAATGGATTTGACAGTTGAAGTATGGATAAGTAATGGAACGCATTCTGAATTAGCTTATACTGATATAACGGTGATAATTGCAGCTAATGGAATTTACACATTCACATTGCCTTATACATTCTTATACGCTGGATTTTACACCATAACCTTAATTGTAATAGATGCAACAGGTGCTCAATGGTTTGAATACTGTCGATGGGATATCTATGATGGATTCATTGATGTCTGGATAATTCAAGACTATGAAGCTATTGTAGGGCAAGAAGTATGGATGGTATTCTACGCACAGAGTTACTATAGTTATGATGTACCCATCTACGTAGAAGTAAGAATAGACATGGGTTACGGAATTGTCATACTTTATTCAAACACCTTGGTTTTGCTAGCTGGTCAATTACTAACGTGGAACCTTAGTTATATATTCTTGGACCCAGGAATATTCCAAATCTACTTTGTAGTTGTTGAATTACAAACTGGCATTGTTTGGGTTGCAGAATGTCGCTGGTACATCCATGATGATGGCTGGTTAGATATATGGATTGAACAAGGATACTATGGAGAAGTAGGAGTAAACTATACTATGCAATTTGGTGTAGGAAATCTATTCTCAATAGATAAGAATCTGAATCTTGTAGTAAAAATAGTCCAAGGAAGTGACTCTTGGATAGTGCATAATGAAACGAAATTGGTACTATCGATGACAACTTATGATTTCTATGTCTATTGGGTATTCGTGAACGAAGGTTGGTACGATGTTTACTTCATAGTTACTGATGTCGTCACTGGAATCGTTAAAATAGTGGATTGCTGGTGGAAGATTGAGGAACCCGTTATACCTGAATTCAGTTTCATAACTCTATTGCCAATTCTAGGAGCTCTTTCTGCAGCAATCTATTTAGTATTTAGAAGGAAAAGGAAACTAACTCACTAATCTTTTTTCTTTTTTCTTTTTTCTTATCTATAATTTCTAATGACAATGCAATAAATTTTTAAAATTCATTTTTCGTTTGATTCTATCCTATATGGTGAACTAAAATGAAAAAATATTTAGTAACAGGCTCTTATGGGCAAATCGGTCAAGCATTAATTCCCGCCATGCTTAAGAGATATGGGAAGGAAAATGTTATTGCTACAGGAAGGAAGAAACCTATTCAATTATTCAAAGACTTAGACGTTAATTACAAAAGATTAGACGTGAGAGATCAGTTTGGTTTAAGATCACTAATCGTTGAAAATGATATAGATATCATCATTCACAATGCTTCTGTTTTATCTGCAACGGGAGAGAAAAATCCCCAGTTAGCTCATTCAATTAACTTCGAAGGTTTCTATAATGTTCTAGAAGCATCTAGAGAATTGAAGATTGAACAATTATTTGCTCCTTCTTCTATAGCAGCTTTTGGTCCTACAACTCCTTTGGTAAATACTCCTAATACGACTATAATGGAACCGACAAGTATATACGGAATATCTAAGGTTTATGTTGAATTAATGGGTAATTATTATAATTTGAAATATGGATTGAACTTCAGAGCACTGCGTTATCCTGGTGTCTTAAGCCCTGAAGAACCTGGAGGTGGAACGACAGATTATGCAATTTGGATCTTCTATGAAGCGCTCAAAAATATGAAGTACACTTGTTTCTTAAGTGCAGGCATTAGATTACCTATGATGATGATGTCAGATTGCTTAAAATCAACCTTCGACTTGTTAGAAGCCGATGATTCCAAGCTCAAACATCGATCATTTAATGTTACAGGAATGAGTTTCACTCCAGAAGAACTAGCAGATGAAATAAAGAAATACTTACCTGATTTCCAAATCGATTATGAACCCGATTTCCGCGACGCAATCGCTCGTTCTTGGCCTCAATCGCTTGATGATAGTGTTGCAAGAGAGGAATGGGGTTGGGAACCTGAGTTGCCTTTTGAGAAAATGGTTCCAGCTATGTTAGATGGTGTTAGTGAGAGAATTGGTATTTCTTATAAGTGATGCTTTTTTCCTTTTCTTCTTTTATTGCTTTTTCTGAATTTCAACAATTTTAGGATAATAAACCAACTTAACAGAAGTTGAAAGGGATGTGGTTCTCTAACATAAATCTTTTTAGAAAAAACAGTTTTAATATCCCAAAGAATAAATGAAACAGTTTCCCAAATTCTACTAAATCAGAACTTTTCTTATACTTGAAAAGTCAGGTGAAATATGTTTGTTGATATAAGAGATTGAAGTATGGAGTGATATAATGAAAAAACATGACCTAGTTGCACCATGTGGTGATTATTGTAGTGGTTGTGGACAGTATAACGGACTAATTATTCAAATAGCCAAACTGATGAAGGAACTTGCAGATCTCTATGGATTTGAATTCCGTTCTAAAGGAGTATTTGATTTCAAGGAATTTGTAAAGGGACTAGACTGGTTTGTCAATAATGCAAAATGTCCTGGTTGTCAACAAGAATATTTTTCACAGTTGTTCCTTTGGAAACTTCCATAATTGTTTCTTCTCCTAATTGAGCATTGGGAAGATATTTTCTTAAAAAAGCATATGATTTTATTCGAATTTTCAATATGTCCACTTCTATGTTACTTTTTTCATGATTTGATATATTCTTCTCAAAAGTAATTAACTTCATTATCTTTTGATTTACTCGTTATAAACCCATGACCCTTCATATGTTGACCTCCACAGAGCAAATACATGCCAGCTTCGAAGAGGGCTATTCTTGCACCTTTTGGAATTATCATTTGATGTTGCATTATAGGATTAAAATTAATGAAAATTTCACCAATTTCATCAAAACTCAGATTCAACCGTTTTTCGACTAAATCCGCTAGTGTTTCACCTTCTTTCCATGCAATTTTTATAGTTGAATCATCTGTTGGACCAGAATTATCAGCTAGTTTTCTCAGTCTGCCGTACAAATGAATTTCTATTTCTGACATTGAATCATCACTTCTGTGTTATTTCCATTAGGGTAGTATTTTAAGGTATATAATTTTTATATTTCACAAGTTCTAAAAATGAAATATTAAAGCAAGTACAAGTAAGAAAAAAAGAAGAAACACAAGTATTTAAGAAAATAAAATAGAAGAGATTTATCTCTCCTAAATATTTTGATAGACAGCATCAAGTTCTTCATCAGAAACATCAAAAGTTACATCATGAGGTAATAATTTCTCGTCTCTAAAGAATTGTGGTAATCTATCATCCTCTTTAGTAAATCCAGCTTTTTTATTAAACTCTTTTTCAATTTTAATGATTTTGGTTCCGACTTCAGTGATGTCATAACTATCTTTACCTAAGAAACCAGCTACTGTTTCTTCTAATCCTTCCATTCCTTCTGCTATATCTAGAATTGCAAAGGCAATGAAGAGACAATAACCTGATTGATCTACATAGGCTGTTGTAGATTGGAACGCTCTACTTAGGTCTGCCTTTTTAGGCCCACGAGGATCGTCTCCACCAGCACTTCCAAGAATTTCAGGAGCGATTGTATATCCCGCAGTATGGTCTGCTCCCATTGCTGTAGTTGCATAAGTCACTCCTATTCCTCTTATGGGTCGTGGATCATATGCTGGTAAAGCTTGATTTTTCACAACTGGAACACGATCGACACCCCATGTATCTGCAGCAAACTTAGTTCCTTGCATGAAAACTTTTCCATCTTTATCATTGGAATCATAACATTTTTTCAGAAACTTAATTGCTACTTCACCATCACCCCAAGGAATTTTACCTGAGTCCATAGCCATAGCAAGTGTATTCCCTGCTTCAATGGTATCCAAACCTAAATCATTGCATATACGATTCAATTTAGCTACATGTTCAAGGTTATCAATGGTACAATTTGTACCTAAAGCCCATGCAGTTTCATATTCAAGAGGAGAGACAATAGCTTTTCCAGTTTCTTTGTCAGGTACAACATTGCTGCATTGTATTATACAACCAGGATGACATGGATGACCATATTTACCTTCTGCTTTATCACCAAATTTCTCATTAGTTTCATCTACAAGAGCATGAACAGCCTCACCAGAAATATTTTTAGCTCCCTCAAAATATCCTGATCTGAAGTTCTTTGTTGGTAAAGCACCAGCTTCATTGATTATATTCATAAGCACATTTGTTCCATAATTCTTAAGAGCACCCTTATCGGTACCTGCTTTTCCACCAGTAACTGCATGTTCTTGAAGAGCAGAGATCATCTTTTTACGTCCTTTATCAAACAATTCCTCGTTTTTAGGCTTTGGACGTTCACCACCTGTGTCATCAGAAATCACAGCAATAATCCTTTTAGAGCCAAGAACAGCACCTAAACCACCACGACCAGCGTATCTTCCTGGATCAGTATTTTCAATATTATTACCAAAAATCCCTGCATTCTTAGATAACCTTTGTCCTGCAATACCGGCACCACATAACCCTGCATTAGGGTATTTGTCACCTAATTTTTCTATAAGTTCATATAAACCCATGTCAAAATATTCATTAGCTTTTATGAATTCGACTTTATTTTTAGATATATAGAGGTGGTACCAATCATTATGTTGAGGTTTTCCTTCAATAATAACAGCTCGAAGACCTAATCTTGCTAATCTGGTTCCAGTCAATCCTCCTGCATTAGCTTCTTTTATACCCCCAGTTAATGGGCTTTTTCCTCCAACAGACATCCTCCCTGAAGATGGGGCAGAAGTTCCTGTTAAAATACCTGGTGCAATAACAATTTTGTTTTCAGGACCAAGTGGATCAGATTTTGGATCTACTTCATCAGTTACAATTGTACTAGTTAATCCTCTCCCACCAAGCAACTTATATTTTTCAGGAATATCTTCCAATTTATAGCTCATATCAGTTACATTTACTCGTAATATTTTATTTTCCATTATAACACCTATTACTAGTTATATTATTAATAACATAAACATTATGTGAAAAAGTTAAAAAAATATCTTTTATAAATTTCTTTAAGAGATTTTGTATCCCTTTTCTCCATTATTCAATCAGAAATAATAAAGTTGGAAATATAATAAGTTTTGCTACTCCCAGTATTCGTTATCTGTATAGTCAGATATTACTCCTATTGATTCTGGTCTAAGATGTGATAAAACTGATCCTCCACCTTGAACTATTTCAATTTCCATTTCAAGGTATTTCTTTTTAATAAGTTCTGCCATATTTTTGAATAATCAAGTCTGCTTCCATGACGATTGTTATACCCTTAGCTCAAACCGTTCTGTTTTTCTATAGTTGTTTAGAAATTTATTTAAACTAATTCAAAACTTCTTTCAATGGTAATATTTCCAGAAATGAAGCTGTTAATATGAGTGAATCTAAAATCAAAATTGTTGAAGTAATAGATAAAATTGGTCAAGCTAAATGTTGTATGTCTCTAAGAAACATCATGATTTTAGCGATTCTTGCTGGTGTTTATATTGGTTTTGGGGGGGTATTGTCGATTATTGTAACTCATGATATGCCTGCAAATTTTGGTGTTGGTTTTACACAACTAATTTCTGGTATAGTTTTCTCAGTAGGACTGATGTTAGTCGTTTTAGGTGGTGCTGAACTTTTTACAGGAAATAATCTACTAATTATACCTTGCATGGATCGAAAAATAACTCCGTTTCACTTAATTAAGAACCTTTCAGTGGTTTATATTGGTAATTTTGTTGGTTCTCTTTTATTAGTTGCCATTTTTGTAGGAACAGGAATCTGGAAAAACAATAATTATCTTGTAGGTGCAAGTTCATTAATAACTGCAAATAGTAAGGTAAATCTCACATTTTTAGAAGCATTTTGTAGAGGAATATTATGTAATTGGTTAGTTTGCTTAGCTATTTGGATATCTACATCTGCTAAAACAGTAATTGGTAAAATTTTTAGTGTTTTATTCCCAATTATGGCTTTCGTTTCAAGTGGTTTTGAACACTCAATTGCAAATATGTTTTTCATTCCTTTAGGACTATGGCTGAAAAATTACGATTCAATTGTTTCTGCAGCAGGCTCTCCTGATTTATCGAACCTTACTTGGGGAAATTTTTTCTATGGAAATCTTCTTCCTGTTACACTTGGCAATATCTTAGGCGGATTGATATTTGTGGGTTTTCTTTATTGGTTTGTTTATAGAACAAAAGACACAATTTGTGGAAGTAGTGATATTCAAAATGGTGAAAAAGATTTGTCTTCCGTAAAAAATAAATCTCAATCTATACCTAATCATATTAGTATAAAAATCCACAATAACATAAAAAAACGTAAAAACAGTGAGAAATACAAGAAAAAGAATTAAAAAATAATTTGTGGTTAGATTCCTCATGGTAGAGATAGTCGCGTTTTATGCAACACATTGGTGTTCAGCATGTAAAAGATTGGGGAATTTTCTTGAAGATCTTGGAGTAGATGTTAACTGGATTGATATAGATAAAGACAAAGAAGCTTCAGAAATAGTAATTGAATTAAATAATGGAAAAAGAATTATTCCTACAATAGTTTTTTCCGATGAAACTTTTTTGACAAATCCTGACAAGAACCTAGTTCTTCATAAGCTAGGTTCGAGTATGTATGATGTGCAACAGTAAATTTATAGATTTGTCCACAGTTATTCATCGTTAGAATACATCATGTGTAAAGGTCAAAAAATATTTTTTTAAATTTCTTTAAGAGATTTTATATCCTTTTTCTCTATTATTCAATCAGAAATAATAAAGTACAAAATCTAATAAGTTTTGCTACTCCCAGTATTCATCATCTGTATAGTCAGATATTACGCCAATTGATTCTGGACCAAGATGAGATAAAATTGATCCTCCACTTTGAACTATCTCGATTTCCATGTTAGGATATTTTTACTTGATAATTGCAGCAATATCGTTAGCATATTCCAAATTGCTTCCGTATAGCAAAATTTCAAATACCAAGGAGTCTGCTCATTGGTTTTCGTCTTAATCCAAAGTATAAACACTGGTGGTTGTTATAGGTTCCAACATATGAAATGGTGAGATTACATTCAATTATATCCCAAATAATAAGGAATAAGGCCATATGTAAGCGGAACAGTAGAAAGAAATGCTTTCATCGCAATAAATATATAGAAATAACATACAAAGAACTAGTCAAGCTCGGGATGATGGAAAAAACTTCTTATTTTTCACACTTATAGCTACTAAATAGCCAATCACAGATATAATTATACCGCATAAAATATCTATAATAAAATGATGATTGAAATAGATTGCTCCTAGAAATATGGCCATACTGTAGGGAATAGTTAAATATAGTGATTTTTTCCATTTTTGATGAATACACAAGGTGGCTGATAAAGCGTAAACAGCATGAACACTAGGGAATGCTGCAAAAGAGTTTTGTTCGAATGTTCCATAATACCACGAAAAAATATTCACTCCTAAAATCTCATCAATTCTTCCTAGACCAGCTGTTATATCGTGAGCATAATCTGCTGTAATATCAGGTTGAATAAAACCATATTGATTAATATACCAAGGAGCTGCAGCGGGAAAACTCACAAAGAGAATAAAGGATAGTAGTGTTACAGTATAGAATGTAATCACAAGAAATTTGAAGTTTTTCTCATCTCCTTTAAAATACAAGTATAATCCAAAAACTAAGGGAACAAAGGCATGTAATAGATAAATTCCACCTAAAATAAGATCAATAGGAATAGAATATAAAGTTGAATGAAACCATTGATTAGGGGTCATTCCTCCAAAAATCCATCCAAATAATTTCATCTCTAAGAGATAGATTTCTTCTGTAAGAACACGTGGATACAGCAAATTTTCTTTTATTTTTGACATTAACTCATAAGTAATCCAAAGTATGAAAAAAGGCAAACTATTAATTAATAATGTAATAGGGGTTTTAGAGGTTTTAAATTTCATCAAATATAGAACAGCAGAAAGAACAGCAAAAAAGAAAAAAACAATCCCAGATAATAATGAAATAAATACAAATCCTTCTCCATTTAATATAATTAAAATGATATTAAAAAGAAGATAAGCTATAGCAAAATAAATATGATATTGTCCACTTCTAAAATCTTGCAATATTTTCTCTGATAACAATGTTTGTTTGAGTTTTATTTTTTCTTCTATTGGTTTAGTGTCTCTACATGTTTTTGATTCCAATTTTATCCCTTCTTAATATCAATTTACTTATAAAAAAAATAAAAGATGATCAGTTATTCTTTAATACTCTTCTTATTCTACTGATCGTTTGGTTATTCGTTTAAAGCTTGTTTTTAAAGATTCAAAAGTTCTTTTAATCTTTATTCTTAATTTGAAAAACATTAACATACCTCCTGTTTAGTTGATTTATTGTTAGTTTCTTCATCGTCAATTCGTTCCTCAATACCATCCCAATTAATATCCCAGTACCGGGGGGGTTTTAAATCTACAAAATTCGATAATTTATTAGATTCACGTCTAATTCTATCTGCCACTGGTGCCCACTCTTTAGCTGCTTGTTGGCATTTATCAGTAAGATCCTCAACTGATTCTTTGTCAATCATCTGAGTAGATTTAGCATTTGATTTGTGCACCATCACTTTCAATTTATCAGGATTGTCAAGAAGAGGGCATGGACGTAAGTAGTTATTGTTGAATGGTTGTCTACGATTATATTGTTTAAATAATGGTGATTTCAAAGATTCCAACAAACTTACATCTTTGATATTAACATTAGAATAATGTATAAATGCACATGGTTCAACATCTCCATTTGCATTGATGTGTAGATAGCTTCTTCCTCCTGCTATACAACCTCTTGCATAATCTCCATCATTCCAAAAATCAATTAAGAAAATAGATTTTGTTTCTCTAAATTTACGAACTTGATGAAACATAAATTCTCTTTGTTCTGGAGTACTCATTAATTCTGGCATTGCATCTTTTCCAAGCGGCATATATGTAAATAACCATCCATAACTTGCACCCATCTCAATCATATAGTCGATAAATTCTTCTGATCCTACAACATCCGTATTCTTATTGTGATAACAAGTAGAAATTCCAAATAAAACACGATGCTCCTTAAGAAGCTTCATGGCTCTTATTACCTTTTGATAAGTCCCCTCCCCTCTACGGAAATCAGTTTCTTCTTCAAAGCCTTCCACACTTATCGCCAGAGTAAGATTTCCAACTTCAGCTAATGCAATAGCAAATTCCTCATCTACCAAAGTTCCATTTGTAAATGCCAAAAAGACGCAATCTTGATGTTTTTTTGCTAACTTTAGAAGATCGTTCTTTCTAATAGTTGGTTCTCCACCTGAATATAGATACCAATAGATTCCCAATTCTTTCCCTTCAATTATAATTCTATCCATTAACCTATAACTTAGGTTATCTGTTTTATCGTACTCTGCAGCCCAACACCCCTTACAGGTCAAATTGCACGCAGATGTAGGGTCCATAAGAATGGCTATAGGGACATTACATTGGTTTTCTCTCATTGCTTTGCGAGTTTTTTCAATTCCAACAAGTGCTGCATTCACTCCAAGATTCCGTACAAGGAGCTTCATAGTATTTGGATTTATATTTTCAAACGACTCTAGAAGAAGCTTATACATAGGATTATTATCGTCACGAAAAGCTTTGAGATATTTCTTTTGAATAGGATCCGATGAAAATCGTTCAACACTCATGATAAGCCTTGGAATATTCTTTCTTGGGTTCTTTATAGCAAATCTTGTTGCATAATTTAAGACTAATTTATTAATTATGTTATTTTTACTATTCATGCGTATCATCTTTGTGTCTGTAAACATGCGTTTCAAACGAGTATTTAAATCTTTTGTTTCAAACACTTGTTTCAATCACTATTTTTAAATATGTCTTGAAATAATTATATTATAAGAGAAAACTATAAATTCAATTGAAATTTAGAATTAAGTTAGTCATCAAACTGTAGAAAAAGGGTATATCCCTATACTAAGAAGTATATTTGGACATATTCCTAATGGACTTCGTTAAGATACAAAAATGTTCAATTGCACAAAATCATACATTGGAGAACTGATCTTGAAAAGAGTGGTTTCTAAAAAGGAAAAAATCCTTAATGCAGCACTTAAACTCATTGCTGAAAAGGGAAATTTAGATTTTACAATTAGAGAAGTTGTAATAGATGCAGATGTCAACATTGCTTCTGTCAATTATTATTTTGGAACTAAAAAGAAATTGATTCAAGAAATTGAAAATAAATACGTTGAAAATTTGCTAGAAATTCAAAAAATACTAAAAGACACTCAAATTAAACCAAAAGACCGTCTTGTAAAATGGACCAATACTCTATTTGAATATATGCTAAACAATCCAGGACTAATTCCGATATTTAGCAGCAAATTATTTATAACTGAATCGATAGACTCTACTCTTGAGTTATTCTTGCTAGAAAGTAATTTATATCTAACTCAAATTATTAGAGAAATCACAAGTATAAAAGAAAGTGTTCTAAAATTTAAATTACTCCAGATTAACGCTAGTCTTTTCTTCCCCATGATTTTTGTTAATAATACTGAGAAACTGTTTGGATTTTCTTTCAAGGATTTAGAAATTCGAAAAGAATATGTCAAATCCATTATTGATTCAATTGGAGTTGAATAGATCTAATAGTTTTTGATTAAGAAAATAAAAACATAACCCCCTATGTGTCTTAAATGGTTTCATTATGTTTCAATAAGGTGTTTAAATGGTTAAAGTTTCAAAAGAAAATGTAAAGTACCTCGCCTTTGAGGGCGGAGGAGGAAAAGGTGTAGCATATATTGGTTCGCTGGAAGTCATGAAGGAACTAGGTATTATATCTTATTATAACAAAGAAAAAGATAGTAAAACATATAGAAGAATCAATACTGAAAAAATCAATGGTGTTGCAGGAACATCCGTAGGTTCAATTGTAGCTTTACTTGTAGCTTGTGGATATACGCCTGAAGAAATGCAAGATATGTTGATGACGAAAATAGGTATAAATATTCTCGACACAGTAGAATTCGGTAAAATGCCTACTATTTATACAGAGGATTACCAAGACATAGTTATTCAAGATCCAAGGTTTAAAGATATTGAGAAATTCATGAAAGCTTCATGGTTAGAATATATTAAATCAGAAGATAAGAAATTAGGCAATTTATTGGAAATACCTGTTAATCGTTTTCAAAGTGGAGGTTTGAAATTTTTTTCATTGATCTTAAAAGGTTTCCTTAGTTATGAATCTAAAAAAACTTATTCTAAAGACTCGTCAAGTGAAAATAATATTATCAACATCAAGGAATTAGTTCGTTCAGAAACAGTAAGTCCAGCATTAAAAAAAGTTTTAGAGGAGCCAATTCATTCGTTTAATAGTTTAAAATACGAATATGGGTTATTCTTAGGTAAGACAGCAAGAGACATGTTTGATTCATGGATTGAACAAAAGTCTGGAATACAAAACTGTACATTTAAAATGTTTCAAAAGGAGTTTAATATAGATTTAGTTATACCTGCTGTTAGCGTAAATTCAAAAGAGGTATTCTATTTTAGGAATAATAGAAAGTGGAAAGATTTATGTGTAGCAGATGCAGTAAGAATGTCAATAAACATACCTTTCTTGTTTAAGCCTGTGTTAATGAAGAAAACAAAAAAGGGAATAAGCTCTGTTACAGATGAGATTCACTTAGCTAATTTTATGATCGATGGAGGTGCAATAAATAATCTTCCTATACATGCATTTGATAAAAAAAGTTCTTCAAAGTTAAATCCTTCAGTCGTTGGATTTTCTCTAGTACCATATAAGAAAGCAAAGACAACAGAAATTGATTCTCTAACTCAGTATGTTGCTGATATAGGCTACATAATCCTAAACAATGCAACAAATCTTCAGATTCTACAAGAAGAAGATAGAGATCAGATTGTAGAATTAGATACTAAGGACGTGAGCATTTTTGATTTCTCATTTGAAGAGATACCAGAAGAAGTAAAACGAGAGTCTAGAGCTAGAACATTAGAATATTTTTCGTGATTGCATACTTTTCTGAACTGATTAAAAATTAATAAGATAATTCATTGTATATTTTTCCTTTATATTACTTAGGAAAAGGAATCTTCAGAAGAGAAAATACAACGAGCTAATATAATGGGAAAGATGAATTAGGTTTGAAGATTTTTCTTGAGAAAAAATAGACAAAAGAATAATTCCTGCCCTTGTTTCTCTGATGAAATCTTCTTAGTAAACCATTATAAGAATCAAGTGGTAAATAAAATTGGTTTGAGTAAACAGACTATAGTTTAATGATTACTTATACTTAATTCCAATATTCATCATCTGTATAGTCTGATATTACCCCTATTGATTCTGGTCCAAGATGTGATAAAACTGATCCTCCACTTTGAACTATCTCGATTTTCATTTTGGGGTATTTTTCTCTGATAAGATCTGCCATATTGTTTGCATAATCTAATCTACTTCCATAGACGATGGTTATAGTTTTTGGAACTCTAGAGAACTCATCTGTACTCAGCTTTAATGCTTCTTCGAGACCTCCTTGAACATCAGAAGCTGAACCAACTGTTATAACATTTCCTTCTTCATTCATAGTTACGATGGGTTTCTTTCGCAACATAGCTCCAAGAATGAATTTAGATATTCCCAGTCTACCTCCTTTCCACAAATATCGTAATGTTGGTAGTAGAATTATTGTTTTAATCTTCAAAGCTTGTTGAGTTAATATGTCAGCTATCTCTTTAGCGCTGTGTTTCTCTTTTTTAATTAAATTAAGTGCCATTCTTATCAAGAAAACCTCTGGGTAGGACGCAGATAAAGAACTTACTATGTGAATATTTACCTCTGTAAATTGTTTCATTACTTGTTTTGCAGCTAGACGCGCACTATTGATTGAACCACTTAAACCTGCACTTATAGTGACAACTACGATATCTTTTGTTCCTTCTTTTATATGCTCCATATACGCATCAAAGTAATCTTTTGGGCTTGGTTGAGATGTTTTAGGTACAAAAGAATATAGATTTAATTTTGGTATGTGTAAAAACGCCTTCTCATCTTCGAATAATTTGTAGTAAGCATCTCTATCAAAATTCTCGTCTTCTCTTAACTCTTCTTCATGAACAAACATGTATAAACAAGCTATTTTGACATTGTTCTCCTTAGCAAAATCCCAAGGTAAGTCGGAACCACTATCAGTAACTAAACCAATTGTCATGAGATTTTTTAGTATTATATCATTAAAAATCTATCTTCTTCTTTGAACATTGTTAGCGAATATTTATATAATCATATAGCAAAATCTCGCTGATTCAACCCTCTAAAAATCAATTTTGTGGCTCAGGGAGTTATTAACAAATCTTCTTTACGAAATATAGGACGATTGTATGATTATTCCTATCTACTTAGAAAGATAGATTCGTTACTTCTCTGCTATTATTTCGTTGGAAAATCATATCCTGCAATTCATAAACTTGAGAAATTTTCAAGAATTTTAAATGAATCTAGTAATATATGGAAAAATTAGTTACTTTCAGTCAAACTGGATCAAATCTCAACTATGACGAACGTAATTTTATTGCTAGTTCTATCGATAACATCTTCTTCTAATTCAAATGAATATATTTTAGCTTCTTTTTTCTTTTGAAATATAAACATAAACATAGATTAGGAATAATCATTAAGAAACATAAGCTAGCTGAATATTCTCCAATTGAAAATCTATTGGGGTAATTATCCCGAGAACCAGCACTTCCATCAATAAGATAATAATTACTAGAAAAAGGATCCCAGTTACTCCAGTAATTGCCTTGATAATTAACGCCATCATACCATACATTGTTGAATCCTTCATCATAAGCTTGAGAACCTGAATGAGTAAGGTAGTTGTCAATGAAATTATTTGAATAAATTTTGTTATAACTACTTCCATAAAGAAGCTCTATTCCATAATCCCTACAATATTGAATTGTATTAAATGTGATTGTTCCATAACTTGTAGCAAAGAAGTAAATCCCTGTACTGGAATTGTGAATCAGGTTAAGACGTATTTGTAAGGAGGTTGAGAAGAAACCTAAAATTGCTGAATATTCGTTATTGAAGAAATTATTCTGAATGATATCTATCTCAGAGCTATCAAATAGTCTAATTGGTCCATGATTATCAATAAATTCACAATTTCTAATCTCAATTGAAGAGGATCTTAGAAAATTAAGCGCTCTATCATTGTTATAAAAATTCGAATCATGAATATTAAAATCAGAACAATCAGCTATGAAAATCGCGTCACAGACATAACTAAGAGATTGATCTAATATTTCAACATTTGAACAGTTCGAGAATAAGATTTGACTATAATCAGAATTTGAAATCAACAGGTTAGTTTTATCTATAAAGAAACCAAATGACTTGTTATTAATTGTATTATTATAAAATGTTAATTCAGAGAAAGCAATTTGTGAAAGAATTTCAAATGAGAAACTACTATTTGTAAAAGAATTGTCGATTACTATTGTACTCATTGTATCAGAGAAACATATCCCTTCATCAATATCCATGAATACATTTGAGCTAATTGTACAATTTTCATTTAGTCTTACATATACTCCTGTACTGCCTTCTTCACATATGTTAGAAGTGAAATTAACATTAGTGCTTAAAGCGATATAACAATCAAATAAGTTTATTTTGTAGAAGTAGTTTTCTTCAACAAGAATATTATTGCACTCTAGTATCTTAATTCCTAGGTTTACATCAGAGAAATATTGATTCCTTAAAGTAACATTATCGCAATATTGCAGGAAGAATTGACCATATTCGGGAGTATCAACATAAATGTTGCTTATATTATATAAGAATCCCAGTTTTTTCGAGTTCACGAAATTATCTTCAATAGTGTATGTGACATCTGTTCTATATGGCTTTAAATAGATGTAAAAATCACAATAGGTGCAGTTATTACCAACTAGAGTAGTATAGTTATTGTTAGATACATCTATTCCGTTCAAAAAAAGTGAAGAATCGGTTGTTTCACATATGTTTTCTACAACAGTTATATTGAAACAATTGAAAATACGTATCCCTCTATCGCCAATATCTATTACAGTGTTATTCCATATTTTCAAATCAATAATATTATACAAATATAAACCATCTTTACACGAATTTATTATATTCGAGGAAATATTCAATTGAACACAATCCCCTGAGTTTATCCCATAATGCGCATCTACGAGAGTATTATTATAGATTTCAACATTATCGGCTGTTATCTCATTCAATCTTAAAGCGGTGTGAGATGCTTCTATATAGCAATTTCGCACTATAAAATTCAAAGATACATTATTTATTAGTAAGCTACTCCCAGATTCAGATATGATCATTAGATCTTCGATAACGACTGGGTTGTTTAGAGTTCCATTCCCCGGAAACCCTAAATCTAACAAATCTTGGTCTGAATAAGCAGAAATAGGACTGTGTAAACTATAATTTAGTTTTGAACTATCATCTAAATTAATTCCAGCATAAATATCTCTAGTTCCTAAAGAAATCCCAAAAATCAACAAAATTATTACAGTGAATGGGAATAATTTGGAGAAACGATAATATTTCATCAAATAGAATACATATTCTCTAATTAAAAAATTTGCTCAAAACTCGTCTAATTTTTTCTATCTTTATTGAGGAATAATATGGAATTTGGGGTTAATTGTATCTACAATTCCATAGAATATTTGCACTGCTTTGTAAAAAATCAATCAAGGTAAACAATCCTTTTAAGCAACTACAATTTGTCAAATTGGACTGAGATTAATGAGAGTAGGTCTTACATTTGATGATGTTCTTCTTGTTCCAAAAAGGTCATCTGTTTTTTCTAGACGTGATATAGATACTTCTACACGTCTTTCCAGAAATATTAATTTACAAATCCCAATCGTTTCTTCCAACATGGATACTGTTACAGAATCAAGTATGGCTATTGTTATGGCGCAACAAGGTGGGATTGGTATTATTCATAGGTTCATGACTGTTGACGAACAAGTTTCTGAAGTTCGAAAGGTTAAACGCTCTGAAATGATACGAATCGACAATCCTTATTGTCTTCATCCTGAACATACTTTAGCTAATGCAAAAGAAATGATGAACGATAAGGGGATCTCAGGTATCATTGTTACTGATGAGAAAGAGAAACTTGTTGGAATTCTTACTACTCGTGATATTCTTTTTGAAGAGGGTAGTAATGTCACACTAGCTGATTTAATGTCTACAGATTTGGTTACTGCTTCTCCTGATATCACTATTGAAGAAGCTCAAAAAATACTGAAAAATAATCGCATTGAGAAATTACCCTTGGTAGATCAAGATGGTTTTCTTAAAGGTCTTATAACTTCTAAAGACATTATTAAGAGCAAAGTTCTTCCAAATTCATCTAAGGATGCAAAAGGAAGACTATTGGTTGGAGGAGCTATTGGAGTGAGAGGAGATTTTCTAAAAAGAGCTGAAGAATTAATTGATGTTAATTGTGATGTTTTAGTATTAGATATTGCGCATGGTCATTCTGACATAGCCTTGAATGCTATTAAAGATATCAGGAAAGAACTAGGTGACATTGAACTCATAGCAGGAAATGTCGCAACAGCAGAAGGAACAAAAGACCTTATCGATGCTGGCTGTGATGGAATTAAGACAGGCATAGGACCTGGAACAATTTGTCTAGAAGAGGATGCTATGGTGACTATGTCTGATTATTCTGTTAAGAAGATAAAAGACATATCTCCTGGAGATTATGTCATAACACATAACAACAAATCACGGATGGTGACAAAGAAATACACTAAAAAACATGAAGGAAAAATACATGAAATTAAAGTTAGAGGGTCACCGCGTTCTTTCAAAATTACTCCAGAACATCCCTTATTAGCAATAGTATTTGATTCTAATTCAGAAAAAATTAAGAAATATGGTTCAAAGTACTACTTCGACAAACAGAAATATAACAAGGGGTTAAAATGGGTTAATGCCTCTGAACTCAAACGTGGGGATATTGTTGTTATTCCAAGAACTGTTGCTAGATCAGTAAAAATAAAGAAATATGACCTGGCTGACTACCTCCAAGGCATTTATGATGATAACTTCATTTGGTCTTCCAAGGTAGGTTTTAATCCCAATGATGAAAGTTTTAATGATTTAGCTATAAGATTTTCTACTACAAAAAGAATAATAGCTAACATTGTTCAAGGAAATAAATCTGTTAATATGGAGCTGAACAAAGAGGTCAACGAATACCTAGATCATACAGATTATCAAAGAACAATATTATCAAATAAAATATTCCGCAATATTACACTTAACAAGGATTTAATGAAGCTTTTCGGTTACTTCGTAGCTGAAGGTTTTGTTGTAGGCAATAAAAATAACAGACAGTTATGTTTTGGTTTCTCTTCTAATGAACAGGATTACATGAATGATGTTCAAAATCTGATTGAAAAAACATTTGGGTATTCGAATTCCAAAATAATTTATCACAAAACAAAAAAAGTAGCAACAGTACATGTATTTTCTCATTTCATTGCATCTTTCTTTGAACGTTTGCTCCCACTAGGTGCTAAGAATAAAAAAGTTCCAGAACATGTATTAAACCAAGAAAAGAACCTACTAGTAGAATTTATTAAAGGAGCTTTTTATGGTGATGGTTGTGTTACAGAAAGAAGAAAAGCATTTTACAAAACTGTATCACCTTCACTAGCTTTTCAAATAAGTGAAGTACTTATCAGGTTAGGGTTTCTGCCAACCATTTCCAGTAGGAAACCAAACAATCCAAACTGGAGTGAAATTTATAAGATTAATATTTCTGGGAAACAATATGATGCATTCATGGATATGATTTATCCTAATATGAAATATGAAAAAATCAGTAATCCTCATCAAGAGATATGGGCTGATGAGCAATATATTTATCTCAAAATTAAATCCAATCATTCTCGTACAAAAATTACTACAGTACACAATCTAGAAGTTGATGAAGACAATTCTTATCTTGTAAACAGAGTAGTTGTTCACAATTGTATTACCAGAATCGTTACTGGAGCTGGTGTGCCTCAACTTACCGCTATTATGGATTGTTCAAAAATTGCTAAAGATTATGATGTTCCTATCATTGCTGATGGTGGTATTCAAACAAGTGGTGATCTCACAAAAGCTATTGCTGCTGGAGCTTCAACTGCTATGATTGGTGGACTTCTTGCAGGTACTGAAGAGAGTCCTGGTACTTCTATTCTTCGTCAAGGCAGACGTTACAAGGTCGTTCGTGGCATGGCTAGTTTAGGAGCTTCCCTTGGGAGAGAATCTAGAGAAAAGAAGGGTTCTTTTGACGAACTTGATTTAGGCAGCATTGTTCCTGAAGGTGTTGAAGCAATGGTTCCTTATCGCGGAGCTACTGCAGATGTTCTTGAGCAGCTAGTTGGTGGATTACGCAGTGGTATCAGTTATTGCGGAGCTAAAAATATCAAAGATATGCAAAAGAATGCTGAATTCATTCAAATAACTTCTGCAGGAAGATTAGAATCAGATTCACATAATGTGGAGAAGATTTAGCTCTCCTCCTTTGTTTTTTGATACAAATTTCTTGAGCAAACAAATTATGACATGAATTCTATTTGAATTCTTTAGAAGTGCCTAAGCACATCGTGGGGAAGCCACATACCCTCCTACCCCGCCCACATCTTCTTGTAAAGATGCTTACAGTTCGCTTTTGGGTTTTTGGATGCAGACTCAAGGATCACCATAAAGTTGGTGCATATCTACAATCTTCACTGGATAATCTGCTTAACCCTATATAAATACCAAGAAAAATATACAAACAACTTATAAATGACTGCCAAACCTTTGCACAGCAATGGTGGATTATGAGGCAATTTCAGTCATTATTTTCAAAGTAAAGAACAACCAACCTTACTTTTACTTAGTTAAACGAGGTTCTGAAATGCCTATCTATCCAGATACTTGGACCTCTATTGCTGGAATTAAAAATGAGAAAGATCAGGAAGTTTATTCGTTCCTTTATGATAAAGCAGGAAACATAATTGATGACATGAGCTCTAGACTAACAGCTGTACGACTTATGCTTGAGCGTAATATTCTATCTCCTTTTGAAGAAGAGCAATCTGCTATAACTGAACAGGATGTATATGAGAGGATAAAGAATTTGGATCCTGATTTATTGAGTGTCTACCTTCATTCAATGATTCCTGCTGGTTTTCAAAAAATTGATGATGGTAAAAATATTTTCAATGTTAAAAAATATATTTTCATATCAGCAGGACGTAGTATTTTTGAAAAAGTAAATCTTATCAATGAATCAACAATCTATAGTAATCCCAGATTTAAGTTAGAAACTAAATCCCGATGGTTTTCTGCGAAACAGATAAAGAAGCTCAGCGAAAAACCTAGCAAATTATTCGTCCCTTCTTTTATCTTTCTTATACATTTAATCATTGATGAAGAAATGAAACTTATCGAAGCAGCTCGTAAACTAGATAGGACAATGAATACTGACATATCTATAGAGAATCAAATTCTGCCGTTCATTTGGAAGTTTATGACTCCAGCCTTGACTTTGCTTCCCTTTCATACTACCAATATTTATGTTATCGGTGATGAAACGAAATATATTATTGATCCCGGAGCAAATAGTGTGTCAGATATTGTAAATCTTCTGAGTTTTATCGAAGAGCATATCAATGAAATTGAGGGTATCATTTTAACAAGTGCAAATGCTGATCATTGTAATCAGGTTCTGGAACTGAAAAAGCGATATAATTTCCCAATTTACTCTTCTCATAACGTATCAGAGGTTATGAAAAAGGAAGATTGTGTTGTTAACCATATTTTAAAAGAAGGTGACAAAATTCAATTAGGAACCTACAAACCTTCAGATAAGGACTGGTTTCTGGAAGTCATAGGGCTTCCTGGGAACTCCCCTGGATGTATTGGTTTATTTGATTCGAGAGGTATTATCTTTACTGGCTCAACACTTCATAAAACATTAACTAGCACGCCTGGTCCTTATCCTAATTCATATGATGAATTATTTAGAAGCATTGAAAGGCTGAAGAAATATCCTGCTCGTTTTGGACTTTCTGGTCGCGGAAATATAATGACAGATGTGAATGCCTCAATATCACTCAATTTAAAAAGAATGAAATGGGCAGAGAAATCTATTTTAAAGCATCTTAAAGCAGGTATTTCTCAGATAGATGAAATTGCAGAAGAACTTGCTAATAAAAAACTACCCTTATGGAAAAGAGTGACAAGGAATACAATTGAAGCAAATCTTGAGAAACTTGTTATACAAAAAAAGATCATACGCAGAGGGGAAGATTACTTACTCTCAAATTAACATGCAATTCAAAATTCCCACATTAAACTTATATTTGAGAGTTATTCTATCAAATCAATGAGTATCCCCGTTATACTAGAAATTTGTGATCCTAACTCATGTGGACTAGAATGTGTTAATATTTGTCCTCAGAATAAGAAGGGTAAATTGGCAATTGAGATCAAAGAAGATAAAGCACACATTATAAAAAAGCATTGCATTAATTGTTTGCAATGTGTTTATGTTTGTCCATTAGATGCTATAGAAACTACAATAGGTGTCAGTAAAAAAGTAACTTCTTCAAAACTAAAAACAGAAAAAACAAAGAAAACTGGACGAGAAGAAAAAAACATTTTCACTATCGATGAAACGGTATTTGAAAGGTACAGTGAAAAGAAAACTATTTTCAATAGAAGAATCTGGGATGAGAGTTATGAAGGTTATAAGAAACCGATATATGGGAAAGCATCAGAAAGAGCAAAATTGGGGATAGATGGATACTCTGAAATCGAACAAGCTGCTATGGATGCTGCATGGTCGATTGAAAATCTTGTTTCTATGAAGGAATTTCATGAAGAGCGTTCAAAAACACTAACTAAAGAGGAAAAAAAGAAGGTTGAGGTTGCTAAAGTTAAAACAGATGTTAAGCAAGTAAATTATGATGTTCAACAACCTCAGCAATACAAAGTAGAAGACCCCAAAGAAATGACCACTTGGTTGAAAAAAGTAGCAAAATTGTATGGTGCAAATCTTATAGGAATAGCAAAGCTTGATCCAAAATGGATATACTCCGAAGATAGAATGGAAAGAGAATATGTTCTTCCCAAAAATCTACAGTATGCGATAGTTATTGCAATTGAAATGAATCAAGGAGCAATAAACACTTCCCCAAAGATGCCTTCTGGCATTGCAACTGGTTTAGGATATTCGAAGATGGCATTTGTTAGAACTCTAGTTTCAAAATTTGTTAAAAATCTAGGATATGAAGCTATACCTGCTGGAAACACTTTAGGACTCTCTGTTCCACTTGCAGTTGAAGCAGGATTAGGTGGTTATGGTAGACAAGGTTTGCTAATTACACGAGATTATGGGCCTAGGGTTAGAATTGGCAAAATATTGACTGACATGCCTTTAGTTGCAGATAAACCTGATTACAAATTTGCTAAATCAGTCGTTAAATTCTGCCGTACATGCAAAACATGTGCAGAAAGATGTCCTTCAGCTTCAATACCTTTTGATGATGATGAGAGTTACAAAACTTATAGTACCAGTAATAATCCTGGAATTAAGAAGTGGTATATAAATGTGGAAACTTGTTTTCTCTTCTGGTTAGAGAATGGTGGAGATTGTTCAAATTGTATAGCTGATTGTGAATACAATCATGTTCCAACTTGGCCTCATAAATTTGCAAATTGGATTGTTATGAACTTTCCTTTTCTTAATCCTATTTGGCCATCTATAGGAAAAATGTTAGGTTATGGTGGTAACAAGTCTGCTAAGAAATTCTGGAAGAAAATTAAGGTGTAACATTCCACTTCATTGCTTAAAGAAATCTGCAAGTTTATGTTGTCCCTTGAAAGTTGTTTTTTCTGGAGTCATCACACTCAAACCTTTTTCTTCCAGCATCTCTCTGAAGTTGCTAGCAATAGGTGGGGCGTAACCAGAAAAATGTTGATTGATATAGACATAAGCTGACTTCTTGTTAGAGTTATTTGCTAACCCCTTAACTAATTGCCCTACCATCTCTTCTACTAAATCACTTCTGTCTAAAACTTGTCTCCCTAATCCTGTCTGAGTGCCGTGTGATCCAATAATTCTTAGATAGAAATAATCCTTTTTAATTTCCTCATATAATTTGAGTTTGAGATATGGTAAATAAGCACTTACTATCCCCAGTTTATTGTCATTAAGGAAATCATAAGTTTCTTCATTGAACCATGTCTTATGTCTGAATTCTAATAAGAGTGTATAATCATTGTGTGGAAAAAAACTTACAAATGTTTCTAATTCGTCCATTGTTTTTGCAGTTTTGTCAAAACTAGGGTAGAATTGCATGACTAGGGGACCGAGCTTATCCTTCAATGGATTCATGATATGTAAAAAGGATTTTAAACTTTCATGGGTTGTAGCAAGGTTTTCAGCTTGCGCGATTATTTTTGGTATTTTTGCTGTAAGAACAAAGTCATCTGGTAATAATCTTGCCCATCGTTTTGTGTTCTCTAATCTTGGAAAAGCATAGAATGTCGAATTTATCTCACAAGTAGTAAATTGTGTTGAATAATATGCGAGTAACTCATAATTTTTAACATCTGATGGATAAAACCCACCTAAATTTGCCTTCCAATCACCATAATTAAATCCAGTACAACCAACATGAACTTGTTGATTTGTCATTATAATCAACTCTTGAAATAGTTTTCAATTAAAAAACCCGTTATATTTGCTAAAAATCTTTCTTATCTAATTGCGGAGAGAACTACTATAATCTATTTAATATCTCTTGAGAACTGTATTTTGCCTTTAGGCGACCCCTTGCCCGTGAGGGGAAGTAGTGGCAGTTAGAACAACTCTTAGGGTTTCGCCACTAACTCTCCTCCATCCACCAGGGTATTTTTTCTATTTACCTATTTTGTTTTATCCAAAAAAAGTGAAAAATTGAAGAGAAAAGAAAATGTTAATGCTAAAAGGGAAAAATATAAAATTAATACTTTCTTGAAGACAATCTTGACTTATTGAATGTAGAATCTTTTTTATTATTTTGAATTTCGTAGCATTTCCTGCAATATACAGGTTTAACTCCTGTGGGCTTAAATGGAACTTCTGTGTTTTTATTACACGCATAACAAACTGCTTTATGCAGCTCAAACTCCTTTTCGTTTGATTTTTTGTAACGATCTTTTTTTCTTGGAGTCCTTCTTCTGACTTCATTATTACTACTATCACGTACTCGGTTGTTGGGTTTGGCTCCAGATCTATATTTAGGTTTATCTCTAGTTTTGTAAATTGGTTTTCTTTTTGTATTTCTACTGTTTTTTAATGTGAGATGTTTGCTAGAGCCCACATTCTTCTGTTTATTATTCATTTGAACACCTTTATCTACTAGATTATTCTGTTATCATTTCCTTACAATTATTTTTGTTATTTTTGTATTTATTTATATCAGCTAATTCTTCTCTCTCTCTTTTTAAACACGTCTGTCTTTGTACTATCTTTGTGTCTATTGAGTTCAATTTAAAAAGGCTCAAACATTACATCGCTAAAAGGTGGATTGTGAAATGGACACATTAGAAAAATTGTCGAAACATATGCTTGTTGATGGTTTTCCATTGATACTTGATATGGAAAAAAGCCAAGGCTGTCGAATTTATGATAAAAAAACTGATAAAACTTTTCTAGACTTCTTCTCATTCTTTGCATCCAATCCTGTTGGTATGAACCATCCTGAGATGGTAAGCAAGGAATTTATCAATAAGATAGGAACAATAGCAGTTAATAAACCAAGTTGCTCAGATTTTTATACAGATGAAATGGGTGACTTTGTTGAAACTTTCAGTAGAGTAGGAATACCCGATTTTCTTCCAAATCTTTTCATGATATCTGGTGGTGCTTTAGCAGTAGAAAATGCTCTTAAAGCTGCTTTTGACTGGAAAGTTAGAAAGAATTTTGCTAAAGGTATTGAAGAAGAAGTAGGTTCTAAAATTATTCATTTTGAACAAGCATTTCATGGACGAAGTGGATACACCCTTAGCTTAACAAACACTTTCGATCCACGTAAAATAAAATACTTCCCTAAATTCAAAGATTGGCCAAGAGTTATCAATCCTAAAATCACTTTTCCTCTTGAAGATAATATTGAATCGGTAATGCAGTTAGAGGAAAAAAGTTGTCATCAAATACATGATGCTATAGAGAAATATGGAGATGATATTGCAGCTTTAATCATCGAACCTATTCAAGCAGAGGGTGGTGATAATCATTTCCGACAACAGTTTTTTGAGAAATTAAGGACTATATGTAACTCCCACGATATTATGCTTGTTTATGATGAGATTCAAACTGGTGGAGGTATGACAGGTACTTTCTGGGCCCTTGATCAATTTGGTGAAAAAGCTAGACCTGATATTATCGCCTTTGGAAAGAAAATGCAAGTATGTGGAATTCTTTCTTCCGACAAAGTTAAGGAAGTGGAAAACAGTGTTTTTGAAGAATCTAGTCGCATAAATAGCACTTGGGGAGGCAATCTTGTTGACATGGTCCGTGCTACAAAATATTTAGAAATAATAGAGAAGGACAACTTAATGGCTAAGACAGCTACTAATGGTAAATACATGTTAGATCTGGTTTATGAATTCCAAACAGACTTTCCTGAGCTAATATCCAACGCTCGTGGAAGAGGATACTTCATTGCCTTTGACCTTCCTGATACTGCAACGCGTGATAAAATCAAGAAAATAGCTTATGATAAACAGCTATTGATTTTAGGTTGTGGTGAAAAGACTATCCGTTTCAGACCATACCTCACAACTGAACAAGCTGAAATAGATGAAGGTATGAATATTCTTTTAGAGATTATTAAATCTCTTTAATTTCTTTTCTTCTCCATTGCGATGATTTTAAATATATATCTTTTTGTTATTTTTTATAGCTAATAAATTAGCTCAAGAGAAATATGATTCATGATTAAACTTATTATTTCGAAATTTCATCATGAATCTGAAAAATAAGGTGAAAAAAATTGCCTCTAGTAGAATGTGTGCCTAATTTCAGTGAAGGAAGGCGTGAAGAAGTAGTACAACAAATAGTTGATGCTATTAAAAAAACTGGCAAGATAACTCTTCTTGACAGTCGTATGGATCCTGATCATAATAGGGCTGTAGTTACTTTCATAGGTGAACCTAATGATTGTTTAAAAGCAGCTTTTGCAGGATGTAAGAAAGCAACAGAGCTCATCGATATGAATGAACATCAGGGAGAACATAATAGATTTGGAGCTACAGATGTTATTCCTTTCATACCTGTTTCTGATATTACGTTAGATGAATGTGTGATTCTAGCAAAGAAACTTGGAGAAAAAATAGCAAAGGAACTAGAAATCCCCATATATCTTTATGGTGCTGCTGCAGAGAAACCTGAAAGAGAAGTTCTACAAAAATTCAGAACTAAAAATTTCCAATATGAGCAATTGAAAGAAGAAATTGCAACAAATGATGATCACATTCCTGATTATGGTGAAAGAGCCACTCATCCCACTGCAGGAGCAACAATTATTGGTGCTAGAAACTTTCTTGTCGCTTACAATGTTTATCTTGATACAAATGATATGGAAATAGCAAAAATTATTGCAAGAAATATTAGACACAGTGGTGGTGGACTCAGATATATCCAAGCGGGAGCAATGGAAATAACTGAACGAAAGTGTGTTCAAGTTTCAATGAATATAACAGATTACAAAGGAACACCTATACACCGTGTTTTTAATATGATCAAAAGAGAAGCGGAAAGATTTGGTGTAGCAGTAACCGAAAGTGAGATCTATGGAATGGTTCCAATGGATGCTTTGCTTGATGCTGCAGAAAGCTATTTACAATTGAACAAATTCAATAGAGATCAAATTATAGAAAAAAAAGTAAATTCTAAGAGTGAATAATATGAGTAAAGAATTAATCGAAATGAGAATAACAGAATTTCTTAATGTCCTAGCATCTGATGCTCCTGCACCTGGCGGTGGAGCAGCCGCAGCTATCGCTGGAGCTATGGGAGCAGGATTAGGTTCAATGGTTGCTAACCTAACTATTGGTAAAGAAGGATATGAAACTGTACAAGATTTTTTCAAGGAAAAGCTTGCCAGAACTGAGGCTTTAAGAGCTAAGTTAACTGAATTAGTTGATTTAGATGCTAATGCTTTTAGTGGAGTCATCAAATCATTTGGTTTACCAAAGGGAACAGAAGAGGAAAAAGCTACTCGCTCTGCTACAATTTTAGCAGAATATAAAGTTGCTACTGAAGTTCCCATGGAAACTTGTAAAGCATGCCGAGAAGTTATAAACCATCTAATTGACATGGGTACTAAAGGTAATAAAAACGCTTTAAGTGACATCGCAGTTGGTGCTTTATGCGCTCTTACTGGACTTAAATCAGCTGTTCATAATGTTGAAATCAATCTTGGTTATATTGTTGGTAAAGACAAAGCATATGCAGACCAGATGGAAGCACAACTAGAAGAACTATTAGAGAATATAGACGAAAAGGTCAATCAACTCGATGATGATGTTAGAGCAACCTTCTAACAACTTTCTTTTTCATTTTATTTTCAATGTGATAAAATATGAATCTTATTTCCAAACTTCGATCTGTGCTGGACCCAATTGATAGGGAATTTCAATTAAAGGATAATCTTCGTCTTGCAGCTGTTCTAATACCAATTTTTCTAAAAGATGAGAAAGTTCTTTTTACAAAACGAACTGAACAAGTAAAACATCATCAAGGACAAATTGCTTTTCCTGGTGGAAGATTTGAAGATAAGGATGAAAACCTTCTTACTACGGCTTTACGAGAAACTCACGAAGAGGTTGGAATAAAACCTGGAGCAGTAGAAATTTTAGGCAAACTTAACCCAGCAGATACCATAAGTCATCACCATGTTCATCCTTACGTAGGGACAATATCTGAAGATGTTAGTTTAGAGATAAATCTTGATGAAGTTGCAGAATACTTCTTTGTTCCTTTATCACAATTACTAGCGGAGGAAACCTTAAAACAAGGAGAATTTGATGGGGAAAATAGATTTTACTATTCAGTGAATGAGTATAAAATCTGGGGTATTACCGCTGGTATTTTATCTGATCTCTTAACTAGATTGAAATCAATCTAGAACTTAAGTTCATCTATTAAACTTTCGATTTCTTCGTCTTCATCAGGTTTTTCTTCTGATTCTTCTTCAATTTCTTCGTCTTCTATCATGGTTATAACTGGTATTCTCTGATCTTTAAGATGGTATATGTAAGCTTCTTTGTCTCCCAGAGCATCTAACATACTGCCAGCTAACTCGCTATAAGCATCGTCTAAAGTTACAATAGAGTCCTGTGTTTGTTGCCAAGTATAATATTCGCTTTTATTCGCATGAAAGTATGTGACCATTTCTTCAGGATTGAAAAATTTCTTTTCGATATCATCTCGTATAGTTGTAAGTTTGAAAAGGTTGAATCGGTATTTTTCTAACATTTGCCCACTTTTTTCCAAGTATTCCTTGAAAGTAATTTCTTTCATGAATCAATATAATAATCTTTGAATATAACTTATTCGGCTTAAAAACACAAAATAGAGGGTAAATTTCTTAAATAGTTAATACAATGTCCTCTCATGTTTGATAATCTAGAGCTACCTTCAGGTATGGTCGATTATTTAATTTCAATAACACCAATTCTAGGAATATCTGGGACATTGGATAATTACACAATGTTTGTTTTTAGAAAATATTTTGCACTGTCTGATAACAAATTAATAGTCCATTTTGAAAATTCAGATATCCCAGAAACGATGAGTTTGAACATTCTTCGTAAAGGAGAAGATAACACAATACTCTCTGGACATAAAAATGAGAGACTAGACCAGAACCGTTTAGAAACTTCTAATGTACTTAAAAATCCATATTATGTGCATTCTGTGATAACCTTTGAAGTAGAGCTTGAAGAAAAGTTAGATTATCAAGGAAATGAAACATTGGCAATATATGAAGTAGTAGCAGCGTTGGGAGTTGCGGGATTAGATCCTACATTTAATGATAAGGTTACATTAGCAAAAACCATTGAAATAATGTCATTATCAGCTGTAGATAACTATATTATAGAGCGAAAAATAGAAAATTGTTGAGTGAATCTAATGCCTACTCGAAGCAGCAAGAAATACGTGAAATATGAGCTTAGCTATGACCAAAAAAGAAAACTCCTCAAACTTTCATCGAAGTACAATATTGATCCAGAAAACATTATTTTGATTATTGAAGGATTCTTTGATGAATGGTCTGAAAATACTACTAATATCAGATGGGAGACTGTTCTAATTTACTTGAACACTAAGATACTTGCAAAGCGAATAAACGATATGGCAGATGAAATTGTTGAAATAAAAAAGAGGAACAATATAGAGAAAAAGATGCAAGTTGAATATGAAGATGATTATCTAGCATTGATAGAACTAGGTAAAGCGCTTGAATCTTTAACGAAAATTGGTGATAAGTCATGAAGAAAAAGCAAAATTTCAATGTTCATATTCCTGATACGATTTCAGAGCAAATAGATAACATAGAAAATATTGTAGATAATTTTCTTTCAAATTACATGTATCTTGAAAATGTTGAACTAGACGATTTAACCAATGAAGAGAATCTAGAAAAAGAATTCAACAAGTTATCTGAAGAATTCAACAAAATAAGTCAAACTTATGGCAAACTGCGTCAAGAACATGGTGTTCTGAACTTCCATGGTAATGAGCTTTTTAGTAGAAACACTTTAACTGGACTAAAACTTGGATTAGTTATGGGCAAGCTTGAAAGAGCGAAATCAATCTGGGGAGATCAGTTATCATTAGATTATAATGCTGCAAAAGAGTTAATACAGTATTTCTTTGAAAGGTATCTTAAGAAAAGTGAAGATGATGACTAATTCTCAATTGAATTAATCTTTTCATCAGATTGTTCTTTGTTTTTACTCTTCTTTTGTTTTATTTTCTTTCTGCTTTTTTCCACACCATTTTCTTTATCTTCCTTCAATCTAGGAGAACGAAAAGCCATTCTAAGAAGTATTGGTGTTAGAAACACAGTTACTAGTACAATTAATATTGTAATTGAATATAAATCTCCAGCAAGTGTTTGAATTTCAGACGAGAATTTAGCAGCTTCTGCTATCCCTATAGCAGCAATAATTAATGTAATTTCACCTTTAGGCATCATCCCTAAAGAGATTTTTCCGGAAGAAATGATATTTGGTTTGATAGTAGTTTCCCATTTAATTTCTTTCTTCATAGAACTCTTTTCTTGATCTTCTTGGTCTGAAGAATTGGATTTACTACGAACTTTTTTGATTGATAATGCCAATCTATCTTTTAGTGGGTTAGTAGAAAACATCGCTCCTGTGAAAGACCCGATCATTTTAGCAAGAATAACTAATGGAATTATTACCAAGTAGACATAATTGAATTCATCTAGAATGAAAGAACTACCAACAGAGAAAAAGAATAGAGGTATTAGAGACCCTTCTCCGAATTTTATGAAGGTTTCGAGAGGTTCATTCATCATAAATTTAATTCTTTGCATACCGATTCCTAAAAGAAACGCACCTATAGCGGCAGATATTCCTAAAAATTCTGCGAAGAAGGATATAATTAGTAACAAACCAAAAAGTATTCCTACAAACAAATAACTTGTTGAAGATACAGAAAATACTCTGAATCTATTTTCGAGAAATTCAATTAGTTTTGGTAAAAGATAAAGGATGAATATCGTCAATAATACTATGAATCCTACTTGGATTAATACATCCCATAGAAGACCTAAACCTGTTCCGGATGTACCTGAAAATACAATACCTGATACAATAAGAAGTAATAACATAGCTAAGAAATCATCAAAAACAGCTAGACTGAGTAGTGTTTGCCCTTCTTTCGAATTAAGTTTCTTCATGTTACTAAGTGTTCGAACTGTTGTTCCGATACTAGTAGGAACGAAGATTAGTGCAAAGAAAGCTGCAACACCTATATTTCTTTCACCAAAAATTGCTCCGATTAAGAAATAACCCACTAGTAACCCTAATCCATAAGTTATTGTTACATCTGTAAAAGAAATCAAAATATTCCGTTTTCCAGCCTTTTTTAACTCTGAAGTTTTAATTTCTGATCCCACGATAAACAGTAACAGTAGAATACCTACTTGAGCAAATGGCTCTATTCCTTCAGCCATGTCTATAAAACTAAATGTGAAATTTTCACCTATACTAAATTCATCTATGCCAAACAAAATAAAAATTGGTCCTCCTAATACTAAACCTGAGAGCAGTTCTCCAATTATTGAAGACAAATGTATTTTCTCAAAAATTTCTCCGAAAATTCTTGCAAGAAAAATTGCAACCCCAATGTAAAGAAATAGAATAAAATGAAAACTCAATCAATACCCCTCCTTGAAATAATGAGGTTCAGAATATTGTAAGTGGGTTTTTGAAATAACATTTAATCATCCTCTTTGGCATCACAAGCGCAATCCCAAGATTCTTTAACTTGTGCAAGTATGTCCATAAGAGAAATTACACCCAAGATTGGACCTTTTCTCTCCTTAACTCTTGGAAGAAAAACTACATCATAACTATCCATTATGCTAGCGATTACCAATACTGAATCATCATCACTAACTGTTGGTAATTGTCTTTTTGCTAAATCAAAAGCTGTCATGCAGGTTAATACGCGTGACCTTAACAAAGCATCATGAAGATCCGTCTTTCTTTTTTGAAGAAGTGGAAGAATATCCTTAATTGTCAATATTCCGATGTATTTATCCTTCTCGTCAGTAACAATTGTAATGGGAGATGATTGTTCTAGAAAACTGTTGATAAGATCAATACAACTTATATCCTCACTAACCGTTGAAACCTCATGAATAGGAAAATTCTCTGCTTTCATGTCACGAATTTCTGCAAACATATCCTCTAAAGTTTGGTCCATAAGCTGTAATATGGTTGATAAAGATAAATCTTACTGAACGTCGAAATGATATTAATAGTCTATATTTCAAATATAGATTTAATCGTTTGATGCTGACTGTTGATTTTCATAAGTAGCAATTGTACCTTGTTAATCACTTTTACTAGTTAGTTCTCCTAGTTTCTCAATAGTCTCGCTCATTTCTCCCTCCGTAGTAGGTTTCGGTTTTTCTCTAAATACGAGTTTAAGAAGTAAGGGTGTTACTAAGACTGTAATTAATACAAGCAATATTGCCATTGAAAAGATATCTTGTGAAAATATTCCGTTCAGAAGACCTATCTCTGCAATAATTATGACAATTTCAGCTCTTGGCATCATACCAACTGCTAGCTGTGTAGCCTCTTGAGGTTTAAATCCTGTAAATGATGATCCAACAAATACTCCTATAGCCTTTGCGCCAATTGCTATTGGTATAATTAACAGATTTGCTAAAGTGAATATTCCCCAGTCGAGTTGAAAAGTAGCTCCAACCGTGAAGAAGAAGAGTGGAATAAATATACCGTTACCCATTTTTACAAAAGTTTCTTTAATTTCCTTAACTATTATTGTATTTCGCTGAATTGAAAGACCAAAGAGAAATGCAATAATTGCTCCTGAAAAACCTAAGAAACTTGCAAAGAATGATAAGGAAACTATTAATGCAAAAATCAATCCAATTGAAAAATATTGAGTAGATGAACGAGAGAAAATGTTAAATCTTTTCTCTAAGAACTTGAATACTTGCGGGATAATAATTACTACACCAACAATAAATAGCGCTAAATATAGGATTTCAAGCCAAGGATTTACTTCAGGATTTGGGAATAATGTTCCTCCTAAAACAAGAACGAGAATTAATGCTAGAAAATCATCTAGAACTGCTACTGAAAGAACAGCTCTTCCTACCTTTGAATCTAGTTTTCCTAAATTACTTAGAGTCCGAACTGTAACTCCAATACTAGTTGCTGTAAACAATAACCCAAAGAAAAGTGCAGTTCTATAATCCTGTTCAAGTAAAAAGTAGCCTGTAAGAAATCCTCCAGCTAAAGCTATTAGAACTTCTGTAATTGATATTGTAAGACATTGTTTACCTATTTTCCGTAAATCCTTAATATTTATCTCTAATCCAACAATGAATAATAGTAAAAGTATACCAATTTGAGAAAATTGCTGTAATGATTCTGCGTTCATGAAGAACGAAGCATCTACTCCAATCAAAATGAAAAGTGGACCTCCTATTAGTATCCCTGCAACTAACTCTCCAATAATTGCGGATAATTTTAACCTCTCGAAAATTTCTCCAAATAATCTTGCCGCGAAAAGACCTATACCTATGAATAATAGAATATGGGTGATTTCGAGACTTTCAACCATCAATTTCACCGTTTCGAACTACATTATATTGTTGTTTAATTTCTCTACATTTTAAGATCAAATCTTTTTGTAAGATAACCCCTTGTAATTCTGATTCCTTTTTTGAGATTGCTCTTGGAAGAAAATTCGTCTCATATTTCAACATTAATTCTGCAATTTCTGATAGTTTAGTATCATCATAAATATATGGGAGATGAGTTTTTGCTAAATCACATGCTCTAGTGGTAGATAGCATTTGACTTCTAGAAAAAGCAGTACGAATATCTAAATGCTTAGGTAAGAAAAGTGCAAGAAGATCTCTTAGTGTAATGAACCCTCCTGATATGCGCTTTAGGTTGATAACATGAACTATGTGTGGTTCTTGATCAAGAATCACAGTAAATATATCAAAACATTCAGTATCTTCTATTATAGTTTTAATCGGTTTTAATGGGAAATTCGAAGCTTCTATTTTACTTAGTCCGGTGAGTAAATCTTGGAAAGAAATATCCTTATCCATGCAAACACAAAGTTAAGAGTTAATTATATGTTTTGTTATAAAGGATTAAGGGGAAAACTAGTCCTTACTAAAAAAACAAAAACTGTAGTTACGTCCTATTACGATATTTCTACTTCTTCCTCTTCCATTTGCTTTTCAATGATTTCCTTGGTCGTTCATCTAGCACTCGTTCATAGGTATCTTCTGTGAGCTTCAATTCTTCAATTTTGTGCGCATCTTCTTCTGATCCTTGTTGAATACTACTTATTGTTCCTCGATAAAGAGTTGCTTTTGCTACATGTAGCTGTTCAATTTTTCCTCCTACTTCCCCAGCTCGATGTATGGCCCATTTAACAAGTAAAGGACCTATAATTTGAACTATGATAATTGTTCCAGTGATAGTTGTTACAACTAAGTTTGCTTGCTGGTGAACAGCTTCTCCGTAAATAGATGCTGGAAAATCATTGAAAATCTTAACAGCTAAACCAAGTGCAACCCTGCTTGACTGAATAAACATAAACCCAGATACCTCTGTATTTCCTTTGGGCTTTTCACTGCTAGTGCTGTTAAACTTACTGCTCCAACTTTACCCAAGGTTCTTCCAACTAGATAAATTGCACCTACACCACCAATTAGAAGTAAATCGGCTGGGTTCATTCTAAATCCGACAAGTATGAAGAAAACTGCTACGACAGGACCCCCAATTTTGTATATATCATGAAAAAATTTTTGTGTTTCTTTATCGGTTCTTTTCGAAACAGAAACGATAATAATTCCAAATACCATAGCTGCAAGAATCGCAGATGAACCTATTACAATTGACAAACCAAGAACGACTATCAGAGAACCTAGAGTAACTACTATAGATTCTCCATGACCTTTAACACGATTTATTGCTAGGGTTATAACAAATCCAAAAACAATTCCGATACCTATAGCTGCTCCTGCTTCAAGACCAAATTCAGCAAGTATATGCCATACACTGATATCTCCAACTATTTGTCCTTTGGTAATATTTGTTGTAATTTGAACTAATAAAATCGCTATGATGTCATCTATAGCTAAAATAAATAATACCGCTTGCGTTAAAGGACCCGAAGCCTTATACTCCCATAAAACATCAGCTGTTGCAGCGGGTGCTGTTGCACTCGCAAGAGCCCCTAAGATAGCTGCAAAATTCCAGCTTAAAATCCCAGATGCACCCACTAAAACTGTTACGATTGCGAATGTTCCAAGACTGTCTGCAAGAAGAATTAAAACCATTTTTTTATCTATTTTCCTTAATTCTTTCCAACTTAATTCAGCTCCAATGTTAAAACCAATGAAACCCAAAGCTATAGTAGTTAATGTTGGTGTCACTGAATTAATGAAAGATTCTGATATGAACGTTTGCCAATATCTATTCGGAAGTCCTATTAGAAAACCTGAGAGAATAAATTCTAGGACTTGAGGGACATGAATCTTTTTTAGTAATTATGCTCCAGCAAATCCTACTACTAAAATTGAACCAATTTCTACTATTATCAGCCCTATATTTACATCACTCATTAGCTGAATATGTCAAATCATTTGATTATTTAATTCTTATCATAGTTATACTTATCGAGAAATAGTTGTACTAAACCTCATACTAATAATAAGCTTTTCAAGGTTAAGTTTAAAAATCTCCCTTTTTCTTTAAATTCATGAGTTCTGAATTTGAGAATATAGCAACTACGCTTTTCATTCAAGTTGGAGAAGGTGGAGAAGATAAAATTCGTGTTCTTTACTATGAACCTGAAGGAATAATCAAAGATACTGTTGTCTTAATACCAGGTTTTGGTTCTTTACCCTCTGCTTGGGATATCTTTCTAAATGAAATGAAGGAAAATTATCGAATTTATGTTATAGAAACAAGAGAAAAGTATACTGCTGAATTAAGAAAGAAACCAGAATTACATGAGAAAAGATTTGCACAAGATATTGCTGATACAATAGACTATTTGATGCTCGAAGATTATCTTATTGTAGTCTCATCTATGAGCGCAGCTTTCGTTTTAGTTGCACTGAGTATGCATCTCATAAAACCTAGAAGAACCTATTTGGTAGGACCAGTCAGAAAGGTAGAGATTCCTAGTTATGCTTGGCCATTTGCATACATAGCTATTGGTCCTGTTTGGTATTTGATACTAAAACCTTTGATTAAATTTTGGCTCAAATATGTTTATCTTGATCGAACTCAAAAGGAACAAGCAAAGAAATATTTTGGCTACTTCGACAGTTACAATGCTCCCCGAGTTAGAAAAAGTATACTCACTATGAAAAAATTCAGATTAATTGATGAGGATTTAAACAAGATAGACGCAAAATGCATCTTGATAGGGGCTGAAAAAGATAAAGCTCATGCTGCTGATATCACAATAAATGTTGGGAAAGCAATTAAAGACTCTGAATATTATGATCTGGAAACAAATATTGCTACTCACAGTACACCTTTTGTTGAACTTATAGAAGAATTAGAGAGCAAAGCAAAGAAGTAAACTTGAATAATATCAACAGCAACTCATGGTAATCCTATTCCAATACTAATGTAGATTTTTTTTTGGAAAACAAAAAAACCACTGAACAAGAATATAATTTTATTTTTCCAAAATGGAGAAAGTATTTAAGTTTCCAATCTAAAAGTAACGAGATAAAAAGCTTAAATAACAGCTTCAACACCTAGTTTGATTAGTTTACTTTATCACACTCAAATATATATTTGATAAAGTGTAAGTACCGGAGGATAAGAGATGTTTGCTCCCTTTACAAAACGGCATGATACGGCATTTAAAAGTGCTATAGTGATTGACCTCATTAATAAATTAAAAGAGGAGAAGGAAAAAAATATCAAATCCTTTTCAAAGCACTGTCTTAATTATGCTTTGAACAATAAAGTTGATGACAATCTAAGAAATCTTTCAGTTGATGTTGCAATTTGTAATAGAGATTTCAAATCAGTACTGACTTTAACTGAATCTTACTCAAGGACAGAATATTATATTTATAGGGCTTACGCATTCTCCAGATTAGACGAAATTAATAAGATTGTTAGTTTGAAATTAAGATTTCAACAGAAATATACAAACGCTTTAGATAGTCCACGAAATGCATTTATTATAACAAGCATGGAATTCCTCCTCCTCTATGGAGAGCAGAATTATTCAATGGCCATAGCCACAATCGAGGAATTAGAAGAATTAATATCTAAATATCCAGAGGAACTAGATGGGAAGTTATTTACTTCTTTGATTTTAACTCTAGCTTGTCAAACCTATTTACGTGTTCATAATTTTAGTAAAGTAGATGAAGTTGCGAGAAAAATTTTGAGCTATGCAGTTGAACAAAATGATCCTTATTTCCAATCAGTTGCGTTGAACCTGATTACAACTGTCCTTATTAATAATGGAGAGTTTCGGAAAGCTCAACGGATGTTATCTGCTGCGATTCTTCCGACTGAAGAGACAGGTTTGGATGCAGATAGAGCCAGTTTACTAAATAACTCTGCAAATCTTGAACTAGCTAAAGGAGACTATAAGAAAACGGTGAAACTCTTACAACAAATCTATGTTTTAATTGCTAATAGTCCTCACGCTCAAGCTATAAGTGCGGTTAATATTGCTGAGCTTCATATATTACTGAACAATATGGAAGAAGCTGAAAAAATGCTTGAGGAAGCAATCAATATTGAAACCTTTCATAGTTTTAATCTGATTGAACCTTATCTGTTATCATCTTGGATTTGTACCAAGAAGCAGAAATACAAGGAAGCTCAGGAATACCTGGATATAAGTAAAAGAACACTAGAAGAAACAGGAGAGCTAAGAAAGAAACCAAATATTCTCTATTTTCAAGGAAGGTTGGATTATGAGAAAAAGAACTTAGATGATGCTTTAGAATCTTTTGAGTTAGCAAACAAAGCAGCTGAAGAACTACAAAACATCGAATTTATGATCAAATCTCAATTTCAGTTAGCCAAGCTGTATCTAGAAAGGTTTAACGAAACCAAGGAATTATCCAATTATTCCTCAGTATTAAATTATATTAATAATCTGACATTCTTGTCAGAGGAACAATTTCTTCCCAGATTAATGTGTGATTTACACATCTTGAAAGGGAGACTTCTTGCACAAGTAGGTAAAAGAACTAAGGCTGTTGGGGACATTCTAATAGCTTTAGAAATTGCAGAACGATTCAGATATCGATCTCTTCAACATGATATAAAAGAACTACTTCGTGAGGTTGAAAGTGATAAATCTGATGAGGATGAAGATATCAAAACATTAATGGATAGGGGGATATTTGAAACCGATAAAATTTCAGAAATTTTGCAGAAATATGAAGGTTTTAAGTTTGTTAAATCTCCCAAAAAGGTTGACTCTAGGCTGCAATGTGTAGCTTTAGTGGAAAAAGATTCAGGAGTGATAAAATATCGTTATGCTACTAAATATGAACAAGATAATTCTGCATCAATTGTACCATCTTTAGTTGCAGCAATTAACATGTTTTCTTCATTGGTGTTTGATGAGGATATTTTATTTGAAGAATTAAAAGAAGAAGACAGAGAACTCCTAATTAAGCACTTACACCCCTATTTACTAGTTATAATCACAGATCGAATAACGTACAATCTGAAAATTAAATTTGAAAGATACGCTGAAGAGATTAGGAAGGTTTTACCTAGTTTAGGAACTTTAAATTTCGGTAAGTCACAGATTGAAAAACTTGATTCCATCACAAACATATACTTCCTTGAGAAAACAAGAATTAAGAGTGAAAAAGAAGAGAAGAAGAAAAAGATTACAATAGTGGAAAAGAAGCCAGAACTTAAAGAAAAGCAGATTCAAGAGGAAGAAGAGAAAAAATCTAAAAAAGTTCCTTCATCAATCATAGATATATCTGACGAAAAAAAAGAAAAAGAAGAACAACAGGAAATTGAAGTTTCAAAAAAAGAAGAAGGAATTTCTAAAGAAAAAGAATCGTCAGAAAAACCAGAACAAGATAGTATGATGGAAGAATTAGAAAAAGCTGTTGAAGAAGTTGAAACAGAGTTTAGCGAGAAAAGTGATGAACTCAAACCAGAAGGAAGTTAATGGAAATTTATAAGAATTCTCGTATTTTATGTAATTAGGTAAAATATAAATATGTATCAGAAGAGTAATAGCTAAAAACATAGAGGAATAAAAATGAGTGGAAAATGGCAGTGCCTTTTATGCGGTTGGATATATGATCCAGCAAAAGGAGACCCTGAAGAAGGTATTGAACCTGGAACTAAGTGGGAAGATGTGCCTGATGATTGGGTATGTCCCGAGTGTGGAGCAACTAAAGACGATTTTGAACCTTATGAAGAATAAGAGTTACTCTCTTTCTTCTTCTTTCTTCGTTTTTTTTTCTTATTTTCTTCTGAATTTAACTACATACCATTATAAATGTCTCAACAGAGTTATTTTCATGAGTGTGGGTTCCCTTCCTAGACGGAGTTATATTTTTGAACATGTCAAACTCTTTCTAATTTTCATCATTTTCTCTTCTGGGTTCTTTTTCTATCTCTATTTGATTATTGAATATGAGCTTCGCAACTGGGCTGATTTCTTATTCTTTGTTCTAATAGGCCTTATGCTAACTATTCGCCAGATTGTAAAATTCTATAAAAAAAGAAGATACTTCTCTAATTTCATTGATTATTCTAAATATGTTGATGATTTAATCCTAACCGACAACTCAACACAAAATAAATAAGTGCACTTAGTATTATAATTCTGTGTCCAGTCCTCTTCCCTTCCAAAAAGTGTATAGATTTGAAATTATCAAATTTATCCTTATAGTTTCTCCAATTATTGCAGGATGTATCATTTTTGCAGTTTTTGTTCCTATATCGGAAAAATTGAGCTGGACTGATTTTCTTTTCTTTGCTGTTATTTGTTTCCTTATTATCCTAAGTCAATGTGTTTCATTCTTCTTTAAGAGGAGAAGAATTAAGGAGATGCAAGATACTCTAGGGGTGATTACTTCTAAGATAACAGATTTTACACCTAGTACCTTTACAACAGCTAAATCTTCAGCTCCAAAAGAAGCAGTTAAAATTGATGAATTTGCTGTTGCTTATTGTCCTACTTGCGGAAAAAGCTTTACTAAGAAATACAAATTCTGCCCTAGCTGCGGATCTTGTAAAATTAAAGGCATGTTGTAGTTTATTTGTGTTAAATAGGGGAAAAAGAAAGAGGAAGAAGAAAATATTGGTGATATTAATCTAAAGTTGGTTGAGTAGACTTCATTTTATCTGCTTTAATCTGATCAACTGTTAGTTGCATCTTTTCAGCAAACTCAACTTGTTCTTCCATCTTCTCCTTTAGTTCTTCTTGCTCTCCTTCTATATTCATTGATGCTTCTCTTTCCTGTGCTTCATCTTCAAGTTTCAGTGCTCTAATAGTTATATATCCAATAATTCCTGCAATGAGGATAGAGCCTGATACAATGCCAAAAATAATTGCTGTTGGTATGACTCCAGCTAGAGTTGCAGCTATCGTTGCTGCAAGTAATGAAGCTGCATTTATCACTAAATCAATAACCCCACTAACTTTTCCCAGATGCTCATTTTTTACTACAGTTTGAAGAAGGGTTGAAAATGGAACATTAAAACCTACATTGACCACTCCTATAAAAGCAAATCCAACATACAACCAAACTGCTCCTCCTGGTAAATATGGTGCTCCTGCTATGAAAGCTAAACACAAACTGGCAACCATTACAATGATTGTCATGAAGGTTAATTTCTTCTTCAGTTCACCTTTGATTGATAGGATTATAGCAGCAATAATTCCGCTTATTGCAGAAAAGCTCATAATCAATCCAAAATCTTGTTCATTCATCCCAAATTCAAAACTCATAAATGGAACTGTCAATGGATCTATGAACCCTATTAAGAAAATTACGAATGCAAATAGAACTATCACAAAGGTAATTATTCTATCACTGAAAGATAACTTGAAACCATCCCTTAAGCCAACCATCATGCTTCTCATAGAGACTCTTTCTTCTTTTTTAGGTGGTCTCAAATTTTTTCTAATTGAAACAATTAGTCCTGCTGAAATAAGGTAAGAAATTCCATCTATAATGAAAGCTATTTGAAAACCAAATATTGCAGTGAGAAATCCAGCCAAGAGGGGTCCAATTAATCTTGCTACATTGCTTGAAGTTTGAATAAAACTATTTGCTGTAAGTAATTGTTCCTGTTTTACTATTCTAGGTATTGATGCTGATTTTGCAGGAAAGAAGAACTGTCTGATAGACGAATTTACCAATGCAAAAATGTATAGATGCCAAATTTGTGTAGCAAAAATAAGTCCGAAGGCAGATACTGCCCCTAAGAAATCTCCGAATACCATTATTTTTTTTCTATCAAATTTGTCACTAAGAACTCCTGCTATTGGCCCCAGAAGTAGCATGGGAGCTATTGTGAATGTTGTCATTAAAGCAACGGCTTGAGTAGCTTCGTTTTCTGTTAAATGGGAAGTAAACGATAAAGCAAGGAAAATAATAGCTATGCTGGTAAAATATGATCCTAAATTGCTTATGAACCCACCTAGGAATAAAGCAGAAAAATTCCGATTTCCGAGAAGCGAAACAAATTTAGGCTTTTTTGATACATTGACACTTACTTCAACTAGTTCATCTTGTGTTTTATCTTCACGCATCTAATATTACCTTTTTCTTCTAATATAGCTTTAACTGGTCACGCTATAAGAAAATAATGAGAAAAAGTGACCATTCAGTGACCAGAAGGAAAGTGCTTTGCTATTAATTTTTTGAATATTCTTCTTGTTATTTATCATGTATTTCGCAAATCAAACATTAAAGTGCTTTAAAACAGTTTTAAAATACAAAAGTTAAACTAACTCTCAAATAAGCTTCAGTCTCCAATTCTGTTGTTTTATATTATAAGTGTCTTGTTACAACATTAAGCTAAATGGTTGATACTTTCAGAAAAAATCACTGTTTTGTTTTTCAAAAACTTTAATAATTTACATTGTGCTGAATTATTGCTTCTTAACACAGTTGATGATTATGGTAGAAAATAAAGAAAAACCTTGGCAACCAATTAAGGGTCAAATCATGACTAAATGGGCTGAAGAGATAGATTCTGAAATTCCTTTACCTGAATATCCAAGACCTCAGTATAGAAGGGGAAATTGGATAAATCTTAATGGTCTCTGGGATTATGCAATCAAGCAAAAAAAGGTAAAAAAAGTAAGTTTGTTTGATGGAAAGATCCTCGTTCCCTACCCCTTAGAATCAGCTTTATCAGGAGTTAAGAAGAAACTCAAAAGAAACCAAAGACTGTGGTATCGTCGTTATTTTACGATCCCTGAATCATGGGAAGGGAGAGATTTATTATTGCACTTTGGTGCAGTCGATTGGGAAACAGAAGTATGGGTGAATGGAAACCTTATTGGTTATCATACTGGAGGTTACAATCCTTTTTCTTTTGAAATATCTCATTTTTTGAATAAAGGACAACCTAATGAGTTACTATTAGCTGTTTATGACCCTACGAATTGGGGAATGCATGAGAGAGGAAAACAAACGCTCACACCAAATGCTATATTTTATACTTCAGTTTCAGGAATTTGGCAAACTGTATGGATTGAATCCGTGAATAAAACCAGATTTTGTAGCATTAGAATGGTTCCTGATATTGATAATAAAACTCTACGTATTTCCTTATCAGGTATTAATATTCTCAATAATGATAAAATCTCTATTTCTATCAATAGCAAAAACAAAGAAATAACTTCTTATGATGGAAAATATCAAGAAACAATTGAACTCAAAATACCTAGACAAAAATTATGGACCCCTGATTCTCCTCACTTGTATGATATCACTTTTGTTCTGAAAAGAGGTAAGATTGAGTTTGATAATGTTGAAAGTTATTTTGGTATGCGTAAAATCAGCATAATTAAAGACAAGAAAAGTATTCCACGTTTAGCATTAAATAATGAACAACTCTTTCATTATGGGCCACTAGATCAAGGTTACTGGCCAGATGGTCTCTATACTGCTCCAACAGATGAAGCTTTACTTTATGATATTCAATTTACAAAAGATCTTGGTTTCAATATGATTCGAAAACATTTGAAGGTTGAACCTGCTCGTTGGTATTATCACTGTGACAAATTAGGCATACTAACTTGGCAAGATATGCCTTGTGGTGGAAGTATAAAAGCTGGAATCATTGGTATGTTCTTAGGAAAAATCAACATCCAAGTTGGGAGATTATTCAAGTTAAATAGAGCATGTTTCTATAATGAATTAGGAGAAATGATTGAAAATCTCATGAATCATCCATCAGTTGTTGTTTGGATACCTTTTAATGAAGCTTGGGGACAATTTCAAACTAAAGAAGTAACAGAATTTATTAGATCCATAGATAGTTCTAGACTAATTAATAGTGCTTCTGGTTGGGTTGATAAGAAGGTTGGCGATATTAAAGACATTCACGCTTATCCTGGACCCAAAATGCCCAAAATCGAAGAAAAACGTGTTGCTGTTTTGGGTGAATTTGGTGGTTTAGGATTCATTGTAAAAAATCATATCTGGAAAGCTAAGCTTTACTGGTCTTATAAAAAGTACAAAACCAAGAAAGAACTAGTCTCCAAATATATTGACTTAATCAAGAAAACTAAGGTTTTAGTTAAACAAGGTTTATCCGCAGCTGTTTATACTCAAACTACTGATATTGAAGGTGAAATTAATGGTTTTATTACTTATGATCGTAAAAAAATCAAAATGCCAATGAAGAAAATTGCCCCCTTAAATAAAAGTTTGTACAAGAACCCCTCATTTAAGAAGAAAAAACAAGTGAAAGATTAGCCTAGAAACAGTTTCTTTCTATTCTATTTGGAATAAGTTATTTTTTGGACTAATAGCTAACTTAAAAACATCAATCCCTACTACTATATTGAGGACTATGATATTAACTGTTGAATACAATATACCTGACATGCATTGTAAGAAATGTGCAGAAAAAATCTCACTTGCTCTCCAATTTACAGCTGGTGTTTCTTCCACAATTGTAAATCTAGAAAGCCTCCACGCAACAGTTCAAATCGATCCTTTAATAATAAATGGAACTAAAATTAAAGCGATGCTTGGAGCTTTAGGATTTAATGCAATGATACTCTAAATTTTCACTGCTATATGCTTGAAAACATGCTCTTTTTATATCAATACAAAGAAAATAGCTTTAATTTTCTTACTTCCTTAATTAACTATTAAAACTGATGATAAACATGAATGAAATAAAACTGAACGTTGAAGGTATGACATGTGGTCACTGTCAGATGTCCGTGAAAAAAGCTCTTGAAAATGTTAAAGGTGTTAAATCAGCTGTTGTTGATTTAGAAAAAAAATCTGCTGTTGTAAATTATAAATCTGATAAAGTAACTGAAGAAAGTCTTGTTCAAGCAGTTGTTAACGCTGGTTACAAAGCAGAAATTTTGTGAAAGATTAGAACTCCTTAATCTAGTTGTAAATGAGGGTTGACTTCTGTGAGTGAAAAAGATACAAAAACGATTAATGTTACAGGAATGACATGTGCAGCCTGTGTTTCTAGAGTAGAAAAGGCTCTTGTTTCCTTAGATGGAATTGAAACAGCTTCTGTTAATCTACTTAGTAACAGCGCACAAATAATTTATGATTCTGAGATTGTTAATGATAAACAAATATTGAAAGCAGTTGAAAAGGCAGGGTACAAAGCTTCAGAGAAGTCTGATGATTCATCATATATGAAAAATGAAAAACTTATTGATATGAGAAACAGGTTTATTGCAAGTTTAGTTCTGGCTTTACCAGTTTTCGTTTTTGCTATGGGACATATGATCCCATTCAATAGCTGGTTTCCAAGTCTGGCTACATGGTTAATGAGTACCTATATTTTTCCGAATATGTTACTTTCAAATTTCCTTCAGTTAATCTTAACAACACCCATCCAATTCGTAATAGCTTATCCTTTCTATAAAGCAGCTTGGAAGAGTTTAATTAACAAAAGTGCATCAATGGATGTCCTTGTAGTTCTTGGAACAAGTGCTGCTTACTTTTACAGCTTATTTTCAATAATCTACGCTTTCTATGTACCTGCTTATCATGGTTCAGTATTTTTTGAAACAGCTGCGATACTTCTTACTTTCATCTTCTTTGGGAAATATCTTGAAGAAATTGCTAAAGGAAGAACATCAGAAGCAATTAAGAAATTAATCGAACTTAAACCTGATACAGCTTTAATCATACGAGATGGAGAGGAAGTTGTAATAACAATTGATGATGTCGTGGTTGGAGATATCTGTGTAATCAAACCTGGAGATAGCGTTCCAGTTGATGGAATTGTTATCGAAGGTCAAACCTATGTGAATGAAAGTATGATAACTGGAGAAAGTGTTTCAGTATTCAAAGAATCAAATGATGGTATGATTGGTGGAACAATTAATGAAAATGGTTTCATTAAAATGGAAGCAAAAAAAATTGGTAAAGATACAACACTTAGCCAGATCATCACAATGGTAGATGAGGCTCAAACATCTAAAATACCTATACAGAAGCTTGCAGACAGAATTTCTGCATGGTTCGTCCCCGCTGTAGTAATATTATCGCTAATTACTCTCACAGTTTGGTATCTCCTATTTCAATTTGGACCTCTTGATATCAACACAATTACCGGTGGGGTAGAAGCAGGCATCAGTTCGACATTCCTCTATTCTTTCCTATTAGCGATTACAGTCTTAGTAATATCTTGTCCTTGTGCACTAGGTTTGGCAACACCAACAACAATTATGGTTGGAACTGGCTTGGGAGCGCAAAATGGTATTCTAATACGAAACGGTGAGGCTTTGGAAATAGCTCGAAATGTTAATGTTGTTCTTTTTGATAAAACTGGAACAATAACTGAAGGATCTCCAAAAGTTACAAATATAGTTACTAGAACTAAACAATTTGATGAAGGAAGTATTCTCAGAATCGCTGCATCTTTGGAAAAAGGTTCCGAACATTCAATTGCAAAAGCAATAATCCAAAAATCAGAAGAGGAAAAAATCTCTCTCTCTAAAATTGAAGATTTCAAAGCACATCCAGGTAAAGGTATTGAAGCAAAAATAGATGGAATTCAATATGCGATCGGTAATCGAAAGTTAAGCATATCATTATCAGCTACAATTGAAGAAACTTTAGAACAGAATATGGAAGGTTTAGAAGAACAAGGTAAAACAGTTATTCTAGTAATTCAAGAAAACATTGCAATTGGTTTCATCGCAGTTTCTGATACAATTAAGCAAAACTCCAAAGATGCTATTACCATGCTACAGCAAATGGGGTTAAAAGTTGCAATGGTGAGTGGTGACAACAGACGAGCTGCAAATGCAATCGCAAATGAAGTAGGCATTGATGAGATCCATGCTGAAGTTTTGCCAGAGCAAAAAGTTGATGTTGTATCGAATTACCAAGACAAGAATCAAAAGGTGCTTTTCGTAGGTGACGGAATAAATGATGCACCAGCATTAGCTAAAGCTGATGTTGGAATTGCTATAGGTTCAGGTACCGATGTTGCTATAGAAACAGGAGAGATAATACTAGTTAAAGATGATTTGAGAGATGTTGTAACAGCAATAGATCTAAGTAAGAAGACCATTCGAAAGGTGAAAATGGGTCTGTTCTGGGCATTAATATATAATACATTAGGGATTCCAATTGCTGCAGGGTTTTTAGTACCTATAGGTTTTCTATTACCTGCAGAGTTAGCTGGATTGGCAATGGCATTGTCATCTGTTTCTGTTGTCATAAATGCATTGCTTCTAAAAAAATACAAGAATCCTTTCGAGAAAAGATAATATTTCAAAATTTTTTCTTTGTTTTTTCGGATACTTATCAATGTTCCTAGCTTGTAAGTGTATTCTAGTGCTGTTTTATCCGAATATATATGAGTGTCTGAATATTCAGTTACCTAATGATAGGAATTGAACTGGATCTCATCAATAAAAGAAAGACCACCAATATTAGTTTTATTGGGACAATTGATTATCCAGCTTCTTATATACCTCACTTGATTGAAGGATTAAATTATTCTAATTTCATACCTTTTATTAGATATAGAACAAACAGATTGTTTTTCATATATTGGCAATCTTTTACCTCTAATTGTCTTACATTAGAATATCTTACCGATTTGCGAATGAGATTAAGTTTGAAGTATTATAAAGGAGATACAATGAAAGTTAATGATTATAGTGTAGACACCTTCAATGAGTATGAAGCACATTTTTTGAAAGGTCAATGGAGAAATGAAAAGGATCGTGTTAAAGGAGTTTTTGAACTAATGACTGTTCATGCTGGAAACTTCTTATTGCTTTTCGACATATCCACAACAGAAAATGACTTTTCTAGCTCTGGAATTTCAGAATTACGAGAAATACGTGATAGTTTTAACTTCTCCGATGAACTTGAAATAGATACGGGAATAAATTGAGTCTTCATTCGTTGTTGGTAAAGTTTATATATTCCTCAACAAAGTGTGCAAAAAGAAAAAACTAGGAGTTCTCACATGAAATTTAGTAAAAAATGGTTATTTATGATTCTAATTGGTTTCATCATATTCTCATCGTTTCCCCAAACAACATCTGGTGTGGTTTTTTACACTGATTTCATGCCACATCTTGCAGAAGGAGGTAACGAAGAATATGTTCTCATTTACAAATACGATACAATCTCAAATGACAAAGTTGTTTTCGAACATCTAAAATCACGTATCTGCAGACGAACTCCAACTGAATTTCAAACAGCAGAATCTGATGATACTCTCATAATAACATGGGATTTCACTTATGAAGGAAGGGCAATAGAATCAAATAAAACAGATATCATATATTTCAACGACCGCTCTTACGTGTTCATAGCAGCGGAGGATACAACATCAGGTTTTCTATCCTTCTTTGTTACTTTTAGTGAAGATAATGGAGCTACATGGGAAGATATTCAATTACTAACCAATACTACTGTGATTATTGATTATTTCTTGGGATTTGGAGCTGCAAATCTAGCTACAGACTTATTCATAGCTTATAGTTATAAAATAAATCCGTCAGGTTCTATTACACGATCAGAAATACTAACCATTGATCCAATCTCTCTAGATGTAGAGCTAAGTGCAATAAGTAACGATTATTATGGTGATGATTTCAATCTCTACGCAGATGAAAATATTATATATGTTGTTTCAACTTATGAAGATGCTTCTGAAAGATTTATCAGATTAACCTCTACTTCAAATGGTACTGATTTTGATGAAGCAGAAGCATTATTAGCTCCTCCATATGGGCTTGCTGATTATTTTGAACCTACTGTAGTGGCATGGAATAAAGGTCTCTTTGTTGTAGGACACGATCTAATTGAAGATATATTTGATGAAGAACAAAACATAACTTTTACAGAATATCTCCTCTGGGGATATTACGTTGGAGACATAGCTGATTCCGAAACCTGGGTAGACAAAACAGTAGTGAAAGATGAAGCAGCAGGGTATACACGTAAATCGCCAAGTCTATCAACCTACATGGGGCAAATCTTCTTAGCTTTTGAACTAACAGAAGGAGTAAAATTAGGTGGAGGACGTCCAGAAGTAGCATTTTCATTTTCTACAAATGGAAATACATGGACAGATAATTATATGGGTGATTTCACTGTTTACTTCAATCCTGGTATTTTCTTTGCAATTGCAACAGTAGCCTGTTTTGCAATAACTTTACCAGTTTATCTCATAGTATCCAAAGCTAAAAAGAAATAATTTCTCCTTTCTCTCATTTTATTTATTTTTAAAATTGAAAGAATACTTTTTTATATTTCACTTACCAGTTTACAAACATGTCTAATTCTGCTTACAACAGTTTTATTGTAATATTAGGTTTTTGCCTTATAGGTTTACCAATAATATTCATTTCTTTGAGCACAGCTCCTCCTCCTTTATCGCAGTTTCAAAGTACCATAAATCTGGTTTCTATTCCTGGAGATTCTTTAAGTGAAGAAATTTTGGTGAATATGAAAAATGTTAATGGTAGCACATCTGATATCTGGGATGAGATTTCTGCAGTTCCTCAACTTGCAAATATCAATAATATCTCTGAACTAATATTGGCAGAAAATGAGTTTATGAGCAATTACAGTATAGATGTTTATACAGGATTTAGCGAGGAAGTCCATCTATTCATCTTGGATATGGTGGTAACCACAATTCCAACTGTTAATGAAACAAAAGACACTTTCATGGAACTATTTGGTGGATCAAATGGAACTATGCTTTCTTATATGTATTCTCCAGATGAATGGCATTCATATTATATCGACCAATCTAGCTATCCTTCAGTTAATGAAACCATAGAAGATTTCTATACAAATTATGAATATATGGTTACTATATCTTTCTTTGCTGATTTGGATATAAATGGAACCCAAATAACTACAAGTTTTGAACGATTGGTCTTAGTTGATGATTCTGGAATAGTAATATTCTTTCTCACAAATGAGGTTGCATGGGAGACGAAGTAATTTCATTTCCGTCTAGAGTGGTAAAATGTCGAAAGAATGGAGACTATTAAATTTAGGAGAAGTTCCTTGGAAGAGAACTCAATCTATTTATCATGCGTTAGCTTTAGTTCAAGAGGAACTAAAAACACCAAACACTCTAATTATTATTTGGCCTAATGAACCATTTGTTTGTATTGGTCTTCATCAAATCATTGATACTTCTATAGATTTAGAAAATATTACCTCCATGAATTTACCTTATATTAGAAGAGCCTGTGGTGGAGGATCTGTTTATTTGAATAATGAACAGATATTTTATCAAATAATATGCAGAGAAAAAGGATATCCAAAAGAGATGCAAGAGTTTTATGAATTGTTTTTAGATCCTACTGTTGAGACTTACAGACATTTTGATATTCCAGCTCAGTTTGTACCTGTAAACGATATTATTGCTGAGAATAGAAAAATAAGCGGAAATGGTGCAGTAACCTATAACAACTCAAAGGTTCTTGTTGGCAATTTTATTCTTGATTTTCCTGCTCAAAATATGTCAAAGATTCTTAAAGTTCCTGATGAAAAATTTAGAGATAAAATTGCTTCTACTTTGGAAGAAAGAATGGGGAGTTTTAGCTGTTTCTTAGATAAAATCCCCTTAAAAGAAGAGATAATAAGAGAGTATGTTGCAAATTTTGAGAAGAGACTAGATATAAATCTGATTGAAGGGGAACTACTCCAAGAGGAAATAGATAAGATAAAGGAAATCGAAGATTTGTATGATACTGATGATTGGCTTTATTATGTTGAAAGAACTGGAAAAGAGACATACCAACAGAAAATAAAAAGCGGAACTTATTTCACATCTGTTATCAAGAAATTGCCAGGAGGTTTGATTAATTTATTCCTACAGTTTGATGAAGATAAACTCCAAGATATTATTATCTCAGGTGATTTTAGCTTAAATCCACCTTTTGTACTTCATGAGATTGAAGAAGGATTAAAAGGAACTCCAATTGATTATGATGCTATAAGAATCAAACTAGGATCACTTCTTGATGAAAACGATGTAGAAATGCCAGGGATACAAAGAGAAGAATTAGCAAAGTTGATTGTAGAAGCATATGAAAAACTGAAAAAATAACTCATGTAGTGTCCATTAATTTTTTAAATTAGTTAATTAAATTCAATTTGATTTATATGAAAGTTAAGGTTTTCACTGATGTTACAACTTTTATTCCTGAAGAACTTGCGAAGGAATATGACATAGGTTTTGTTGAATTGTATCTTATGATAAATGATAAAGCTCATAAGGAGACAACAGTTGATCGAGAGAATTTCATAAATAAGGTAAAAGATATGGATCCTTATCCAACAACAAGTCTCGCAAATGCTAATGATTACTTAGAAGCTTTTCAAAAAGCTTTAAATGATGGTTATGATCATGTGTTTCATATTGGATTAAGTTTGAATCTTTCTAACTCCTTGAGCACTGCAAATATAGCAGCGAAAAAACTAAAGAAAGGACAAGTTACTGTTTATGATAGTAGAATCATGGGAGCTTGTGAAGGGATAATGGCATTAACAGCTTCAAGACTTTTTAAGAAAGGAAAAAGCGTTGAAGAAGTTGTCAAATATCTTGATGGTCTTGATGATAAAATATACGGAGCAGGATTATCTTATAGTTTTGATGTCTTATTCAAAACTGGAAGAGTGAAGAAAGGAGCTGCTATCTCTGTGATTTCTTCTGTTATGAAATTAAAACCACTGTTTGAGCTTAATTTCGAAAAAGGTCTCATTAGTTTGGGTGGTGGAAAAGGTTTCAAAGGTGCTATAAAGAAAATTATGGAGAATATTCAAGAGAAAACAGATTCTGAAACTGAACACATTCTTATTCTTAGTGATGCTCTATCTCCAGATTTGATGAATACCATGGAGGAAGAAATTAAAAAGATTAGAAAAATAAAGGAAGTTCATTATTGGCCTATATCAGTCATTGCTGCACATACTTTAGGTAAAGGAGCAGTTACTGCAGTATTAGGTCCATCTTGGGAAATTTAATCTCTTTTAGCTTTCTTTTTTAAAAATTAGTATATTTTCTTTTTGCATTATATTATATAGCCCAAAAATTATTTTATCTATATTTCTCTCTAATTTGTAACCCATATTCTGGAATTGGTTTATGGTCATTTCTACTGTTTTGATTTCTTCTTTGTTAATTCTAGCGTTACCAATAATTATGACACAATATTTGTCTTTCTTAAGTACTCTATCCATTTCTAAATAGGTTTTTTCCATGTCGTTGTTATAACTAGTAATCTTATCTTTTCCTTTTCCTCTAACACCTATGAAATCTTTTCTGATTATATCAATATCATGACCAAGAGCTGAAAGTGCATGTTTATCATTTTCTACATAATCTAAAGCAATGGAATAGGGAGGAGAAGAGATAATTCCATCAATTGAATTTGAATCTAATCTCAACGCTCTTGAATCTCCTTGATAAATCTCAACCTTACCTAGTTTGAGATTGTGCTCTTTTTGTAAATCTGCATAATCAGAAATAGAAGTTATCATCCTTGCGGAATTCTTCAGAAATGACTTCCTGAAATCTTTCTTTCGTCTTCTTATCTTATCGCTATGAGCTATTAGTTCTGAAACCTTGAAGAAATTTCTTACTTCTGCTTCTTTTATTGTACTAATTATTTGTGATATCTTAGTAATTATTTCTTCTTCTTGATCTCCTTCTAATTTCTCAAGTTTTTCCTCAAATTCAGTTTGATTATAGATAATATTATCAATATGATCTATGGATTTGGTTTTAACTTGAGAGATTAAACTACATACTTCTGATATATCGACACCAATACAATTAATACCTAATAACTGAGCTTCTAAAGCTGCAGTTCCACTACCTACAAAAGGATCCAAAATGGTTTCACCTTCTTTTACTTTCATGAAGTTGATTAG
>DAOVER010000018.1 GCA_030668875.1 Candidatus Heimdallarchaeota archaeon
TATCATAAAATCCACCTAAATGGAGTGAAGCAGCATTTATGTCTGAATAATTGTTAACTATCCTTCCTCCAGACCAAAAATCATCTAGCATCTCATGTTCTTTAAGTAAATCAAGATTATCAGCTGGATAACTATTACCGTCCATCCAAGGAACAAGTAACTCGTAACGAAGTTGTCCCCCTCTAAATGCGGCTGTATAGGTGTCAGTTGTTGCAACCATTGGTAATTGGCAAGCTAGTGAATTTGGCGCATTGGGTGCCATCATATATTGAGCTATGCCTAAAGCTGATGGGCCCCATGTGCCAATCTTATCATTACACCATTGTTGTTCAGAAATCCAGAGTAATGAATCATGACCATCTGTCTGTTCTGTAAAAAAGGGCATCCCTTTCTCGCCATCAGATTCAAAGAAACCGCGAAAATCTTGTAAAATCAGAATAAAGTCACGTACAACATATCCTGATAAGAATATCCACATCATATCTTTATCATAAGGCGTGCGAACAAAAATTACAGGGAGTGATTCGTTAATGTTTATTGGAATATATACGTCAGTGGCTAACTTGACCCCATCCCTCATTGAGGGCATATAAGGCACTTTGACATAATCATCATAGTAGGTGCTATTCTCTGGAAACACCCAATTGAATTCTGGCTCAGGTACATCATTATTTGGTAAATAGATAACAAGTAAAGTGATTGAAGTTGCGAGAATTATTGAACCAGAAATTATTAGTGCCAAATACTTAGTCTTCATGCGTTTGTTTATGTATCTAGACCTATTTAATATTTTAGTGAAAATGACAGTTAAGAATAATTTTCAAATTAAATATCCTTCAAACAGCCTTTGATATCTTCAAAAAGTGTAGGGTTTTTGATTATTAATCCTATCCAAAAAATTACGTCCATAAGAAATCTCCCGGAATCAGTAGTCATTTCAGCTGTCATAACATTGTTGATAACTTCTTCTGTTGCTGTTTCGAAATTCTTGATCAACTCTGCATTAGCAATGGTATACCACTCAATTATTTTTTTCTCAAAACACTGCGCATCTATCTCTTTTCCTTCAAAATTATTTTGAAGAACATTGCTAATGAAATCAACAAGAGTTTTGCGAATCTTTATCATATCTTTATCTTCAATATCGGTGAAAGGATTTGTTTCAACACCAATTAAAAAGAATTTAGCAGTTGTACCATATAGAGTCTCGGATTTATTGTTCTCGTAAACTCTTTTACCACATTTAGTTACCATGCCTTTATCGGTCAATTTCCCTAAATAACGATAGATAGTTTTGACAGATTTCTCATTATTATTCGCCAAAAATTCTTCTTGAATGTTGCTGATGGTTAAGGGGCCTTTTTGATTGAGAATCAGACGTAGAAAAAGATAATTTGAATCTGTGAAAATTGAATCATTTCTTACAGAGGGAATGTGTTTTATAGCTTTTGGAATATATCCTGGTGTAGAATCTTCAGATTTCATCTAATTACCCCTTTAATTTGTTCTAATATGCCTTTTGTACACAAGTATAAAAATTTTCTCATGGATTTGAGAAGCCTTTCCCACATCCCTAAGATTTGTAAATGCTCTTGAAAATGCCACATAAAAAGATGATAGGTTTCCTTGAAATCACGCATCATATTATCTGAGAACTGATTCTCGGAACACGTTACCTATCTTTAAAAAAGGATATATACGTATCAATTAAACTTGGTGTGATTGTATTGAGATATAAGGTTAGACTATTATTTATAACAATGTTACTGATTTTAGCACCTATTTTCACGTTTTCTACTGCAGCTGACAATGAAGAAATTCTTTATATGACAGGATTTGAAGAAGGAGGAGGAATCGAAGAATCATTTCCCGTGGTGGACATGCATGGAGATTTACATGTTTTCATCCATATCGTAACAGCTGAAACAGATCGATTAGTTCATCTTTATTATATAGATGGGGAACCAACTTTTGAAATTATTGTAGAAGATGCGATTGGACTTGTAATTCGATCTACATATAATAGTGACATAAATATTGGAGTAGTCTACAGCATTTTTACACTTCTAGGAGACATGGTTTTCTATAATTATAATTGGATGCCAAACAATGTAATAACCACAGAAATCTATTCAATCACACAACATGATTTATTCTATATCACTTATTTTGATGTTGATTATGCAAATGGGTTTATTCACATATTTCACAATAAGTATGATGACGATATGATGACTACAGTAAACATGACTCATCATTATGGTTTTCTTCATATATGGAATACTGAAAGATTCATCATAACACCTCCATCACTTTACCAAAATGTTGTAGAAACACTAGTTGATAGAAATGGAGATATGTGGTACTTATACGACTATACTGGACCATATGGGATAGGGATAGGAATTCTCAACAGTTTTATGGAGATGATGATCCCAGTAGATCAACAAGGTTTTAGCGATGTATTTTTTGATGTTGAGAAAGTTGTAGCAGTAGCGGAGGATACAGATCTGCTTAGTTTCATGTTTATAAATCCAAATAGAATGTTTTGGGGTACTTTTGATGGAATAGATATTATAGAGCATTCTCAAGCTATCTCATATACAAATCCTTCAGATTTTAATTACAAAGTTGAAGGAGATACCAAAACATTAATTCTTTCTGATGCACAGGAGGGTACAAATTTTGTGAATATATACTATGCTTCTATGTCAGCAGGTTCTTGGCAATTTAACCCCATACCTACATCAAATCATATTTCTGATGGCTTCTTCTCAACGTTCATTTATGGAAATGATTATGTTCTTTTGTATAATACCACTGTGAACCCATCAGAGTATAGTCCAACAGTGGGTATTCAATATATTGAAGAACAAGCTATTAGTTTATTCGTAGTAACATCAGAAAATTTTGATACCTCAGTCGTTATTGAGAATCTAACATCGTTCAATCCTTGGGTAGTATTCTTCACAACATTATGGTATATTCCTGTTACAATTGGAGTAGTACTAATAATCATAATTACTTCCCTAGTAATTTACATAAGAAGAAATAAGGAAAAACTATCAGCTTTTCTTACTGATACGCAAGTTGGAGAACATTCTAAATTTGTTCTGTACTTCAAAAACGTAGTACGATACATTAGAAATGTAACAAGTACTGTTTTTACAATATGGACATCAAATAAGAAGCGAACTTTTCTAACTCTAGCAGGTTTTATTATAACAGGTTATCTACTTAGCTCAGCAATCATTATTGCACAATCTGAAGAATCAGCAATGATCACCGCTTACTATAATGCAAATTCAATGCTTACTGATTCCGATGTGTCAGCTAGAGTGGTTACATCATTTGTTTCAAATGGAATAGATAATTTCACAATTGAAGATGATTATGTCAATAATGCAAAGCAAGAAATCTTGAATATATATGATGGTATGTATGTACAAAAATATGTGGACCGGGTGATATCTGCATACTATACGGTACCGTATGTATATTACCAGTTTAGTGAAACTCAATTTTATAAAAATGATTATGATTTTGTAGGTCTTCCTGAAGATTCTGATGAGTTTATGCAAACTCTAATTTACGAAGGTCGAGTTCCTGAAAATAAGAGTGAAGTAATCATAAGTTATAGGTTGGCTCAGGATGTTTCAAGATACCAGCAAATACAACTCAATGATACTCTAATGGTTATTGCAGCAAATGAAGATGTAGGGGGACAAGTATATGACTATATGATAAATGCTACAGTAGTAGGTTTCTTTAGTCCGCTTAATGTTGCACAACTTAGAAAAATTTCTACATATTTAGATTTTCCAAACGATATCTATTCTATAGTTGAAGAAAAGGAAATTCTTACAAAAGAGAGTTTATTCTTTGATTTCTTTAATAAAAGTGATACTAAACTCAAACTAAATATTGTACGTGGGTACTATCAGTTTGATTATAACTTTGACAATTTTAGAATAGAAGAACGAGCAGCACTGGCAACCGAACAAGAGGAGCTTGAAGGGAAGGTGTTTACGTTCAGTTTTGATGCACTATCTGCTATTACTATAGGAGTGAGTAATGCTCAAAATGTATATACTTCAGAAATCAAGGAGTTTTTTGAAGATTTCAATTCTTACTATCTAAATAATATGGCTAGATTATTGATTTTTGCAATACCTGCTGTATTGCTTTCAATCTTTATGGTATTTGAATCATCGGAACTATTTTCGTCAAGTTATCAAAGTGAAATTGAAATCTTAAGAAACCGAGGAATACCAAATAGACAAATAACGTCAATTTATCTTTCAATAAGATTCTTCGAAATCTTAATTGCAAGTGTAGTAAGCTTTGGGATAGCTATACTAACGGCAATACCATTGATCAAAGTTAATGGATTTATAACTTTCAGAAATGAAGATACAAATCTAGTAATAGGGAATGTACCATTTGAATTAGTAATTGTATTTGCGTTTCTATTTATAATTTCAGTACCCAGAATATTGATGATTATAAGAAGAAGGAAAAAAGTAGAAAAAGTGCCAAGCACTTTCATGAAAATAATAAAAGCAATTTCATGGAGAGATTTATTCTTTTTAGTGATGGGAGTATTTCTATTCTTGTACTTCTACAATCAAACCTTTTTAGCGTACTATGATTCACATGTTGAAAATTTCATCATATATCTGTACCTAACAATTATCGGGGCTATATTCAGTCTAATTGGTGGATTACCATTCATCATTAAGATTCTATCAATGATTTGGAAAGGTATAGGGTATGCGTTATGGAATTCGAAAAAGACAAGAACAAGTTTCCTATTCTCAGAAATTAGCAAGGATATTAAGTATTTTGAAAATATAACACTGATATTCTTACTGATCGTATGTATTCTAGTACCAGTGTTGATTGTTCCGTATTCAAAAGAAAGCACGCTAGGACAGCAAGCTTACTTCATAAACGGAGCAGATGTCAAAGTTGAAAGCTGGAATAAAATAACAGAGATAAGTAAGGAACAAATAGAAGCAATGCCAGAAGTGAGATTTGCTACTAATGTTAGAGTATATACGATGTATTCAGGTTCATATACGAATACAAGAATAGTGGTAGTCAATACGACGGAGTTTACGAATATTATACAGAAACCACCTCAATCAATATCAGATCTGGCATGGTCACAGATGAAAAAACTGACAAATACAACATGTATAACTTCAAGATCTGTGCAACAGATATTTAACAAAGAGATTGGGTCCACAATGTCATTCCAAGCATTAGTAGCAAACACTACCCTAATTCATAGGTTGGAAATAATAGAGTTCTTTGATCTGTTTCCAGTATATTATGATGAACAAGAAGCAGCAGAAAAAAGAACCATGATGATAATATCAAATGAAGCATTTGATGCAATAGATAATATCATACTGACAAGATTGAAAACATTTGATGATCTATATCTTAAGTTGTATGATGTAAATAAAGCAGAAGAAGTGAAAAGAGAAATCTTTCCATGCACAGGAGGACAAGTAGTAAGAACAGTGGAAGATGTGAAAGATACGCTGAAAACACCTCTATATAATATATTCATCATAGAAATGATACTATCCTTGTTTGTATCGGCAGCAGTGCTTTTATTCTCAAGCTTTACAACATCAATAAAGATTCTAGAAAGAAGAGTTGTGAAACATGACATCATGAAGAAGATGGGAATAAATGTTCCAACGATAATAAACATGTCTGCAATACAGACACTGATAGCAGCAATTATACCGTCGATGGTGATAGGAACGGCAGTTGGATTGCTAGCAGTAAGACCAACATTAATACAACTAAGCTATGGGGCAGCACCGTATGAAATGCATGTGAACTTTCCATGGCTGATGATAACGATGCTGATAGTAGGAATACCACTGATGATTTACATATTCATGAACCTATTCCTGAAAAGGGATTTTGGTAAATATGCACCAACAGTAATGGAGTAGAGAAAAATGATAATATGCAAAGATCTAATTAAAGTGTATCACGATCCTGTCACAGATTTGAAGGTATCAGCACTAAGAGGACTCGATCTATTCATAAACGAAGGAGAAGTTGCATCGATCATCGGACCTTCAGGTGCTGGCAAAAGCACATTGGTAAAAATCTTATCGGGGGTACTGAAACCTAGTGGTGGGTCAGTCTATATTGGCGAAACAAATATAGCCGATCTAAATGAGAAAAACATGAGACAATTCAGATTTGAAAGAATGGGAATAGTGAACCAATATGTGCACCAGAACCTATTGTCAAATCTAACGGTAGAAAAGAATATCATGCTGCCAATGAAAATGAGATATGTTAATCGACAAACAGTGAGAAAGGAAACGGATGATCTAATAAAACTGTTAAATCTAAATAAAATAAGAACAAACCCAGTGACAAAAATAAGTGGAGGAGAAGCAGTAAGGACTAGTATAGGTGTAGCTCTAGCAAAGAAACCAGCTATGATACTAGCTGATGAACCTACAGGTCAATTAGACACCGCAAATACTAACGATATTGTAGCTACTTTCAAAGATCTCAATGATCAATATAACACTACTATTCTTGTTGTAACACACGATCTTAGATTTAGGAATGCTTTCAAGAAAAGCTTCATCATACGTGACGGTCGTTTAGTTGGTGTTAATCTTGATGTCGATAGAAGTGAGCTAGAGTTTATTTTAAGACCGCAAGAATCTACTCTTCAATCTGTTATTGATAGCTCTCAATTCGTTAGGTTACCAGATGAAGTTTTTGTTGGTGGTGATTACAAGCATATGGTTGAGTTCGACATCCATCCTTCAAAGAGATTTACCTTTATGTTTAACCCAAGTGATGTAAGCAAGGATCAGATTCAAGATATACTTGAGAATTATACAACTATGGAAGAACAACCTGAAGCTGAACTACAACAAGATGATGAAGGTAAGGTGTCTTTTGAAGAAATCAAACCACTTCTTGAACAACAATTCGATTATCCGAAAAAAAGGACACCAATTATACAAGTTTCAAATCTTTACAAGTCTTTCCCTGCGGGAAGAATAACAAACGATGTTCTGAAGGATGTATCATTTACAGTAAATCAAGGAGACTTTGTTGTTTTTTCAGGTAAGAGTGGAGCAGGAAAAACCACTTTGATGAATGTAGTATCTGGTGTAGAAACTCCCGATGATGGTGAAATCAAAATAAAGGATTTCGATATTGTTAATGGTGATTCAAGAGATATTGCAAATTTCCGATTCAATGAACTAGCCATGATAAGTCAAGTCAATAATCTCTTCAAACAATATACAGTCCATGAGAATATGATAATTCCAAGAATTTTCAATTCAGTTAATCATTTCACGACAGAAGATATTCCCAGTATTGCTGAAGATGTGGAAATTGATCACAAAATCAATCAATACGGAGTGGAACTGTCAGCAGGAGAACGTCAAAGAGCTGCTTTGGCAATCGCTTTAGCGAGAAAAGCTCCAATCATCCTCGCAGATGAACCAACAGCTAATGTCGACTCAAGACTTGCTAGAAATATCATCACTCTACTTATGGATACAGCAAAGCAATATGGCACGACAATTCTCATGTCAACCCACGATTTATCTCTTGTAAGACCTGGATTCAGATTGATACGATTGCAAGACGGGATAATAGTTGAGGATATGAGAGTTACCAAGGATAAACTAAAAGGAATTATCGAAGACTATCTCAATATAGAAATAGCAGAAAAATAAAAACAGAAACATCTGCTTTTCAATTTTTATTTTTAAATTTGATTATTATTTTATCTCAATTTCAGCAACGGATGAAAGAATAACATCAGCATCAACCAATTCTTTTTCTGTTGACCTGCCTGTTAAAACACCTATACAACCTAAATTACCCGCATTCTTTCCTAGAAGCATATCACGATTATCGTCACCAAATACAATTGATTTTGAAACATCAACATCCAAAACTTTGCATGCATATTGTAACATATCTGGAGCAGGTTTGCGTTGATATGGAGAATCAACATCAATCCCTAAAATCAAGTCAAAATGCTTTCTAATCCCAGCGCTTTTCAAATGCTTGGTAGCTGGAGTGGTGCTATCATGAGTAAATACAATAATCTTAACACCAGTCGCATCTAGTTTTTCTAGTAATTCCTTCACACCGGGATAAGGTTTGATGTATGAACTAAAATCAACTTTATCGTCGACTTGGTCGAAAATATCTGAAAGTTCACCTATTGTAACATTAACTGAGAAGTTTTGTAGAAAATATCGAACATTACGCAAATTGTTAACTCTAGGTTCGTGTATTGATCCACCCTCAATAATAGTGTTAGTTTTGGGATCAACACCAAATAACTCGAGAAGTTGATCGTGAGCTTCCTCAGGAAGTTTGTATTTTTTAGCAAAGACTTCTGAACGTTTCTGCATTACTGGGATATACATACATATGTCTAGAAGTGTGCCATCCTTATCAAAACCGACAAGCTCGACATCTCGAAACTTCTTATCTCCACACTTAATGGTTATCATACGTATCTGACTAAAGTTAAACAGTTTAATAATTTATCGCATTGAAAGAATGTGGTTTCAAATATGCTATTAGATTACATCCCACATTTTTTCCTCAAAAAAGAATAGAGCCTTTCGTCTTAGTTCCTCTGAACGTTCTTTTTCAAGTTTTACGTTTTTATTTAACCTATAGTTTCTGGTTGATAAATCAGACAAATCTACAAATAAGTTGTATACTGGTTCAATTTCCATAATTTTGTTTTTTAATTCTTCCAAATCTTGAATTTGGTCTCTATCTCTTGAATAATCTTCGGTTGCTACATCTATGATTAGTGCTAAGAGTTGATTATTTAAGCGTATGATTAGATTTAACTGATTCTTTAAGGTATCTACAAATATTTCGTAATTAGAGAAACCCTTTGCAGCGAAATCAATTTGTTCTTTTTTAGTGTAAAAACCATTATTTTTAGCATATTGCCATTCTTCAAAAGCTGAAAACCCTAATTGCAGAGCTCTTTTCCAGTCATTATAATTATCAAAACCTAATTCTTTTGCTCTAAAATAGAGATGACCAAAATGAAATCCTGCTTCTCGTTTTGGTTTAGCATCCTTATAAGATAGAAAACCTCGTCTTCTAGCTCGCTTATTTCGAACAACTCGAACAGTTATAAAAACAAGTATTCCTAAAATGATTACTTCTACGGGAATTAGCCAATAAATAATTAATTCCCAATTATCCCATTTGAAAGGGTTCCTATCCTTCGTATACTCTTCCAAATTTGTTAAATCATCGTTGTCATAATCTTTTCTTGAATCATCAATTAGTGGGTTGAGATTATTATTATACTCCCAACCATCCGGCATCCCATCCCCATCTGTATCTTTAGACCAAATATTAGTACCAATTTGATATTCTAATAAATTATCTAATCCATCATTATCAAAATCAACTGAAGCATCATCAGGATTTAAAGGATTCAACATGAAAATTATGGTTTCAAAACCATCCGGCATCCCATCCCCATCTGTATCATTGTTAAATGGTTGAGTATTATAATAATACTCCCAGAAATTGGTAAGTAAATCATTGTCATAATCAATACTGCTATCATCAAAGTTGGGATTAAGGCCATTATAAACCTCCCAATCGTCAGTAATACCATCGAAATCACTGTCACTTAATAGAGGATTTGTAAGGTAAGTATTTACTTCCATCCCATCTGATAAACCATCGTCATCTGAATCCATATCCCAAGGATCTGTGTTGTAAATATACTCCAGATAATTTGTTAACCCATCTCCATCAGCATCCTCAGAACTGTCATTAACAAGAGGATTCAGAAAGTGAATTACTTCCCACGCATCATCTAAATTGTCTCCATCCGTATCAAAATTATTAGCATCAGTGAAATAAGTAAAAATTTCTTGATAATCTGTAAGAGTGTCATTATCGGAATCTACTGAATTTGGCAATGTAAAATAAGTAAATATTTCTTCAAAATCTAGTAACCCATCTCCATCCGTATCATTTAGAAGAGGATTACTCTGGTAAAGTAACACTTCGTCTCCATCGATGATTCCATCCCCATCTGTATCGTTTATATTGATGTTACTTCCAATGTTAATCTCTTCAAGGTTAGTTAAACCATCATCATCAAAATCTTCAGCTGAATCATGAACCAGAGGATCCATTCCTAATGCAATTTCATCTCCATCCCCTACCTGATCATAATCACTATCCCAATAAGTTGCATTGGTGAGATAGAAGAAAATTTCCTCCCCGTCCCCTAACCCATCTCCATCTGTATCGTATTTATTAGGATTGGTATGGTAAGTTAATTCCTCTAAATTATTTATCCCGTCATTGTCATCGTCCACTAAACTGTCATTGGCATTTAGGTTTAAATTATTATCAAATTCAAACCCGTCAAGTAATCCGTCTCCATCCGTATCATTGTTTAGAGCATCTGAGTTTGTAAAATAAATTTCGTATCCATCCATTATTCCATCGAAATCAGAATCGTTTAAAGTGCTATTAGTTTCATAATGAAGCTCGGTAGCATCATCTAAGAAATCGCCATCAGTGTCCATATGACCATTACGAGCAATATTACCTTGGAAACCCCACCAAATACTATTCGTTGTTTCTAAGGTACCTAGAATTGTAAAACAGTAAATATCACCATTATCATTTACACATATGATTTCAGGGATATTGTCATTATCTAAATCAGCTTGACATGGATGTGCATCAAAACCAGTTGCCATAGAATATTCGCAAATTTGTTCTCCTAAGTTGTTTAAGATATATAATTTGGAACTTGAAAATCCAGTACCAGGAAGACTATCAGTGAAAACTATTATTTCTGACTTACCATCATTTTCAATATCTGTTAAAGCTGGTGAGCATCTGAAATTCTCCTCATAATTTCCAGCTTGAAATGTCCATTGTAATGTTCCTGTGTGACTTACACAGAAAAGATATGTTGCATCGTTTCCTAAAATTATTTCCGGATAATTATCATTATCTAGATCAGCAACAGATATACTGCCATCTAAATAACCTTCTCCAAGATCACATGACCAATAATCATTTCCATAATAACTTATTGCTGTCAATCGACCACCAGGATCAGAGTTCCCATACATTAAAATCTCAAATTTTCCATCATTATTTAAATCAGCGCAACTTGGTGATGAATATGTGTCGAAGTAACCAAAATATGACCACTCTTCGTTTCCAAAGCGATTAAGACATACAATCTCTGATTTAGCGAGTAATATTACTTCTAGTTGACTATCATTATCAACATCTATTATTAATGGCGATGAGTATGAATAATAGTGATTCGTTGTATCTATGGAGTAGAACCACTCAATATGTCCTGTACTGTTCAAACAGAATAAACCTGCCCCCTCTGTATGTAGTGTGCTAAATCCATCATTACAAATAAAAAGAATATTCATGTTCCCATCATTATTCAAATCTGCTATAGCTGAAGTTGATCCAATATCTCCATTCGATTGAAATCGCCATATTTCTGAACCATCATCATCTAAGCAAAAAACGTAAGAAGAACTACTTGTAACTATAATTTCAGGATATACATCATTGTCAAAATTTGCAATTGATATGAAACAACCACCTCTTAATTCACTGTCTGCAAAAACCCATCTACTGGAGCCGTTATTTTCTATACAATGAATATTCCCGTTATGATCACTTATAAGTAATTCATATTTTCCATCATAATCCAAATCAGAAATAATAGGAGCAGAATCTCGAAAATATGCCAATTCATATGTCCATTCGATACTTAAACTATAATCAGAAAATAGTGAAATGTCATCTGAAGGTAGAGTGGATTGAACTTGAATCACATTTGCTTCTTCACTAAATAATACCTTATCGAGAGCAACTATCTTGGAGTGTGGAACAAAGGATCCAAATAGTAAAATTAACTGAAAAGCAAATAAGATTAATACTCTTCCTTTGTTCTTTGACATAATAGTAATCCTTGGTATATTCTTGTGTAAATTATATAAAGAATGTTTGTAATTAAATTAAACCTTTTGCTTAAGTATTTAGTTAACTATATTTTTCTAAAATTTAGGGTAATTTACTTGTGTTTTCTTTAATGAATTAAGAGAATCTGTTCATTTGGAGGATAAACTCATGAAATATCTTCTTCAAGGAGCATTTTAAACAATTTGTAAAGAATAAGGAGATTGATCCATCAGAAATTTCAATTAGAAAGGTAGAACTATCATAGTTTTAGTAGTTTGTTTATTTCTGAAACCAGTTCTTTAAATCTTTGAATTTCAGATTTTACTGATTTATCATACTCATGATCATCTGTTGGAGTGTCAGAATATCTGATTAATTTAGCTCTTACTGGTTCAATTTCAGATATATCTTTCTTCAAGTCATTTATCAATTGTTTTTTTCTCTTAACTGTTAAATCATTACTCTCCTTTAATTCAAGAAGATTTTGAAACAGATTATGAAGAATAAAACGGTATTTTTCCATAGTCTCTGTTTTTTCCTTCCTAAATTCAATGAAATCATCAAAACCAATTTTTTCTGTACTCTTCTTTGAATCCAAACTAATAAATCCTGATTGTTGTGCTTCAATCCATTCATCTTCAAAAATGAAACCTTGTTTATTAGCAGATAACCATTGCTCTTTTGTAGAAAAACCTGCAAGTATAGCGGTATAAAATTCATCACCATTACTAAACCCTGATTCTGAAGCTAATTGCATATCTTTGTAACTTAGAAAACCATATTTTTTTCGTAAAACATAATGCCTAGATTTCAATGGTATATAGTAACCTAAGAATATTATCAAAAGATAAACGGGAATCAAAAATAAACCATACAATATCAACCAATTGTCCCATTGTTGAGGATTTTTGCCTTGTGAATATTCATCAATATTCTTGATAAAATCTCCATCTGGGTCTTCAGAACTATCATCAAATAGAGGATTCAATTCATTTTGCACTTCCCACCCATCTGGCATCAAGTCATCATCAGTGTCTGAATCTAGCGGATTGGTTTTATGGACAATAACTTCTAATCCATCAACAAGAGAATCACTGTCTGTGTCATTTAGGTTTGGATCTGTGTTATGCAGATATTCAAGTAAGTTGCTTAATCCATCTTCATCAGAATCATCAGAACCATCAGAGGTTGTCGGATCTAAATTGTTATCGTATTCCCACCCATCTGGCATCCCATCATCATCTGTATCTCTTTTTCTTGGATTTGTACCAATGTTAAATTCGACAACATTCTGTAATTCATCTCTATCTGGATCACTTGGAGCATCATTAACAAGTGGATTCAAATTATATTGCACTTCCCACCCATCTGGCATCCCATCATCTTCAGTGTCCGGACTATTAGGATTAGTATTATTTCCAAATTCATCTATATTTAGGAGGTTATCAGAATCTGGGTCTTCTAAGGAATCATCTTCAAGTGGATCTAATGAGTAATTTACTTCCCACCCATCTGGCATCCCATCATCTTCAGTGTCATTTTTATTTGGCATAGTAAAATAAACAAAAATTTCATCCCAGTCTAGTAGTTCATCAAAATCTGTATCATTTAGGATGGGACTGGTAAAATAAATAAAAACCTCTTCCCCATCCGATATTATGTCATTATCCGTATCGTTATTGAAAGGATTTGAGAGGTACTCAAATTCAAGTAAGTTGCTTAACCCATCTGTATCATTATCTACATATGAATCATTGATCAAAGGATCAAAACCGTAGTCTACCTCCCACCCATCTGGCATCCCATCATCATCAGAATCAGCTGTTAAAGGATCTGTATTGTAAATGAGAATTTCATCACCGTCTGTAAGATTATCATTATCAGTATCATTGTCTATAGGATTTGTTGAATAGATATATACTTCATCATAATCATTTAAGTCATCATTATCTGTATCATCTGACAAAGGATCTGTTGAAAAATTGAATTCCTCAATATTGGTTAGACCATCACTATCTGGATCTTCAAAAGTATTATTTCTGGTAGCATCTAATTTACTATATACTTCCCACATATCAGGTAATGAATCATTGTCAGTATCATTTGTAGTCGGATCAGTATTGTACAAATATACCTCAAAACCATCTTTTAAGCCATCTCCGTCAGTATCTTCTTGTTCTTGATCACAGTTGAAATGCATTTCCATACAATCTACTATATAATCTCCATCTGAATCTATATTGTTCGTTCTAGATGGATCTCCACCTGAACATAGATATTGATATTTTCCTGAAGTGATAGTTCCATGGATCTCTATACAATAAATACTGTCCCAAACATTTAGAAATATCTCAACCTTTCCATCCCCATCAATGTCTGCATAAGTTATTTCGTCAGATATCCTTTTGGGTATAGCAAAATTCCACAAAAGTAATCCATCTTGATCTAAACAAGAAAGTGTATATGTTCCAGAACCAAAAAGAATTTCGAGGTTATCGTCACCATTTATGTCTAAAACTGCTGGTTGATTCCTTAAATCACGTTGAGCATTATGTTGCCAAGTAATTTCTCCAGCATTATCAATGCAATAAACATGTCTATCAGTTGTTACGATTACTTCACTGATGAAATCATCATTTAAATCAGCTAAAATGAACCCTGTGATTATATTACTGAATCTAATTGAGGAACATAATTTTTCTCCATTCATGTTATAACAACTTATTCCTCCATAATCGTCGATTATAATTTCAATAGTTGATGTGTTAGTGTCGAAATTACCAACTCCAATTGAAACATGGGAGGTAGAGGAAACTACAGTACTCCATTTGAGATTTCCATCACTACTTAAACAAACTAAATCTCTATGTGTGTATAAAATTTCCAAAGTACCATCAGAATCTAAATCCACGATTACTGGACAAGACAAAACATCTATCTGATTGGGTGGATTTCCTTTTCCATCATCAAATTCCCATAAGAGTGTACCATTACAATCCAAGCATATGATATAACCGTTATTAGTACATGCTACTATCTCCATATTTCCATCTGAATTCAAATCTCCAAGAGCGATATTTCTTGCAGGATATAAATATCTTGAATCATCCTCATAAGACCAAAGAAGGTTACCATTTGCATCTCTACATCTGATACCCTCATACAAGCTGTAAATTATTTCAGGTGAAGAATCAGCATTGATGTTAGCTACAATCGTATCGCTTGATACTTGTTCTACATTGATCCACAGTGTTTCACCATTTTTATCTAAACATATTCCACCTACAATAATCTCCAATTCACCATCTTTGTTAATATCCGAGATACAAGGTGAACAGTAAGTATTAGAAGGATGTCCACTTTCCCATTTGATTCCTAATGAATACTCAGTGAAATCTTGTAGCTTTGATTCAAGATAAAGGTTCTCTGGGATTGTTGAAGTAAATTCACCATCATTCAGTTTCGTATTTGTTGATACATACGAGAATAGTAGCAAAAGAAACAAAAGAATAAATTTATGTTTTCTCTCACTTTGATTCATTATTGTCACGTTGTTCTTAATAACTGTTATAAACTATTCGCAAAAGCTGAGTAGGTTAGTGATTTCTCTTAATATCATTGAATTTCACACTAAAGATTCAGTGAATTGGTAAAACCTGAGAAGTTTGCTGAACCAGCAGATTCATCGCTTAAATAGACTAACCATCCTAGTTTAGCAGTTTGTTAACTTCAGAAACCAGTTCATCGAATCTCTGAATCTTTGATTTTACAGATTTATCAAAGAACATCCATGTTCTGCTAGCTCATCTTTATAATCACCAAACTCTGTTCGCACAATTCTATCCTCTCCTGTATCTGCAAAAATCGAGCAATTTTGATGATTTCCCTATAATTAAAATCTATTATTCATTAATAGAACTATATTCCCCTATGATCATATTAGAAGCTTCATCAATCTCATCTTGGCAAACTCTTTCTCCATCCTTAAAATATTCTGATAAATTCCACTTCAAAGACAGAATTTCCTTAAAACTTATATCTGTAATTTTCCTGTCAGATATTCTTCTAACTATTTCGTTCAAAAAATGATCTTCAGAATGCTGACTTTCCTCTTTTATACCTGGACAGGAAAAATCTATTTCAATGGTAAAATGATTGTTATCTACATTATGTATAATGAAAGGATAACTAAAACAGTTTAGAGGTTTACTTTCATGGATTGTACATTTCCCTTTTATTCTGTCTTGAAAAACACAGACTCCATCGTTTTGTCTTAGAGCAAGTTGGAAATCAATAATATCTCCTGAATTATTCTTTAGATAAATTATAGGATAACAAAACTCTTCGATTCTTTTATTAGCTGCAGAGGAAATCTCGATTCCTTCATTTAGAGAGAGACAAGCTAAATTTGAAGGAAAACCTATCCTCTTCTCTGTAAATAGATCTTGGAAAGGATGCTCATTTTTATTTGGTATAGGGTTAACTGAATAGTTACTAGGTAACTCACACATATTGCAAAATAAGCAAGAAAAACTGATATTTGATGGAAAATTATATTCAAACAAAGTATTTTCTTTTTTTATTTGTTTTCTCTTTAAAACGTAATTTTCATCTTTGAAAGATAAAGAGTTTTTCTCTAGGATATCATGTAACTGACTGAGAACTTCGTCAATTGAAATATCTTCAAACTGTGAAAAGGTTCCTCGAAAAACTCTATCATTTTTTGGTTTCAGTTTTTTTAAACTGTACAAATCATCCCAGATTTTTAATCTTGTTGCACCATCCTTGATTAAAATTACTAACTCATAAGAAGAATTAACATTAATACAATCAATTTTTCTTACGAGTATATCAGCTTCAATTGGGAGAGTCAAATCTTTCCAATATTTGTCAATTAATTTCTTATCAGTTTTTTCTCCAAGACCCAAACTTATACCTTTTTCTAACAATTTCTCATTGATAATTCTTAGAATATAAGGAGAGTAGTTGAAAAATTCAGGTTGCAGATTCTCTCCAATCATCAATTTAAGAAGATCTTCTTCAGCTTTTTGTTGAATTCCTTCATTGATGAGGAGTCTAGTCATTATCTCAAAGAACTAGAACAATGTTCACAATAATAATTTTTTCCCTTAAGTTTCATAAACAATGAAGAAAGTGAGTTTCTCTCTTATTTGAATCTATTTCTTTTTTGCTATTTTCGTAAAACACTCTTGACAATAAATGGGTTTGTCAGCTGTTGGTTTGAAAGGAATCGTTATTTCCTTATTACATTCTCTACAAGTAGTTTGGTGCATCCTTTTGCTCTTTCTGTATGGTCCTGATCTATCACCAAATCTTTCTACAACTTCATCAACTTCATCTTGTACTTTAGTAGTTTCTTTTGGAGACTTAGCTTTTAGTTTTGAATCTTGGAAACACGATTTACAATAAACTGGTTTATTTCCCGAAGGTTTGAAAGGTACAGTTGTTTCTTTCTTACATTTATCACATATTACCGTATGGAGTTCTATGGATTCTCTATCTGACTGTCTTCTAGCTCTAGAGGCAATTCTCGTGGGAGACCTGCTAGAAGAACGATCGTTAGGTCTACTTCTAGAGCGCTTGGGAAATCGACTTACCGGAGCAGATCCATCTTGTGGTTTTAACTTTTTGTAGCATTCTCTACAGTAGACTGGTTTAGTTCCTGTTGGTTTGAAAGGTACGGTAGTATTTCTATTGCAGTTACTACAAGTTGTTGTGTAAAGTTCCGGTGTCCCTCTTTCTGTGTGTCTTCTGACTCTAGCGTCATATCTTGCTCGAGAACTGTCAGAAGATCGAGAATTTGGTCTACTGCTAGAACGACTAGATAATCGTCTTACAGCACCATCTTGTGGTTTTTGTTCTTGGAAACAATCTCTACAGTAAACGGGTTTGATACCTGAAGGTTTGAACGGTACAGTAGTTTCTTTCTTACACTTAGCACAGATTACAGTATGAAGTTCCTTGGTTCCTCTATCTGACTGTCTTCTGTCTCTAGTGTCATATCTTTTAGATGACCTATTATAAGATGATGAACCTGCTTTACTTCTAGAACGACTTGGAGGTTTTCTTTTTGTTTGATCCTTTTCCGTATCTCTAGAACGATTGCTCCTATATTGCACAAAGCTCAACCCGCTTACTTGTTATTTAAATTCGACGATTTAAGTTCTGAAGTTTGTTACCTTTAAGTGAGTGAGATTAACCTATGTAAACGATTGTATTATTATTGATAATATCATTTTCATCATAGTCTCCACCAACTAAATCCGCTTCAACTTTTTTCTCAATTAGATTATTTATTATAATAATATCCTCGCAATAGTTTATCACAAAAACTTGATTATAATCTAAAGATGTGAAATAACTATCTTGAATCAAGACATGTGAAGCATTGTACATATAGATCGCTGTGGATCCTCCAAAGGTTGTTGCATTGGAGACGTTAATGTTTGATGAATAAATTATGAAAATCGTATCAGAATAATAGTAATAACCATATGAGCCTTGAAAGAACATCACTTGAATGTCCTCAATTTCGAAATTTACCGACGAACTAATTCTCAAAGTTCCCATGTCAATTTCTACTTCTGATAATTTTACATCAAGGCAATATCTGAAATATATTCCTCCGTAATAGGTTTCAATATTGTTTATTGAGATATCAGTACAATTTGAAAAAGATATATCATATCCTTCAAAGCTACAATTTATAAGAGAAATATTGTTACATTCTGCCAGTATCATTCTTGCACTGCTTATGTCTTCACTGAGATTTAGATTACTAAATGTGACATTAACGCAATTGTAGAACAGATAATAGGGACTTTTTTCGTCTATTTCAATATTACTGCTATCTTTGATAAATTTGAATAACACACCATCGATGGTTACATTTTCAATAATTAGGTTTTCATAATATTGATTTTCATAAATTTCTATTCTCACTGTTTCTTCTTCTAGAGTGTTGTTTATCAAACTCAAACTAGTTGACCCCAAAACTTGGAACCCAGGTTCAAAAACAGGGTACCCGCTCCAATAGTGCGTATTGTTATGAAGATGGTTATTTTCAATTTGAACATATTCTGTGTGCAGAATTCTAATTCCTCTAATATTATCAAGAAGGGTGTTATTTGTAATGCTTATTCGATCATCTACTTGATTCTTATAATCAGTAGGAGGGTACCAAGTATTTACATACAAAGCAATTTCATTAGACTGAAAAGTGTTATTATTAATAATGATATCATCACAGACGTCAGAGCGTATTGCTTGACCAGATTCTTTGAATATACAATCTTCTATCTCTACAGTACCATTGAAAATATCGAAAGCCATGATTGCGCCCCCTCGAATATTTTCGAATAGACAATCGCTTATTTTGTAAGTATTATTGGCTAAATGGCGGAGTTCAATACCTAATTCTAGATTGAGAAAGACACAATTTTGAATAATAAAAACTTTGGAAGTGTAGGAAATTGTTATAGCTATCTGACTTTTGAACTCAATATTTTCTATTCTGTATGGATTATCTACAGTACCTTTTCCTGGTAACATATACTTTCTGAAATCTTTATCTTCTTCTATAATTATACCGTTCTTTGGTAATTTGTAATAGGTGAGTGGAAATAGTGCAATAATGGCAATAAGTAAAATTGAATAGAATATCGTTTTCTTAGGGAATTTTCTCATAATAGCCTTCCAGAATGTACATGGTTAATTCTTGCTAATAAATGTTTATAGTATAACCTATGACAATTATGATTTTAGTAATTTGTTTACTTCAGAAAAAAGTTCATCAAATCTTTGAATTTCAGATATTACTAATTTATCAAAATTGTGATCATCTGTTGGAGCATCAGAATATTTTATTAGTTTAGTTTTTAATGGTTCAATTTCAGATATATCTTTCTTCAATTTGCTTTTTAATTGGTTTTTCCTCTTATTTGTTAAATTGTTACTCTCTTTTAACTCAAGAAGATTCTGGAATAAATTATGAAGAATTGAACGATATTTTTCCATGGTCTCTGTTTTTTCCCTTCTAAATTCAATGAAATCATCATAGCCAATTTTTTCTGTGCTTTCCTTCGAATCCGAGCTAATAAATCCTGATTGTTGAGCTTCAATCCATTCATCTTCAAAAATGAAACCTTGCTTATTAGCAGATAGCCATTGTTCTTTTGTAGAAAAACCAGCTAGTATTGCTGTATAAAATTCTTCTCCATATGTGAAGCCAGATGTTGAAGCTATTTTCATGTCTTTGATACATAGAAAACCATACTTTTTCCGTAAAATGTATAATCTAGATTTCAAGGATATATAGTAACCTATGATCATTATCAAAAGATAAGCTGGAATCAAATATAAACTATATAGAACCAACCAATTATCCCATTGTTGAGGATTTTTCCCTTGCAAATATTCATTAATATTATCAATAAAATCTCCATCTGGATCTTCAGAACTATCATCAAATAGAGGATTTAATCCATATTGTACTTCCCATCCATCTATCATTAAGTCATCATCAGTGTCTGGATCCAAAGGATTGGTTTGATAGACATGTACTTCTAATCCATCAATAAGTGTATCATTATCTGTGTCACTTAGGTTCGGATCTGTATTGTATTGATATTCACGTAAGTTACTTAGTCCATCTTCATCAGAGTCAGCTGAACTATCATCGGTTAATGGATCTAGATTGTTATTATATTCCCATCCGTCATGCATCGTATCATCATCAGTATCTCGTTTTCTTGGATTCGTACCAATATTAAATTCGATAACATTCTGCAATTCATCTCTATCAGGATCAAGTAGAGCATCATTAGCGAGAGGATTCATATTATATTGTACCTCCCACCCATCTGGCATCAAGTCATCATCTGTATCAAAATCATTTGGAATAGTATTATTTCCAAATTCATCTATATTTAGAAGTTCATCAGAATCTGGATCCTCTAAAGAATCTGTTAATAGTGGATTTAACTCATATTGTACTTCCCACCCATCTGGCATCAAGTCATCATCTGTATCATTATTTTTAGGGTCAGTAAAATAAATGAAAATTTCATTTCCATCTATTAGCTCATCAAAATCTGTGTCGTTCAGAATAGGATTAGTTTGGTAAAGGAAAACCTCTTCTCCATCCGATATTATGTCATTATCTGTATCATAATTAAAGGGATCTGAAAGATATTCAAATTCCATCAAATTGATTAATCCATCAGTATCATTATCTATATAAGAATCATTACTCAATGGATTTAAATTAAAATAGGTCTCCCATCCATCCTCCATTCCATCTCCGTCAGAATCAGGTAATAAAGGATCTGTTCCAAAAAGAAGTATTTCGTCCCCATCATTCAGATTATCTTCGTCTGTATCACTTCTCGAAGGATCTGTAGAGTAGATAAACACTTCATCATAATCACTTAAGTCATCATTATCCGTATCATCTGATAAAGGATCTGTAGAATAGGTGAATTCCTCAATATTTGTGAGACCATCACTATCGGGATCTTCAAAAGTATTATTTCTTGTAGCATCTAATTTACTATAAATTTCCCACATATCAGGTAATGAATCATTGTCAGTGTCATTTGTAGTTGGGTCTGTATTGTACAAATATACCTCAAAACCATCCTTTAAGCCATCCCCATCTGTATCTTCTTGTTTTTTATCACAGTTGAAATAACCCTCCATACAATCTACAAGGTAATCTCCGTCTGAATCAACATTATTAGTTCTAGATGGATCTCCACCGGAACATAAATACTGATTTTTTCCTGAAGTGATTTCTCCAGAAATTTCTATACAATAAATACTAGTTGGTGTATTTAGAAATATTTCAACCTTACCATCGTTATCAATGTCAGCACACAGAATATCGTCAGAAATTAGTTGTGGTAAGGCAAAATTCCAAAGCAATATTCCACTTTTGTCTAGACAGTTTAGTGTATTCTTGTTGAATCCAACAAGAATTTCGAGTTCATTGTCTCCGTTTAAATCTGTTATTGCTGGTTGGTTTTGTAAATCACTTCCAAGCCCAACCCCTTTATACCAGATTAGGTTACCAAAATTATCCAAACAAGTTACACTTTTAGGTTTTACTAATATTATCTCATCAATAGAGTCATTATTCAGATCAGCTACAATGTAACCTTGAGGAACCCCGGAGCCCAACATATATTCCCACTTTACTATTCCTTCTGAGCTTAAACAGATTAGACTTTTATCAAGTGCAATATTTTTCATCAGAATAATTTCACTTGTTGATAAGTTAGTGTCCAAATTACCCATAGCAATTGGAATACTGTGCCCAGCCATAACTGGCGTACTCCACTTGAGTTCTCCATTGCTATTTAAGCAAATTAAATCTCTTTGTGAATAAATAATCTCTAAATATCCATCTGAATCTATGTCAACAATTAAGGGATTGTTCAAGGTATATGTAACTATTGGAGGATTATCTGCTTCGTGATCATATTCCCACACCAATGTTCCATTACTATCTAAACAAATAATATACCCATTATCTGTGCCTGTTATTATCTCTAAATACCCATCTAGATTCAAGTCACCAACAGCTATCTCTTTGCAAGGGAACGTATATTTAGAATTTCCTTCAAAAAGCCACAAGATTTCACCATTTGCATCACAGCATGAGATTCCCCCAGAGACACCGAATATAACTTCAGGTGAAGAATCTGCATTGATGTCAGCAATGATAGTATCTGTTACTGCATTTTCTTCATTTTCCCATAATATCTCACCATTTTTATCTAAACACATACCACCTATTACAATCTCCAATTCTCCATCTCTGTCTATATCGGATATACACGGGGAACATTCAGTATTCATAGGATGATCTCTTACCCATCTGATTCCTAACGAATATTCATCGAAATCCTGTATCAATGAATCAAAGGTGTCTTCTTTCATACCTTTTGATGTAAATTCAGCATCGTCTAATTTTATATCAGCTGAATTATATGTTAATACAAGTAAAAGAAATAAAAAAATAGTTAATAATTTTCTCTTACCTTGATTCATACGTGCTGATGTTTTGTAAATTACTGTTATAAACTATTCGAATAAGATTGTGGAAAGTAATAGCAGATTCTTAGATTCTTTTAATCCCACAATCGATTTATCTCATTACAACAGTTTGCTTAATTCGGAAACGAGTTCATCTAATCTCTGAATTTCAGTTATTACTGATTTATCAAAATTGTGATCATCTATTGGAGCATCAGAATATATGATTAGTTTAGCTTTTAATGGCTCAATTTCAGATATGTCTTTCTTCAAGTTGTTTTTTAATTGGTTTTTTCTCTTAGCTGTTAAATTGTTACTCTCTTTTAACTCAAGAAGATTTTGGAACAAATTATGAAGAATAAAGCGATATTTTTCCATGGTCTCTGTTTTTTCCTTTCTAAATTCAATGAAATCATCAAAACCAATTTTTTCTGTGCTTTTCTTTGAATCCAAACTAATAAATCCTGATTGTTGAGCTTCAATCCATTCATCTTCAAAAATGAAACCTTGCTTATTAGCGGATAGCCATTGTTCTTTTGTAGAAAAACCTGCAAGTATAGCAGTATAAAATTCATCTCCATTACTGAAACCGGATTCTGAAGCAGTTTGTAAATCCTTGTAACTTATAAAACCAAATTTCTTCCTTAAAATATAGTGCTTAGATTTCAAAAGCAGAAAGCAAGATGAGAAAATTATCAGAAGATAAGCTGGAATCAGAAAAAGACCAAATAGAACTGACCAATTATCCCATTGTTGAGGGTTTTTACCTCTTTTATATTCATCAATATTGCTTATAAAATCTCCATCTGGGTCTTCAAAACTATCGTCAACAAGAGGATTTAATTCATTTTGCACTTCCCAACCGTCTGTCATCAAGTCATCATCAGTATCCGAATCTAGTGGATTGGTTTTATAGGTGATAACTTCCAATCCATCTAGTAGAGTATCATTGTCTGTGTCATTTAGGTTCGGATCTGTGCGGTGCAGGTATTCAAGTAAGTTGCTTAATCCATCTTCATCATTATCATCAGAACCATCAGCAGTTGACGGATCTAGATTGTTATTGTATTCCCATCCATCAGGCATCCCATCATCATCAGTATCTCTTTTTCTTGGATTAGTACCAATATTAAATTCAACAACATTCTGTAATTCATCTGTATCAGGATCAAGAGGAGCATCATTAACGAGCGGATTTAATTCATATTGCACTTCCCAACCGTCTGGCATTAAATCGTCATCAGTATCAGGATTAAAAGGATCAGTATTATTGTCAAACTCATCCACATTAATGAGGTTATCATAATCGGGATCCTCCAAGGAATCTACTTCTAGGGGATTTAATGTATAATTAACTTCCCATCCGTCTGGCATCCCATCACCATCAGAATCAAAATTTATTGGATCTGTATGAGAAATAAAAATCTCATAATAATCTGTCAAATTATCATAATCAGAATCATTTAGTGTTGGATTAGTATTGTATACAAAAACTTCTACTCCATCAATTAGAAAATCATCATCTGTATCATTATTCCAAGGGTCTGTATCATTTAAGAATTCCCCTAAATTTTCTAACAAATCGGAATCATAATCAACAAAAGAATCATTATCAAGTGGATTTAATAAATTGTGCACTTCCCACCCATCTGTCATCAAGTCATTATCAGAATCATTATTGGTAACATTGGTTCCATATAGAAGTATTTCTTCACCATCAGATAGTCCATCGTCGTCTGAATCAAAATCTAGAGGATCAGAGGGATAAAGTGTAATTTCCTCCCAATCAGTTAAACCATCTCCATCGGAATCTTCTTCGTTTGCTAGAGTTGAATAAAGGTATTCTTCATAATTATTTAACCCATCAGAATCAAGATCATCCATTGAATCATTTATTAAAGGATCAAGAAAATTGTAGATTTCCCACCCATCTGGTAAACCATCATTGTCTGTATCATTTGTCCATGGGTCAGTATGGTAGAAATATATTTCTTCACCATCTTTCAATCCATCTGAATCACAATCTGCATTTTTGCTATTTGTTCCATAATAAATTTCTGAACTGTCATCAATGTAGTCAGCATCACTATCTATGTTATTTGATCTAGAAAATCCTCCTCTATATGTCCAATAGCTGTGAGACCCAGATGAATTTATGTTTTCTATGCTAAATCCTCCACCTTTGACAAAAATGTCAACAACATTATCTCCATCTACATCATAAGCTAAAGGAAGTGCCCTGTTTGAATATTGCATTTTCCTATGTATCCATTCTGTGGAACCTGTATGACTTATGCAATAGATATAACTTGAATCTGGAGACATGATAATTTCTAAAGTGTCATCACCATCAAAATCACATATTGCTAACTCACCATAATTAGGTAAATTTCCTTCTCTAAACCATAGAAGTTCTCCATTATTATCATAAAGATATAATTCATTTCTCTGATAAGGTGCAGCTAGTATCTCATTTCCTCCATCATTATCGAAATCAGCTACAAGTAGATTACCGATATTATAGTATGCATCATCAGCTGACCATAGAAGTTCTCCTAATTTATCATAGCAGTAAAGTCTACTAGCGTGAGATTGTACTATCTCTAAATCGGTCGAATCATCGTCCAAATCTGCAATGGCTATGTCATGAGGATTGCTGTAATCATAGGTTATAGACCATAATAAGCTTCCCACATTATTCAAACACAGTAATCTATTACTAGTAGAAATTATAATCTCAAATTCCTTATCACCATCCAAATCCATGACACATATTTGTACCTTCTGGCTGGAGTCTGGAAAATCGTAGGCCCAAAGTAAGTCACCGTGATAATCTATACAGTAAGCTAGTGCATAATTACAAGTAATTAGTTCCAGATATCCATCATTAGTAATGTCAGCTACACAAGGAGTTTGAAAAAAACCATTTTCAATTGATGTAGCGTAAAACCATTGTTGAGAAAAATCATTGTTTAGAACACTTATTCTAGTGCCACTAGTAAAGATCAAATCCACATTTGTGTCTTTATCTATATCTGCTACAGTAGCATAAGGATTAGAAGTACTAATAGCGTCAGCAGTTGGTAAACCATCTATCTCATAAAATCCATTTGTTGCTATAGCTTCTACCACCCCATCCTTATCAATGTCAACAAAGCATGAAATTTCGAAATTGGGCGAGGTTTCCCATCTATCGTCAAAAACATAGTCTTCTGTAGCATCTAACACTGGATTGTTTAGTGTAGGCTTACTAGCTTTAACATCTATCAACTGAGATTCAGAAGAAACTATCACTAAAGAAAAGATCAATAGGAGTGGAATAATCATCTTTCTTAAGCATGTTATTCTCATCTGTTTCACATTTGATATAAGTAAGTTTAGGACCAAGGATATTTCTATATGTAGCGTTTGAACACTTTTTAGTTTTTCTTAAATATATCTAATCTTTTTGAAGTATAATTGTACTATCTTATAATAAGTACTCACCTTACTGTATTCTCTATTCTTCTTGTTAAGTCATCCTTCTCGTTAGGGAAGCTAATTACAGATATTTGGAAATAATACCCTTCTTGGAAGATGCTATGAATTTGAGACAAATGTTTTTAGATTGAATTAACTAAATTAGATATTGGTGTATATTGTGAAAAAACAATTTTTTCTAGTTTTTAGCGTTCTTCTTCTTGTTTCACCCTACATTTATCAAAGTAATAGAACTGTAGCAGAAACAAATGAAGAATTCAATAAAATTACTTCTAAAAGTACTGATTATTCAAATTGGTTTTGGACTGAGATTGAAGTTTTGTCTTCAGGTGATGATGATGCATATCTCGCTGATCTGGTTGTGGATGAATCAAATAATATTCATATAACTTGGCTAGATGATACTGATGATTTAATTGATTCAGGATTTGACAGAGATATATTCTATATGAATTGGGACTATAGTACAGAAACTTGGTCTAGCATTGAAGTTGTTTCTACTGAGGGAAGTTTAACTTCTGAAAATAGCCAACTAGCTATTGATTCACAGGGTAACCTACACATTGTTTGGCTAGACTATGCTGATTTATTAGGTGCAGGAGGTTCAGATGTAGACGTTTTCTATCGAATGCGCACCTCTGCAGGTGTATGGTCTTCCTATGCTCTCATCTCTGATGTAAGTGAGAATAATTGTCAGGAAATATCAATAGTAATCGATAGTGAAGATAACATTTACGTTGCTTGGTCAGATCCTACAGATGTTGGTGATTTGGGGGGAACAGATCGTGATATTTTCTATAATGTCTACGATGATAGTTCTAGTACGTGGAAGGGGATGACTCTAGTAACTGATGATTCTTCAGGCGTTTCAATCGAACCTCATTTAGTTGCAGACAATATGGACTTTATCCATCTTGTTTGGACTGATAATGATGATATTTATGGAGCAGGATTTGATTATGACATCTTTTACAAGAAATTCTCTTCATCATTAGCTACTTGGTCCTCAACTCAACTAGTAAGTACAGAAAGCACAGCTAGTTCTCGTGATGGAAGAATAGGTATAGATAGCGAATATTCTCTTCATGTTGTTTGGCACGATTCAACAGATTATGACGGATCAAGTTTCGATATGGATATTTTTTACAAATATTATGATTCCGACCTCTCTTCATGGAAAACAACAGAAGTAATATCGGTCTTTTCAGATCTTGCAGCTGCTCTCCCTGATATTGTAATTGATGATTATGATACAATCCACTTAACTTGGGAAGATCTAACTGATTATGGCGGTATTGGCACGGATTGGGACGTCGTTTATCAGTACAAAGAGAAGAATTCTAATCAATGGTCTCAAATGGCTATTGTATCTCTTGACCCTGATGTTAATTCATTTGTTCCGAAAATCTTCCTCGATAATAACAACCATATTCTAATTTCATGGTACGATGATACAGACTATTTAGGTTCAGGTGGAGATTATGACATCTTCCTCAGAAAGTTTGTTGGACCCCCAGAAGCAACTATTCTCCATTCTTTTAGTACTGATAGTATAGAAATCGGTAATTTAACTATCATTTGGGAAGAAGTTCCTAGTGCAGAAAGTTATGATGTTTATAGAGATTCTACTTTCATAACTTCAGTTGGATCATTATCACGTTTAGCAACTGTTAATGATGAAAGCTATCGGGATTCTTTAGATACAATAGGAGATTATTTCTATACTGTAGTTGCCACGAATCGTTATGGAGATAGTGATCTTTCCAATATAGTATCTATTTCTGTGTTTGAAGTAGAACCGCCAGAAGTAGAACAAACAGGTTTATTTCAAACTTTTAAACTTGGAGAAATTCTTATACTAGCTGGTATCTTAGGTGCGTTTCAATTAGTACTTGCTATAATTGTTGTCGTTCTATTCAAAACTGTTCCATCACAAACAGAAAAGAAGGGAAGCAAGAAAAAATAGATTCTTCTCCTTCTCTTATTTTTTTCATTTAATATGCAATTTTGATGTTAATAATCTTTTAGTCTAAAAATCCCTCCGTTTTATAATTAAGTTCTCTAAAACTTTTTTGCTACAATAAAATAATTCGTTTGTTTTTGTTGTAGATCTTCAGTTTCAATAATTTGGAATTTTCTTTCTGTTAGCAAATCTTCTAATTCAGAGAATTTCAAAGAATTCATGTATGGAATTAATCTAAATTTACTTAGGATGAAAAGAAAAGCACCTAATACTGACTTTTTCTCTCCCAAACAAGGTGTTTCAGAAATAAATAATCCTCCTGGCTTTAGTAATTCATTTATCCTTTCAATAACCTCTTTTGAATCTTCTAATAAATGAAGAATATTAAAAGCTGTAATCACATTAAATGATTCCCTTTCATATCTATCATCAAATATGGTTGTTTTTGCGAAATTCATATTCTCAATTTTGCGTTCATCTGCTATTCTTTGTGCAACATCAATCATTTTAAATGAGATACCAATACCATGAATCTCTTTCACATAGTCAGCAATTTGTACAGTTATTACTCCTGCCCACAAGCGTAGTCTAGAACAACATCACTACTATTAAGATGTTTTTTAGTGTTTTCAACAGCTTTGTTGTAAATCTTTTCCCAATTTATTTTTTTATTTTCATATTCTTTTGCACTTCTGTCCCAAAACTTCTCTGACTTATTCATTCTTAGCATCCTCATAGATTAAGGCATAAGGACAAAGTTAAACTTCTTTATTACATTATGTTTGTCAGTTTTTATTATTCTGCACTACAGTTATGACCACATTTCCCTTTTTGTGCCCTTTTTCGACATACACATGAGCCTCAGCAGTTTGTTCTAATGGGAATCGTTTATCTATGACCGCTTTGAATTTACCTGCCTCGCAGAGCTCTTTGATGAAGGTTAGATGTTCAATAACCTCAGATGGTTTACCCATACCTCCGGCATCTTTATGAACGTCAAGAAAGATTCCTGTGGTCTTTGAAGACTTTTTGGCACTTTTCTCCATCTTACCAACTGCATCAAAAATAACATCGTAGGTCTCACCATTTTGGGTAAAGTCCTCCTTGGTGTAGTCAATGACCTTATCAGCTCCGAATGACTTTACCATTTCTAAATTGCTTGTACTACAGACTCCGGTAACCTCAGCTCCAAAGGATTTGGCAATTTGTACTGCAGTAATTCCAGTACTTCCAGATGCACCATAAATTAGCACTTTTTGTCCGCTCTGGATATTTGCTTTGCGAAGAATCTTTAAAACAGTAATCCCAGAATTAGGAATAGTAGCAGCTTCCTCATAAGTCATATTGCTGGGTTTAATGGCTAGAACTTTGTCCTCAGGCATACAGTTGTACTCTGCATATCCACCAAACTTCGACCACAAAGTAGAAGCAAAAACCTGATCACCTTTCTTGAACAGTTTCACGTCTTTACCAACTTCTTCAATTTCTCCAGCTAGCTCCATTCCTAGAATACTTCTCTTTGGTTTTCTAATACCTAGAAATATTCTAGCTAAGAGCCATTCCTTGCGAGGAACTGTGAAACTTCGCATTCTCACATCCCCTGCATGTACTGTTGTTGCATATACTTTTATCAGTACTTCATTGTCCTTTGGTGTAGGTTTTTCTACCTCTTTTAATTTAAGCACCTCAGGTTCCCCGTATCTTTCATATACAATCGCTTTCATAAGCCTGCATCCATGAAATATACTTAAAAATGTATTCTTCGACCAATCTATTTTATTTCGATTATCTTAGTTAACACGTTATCCATCAGTCATACTATCATCATTCAATCTTTATTTCAGTCTCCTAACAATAAAGCGATACTCTTCGGATCCACTATCTTCAGCAGAAATGAGTTCCTGACCTGTGACATGCGCCCATGCTGGAATGTCAGTTTTACTCCCTAGATCAGTGGTTAGAATTTCTAACACTTGACCAATTTTTAATTTTTCCAAAGCTTTTTTGGATTTTAAGACAGGTATTGGACAGCTAAAGTTGCGTACATCTAGGGTTTTGTGAACTTCACTCTTGGATTCTTCAACTGATGATTGCTTTACTTCGTTTAATTTAGCTCTGCTTGTTAGAGACCTAGTTTTACTATCTTCAAGAGGGTAATTAATATCTTCAACTGTAGTGGTTGTGTATCCTTTCTTAACCCACAAATCCATACCCCCCTTTAAGCTCTTAACATCATCAAAACCTGCTTTAACCATACTTTCAGCGGCAATCAAAGACATTCCCCCTCCGGGACAAATTGTTACTATTTCCTTTTCTTTAAAGGAAGAAAGAGTCTTTAAATTAACTGATAAATCAAGAATGGGGATTGACTTAGCATTTAGAATATGTCCATAATTACTAAGTGAACCTTCAGCTCCATAAAATTCTCTTCTGTCTCTAAGATCAATTATTATGGGGGACTGATTAGAATTTATTTTATCATTTAATTCATCAACAGTTATTTCAGATACACCCGGTAGATACCACTTCCTTCTTATGAATTTAAAAAAAAACATCTTCATGATTTTAAGGACCATCCTAAACGTACTAATTTTAGTCTCTTTGATTTCATCTTTATTTTCCATTTTATTCACATTACTTTTCTAAACACCACTGAATTCAAATTTAATTTAAATTGGTTTCATTGAGTATTCTTCTATAAAATATGCTTATATGTCTATTCTTCTTCCTGATGTTGCTTTATTTTCAAGACTATTTATTAATTTAAATTAGCATTGAATCCAAATTCGATGTAAAGTTTAAAAACCAGTACACTCTGATTAGATAAAATGATATGGTGATTATTTGGCAAGTCGACGAGTACATCTTTTTGGTGGAACACTTTTTTGGGTATTTTTCTTAGGAATATTCTATTTTCTTGATATGAATAATTGGATTGATTTGGGTCTAACGGGAGGTTTGGAAGACTTAGAATTTCATGGTATTTGGATTGTACTTTCTTTTATGGTAACTCATTTTGGTGCGCAGCTTCCTGATTATGATCTGATTTGGGAGAAACTTCTTCCCCATAGGAATATCATTACTCATTCTGTTTTCCTTCCTTTACTTATTTGTATACCTCTTTACTTTGTTTCAGCTGCTACTAAGTTTCTTGTACCTATCTATGCCTTCTATCTTATCGGACATGCTTCCCATCTTTTCCTGGATTTACGTCCTAAGAGTTGGAAAGGAGCAGCATTAATTCATCTCTTTTGGGTAAATGATGATGGAAGAAAAACTTTTACTGCAAAAGCTTCCAAACTGTTCTTACTTATCAATGGAATAATAGTTTTGGTTGCTGGAATCATATTACTATACTTCTTTCAAGCATGGATCTAACAAAAAGAATTAACATTCTTTTTATTTTTCTTTCTCATTGGTACAATTTGATTTTGTAAAACTTCCTTGAAAGATTCAGTGATCGTTTTGTTTAGGTTGCGCTCTATTTGCTATGAAAACGACTAGGAGTATTATGATTAATTCTAAAATTACTGTAGCTAAATATGCATCAATGAAATAAACATACCATCTTTCAATGTTTCCACACCCTTGACGTTGATATTGGATAAAACCTACTCTTGTAAATATTCCAAGTATAAAAAGGAAACTTCTGTTAATCACACATATTAAAAAGGTCTTTTTTGTTACATGTCTTTCTTTAATGATAAGAATTACTATAATTGAAGATGAGATCAAAGATAGAGCAAATAATATAGCTGTTCCTGGATAAAATGGATAAATGACACACTCCATAGATGGTTGATAGAATAAGAAGTAAGATCCCAGGAAACAAATTGCTGATATAAATGTGAATATTTCATGGATTAGCTTTGTTTCTTCAATAAACTGAAAGAAATGTGTGAAATTTACTTTCTTCATCCAGCTACATTCTGCTTTTACTAATTTAAACATAACTAATTGAAGGCAGTTGAATCACTCTATAGTGGAAAAGTAACAACGATAATGTTGTTGTAAGAAATAATACGTTTTTTAGTGGATAATATTAATTCAGATGGTACATATAGTTAACAAGTTCAACACGGAACATATCTTCTTTTTCTTTATCGTAACTGATAACGTTTATACAGCAGTTTCCTTGAGATAGTACCTTAAGAAAAGGTGAACTAAATATTTCAGAGAAAATAGTACGAGTTACTCCTCCATGAGTTACAATCAAGATGTTACCCTCTTCCTCATTTTCATTCACAATCTCAAGAAATTTATTCCATATTCGTTCTGTGAATACATCCCAACGTTCCCCTCCTGATTGTAGAACCATCTTATTGAAATCCCCGACACTCTTCAGCTTATCCAGAAATACTTTGATTGCTACACCATCAAGTTTCCCTGAAGTATGTTCCATGAGTTCATCATATTCAATAACTGGTAAATCCAATTCTGATGCAATAATTTGAGCAGTTTCACTAGCTCTACTCAAACTTGAAGCGAAAATCTTTACAATGTTTCTTCCTTTAAGAAAATTAGCTGTAGCTTGTGCTTCCTTTTTACCAGTCTCATTTAGAGGAATATCGATATGTCCTGTAGTAAAATGTTTCTTTCCGTAATCTGTTTCACCATGTCTAACAAGGAAGATGCTCATGAACGAGAATTCAATCAAAGCAAATAAAAAGGTTGGGAAACCAATTACACAAGAGAGGAATTAATATCCTTTTTTAAGGTAACATTTTTGCTGTTAACTTTGTTTGTAGTTGATCATGAGGTTAAACTAGTAATATTAGGACTATTAGAATCTCCCCTACTCCTGCAAGAAACGGATTGTCCCAAGAGTGGGGAGCAAAAGCTTCAGCTAAAGTCATCAAAATGGGTATCGTTATCACTGCTACAATAAATTGAATCGAGCTAAAAGATGCAAAATGTACCAAAATCACAATTATGGATACGATAAAGACACAAGCACTCCCTTCTAGACTTCTTTTATATTTTTTCTTTGTAAATAGTGCATAAGTCTTGTATTTGTGTTTACCAAATCGAATTCCTATTGGTTCTGCTAAACCATCCCCAAATCCGTTTATTAACATAACAATAAAAACAAGTTCCATTCTGTCTATCATCATTAAATATGTGGTGAATGGTATCATTACTAGAAAACTAGCTGCAGATTGTGTCGTTATCCATAATAGTGTGTGAGGTCTGTCCTCTGGTCTATCTATACTTTGAAAGGCAACACCTAGCATTTTTATGCGTGATCGAATTGGTTTAAGAAAAAGTAATAGATATAATAACCCTAATCCAAGTCCAAGTGCCGAATACAATATACTTTCTTCTAAACTTTCATTCCCACCTGAAGTATTTGTTCCCTTTAATATGAAGTCTAGAATAAATGGGATGAATAGAAGAGAAAAATGATTTATCTTTCTTGTATAATTAACTTTTACTCCTTTCTTTGTTACTAACAATCCACTAAGATGCCAAATTGCGAAATATAAGGTGAATTTTATAACTTGAGTTATGGTAAAATCAAGCAAAACTTTAATTGTCATGCTCCCTCACCTTTGGAAACTCTCTTGGCCTCAATACGTTTCTGTATTTGTCTCAAAAGGATATTAATTTCTTCTTTGCTTAGTGTTTTTTGCTTAACAATTGCTGTAAGTAGCTTATCTAATTCCTTGATAATTCTATTTAGTATATCTAGATTGTTTTCTTGCCTTAAAACATCTCTTCTAACATTCTGGATGAAACCCTTTACAAATACTACTGCATCTCCCTTTGTCTCTAACTCCTGAACATGACTAATCAATTTTTCAAAATCCCTCTCGTGTTTAAATGGATCTGCTAATCTATCCAATGGTGCAAGTTCTGTCATTTCTGCAAATCTCCCGTCCCATGTTTCTTTTAGATGTTCTAGATGTTCTTTGCCAATCTTAGTAAGTTTATACAACACCTGTGTTCGACCTAATTCTTCAGTAGTACTCGCAAAGACTTGGTCTAATTCAATCAATCTCTCGATTAATCTATTTGCGCTGGTTCTTGGAAATTTATATTTGACATTCAATTGATATCCTGTAATTCCTTTATCTTGATTATCTGAAAGAATCATAAGTAGAAAAAACAACTTGAATTCCTGCATTGTTTCAGGATCTAGCGGAAACGGCAACGGTCTCTGATTTTTGTCAACTTGCTTTCGATTTAACATTATTTTACAACTCAGCTCTAACTGTCCAAATGGACATATGTTACTGTGGCTATATCTAATATATACTTGTTTTGATAGTCTTACCCAATATACTCTTCACTGGTTAATGTGGGGATGATTTGACTGATTCGCAGCTTTCAGAAAAAAATAGTTTTGAAAAAGATCCTATTCAGAAGCCTTTTTCCTTAATTTTTTCAAATTGAAATCATTTTTCAGAGCAATAATTGAAAAATATATTATCAATATTCCTTGAATGATTGGAAATATTGGGTACCACCAAATTCCATTGATATCGGGATGAGCTAATATTACATGAACTAAAATCCATTGAAGAGTTGCCCATACTGCTGGAATAAATCCAAGATATAACCCTAGTTTATATTTAAGTAGAACGAGGATGATACTAATCACCAAAATGATTGCGCACACTGTTGTTGCAATCAACCCCATTAGAGACTTATCGCTTTCTAATGTTACTTGGGATCCTGGAATTTCACGCACAATTTTGTGGATTAAATTAATGATGTACATACCAATAACTGCTTGTATATAGATTGATACGTTTTTTTTCGATACATTTTCTTGTTGAGACATTTTCTATTCAGTTCCTTTAACTTTTTTTTCATTCGTGCAGAAGCAAAAATTTGGATTTCTCCATTCTGTTGAACATTTTTCATTAGACCTATAAATCCTTAACTATCTTGAGTATACTTTTAACCAGAAGATACGATCCGCACACGAGTAAAGCTACGTCTACATAAGCACCAAGCAGGATAATGCCGAAAAATCCAAAATAAACTGTCAAACCTCCTACAAATGTTGTTAGCATGAGTGGTTTTGGTTTCTTTGCAAGTATCAATACAGCTGTTATCATGACCAATGTAGGACAATTTACCCCTCCTAAAGGAGAGTAAAGAAGAGCATTCAAAGCTATTGGCGCATCAACCCAATGTAGGTACCAGAAACCAATGATTAATCCAATGCTAGAAAATATCCAATCAATAATCTTAGCATTCTCTAAATCAACTTTTAATTTCTTTGATACAAATGCAATAAGGATTAGAGTTGTTATGACCCCAAAGAAGAGGATATTTGGTATCACTACATAAACACTTGAAACAATTGTGCTAGATAGTGAAAGAATAAGGACTATTGCAAAAAAGATCTGATCCCTGTATCTTTTCCATACAATTCCTGTTACAAGAAGAAGAAATATTGCTATGTGCATTGCAAGAAAATAGTACTTCAATTGACTACTGATTGTCGTAAGAGTGCTTGTTATTTGTTCAGGAGTCCTCATAAATGTCATAATTACTACTAACAACAAAGCTAATCCCAGTAAGCTCCACGCAAGTATACTTCTCCAATTAGACTTCACTTCGTTTTTATTTTTCAAATCTACCGTAGTCAACTGAAGAGTAAAAACTTACCCAATCTTGTTGTGAGGAAAAAGGGGAGGAAGAATTTAGAGGAAAAATAAGAAAGAGAGCATATGTTAGTGAGAATAGGGATAGCGGCAAAGTTACAAGGAGTGTCAGCTAGTACGTTAAGACGATGGGAAAAGGAAGAAAAGTTATTACCAGAGAGAAGAACAAGAGGAGGACATAGAAGATATATACTTGTGCAAGCGATGAATGGAGAAAAAGAGAAAGGAGAAGGAAGGCAAAAGAAAATAGTGCTTGGATATGCGAGAGTAAGTGCAGCGAAGCAAAGAAAAGAATTGCAGAACCAGAAAGAACAAATGCAAAAGTTTGTTGAACAACAAGGGTGGAAGATGGGAAAAATGTTTGCTGATATTGCTTCAGGGATGAACGAACAACGAAAAGGTTTACAGAATCTATTGAATGAAGTGGCAACAACTAGCCCTTTTGCAGTCATCTGCACCTATGAAGATAGATTGGCAAGGTTTGGAACAAAAGTGATCAAACACTATTGCCAAACATTCTCAACAAACATCATTGCTATGCATAAGGAATTACAAACTACCAAGGAAGAAAAACTGATAGAAGATATGATCGCCTTGGTAACCTCCTTTGCAGGAAGATTACACAGGCAAAGGAGAGGGAAAACTCCTCCTAACTGAGTTTTCTTCGCGTTTATATACCATTCTGTGGATAAGTAGGTGAAGACAATGGTCTCACAAGTAATAAAGAAAGCACAAGTAGCTATCAACCCTCACTCAAAGACGGCGATGCGAAGCTACCAGGTGGCGTTAAAATGTGTAGACCAGCAACAACGGGAAGAGATCAACCGAAGGATAAGAAAACTAGAAGAACAACAACACCTCCTTCTTTCTCCGCAAATAGTAAAGAGGGCTGAAACGTTGTTCGGAACCAACCCTAAGGAAGGGTTCTTCACACGCCAACTATGCAAAGAAGTGGGGAAGAGTCCTAACATAGCAGAAAGTGCTTTCCATTGGTTGCATATAGCAATCAAAGGGAAAAGAGATAAGGAACAGAAAGTGCAAGGGTTGCTAAACTTTCTCCTTAAAAATCCTCAACAACTTGTAGAATGGATGATCTTTGGTAGATCACCTTATGCTGAAAGCAGTTTAGGGAACTATTGGAAACTTAAAAGAAGGTACGTTATCAACCTCTTAACCAGCACTAGACAACAAGCAGATGGATATTGGAGAAAGAAAAAGAAAGTAATTTATGGTTCCAACCATTTACAATTCAATTCTTTCCTCACCTCTACAACACAACAAGCTATAGTACAAGCGATAGATGATGTCTTGTTCTTTTACACTAATGCTTTTACTGCTATTCCCCAAATAACTACTAGACAACAAGCTTTTCTAGCCAAACTTAAACTATTAAAGAACGAACAAGCTGTCGTTGTTCCCTTTCTCACCTCGTGGATCAACAGCCCTCACCTTTCTCGTTGGAAAAGTCTCAAAATATTAGCAGAACAACTAGCAAAAACTCTTGGGAAGCCTTCCCGAAAACTCTTTTCAGCTGTAAGGCTGATAATTGTTTTCACACTCTTTGACCATTTCATGCAGAGTGCCCCTCAGTTAGCTAAAGGTCTCCCAGTAGCAAAAGTTGTTCCATTACCATTTAAACAGAAAAAGAAAGGAAGATTACCCATAAAATTGTTAATGAAAAAAGATTATGTTATCACCCGACAAGGGAATGCGAAAACACTAACAGCACAAATTAGAAAGCAAGGATGGACCGAACTAGGTTTTCCCCAAAAAGGGAAGAAGAAACTTGTTGCAAAAACACTTTTCCCCTCTAAAGTACGAGAGTATATCCATAATGGTGCAGAGATTAAACTTTTCCAAGTTAGCAGCGGTCAAGCACCTAATTACAAACCTCGAGTGGATGTAGTGCTCGAGGGAGCAATGGACTGTTTCCACTCCTCTACCCTTCTCCACACCTATCTCCCGCTTATATCAGGTCAGAAGAAAGCTATTCTGGGTCTAGATATCAATCGCTTAGGAGTACATATGGTGGCATTCAATACTTCTGTTTCTCTCCCTCCAGACATCTTGCTTCTAGCAGAACGTTATACTCATCTCAGCAACAAAGTTCTCCCTGAACTTCATCGGGGGTTGATGCGCAAACGTAAAGCGCGAGACAATCTTGGATTCTGTAAGTTGCAGGGAGAGCTCAATAGAGTTTATACTCGTCGCATGCGAATCATTCGCGAACTTACTCGTCTTCTCCCCCACCTTCTTGCTGCAGTCATGGTGAAGAAACAGTGTAAGACCTTGAAGATTGAGCAGTTAACTGTTGACCCTTCAGGTACTAAAGGGGCTTTAGCTAAAGCAATATACACCATGCCTGATAGTCTCTTTATTTACCGGAAAGCTGTCTGGTTAGCTTCTCAAGAGTTAGGTTATCAAGTGCAATTAGAATCTGTTTCCCCCTATCATACCAGTACTGTTCATTATGGTTGTGGAGGAAAGCTTGTTCGCAACCAAAGTCAATATGATCTTGCCCCTTGCAGAAAATGCGGACAAAGAGTTAACACTCATACTAATGCTGCGCACAATATCGCTTCTCTGTCTGGTACGCTCCTTCCTTCTTTATAATCCTCTTCCCCTCAACGCACGTGAGGGGACCCACTTAAACGACGGTTAGACCGCCTCTGGCAAGTTTGACCAAGTTTCATAACGTGCGTGTTATTCATATTATTCACCTTTCAAATTCATTACTACTATAAGCGTATAAGTAATTACTTATATATGTATTTCTTAATCTGCATCCCATTTTGATTCATGTTTTCTTAATAACATTAAATTGATTTACTAGCTGGAGACTTCCTCACAATCATCTCTAAATGGACATTCCTCACACTGTCCTCCTTGAGCACATCTCGTAAAAGCAAAATCATACATCTTATCTACAAGTTTTTTCTGTTTTCTGAACTCAACAAGATTCAGGAAATAGTATATCTTTGGTCTTTCTTTTTTTGAATAGAGGATATTAACATTCTTTAGAACTTTCAGGTGTTGTGAGATGGCGGGTTGTGATACACCTAATTTGGCTGCTAAATCAACTACGCACAATTTTTCTTCCATGTTGGACGCAAGTAACCTTATCAATCTCAACCTTGTAGGATCCGCTAACGCTTTGAAAACCTCTGAAATCTCATGTATATCCTTCTTCATTGACATTAAGAGTATAAGTGATTACTTATAATTAAATGTTGTCACTATATCTAGCTTTTAAATCTAATAGATATGTTTCGTGACTTCTTAATAATGAACGTTTAAATAGCTGGGTTACTATTGTTAGAGTTAGGTGAATAAAAGATTGAAGAAACGTTTTCTAATCATTCTTATCCTATTTACTTTTTCAACACTTATTCCTGTTCAAGCTAATTCCGAAGTAGATGTAGGAGATAAGTTCTTTTACAAGTCAACTGAAGAAATGACACTCAGCTATGATGGTGAAATTACTCGGGAAAGAGCTGAATTTGAATATGTTTTGGAAGTGATGTATGTTGAGAATTATTCCATTGGTTGTAAAAAGCTTTCCAGTGGGAGTATTATGCATTCTAAGGAAGAAATATTGAATGTTGAATCATTGTTTTTTGTTTTTCAACATTTTCACTTTGTCAAATTGGATGAAATACAAACAGTTTATGATGCTTGGAATGAACAACTTGAAAATCATTCAAGTGTAGAATCATATTCTGCTCAAGATAGAACATTCTTTGTTAAATTTATTAACGAAAATTATCCTATCTTTTTTTATTACAATGGATCAGATTTTACTCAAAATATGGATTACGGTAATGGCTCATTAATTATCCAAGCTTCATATAATGAAGAGAGTGCTCTGACTGAATTTACTCTAGCGAATGTTGTTATTGGTGAATATGTCCAACAAAACTGGACTAAAGAAATTATACTTCTAAATACTATTCATGAAGCTAATCTGAGTATTATCCCTGTTGTGATGTCACTGATGATTTTTACCACGATTTTCATAATTCTTAGGAGAAGGAGATTAAACAAATGAAAATTAGAAATATAATCTGCATTTCTTTCGTGTTTCTTATTCTATTGGGAGTTCCTAGTCAATTAATTCAAGCTGATATAACTTATGATGATGAGTATAAATTTATAGAAAGAACAGAAAATTGGCAAATGTATGACGGTGAATATAACCAGAGTGGTATCTCAGAATTAACCATCATCTACAATATTCTAGACTATGAATCTGACGTATTAACTTATGAGGAAATAGTCACACATGTTGAAGTAGTTGAGACGAATCTCTCTGATATCTCTTTTCCATATAAAGCACGAATAGGACGAACATTCGTTCATCCTGAAAAATTTCAATATTATTATGATGTATGGTTAGAGGATGGTTTATTTGGTTTTGTATATTCAGGATATCCTGCACTAGGAACTATACTATCTGGTGTAAAAACAGCTAGTAATTTTGTATTTACTTATGATGTAAACTCTACGTTCTATGATGTAGTGATAGATGTTGTTTACCATGAATCAAATGATACTGTAACCTACATATATGGTGAAATGAATCGCACTTCATCTTTCTATGTCGAATACGCTCCTAATGGAGTCTTATTTATGCATAAAGTAACAAAAAAATCGAACAGTGATACATATCAATCGGAGTATATCTATACTTTTAGTAGAGTAGAAGATTTTGAACTCACAGAACCTTTGATCAATGCAACAAGTCTATCTCTTTCAGTGCTTATAAGCGCATTTATTTCTACTGTTTATATTTTGAAGAGGAATAGAAAAAATAAGACTTAATGTCTCTCCTCCTCCTCCTCTTTTTTCTTTTTCTGCTGATATTTCAAGTAGTATTTTAAACCTAAGATAAGAGTTCCAACTAAAAACATTATTCCTAGAATAAGATAAATAGCAAATGAGGAACTAAGATTATACAGGATTCCACTTGTTCTTGAAAATGGATAAAAGAACATTATTTCGGTATAGAGTATAGCATCAAAAAAGATGTGAGAAAACAAACCTAAAATCCCTGAAAGAAGAGAGATATAAATGTTATATTTTGGAAGATATCTATCCAGTTTAAAATATTTGTAGCATAACCAACTCATGAATGATGTAGGAATAAAGAAGACTATAACCCCTAGAGTACTATGCATGATTCCATGCATTTGACCTATACCTGTGATTAAATAGAAAATAGGTTCAACATCAATTATTATTGTACCAATCAATAATGCAATAGGATCCACAAAAGGCAAAATACTAAAAATGAAAATTGCAAAACCAAGATGTACTGGCGTGAAAGGCATTATCATTCGATAATTAATAATAACATATTTATCTTTTATGTAAAAATTAGTGATATTTATGATTCATTAACGAATCTATTCGAGAGGATTCACTAGCAAAGGATAAATGTCAAAGGCATTAGCAGAACCGTCGATAGAGTAAAATCCAGCTATCCAATCATTCCAATAATTTCCTATCATTAAGGTTTCACTATACCAAGTATTATTTGCTGATGAATCAAAAGCTTGAGAAAATCCTGTAGGGTTGTTATTTATGAAAGCATTGTGATGTATAATATTATTGTTTGATTCTTCAACCATGTAAATACCATATAAACCATTATCTTGTAGAAGGTTATATAGAACAACACACGAAGAAGCTTTATACATAAAAATCCCATCATCTCCATTATTTGTACAAGTATTATTGGTTAAAGTAGCATTACTGCCTTCATAGAAAATTCCAGTATCTCCATTATAGTTGCAGGTATTATTAGCAAGGATTGAATCTTCACCAAAACAATAAATCCCATCATCTCCATTGTTTGTACAAGTATTATTAGCAAGGATAGAATTACTACCTAAGTGAAGGATGCCTGTATTTCCATTATAGTTACAGATATTATTAGTAAGATTAGAATCGCTGCTAAAACTGTGTATTCCACGATTATTGTTGTTACATGTGTTATTGACTAATGTAGAATTAGAGGATTCAACCAAAATGATACCAGTACCTTCATTGTTGGTACAAGTATTGTCAGCTATTGTAGAATTACAGGAATTATCTAATACTATCCCATCTTCTCTATTGTTAATGCAAGTATTATTCAATATAATAGAATTCGAAGTATTAATTAGATAGATGCCTTTATCATTGTCATAGAAAACATCATTAATAATTTTGGAATCTCTTGATTTTTCTAGAATAATCCCGAAAAAATTGTCGAAGAAGGTATTATTAACAATCAGAATATTTGATGATAAGTAGGACCAGATCCCACTATTCGAGAATACACTGTTATCTACAGTTACATTATCGCATAAGCAGAAAGAAATTCCAGGAGAAGAATTTTCAACAATTATGTTACTTATTTTTATGTTCGAGCAGTTGACAAAGAGAGCTTGACCGTAATCGAAAGAAGAAAATGTTGTAAAAACAAGGTTTGTTAGAAAAACAAAAGGCTTACTGTTTACAAAGTTATTTTCAAAGGTATTAGTAAGATAATTTTCTATAGTAGACTCATATATTTGAAAATTGCAATTAAAGAGAGTGTTGGATCTAATTTGAGAACTGTTTGAGTTTGTTAAACTAATAATCGATTTCACATTTTCACCATAGTATGTATTATCTTCAATTGTAGACCCCTCTGATTCTTCAAGCAATATGAAAACGCGCATATCATATCCAGTATTATTAACAACAATAGTTTTTCCTGATTTTGATATAGATATGCCTTTTTGACCAATTCCCCAATTTGATCCTCCATATAGAGTATTATCCTTTATAATGCAATTGTTTGATTTCTCTAAATCAATATTTCCTAAATATGAATTACCATCGAAATATGAATTGCCATATAGAAACGTGTTGTTTTTTATAATTGTATTACTTGAATACCGTATAAGTAAACGACAACTAGTAAACGTATTATTCTCGATCAAAGAATACCCGGAATTAGATAAACTGAAACGCGACTTGTTAGAAAAGCCAATATTGCCAATAACTGTAGAGTGTTCAGAGTTAAACAAGGAGATATCAAATACCTTATTGTCAACAATTATAGAACCAGGACAATTAACAACATGAATATTGAAATTAGAGCGTATATCTGTGAAAGTGTTTCCAATAATTGTTATTGTATTATTAGAAACATCATTGATGTAAATCGAGTATACATATGAAGAATGAAAGAAGCAATTGCGAATAATGAAGTGTTTAGTAGTATTCCAAATGTTAATACAATATGAAAAAGAAGTTGTGATATTGTAATTTTCAATTATGTAAGGATTGTTTTCAGTACCTTTTCCAGGAAATTTGTATTGATTGATATCATCATCTTTCCAAATTAGTATTGGATCATGTGAGGTTAATCCATCTTTGTTTTTTATGTGAATTACAATTGGTACAATAATAATAACTGTAGAAATAATTAATGCTCCAACGATTAATGGAATCAGATTTTTTTTAGTGAATTTCATTTTACCACCTACACATACATAAGAAGTTATTATTATTGATAATTTGGTAAGAACCTTTTTTCAACATAGACGGAACTTCAATGCAACTGTTCATTCAACCACCTTCCAACCAGTTTTAGTTAGTTTAATAGAATAGTTTCTCCCCCATTTTTCTCTTTGGATAAGACCTTTTTTCTCCAGAGAAACAAGAGTTCTAGATATTCTAGACTTTATAAAACCTGTCTGAGAACAGAGTTCTTTTTGAAGCATTTTTCCACCATTCTCAGAAATCAAATTAATAAGCATTTTCTGTGTATTATTAAGAAAAGTATTACCCAAACTTCTTACTATTCTTCTCCCTTTTCTTCGCATAAATATCACTGTTCCGCTGATTCCAATACTCATGCCAACAATTGGACTAATTATAAATATCCATACCGGAGGATTTCCAACAGGTTTGTCAAACCGAACAAAGCAAAAAGGATTTTGAAAAGGTTTGAGTAAGTAAAATGACCATGATATATAGACTGTTGGATCTAGGATTATTGTTGCATTTTCAGGATGAAACGATCTTAACTCTCCTTCCTCATGAATTGAGCTCTTTGGTGGTATTTTTATGGCTATTTCATGAAATTCAGTGAAATATGTAATAGACGATTCAAATTCGAAAACATAGAAAGAACCGCTATTTTCTGAAATGGGAAGTTTGTTCAGTTTGTATATTAAGTAAAAATAGGTTGTTTGATTCTTTTCTAGTTGGTTTCTAAAATCAACAGAAACTAGATTCGATGAATTTGTTACTTCATTATTAGTGAAATTTAACGTACCCTTGCCATCAAATATTCTGAGTGCTTGAAGAGAATGGTTCAACCAAAAATCCAATGAAGATAAAGAAAAATCGTGTTCTTGTTTAACATAAAAACTCTCAGTAATATATATCTCATCTATACTTATGATATCAATTTTTATGTGATGAGATTCGATGACTTGAGAGTTTTGCAACATAATTGAACAACTATCAAAATCTGAATTTGGTTTATTACAAGAACACATTTGCAATGGAAACATTAATGTCATAAATAAAACCAAGAAAATGAATTTTCTGTAATTATTCATAGGTTGCAACAAGTTTACATCTTTTTTATCCCATAAAAAAAAGTTTCTAGTAATATAACTCACAAATAAATTATCAACAAGCTATTATTGAATAGTTGTAAGCAACCAAAAAGCAACTGTTTTTTCTATGTTTCCTCTAGGTTCAATATGAAAAAATGATAATTATGCTTAAATTCCAATAAATTGGGTAGGTCTTTACATGTCTCTAAGCATTTTTCGAATATATTCTAATGCAAATTGATGATATTCTTCGATATTGCCATATTCTGGAATTTTTTCTTGATCTCCAAAAAATTCTGTTTGAATAACACTCACAGTTCCATGAACAATTCCCCATATGAAAAAGGACAATTTGCCAACATCTTTCTCTTCTATTTCTCCTGCATCTACTGCTTTTTGGACGACTTCGCTTAAATAATAGATCGACTTAGAATCATATTGTTGTTCGAGTATTCCTGTTCTTTCTGCTTGAGGAGCTTGGATTTGAAACATCATTCTGTAGCGTTTCTCATCCTCTCTTGCAAACTCGAGGTAAAACTGAGCAATCTTTTCTAGAACTTCTTTGTAACTACCCTTATGAGCTTGCATAATTTCTGACATTCCGAGTTCAAATTTACTAAAATCATTTCTTAGAATAGCGAACCATAACTCTCTTTTACTAGAAATGTATGTGTATAGACTTGCTTGACCCATGTTCAGCTTCTTTGCTAATTTGCGCATAGACACCCCCTCGGGGCCATGTTTAAGAAAAAGTTCACGACCTGTTTTGATTATTCGCTGAAATTGTTTATCCTTCGCTTCTACTGATCTCGCTCTTGTCTTCTTTTTCCCGCTCATAATTGTTCATTATTGTACACTCTAATAAAGTTTACTTAACCGAACAGTGTTCGTTTAGAAACAGTTAAATATATCGCAGAGAAAAGATAATCGAACAACGTTCGGTAAGGTGTAATAAATGAGTAAAGCAAACAAAAAGAAGATTGATGGGAAAGCTGTTGTATTAGGAGCAACAGGAGGTATTGGATCAGCAGTTGTTTTTGAATTAGCGAAGAGAGAAAGGTCTGTAATTGTTGTAGCAAGAAGCACAAAAAAAGCAAAGAAACTATTTCAAGATATTAATGTTGGAATTAGATGTGCTGATTTAATGGATCAAGAAGAAACCATAAACGCAGTTCAAGGTGCAGACGTAGTTTATCACTGCGTTGGCATTAATTATACAAAGTGGTTAAAAGAATTCCCGATTATCAATGATAACATTCTATCAGCTGTTAACGAAGTTGGAGCTAATCTGGTTTTTGCAGATAATTTGTACATGTATGGAAAAATGCAAGGAGATAAGATATCTGAGGAACATCCACTTAATGCTAAAGGTAAGAAAGGAAAACTTCGCATGCGTTTAGCAAAACAGATACTTGATTCTCATTCTAAAGGTGAAATCAATGCAGTTATCGTACGTTTTGGTGATTTTTATGGTCCCAATGTTGCTAATGGATTTACTAAACCACTACTAGAAAATCCAGTCAAGGGTAAAGCAGCAACATGGTTAGTAGATTTAGATAAGAAACATTCAATGATCTATATACGTGATGCAGCAAAAGGAATGGTAAATCTATCAGAAGATCTAAATTCTTATGGACAAATTTTTCATGTCGAAGGAGCCGAACCTGTCACAGGTCGAGAATTCATCACTATGATCTTTCAAGAACTAAATCAAGAACCAAAAATGAAAGTACTAAGTGAAGGTACAATTAATATTCTGTCAGTATTCTTACCTATTGTAAAGGAACTTAAAGAATTAAACTATGAGTGGAAATACCCATTTATAATTGATGGAACAAAATATGCTTCAACATTTAATACAAAGGAACATACAGCTCATAACGTAGCTATCAAAGAGACATTGAATTGGTTTAAACAGAACTGAAGAAGAAGTAATTTCTCTTCTCTTATTCTTTTTTTTCTATGGTTTTATATTTCGTTCTTATATGATAAAATATTGCATAACCATACTCAAATATCATTATTAGAATTAGAAGATCCCCTAAAAGATAGTACCAATAATTTACCCAACCACAGTAGTTGAGATGATATAGAGCTATTGTTATTCTTCTTACAACTGAATAAGTAATAGCTACTCCTCTTATTATCATGAAAGTTCGAAAAATAGATTTCTTTGCAACTTCAGTTATAATATTCCCAAAATTAGCAAAAGAAAATAATAGAGTAAATAAGAGAAGAACAAGAAGACCTGGGTTAAGTCTATACTGTGTACAAATTAAATTCCCATCAAGTCTTAATGTGAAGAGAAAACTTTCAAAAAATGCAATCACGAAATATAAAAAAGCTAACTCTGCAAATATTGGCATCTTGAAAATTTTCATGAATCCTGACATGGAATATTTGGTTTCTTTCATTCTATCTGTATTATCATGGTGTTTATACTTATTAAGAATTAGTGAAAACAAGGGAAAGTGTTATGATTGAGTTCCATTATAGAATCTGAACTCACGCTCTTCCTTCAATCTTTTACCCTTAATTCCTTGGAATGAAATAAACGAACCAACAGCAATTCCAACGATAGGTATCCAAATACAAATTGCGATTATCATCCAACCAGCATCCCATTGTAGATTGATATAAAGTAGGAAACCACCTTGGAGAATGAAGATACTTATTGCTATAATGCCTACTATCATTTGTCTTTTCCATACTCCCATCATCATACATTCTTTAGAACAATACTTTCTCCCCCCAAAATTGGATTGATATATTCGTTCCCTTCCGTACTTGCTTCGTCTAGTTCCTTTAATCTTAGTGGATCCACAGATATAACAGTGTATACTTCGACCTATCATATTTACACCAAAGAAATAATATTGTATAGTTGTTTCATTGGCTTTTTAAAAAGTTTCTTAGATATTAAAATCTCCAAGTTCCTCCAGGTTTCCTCTTTTATCCTTAGAATTTTATCTTCAAAGTTATGCAGAATACTTATAGATTATGAATTCAATTATTGTTTTGGTGAACTACAGTGAAAGTGAAAAGAATTGCCTTGATTTTTATGGTAATGTTGTTAATGATAATTCCTATTTCTTCTATAACAAATTCAGAAATTCATGAAAATATGACAGAGCAATCTGTAATTGAAAAAGATCTGTCTTCGTGGTGGTGGGAACCTCTAGAACTTATTACTCCTGAGTTTGATGTAGCTAATTATATTTCAAATCTAGCAATAGATAAAGATAACAATATCCATACAATCACATATAGTTCAGATGATATCCTATCAGCTGGAACTGATATAGACGTTTTCTATAAGAAGTATGATTACTCAACTAAAACCTGGGGGGAGATGGAGCTTGTTTCTACTGAAAGCACTGCTCATTCTCAACGTCCGTGTATAGCCGTTGATCATGAAAATACTGCTCATGTAGTTTGGTATGATACAACCAACATCCTTGGATCAGGTGTTGATGCTGACATTTTCTATAAACAAAGAACTTCTTCGGGATGGGGAGCAGTTGAACTTGTTTCGACTGAAAGTAGTGGTAATTCATATATCCCGTGGATAGTTGTTGATTCTAATGGCGTAGTCCATGTTTCATGGGAAGATTTGACAGATTATCTAAGTTGTGGTGGAGATAGTGACATCTTCTACAAATATAGATCCTTAAGTGACGTTTGGTCTACCTCACAAGTTGTATCAGATTCTAGCACAGCCCAATCTACAGAAGCAGTTATTGCTCTAGGTGAACAAGGGTCTATAATCTTTGTTTGGGAAGATGATACAGACTATGCTGGGGCAGGTATTGACCAAGATATATTCTTCAGAAAATTGAAAAATGGCTTTATAACTTGGTATCCGGTAAGCGTAGTAAGTTCAGAATCTACATCTGATTCTTACACACCAGCTATATCAAATGAGGCAGGGGGATTATATCATGTTGTTTGGTACGATATAACAAACTATAATGGAGCAGGTGTTGATCAAGACATTTTTTACAAAAGCTGTAGTACAAGCTCAAATACTTGGAGTATGACTGAAGTTTTATCTCCTGAAAGCCCAGTAAATTCTTTTAACAGTGATTTAGTTGTAGATGAAGAGTATGTATATGTCGTCTGGAGAGAATGCATGAGTATTGGTGGTGTGGGTGATTCTAATAACGTTTTCTTAAAGTATCTTGATTTAGATACGAAAACTTGGTCACCATACACTGTTTTAACCTATGATCATGATAGTTATGGTGATCGCCCAAAAATAGATATAGATTCTTTGGGCCATCTGCATGTTATTTGGTTAGATACAACTGATCACTTGTTAGGTTCAGGTATAGATACAGATCTTTTCTACAAGAAATTTGTAGGAACCCCTATGCAACCATTCTTAGCTGAAATAAACCCAAATCCTATCTCTGTTGGAAATATTTCTTTGAACTGGTTATCTGTTCAAGATGCAATAAGTTATGAAATATATAGAGAAACTTCATTCTTCTCCTCAGTTTCAGGATTGACGGCAATAGATACTTCTACAACTACAGCGTATACCGACACCGTTGAGACGACAGGATATTATTATTACGCTGTTGTAGCTACAAACGAATATGGAGAAAGTCTTGTCTCAAATGTTGAGTTTGTTGAAGTCATAGAAGAAACTTCTACAGGTATCTTTTCTTCGCTCGAAATTGGTGAGTTACTAATCTTTGCTGGAATTGTTCTAGGCTTACAACTGATATTTTTCTTGCTAACTATCACTCTTATTAATAGTAAAATTCAATCTACGTCCAAACCTAAAACAGGAAAGAAGAAAAAGTAATTCTTCTTCTTTTCATTTTTCCTTTTGTTTTACAATATAAAATAATACTTTCAATCTAATCATTGAATGGTTTTATTCTGATGTTTTGATTTTTTAATGGAATTTTATCCTTAAAGGTTAGCAGAATATTTATAGATTAAGAACATTACAGTTGTATTTGGTGAACTTCAGTGAAATTGAAAAGAATTGCTAGTATTTTTATGATAATGTTGTTAATGATAATTCCAATATCTTCGTTAACAAACTCAATGATATATGAGAATATGACAGAACAATCTGTAAATAACAAAGATCTATCTTCTTGGTGGTGGGAACCACTGGAACTAATTTCCACAGAATTTGATACACCTAATTCTTATTCTAGAATCGCTGTTGATAACAGAAATGATATACACATAGTAACCTCCTCAGGTGAAGATATTCTGAGTGCAGGAACTGACTTAGACGTGTTTTATAAGAAATTTGATTATGTAACTAAGAGCTGGTCTGAACTAGAACTTGTATCAACTGGTAGTTCAAGTTTTTCTGAAGCGTCTGAAATTGCTATTGATTCAGCAGGCTCAATACATATAGTATGGCTTGAATCAGATGATATTTTGGGATCAGGTCCTGATAGAGATATCTGTTATAGGGGAAAAACTTCTTCTGGATGGGGCTCTATTGAACTTGTTTCAGTAGAAAGTGACAGTACATCTACTTACGTATCGATAGTAGCTGATTCAAATGGTGTAACACATGTTGTTTGGGAGGATTTTGCAGATATCATAATCGTTGATGGGGATCAAGATATTTATTACAAACATAGATCTGCAGTAGGGATTTGGTCCGCAGCTGAAATAGTTACGGATTTAAGTATACAATCTGCATATAATCCAGAAATACAACTTGATTCACAAGAAAACGTAATAATAGCTTGGAATGATCTCTCAAATATTTTAGGATCTGGTGCCGACCAAGATGTATTTTATCGACAACTGGACAAAGATCTCATTACTTGGTCTCCTTTAAAATTAATAAGTTCCGAAAGTGATAGCACATCTGCATCACCTAGTCTTTCTAAAGGAGTAGATGGTATGATTCACATTGTTTGGTACGACTATTCAGATTATGAAGGAGCAGGAACTGACGCTGATATTTTCTATAAGAGCTATGACTCCAGTCTTGATTCATGGTCAATCTCAGACATTGCTTCAACAGAGAGTACAGGAACTTCTTTTCGTCCAGAAGTTGAAGTTGATGGTACAAATAGTATTTATGTTATTTGGGAAGATACCACAGATGTTGGTGGAGGAGGTACAGGTAATAATATCTTATTCAAGTATCTTGATTTAAATACACACACTTGGTCTTCTTTAGCTATTCTTACTTATAACAACATAGCTAGTTCTTTCTACCCAGATTTAGTGGTTGATTCTTTAGGTCATGTGCATACGATTTTCCTCGATAATGATCCAAGTTTATTGGGTTCAAGTGCAGATAATGATATTTTCTACAAGAAATTTGTAGGAACTCCTATACAACCCATCTTAGAAAAAATAAATCCAAATCCTGCATCTATGGGAAACATTTCATTGAGCTGGTCGTTAGTACAAGATGCTACTACTTATGAAATATATAAAGAACTTTCTCAATTTTCCTCAACTTCAGGATTGACAGCAATTGATACTTCTACTACTGCATCTTATACTGATACTGTTAATGCAACCGGTTACTATTATTACGCCATTGTAGCTACAAATGAATATGGAAAAAGTCTTGTCTCAAATGTTGAGTTTGTTGAAATTATAGAAGGAACTTCTACAGGAATCTTTGCTTCACTCGAAATTGGTGAATTACTGATCTTTGGTGGAATTGTTTTAGGAATGCAACTGATATTTTTCTTACTAACTATTACTCTTATTAGTAGTAAAATTCAATCTATAGCTAAACCTAAAACCAGGAAGAAGAAGTAATTCTTCCTTTTTTTCTTTAATTAATCCAAACGGAATTGATATATTGCATGATATGAATTATAATCTATGTTCAATCCTTTGAGATTCCTGTGGAGAGTTAACAGTCGGTTTAAGAGCTGGGATGAAGAGGATATTAATAAATATCAAGGGAAACAAATCAAGAAATTGATAAAACACGCAAACAAGAAATCAAGGTTTTACTCTACTTTCTATAGTAGTTATAACATAGATGATTTCAGCAATTTGCCATTTATGAATAAACAGCTATTCATGGATAATTTTACCCAATTGAATACTGTAGGATTAACCAGAGAAGAATGCATTAATCACTGTCTAGAAAAAGAACAAAGTCGAGACTTTAGCGAATACTACAAAGGCTATTTAGTTGGTATGTCAACAGGTACAAGTGGTAATAGAGGTCTCGAGTTTGTTTCTAAAATGGAAGCTTTCTTTATGCAATTGTTAGTTTTCTTTCGCTTTCCTTTCCCTAAAACTAAGAAAATTCACCTAGCTTTTATTCTACGTGTTTTTTCACCAGGTTTTGGGCATAATGGTAGGAAAATCCGCATAACTTACGTTAGCCCTCTAGATACAATAGAAGCTATAATTGAAAAATTGAACACGCTTAATCCAAATTTAATCTCAGGACCACCTTCAGTTTTGCAGGTATTAGCAAGAGCAAGGAATGAAGGGTCACTGAAAGTTTCTCCCTTATTGATTATCTCCTATGGAGAAGTACTTTCATCAAACGTGAAGAAAATCGTTGAGAAAGATTTCAATTGTTCTGTTGTGGATGTATACAAATCATCTGAGAGCTTTATTGCTCTCCCATGTAAGCATGGGAATTTGCATATTAATGAAGACACAACATTTATTGAAGTTCTAGATAAGAATAATAAACCTGTAGAACCTGGGAAACCCGGTTTTGTTGTTGTAACTGATTTTATTAAACGTAAGACTCCAATTATCAGATACAAGCTTAATGATTTGATAACTATAGACCCAAAACCTTGTTCTTGTGGTTCTAAATTCCGTGTAATCAAAGAGGTTCATGGTAGAGCAGATGACATCATCCTTGGTAAAAAAATCGGTAGTGATGAACTGCGATTTATCTTACCTGATTATATTCGTAGATCTATAATCAGTTCCTCAGAATATATTGAGGAATATAATGCGATACAAACTTCTCCCGAGAATCTGACTATCAAACTTCAGCTAGTTGCTAATGTGGAAAAACAGGCAAAGAAAGATATAGAACGAACCATTCAGCAAAGTTTGGAGAGTATATTTTCTAAACATGACAGTGAAGTACCTGAAATAGAATTTCTGTACATATCGATCAAACAAGATTTCGATAAAAAACTACGAAGAATACAAAGAAACTTCGAGGAAGATTTTTTAAATTAGCCAATCATATTTTTATTGTTTCACATGACATTAGAGCAGATTTCTACTACTTCTATCCCTATAGAGAGTGATTTGTCAGAACTTCCAGAAAGAAAATCTAAGCGATGGCTCGTTTTTGATTATGTCCGTGCGATAGGTATTATTCTTGTAATCTTCCTTCATGGATCAGTATACCATTACGGGCTGTTAACATCAATCAACTTGGAAGAATTGAGTGTTTTCTTAATGGTAATGTATATCATTTTAAATTGGGCAGGATTATTTGCTCTAATTTCAGCAGTAGTCAATACTTACTCAAGTTATCTAAGGTTAGAACAGAACTTTGAGAATGATGTAAAACATCCCGCGTGGAAGGCTTTTGGAAGAAGATGGTGCTTCTTAGGTGTCTTCTTTTTGCTCCTTAATTTTCTTTATACTTATCTAGTTAGCCCTCCAAACTTGAATATTGAAACACATTCTCTCAGTCATTCTTTCTTAGCCGGTGTTATTAGGACAGGGGGATTTTATTCAGTCTCAGCTGAAAAAATGCTTCATGGTTCTGTATTCACCATGTTAGGTTGGAATCTGATAATAATGGGATTGGTATTCACACTCATCTTTAGAAAAGCTGAAAATTACAAGAAAAGGGATCGAAGAATTCTAGTGCTAATACTTGGAATAATAATTATATTGGTATCCTTCTTACGAATATATCTCTACGATGATTTCGATGGCGCAATTCAAAATGGAAATTACTTTGTTGCTTATCTGATTGATATTCTCGCAGGAAACTATTTTCCTATTTTACCTTATCTAGGATTTGGGTTTATAGGTGCTTATTTTGGTATGGTTTTAGCTGATAATCCCACTAAAAAGAAAATAAGCAGATTGATTTGGATAGGTGTTGGATGGCTTCTTTCAGCAGCAATCGCTTTCTTCATTCCTGACTCCATTTACAAAAATCTAGGCTTACTAAATGATATTTTCTTTGATTACATTATCGTAATGTTCGAAATTGGATTCTTTATTGTGGTAGGATCAATATTAATGATAGGAATGTTTGATAAAAGAGTTGAAAAAAGCGATTTTATTGAGAGTGGTAGTAAGAAAAAGTTCTCAACTATTTTTCTCAGATTTAGTAGAAACTCACTAACATTTTTCTTGCTTGAACGACCAATATCTGAATTGGTTGCATTGTTACTAAATACGATAATACCTGGTTGGAATGATTACATTTGGACAAGTATGCTTTTCGGATTATTCATGGTCTTATTCTGGTTTCTAATAGCATTTCTATGGAATATGGTTGATTTCAAAGGTTCATTCGAATGGTTATTGTCTAAAATGTTCAAAATAACCAAGTATCAGACTGATAAGAGATACTAAATAGATAATTTGTATGTGATTAGTTTACTATTCTATTTACTAAATTGTTTAGTTATTCTCTCTCTGAAGCTGCTTTTCCTCCTTAAGGTACCAAGTTGACAGAAGGAAATCAGAAACCCCTCTTCTTAATTCTAAGACTGTGTAACTACAATTCATAATACTTAAATAGAAACAATAAAACAATCGAAGTAGATATAATTCTGGGGATAAATAATATGAAGAAATTATCTGAATCCTTTAAAAGAGGATTTGCAATTTGTCTATTTTTGTGCTTAGTGATGAGTATAGTACTCAGTTTTAACTTGGTTAACACAAGAATACAAAATACTGTTTTTGATAATAATGAAGAATACTCTAATGAAATATGTACACAAAATAGTCAAGACTATAAAATGGCTTATGTGGAACGTACAACCCCTATAAATATAGTAGGTGATGGTTCTTTAGCATCTTTTAGTACTTCAGGAGATGGAAGTGAAGGTGATCCATATATAATTAACAATTATAATGTTACAGCAACTACCTTCGAAGCAGCTATTTACGTTTCGGGTACGACAATGCATTTTGTTATTCGTGACAACTATTTTGATGGAGTGAATTATGGAATACAGATCACATCTACTGTTGCTGATGGAACAGCAAGTATAATAAATAACACCTGTGTAAATAATGCTATTACTGGAATAGTAATAACTTCCAGTACGAATACCACAATAGAAGGGAATAATTGCACAAACAATGGGGATGGTATATATCTCTCTCATGGAGCATATTCTAATATAACAAGTAACACTTTTTCGGACAATACAGGTACTGGAATAATCTCTAGTAATAGTGCACTAGTGAACGTTGATAACAATACTTGTATAGATAATGCTCGCGGTATAGAAATTTCAGTTGGTAGTAATACAACTGTAACTAATAACAATTGCTCAGAGAATACTGGGTATGGGATTTATCTTTATTTTTCTAGTTATCTTGAAGTAGTAAACAACACTTGTGAAAACAACAGTAACCATGGAATATATCTAACTTCTGCTTTTTCTCCATCTGTAATTAATAATACCTGTTCAGGAAATGACAATGGAATCTATGTTTACGATTCTGATTCTTCAATTATAACAAACAATACATGTTCAAATAATGACAATGATGGAATATATGCAGAAGAATCTGCACCTACGACTGTAATTAATAACACTTGTGAGAACAATGGGAAAGATGGAATATACCTTAGGTATTCAAGTAATGTAGTAGCAAATAATACTTGTATAAATAACGACAACTCTGGAATATATTTACTAGGTCCTTATAATTCTATCATCACTAATAACACATGTAGTGAGAATAATGGATATGGACTATATACATTTTCAGCAAGCTATTCCAATATAACTAACAATATTTTTGTAAACAATTTTAATGAAGTATCGGAATATGGTTATGGATTATACTTAAGAGGTTACCACCCTAATATAATAGATCATAATATTTTCATAAACAACAGTATAGGGCAAGATTCACAAGCACACGGTGATACAGTAAATACTTGGTATGATGTAAATACAAATGAAGGAAACTACTGGTCAAACTGGAATGGAACAGGAAGTTATACAATAAGCGGTCCAGGAAATGGAGTAGACCTCTACCCATTGAATGTAATAGATACCGATAGTGATGGGATAGATGATAGAGAAGAAAAGTATCTATATGGAACCGACCCTAACAACAATGACACAGATAGCGATTCCATGCCCGATGGTTGGGAAGTCGATAACAGTCTCAATCCTCTAGTTGATGATTCTGCTTTAGATCCTGATGGAGATACTCTAACCAACCTCCAAGAATATACAAATAACACTGACCCCCATGACAACGATTCAGACGATGATGGACTTTTAGATAATGAAGAAATTGTAGCTGGAACCGATCCCAATGACAGTGACTCAGACGATGATTTGATGCCTGATGGTTGGGAAGTCGATAATGGTCTCGATCCACTAAATATTTCTGATGCTTCATCAGATCCAGATGGTGATAGTCTAACCAATTTAGGGGAATATACTAATGGTACTGACCCTAACAACAATGACACAGATAGCGATTCCATGCCTGATGGTTGGGAAGTCGATAACAGTCTCAATCCTCTAGTTGATGATGCTTCCTTAGATTCCGACAGTGATGGCTTAACTAACCTTGAAGAATATACAAATAACACTGACCCCCATGACAACGACACCGACAGTGATTCCATGCCTGATGGCTGGGAAGTGGACAATGGTCTTAACCCTCTCATTGATGATGCTTCTTTAGATCCCGATAGTGACGGTTTAACTAATCTTGAAGAATATACTCAAAATACTGACCCTCAAGATAATGACACAGACAACGATTCTATGCCCGATGGTTGGGAGGTTAACAACAGTCTTAACCCTCTAGTTGATGACTCTAGTTTAGATCCTGATGGTGACACTCTAACTAATCTTGAAGAATATACTAATGGTACTGACCCTCAAGACAATGATTCAGATGATGACGGACTTTTGGATAATGAAGAGATTGTAGCTGGAACCGATCCCAATGACAGTGACTCAGACAACGATGGTATGCCTGACGGTTGGGAAGTTGATAATAGTCTCGACCCTCTAGTTGATGACTCTAGTTTAGATCCTGATGGTGATACTCTGACCAATCTCGAAGAATATACTAATAACACTGACCCTCTTGATAATGACTCAGACGATGATGGACTTTTAGATAATGAAGAGATTGTAGCTGGAACCGATCCTAATGACAGTGACTCAGATAACGATTCCATGCCTGACGGTTGGGAAGTCGATAACAGTCTTAATCCTCTAGTTGATGATGCTTCCTTAGATCCCGATACAGACGGTTTAACCAACTTTGAAGAATATACAAATAACACTGATCCGAATAACAACGACACTGACAGTGATTCCATGCCTGATGGCTGGGAAATCGACAATGGTCTTAACCCTCTCATTGATGATTCTTCTTTAGATCCTGATGGAGATACTCTAACTAATCTTGAAGAATATACTAATGGTACTGACCCTCAAGACAATGATTCAGATGATGACGGACTTTTAGATAATGAAGAGATTGTAGCTGGAACCGATCCAAACGACAATGACTCAGATGATGATTTGATGCCTGATGGTTGGGAAGTCGATAACAGCCTTAATCCTCTAGTTGATGATGCTTCCTTAGATCCCGATAGTGATGATCTAACTAATCTTGAAGAATATACTTATGATACTTACCCTCAAGACAATGATTCAGATGATGATGGTTTCACCGATGGGTTAGAAGTTACACTTGGTACAGACCCTACTGACAACTCTGATTATCCCTCTTTTTACGATTTAGACAATGATGGAATGAACGATATCTGGGAAGATCAATATGGATTAAATACTGAGCTTGATGACTCTGCATTAGATCCTGATTCTGATGGGCTTTCAAACTTAGAAGAATATCTAAATAGTACTGATCCTACTGATTCTGATACTGACGATGATGGTATGCCTGATGGTTGGGAAGTCGATAATGGTACAAACCCACTGGTTATGGATGCTTATTCTGACCTTGATAGTGATGGACTGGATAATTTAGGAGAATATACTAATGGAACTGATCCAACAGATTCCGATACTGATGCTGATGGTATTCCTGATGGCTGGGAAGTCGATAACAGCCTTAACCCTCTCGTTGATGATGCTTCATTTGACCCTGATAGTGATGATTTAACCAACCTTGAAGAATATACCAACAACACCGATCCCAATGACCGGGATACCGATAATGATGCGATACCAGATGGTTGGGAAGTCGATAATGGTACAAACCCACTGGCTAATGATGGTATGGAAGATTACGATATGGATGGTTTAACTAACTACGTGGAATATATGAATACTAATACAGATCCTCTCGACAGTGACACTGATGATGATGGAATGTCTGACGGTTGGGAATATGATAATGGTCTTAACCCACTTGATGCTTCTGATGCTTCTTTAGATCCCGATGGTGACGGTTTGACTAATCTCGAAGAATATTCTTACAATTCTAATCCAAATAGCACTGATTCTGACTACGATGGTATGCCTGACGGTTGGGAAGTCGATAATGGTCTTGATCCTTCAGTTAATGATGCAGGTTACGATCCTGATGGTGATAATTTAACTAATTTAGACGAGTACAATAACAACACTAATCCCAACAATTCTGATACTGATGGTGACGGTTGGAGTGATAGTGAAGAATTGTTTACTCATGGTACCGATCCTACTGACCCAGAAGATCATCCTGAGGATACTAATGACTCAAGTATTTTTCTATTCGCTTCAGTTCTTACACTTCTAGCTCTAACTTTTACTTTAAGAAAAAGAAGAAACTAAACTTTATTCTTTCTTTTTTTCTCCCCCTTTTTATTTTGATTTTTTTTACAGGTTATTTCCTTACTTCCAAATTGTTAAAGAAAGAAGCATAAAAATAAATTTAATCTTTTTTATTCATCTATAGCCATTTAAGAATTCAACTGTCTTTTCGGAATGTTTTATAACTATCTGTGCAACTCACGTGTGAAGACAAAATATATGGTCTATTTATTTAATTAAATAGCTATTTAGAATATTCAATGAATTAGAAAGGTGAGTGAAATAGTAGTAACATTAGCGAGTCAGATAATTATCTCATTATGCTTTTTCATTGTCATTTTCCTAATATTCTCTGACAAATTAAACAGAGCTGTGGCTTCACTGACATCTGCAGTAGTAACTTATTTTGTTTTAATATTAATAAATGGAGAAGAATTTTCTATTATTGTTGATCTATTATTTGGAACGAAACCATATTTTGTCAATCTTCATTCCTTAATACTAATTCTTGGAATGATGTTTATTGTACAAATTTCTGCTGAAGTGGGTCTATTTCAGTTTCTAGGTATTTTAGCAATAAAACTCTCTAAAGGTAAACCTATTGCTTTAATGTCTATTCTCTGTGTAATCTCAGTACTATTTTCTGCTGTTATTAACAACATACTAACTGTCATGATACTGATTCCGCTAACGATAACTATCTCTCGTATTCTAAAAATAGATCCCACCCCCTATATTCTAACTGAAGCAATATTGGTGAATATTGGTGGAACGTTCTTCTCTATATCATCCATTCCAAACATACTCATTACTACAGCAACAGAAATTACTTTTGCTGAATACTTTCTAAACGTTGGTTTGTTCTCACTTGCCATGGCTGGAATAACAATATTCTTCTTCATTTTCATGTACAAAAAGGATTTCAGCAAACCAGGTAGAAGGTTAGTTGATACTTTAGATGAATTTAATGTCTGGAACTTTGTGCAGAGTAAAAGACTACTGTATGCATCAATGGCTAGTATAGGTCTCTTAATGGTGGGGTTCGTACTCATTGGACCTGTAATCCCCGCAGATGCTGTCCCTCCAGACATTTTTGCCTTTACTGTTGCAATGATACTAACAATCTTTAGTGCAATTCTAGGCTTAAAACCAAAAGAAATCATAAAAAGTTTTGATCTAGAGCTGATACTCTATTTACTTGGGATATTCGTTCTAGCTGGAGCTTTGGAAACTGTTGGAATTATTGAACTCTTAGGTAATCTGCTTAGCGGAATTAGTTCGGTTAATCCTACATTTCAAATAATAATGTTGGTGTGGATATCTGCATTTCTCAGTTCTTTGATAGATAATATACCGATAACCAAGGTCATGATACCTCTTGTAAATGCTATGAATACTAATGCAAGTGTCTTCTATGGACTTTCAATGGGTGCCAATTGGGGAGATAATTTGACTCCACTTGGTGACAATATCCTTGTTCTCAATCTTGCTGAACAACACAATCGTCCAATAAAAATGATAACCTTTTGGAAACTAGGATTTACTACAACACTTCTTCAGTTATACTTAGGTACAGCTTATTTTACTTTCTTTTCAATAGATACATACTACATCGGTTTAATTATGATTTTCGCTGTTC
>DAOVER010000059.1 GCA_030668875.1 Candidatus Heimdallarchaeota archaeon
TGTCGGAGTAAATGCGCACTCCCTTCCTTCCTTCCCCAATCATGATCCTCATGATTCTTCCCCTCAACGCACGTGAGGGGACCCACTTAAACGACGGTTAAACCGCCTCTGGCAAGTTTAACCAAGTTTCATAACGTGCGTTCCAATAGACTTTAGATTAAACTTAAGGAGATTAGGTAATTTCTTGGCTTTTGAAGCTGCAAAACATCTGGACTCTAAGACTAGTAGAGTTCAAACTCCTTTAGGTAAAGCAAAATATGAAAAACTAGTCGACAATATTGTTATCATTTCTATTTTAAGAGCAGCTTTACCGATGTCTGATGGAGTTCTTGAAACGCTCCCAGATGCTTCCTTGGGAGTAATATCAGCTTCAAGAGGAAAAAAACTTCTGGATGATGGAAAAGATTTCAGGATAGATTGTACTTATACAAATATACCTTACTTAGAAGATAACATTGTGGTGATAGTAGATCCAATGCTCGCAAGCGGATCCACTTTACTTTTCTTACTTAAACAAATTGAGAATCAAAAACCTAAGAAAATCATTATTCTTTGTGCAATAGCATCACAATATGGTATAGAAAGAATAGAGAAACACAATTCTGATGTCATTATAATTGCAGGAGACGTTGACTCGATTCTCAATGAAAAAGGATATATTATTCCTGGACTCGGTGATGCAGGCGATAGGGCTTTCAACACTTCATAGCTTTAACTATCAATCTGTCAGTTTTGTACAGTTTTTTTATTGGTTTTTTCCAATTAATTTACTCTTTTCTTAAGAATTACAATCTTTATAAATGCTCTTTAATACCCGAACTGCATGAAGGTTCCACTTCAGAAATATTGGGAAGTACAGAAAAAGTACTTAGCACCTTTCAAAGGAAAGCTTGTGCTATTGACTATCCTATTGATTAGTGGAACCGCGCTGCAGATTTTTACTCCTTTGGTAATTGAAAGTTACATTGATCTAGCAACTCAGGAAACGGTGAATCAGAGTCTTAGTACATTCCTCAATATCATTGGGATTCCAGTACCAAATGTGGGAAATATATTCGCAACTCTCATAATATTAGCGTCAATCTATACCGCCTTAATGCTTATTCAACAAGCTATTTCCTTAGGGTCTGTTTATGTTAATCAGAACCTTTCATGGTCTTCAACAAATAAACTGCGTCAGGATTTAACTCAACATTGTGTAGATTTGGATATGACCTTTCATAATGAACACAAACCTGGTGAGATGATAGAAAGAATTGATGGTGATGTGAACACTTTGGCACAGTTTCTTTCAACATTTTCAGTACAGCTTCTGACATCCATTTTACTCATCGTTGGTGTTCTAATAACTTTCTTTACAAAACATTGGATACTAGGTGTGTGTTTCACTGTATTCACTCTCTTGGCGATTGTCATCATGTATATCTTGAGGAACTTCTCAGTTAAAGCATGGGAGGAACAAAGACAAACAAGTGCAGATATGTTTGGTACAATCGAGGAAAGTCTAAGTGCCATAGAAGACATAAAAGCAAATGGTGGTGTTAGAAATGCAATGCGTAAGTTTTTCGATTACTCAAGGAAGGACTTCAAAGCTTGGAAAAAAGCTCTACTCAGAGGGCAATTATTTGTGATGGCGATTTGGGGCGTCATTGCAATAATCAACACATTGGTTTTTGCTCCAAGTATCCCTCTATTGGAAAATGATATTATATCACTTGGTACAGTGTTTCTGATTCAGATTTACGCAGGACTTTTGCTGAGACCAATATTTGTTATTACACGGCAGATGCAAGACCTCCAACGAGCAGGTGCTTCAATAGATAGAATTAACAAGTTATTTGACACAAAGAAAAAAATACTGGACACAGGAATAGAGAAACTTTCTTCTGGACCATTGGAAATTGAATTCAACAAGTTGAATTTCGCTTACAATGAGGACAATTATGTACTCAATGATATTTCGTTCAAACTTTATCCCGGAAAAACACTTGGGATTCTTGGTCATACTGGGAGTGGTAAAACCACCATTTCAAGATTACTGTTCCGCTTATATGATCCTAAACCAGATGATGGTGAAATTTTACTGAACAGCATCAAAATTAAAGATATACCACTAGAAGATTTGAGAGACAGAATCTCCTATGTAACTCAGAGTGTGGAATTATTCCAAGCATCCGTAAGGGAAAATGTAACATTATTCGATGACCGGGTTTCAGATGAGAAAATTACCTCCATACTAAATGATATTGGTTTGGATGATTGGTTTTCAAAACTCCCAGAAGGGTTAGATACAATCATCTCATCTAGTGAACATGGGATATCTGCTGGGGAAGCACAACTACTGGCCCTAGCTCGTGTTTTCATTAAAAGCCCTAACCTGGTTGTTCTGGATGAAGCTTCATCTAGATTGGATCCTGTCACTGAAAATCTACTAGATGCTGCGATCGAGAAACTTCTGATAAACAGAACAGGGATAATTATTGCACATCGATTAGCCACTTTGGAAAAGGTTGATGACATTCTAATAATTGATAAAGGAAACATAATGGAATATGGTAAAAGAGAAGATCTAGCGAATGATCATGATACACAATTTTACCGTCTCCTACAGACTGGAGAGATAGAGGAGTTGTTAAGATGAAAGTCATGAGAATATCTTGGGAGATGTTGAAGTACAAACCAGGATTGGTTATCGGAGGCTTCCTATCTGACATACTATTCTTCCTCCAACCTCTTGCAGCTGGTCTGATAACACGTGAAATCTTCAACCAACTTCAAGGAACTGCAGGTTGGAACATAAGCATCAACATTTGGGTTCTTGTGTTATTAGTACTTCCAATAACTTTGACCATGAGACTAATAGGAGATTTTATCTTTGTCTTCACGATGTGGATATTCATTTTAATGGGCAGGATACTGCTCAGGAAAAATATGTTGGATGGAATCTTCAAAAAACTAGGAGCTGTAGCACTACCAGATTCATCAGGAGAGGCTGTCTCACGATTCAGAGGAGATATTGAAGAAACCATGTGGTTTGTCTACCGTCTCACAGCACTTATAAGCTTAGGAATATTCACAGGCACATCATTTTTCATTATGCAAAGCATCAACTGGGAGATTACTCTTTACGTTAGCATTCCTCTTGCGGTTATGATGATACTTGTATTCTTTACACGTCCGATTTTTACAAGATTACGAAAACAACGTAGAAAAGCTGCGGGAGCTGTTACGCGAACAATTGGTGAGATTTTCAGATCCGTACAATCTATCAAAGTAGCAACAGCAGAAGACAATGTGTTAAAGTATTTTGGAGAAATTAACGATAAAAGACGTATAGCTGAAGTGAAAGATGAATTCTTTCACAGACTCCTACATTCAATATATTATTCAACCATCTATCTAGGTATAGGAATTATTCTCTTACTAGTTGGAAGTAATCTTCAAAATAACACATTTTCAGTTGGTGACCTAGCATTCTTTGTAGGTGTTCTTGGAGAAATGGGTGAGTTCATCTGGGACATAGGCGAAATAGTTCCACGTTATGTTCGCACCAAAGTATCACTAGGTAGAATGTTTAAACTCATAAAGAGTGAAGATGAAGATGTTACAGAATTGGATCTTGCAAAACATGGTGAGATATACATAAAGGAGCCATATCCTTCAATTCAAATGGCAAGTTTAGACGCAACAGATAAGCTTAGGAATTTTGAAGTGAAGGGTTTAACTTACACATATCCAGATTCAACTAAAGGAATAAATGACATTAATTTTACAATAAACAAAGGCACTTTCACAGTTATAACAGGAAGGATTGGATCTGGAAAAACAACACTTCTTCGTGCAATTCTGGGGTTATTACCAAATGATGATGGTGGTCTTTACTGGAATGGGAAGATAGTTGAGAAACCAGAAGATTTCTTTATTCCTCCAAGAACCGCATATACTTCGCAAGTCCCTAGATTATTTAGCGAAACTATCAAAGAAAATATTTTAATGGGACTTCCTGAAGAATCTGTAGATGTTGAGGGATCACTTGAATTAGCAGTAATCAAAAAAGAAGTAGAAGAGTTTGATGATAGTCTGGATACATTAATTGGTCCAAAAGGTGTCAAGTTATCCGGAGGTCAAAGACAAAGACTAGCTTCAGCCAGAATGTTTGCTCGAAATTCAGAGATTCTAGTTTTTGATGACTTATCTTCAGCTCTAGATGTTGAGACTGAACAACTTCTTTGGAAAAGAGTCTTTGCAAGGGAAGGGTCCACTTGCCTAGCTGTGTCGCACCGTCCTATTGCTTTGAGAAGAGCAGATAATATTATTGTAATAAAAGATGGTGAAATTACAGGTCAAGGAAAGTTGGAACATTTACTTGAAACTTGTGATGAAATGAAAAGATTGTGGGAAGAAAAAATATTGGGTACTACTCAAACTACAGTTTCAGGTCAAACAGATTAAGAAAAAGTAGAAAAAAGAAAACTAATCACAAACGTCTTTTGAAGAAATCTAATTGAGCAGTAAAGGAACGTATACGGAATTCTTGATCAGATGCCCCTCCATGACCAATATCTGAATACTCTATGTACTCAAAGGTTTTTTCTCCTTCCTTTCCTTCCTTCCAACCTAACTCTAGCATTCGGTCTCTAAAAAGTCTAGACTGTTCAACAGAACATCGAGGATCATGAGTCCCATGTGTAATCAGAAGTGGAGTTCTAAGATTCTCAACAAAGTTGATTGGTGAACGCTCATAGTACAGTATCTCATTTTCATCAGGTTTTCCAAACAAGGTGTGTTGGTAATATCTAAAGTGTGGCATACTACTTTCATATAATTTCATCCAATCAGTTATTCCTACACCTGCTGCACCTACTTTCCACATTTCAGGCACTTTTACCGTAGCCCAAAAGGTCATGTATCCTCCGTATGAACCTCCAAAAATACCAATTCGTTCAGAATCTACATAATCAAGTGATTTGAGATATTCAGCACTAGCTACGATATCTTCTAAGTCTCCACCGCCGACATCGAGAATGTTCATGTCTTGGAATTCTCTCCCATATCCTGTTGAACCTCTATAATTCGGTTTGAAAACAATGAAGCCATTGTTCGTAAGAATTTGATCAAACATACTAAAATTGCGGAAGTATTGACCTTTGGGGCCACCATGAACTTGAACCAGAACAGGATATTTATTGCCAGGTTCAAAATTATGAGGTTTAGCTAAAATGGCTCCAATCGTTAAATTGTCTGTTGATTGGTACTCAACGTATTCATTACTTGCAAAAATCTCTTTATTTATATCTTTCAATTCATTAGGAATTAATTCCTCAATCTGATCGTTTTCTAAATCATATCTTACTATTGAACTTGGATTTGTCGGTGTATTCATTGTAACAACAAGGTGTTTATTCCCAGTTGTAAGTTCAGTTCCAATAGCAATACCAGGTGGAAACTTTAGTTGTTTTTCCTCTCCTGATTCGATATCGTAAACAATTGGTGTGATTATTGCTTTGTGATTTCTTAAACTCACCAAATACTTACCATCAGGAGAGATTGCTGAAGCAGTTTCATCGGATTTTCCATCACTTAACCACTTAATCTCTTTGTTCTCAAGATAATATACACCAGCTTTGGAGACTCCTGAATAATCCGAAGTTACAGCAAAAATCTTTCCATCTTTTGATATGCCCGCCACTCCTTCCATTGATCCCTCTTTTATACTTATTAGCTTTCTTTGTTCTGTGCCGTCAGTATTCATTATCCAGACATCTAGATTATGAAGATTTTCCATATCATTGTATCCAAACAAAATGTAATCGTTTGTTGGACTCCATTTAGCACCAAATACTGGTCGGGTGAAATTTGTTAGTTCTTTTACTTCGTTATTATCTAAATTCAAAGTAAAGACATTCATTTGACCGTTCCTTGTTGATAAAAAGAGCATTTGCTTTCCATCAGGGTTAACATCCCAAACATGTTCTTGGTATGAGGGCGTGTCTGTTAATTGAGTGATTTCCTTTGAGCGTGTATCTATCATGTATAAATCATGCTGTTCATTTCCATCCCTATCCTTAGCAAAGATGATAGACATATTATCTTTTGACCAGATAAATCCTGAACGTAAAGCTCGAGGAACCTCTCCTTTACTTATTTGTTCGCATTCCTTAGTCTCTAAATCCATCAAGTATAGCTCTATTCTCCCTGTTTTATCCCAGTAGAAAGCTAACTTATCTTTCAGTGGACTTACTTTAACGTTGTAAAATTGTGGAATGCGAGCTAATTTCTCTATTAACTCATTAGACATGGATAAGGTGAAATCATCCTTTTTGAAAAGAGTTGTCATATCACGATTAATATCAAAATATGATATATAAACACAAACTGATATCACAAGTTGTGATTTTTCTTTTTAAATAGGAAGAGATAGATGTAACTTAGAAATACTTGGTGAACAAATATGGAAAAAATCGTAGTCAAAGATGACGAACAAATCGAGTTAAGTATAGTTGATGGTGACCTTGAAGCTCACGATGGGGCAATAATAAATGTGTCTTCAAAGGTCGATAAACTAGTTATAAATGGTAATCTCATTAGCAAAGGAGACGTTGAGATCTATGGATCCCTAGAAGTTGAAGAGATTATACATAAGAATGGCTATCTTGAAATTACAGGAGATGTTCTTGCAAAACGGATTAGAATTAGAAATGGAGGAAGAGGAGGGTCTAAGCTAATTGTTGGAGGAAATCTTACAGCTGAAGAAACTGCCGTTGATGGTGGAGTAGAAGTTGAGAAGGATTTCAAATGTCCTAAGGTTGAGATAATGGGTTCATGTGCGGTCTATGGAAATACAGATGTAGAAACATATGATGTAAGTGGATCAGCAAAACATGAGTTGAATCTCAATGCTACTGATGTCGAAATTAGTGGTTCCTTTAAAGTTGGTGAGGATGCAATAATCAAAAATGACCTAGAAATATCCGGTTCAGCTAAAATTGGAGGAACATTAGATTGCCCTGAAGTTGAAGTAGGTGGATCGTTTTCATGTACAAACTTAATCACAAATAGTACAGACGTAAGTGGATCAGCTAGAACAACTACTGCTCAAGTTGGGAGTAAGTTGGATGTAAGTGGGTCCTACAAATGTGAGGAAAGTATAATTGCAGCTAAAGTATCAGTTAGTGGTAGTTGCAACGTGGGTGACGAATCTAAAATCGAGAAACTATCAGTAAGCGGTTCAGCAAAAGCTGGAGATAGCTCTAAATTCGTTGACATAAAAACCAGTGGATCCTTAGGATTAGGAAAAGACACTATTGCAGAAAACATAAATGTCAGTGGATCTTGCAGCTCAAGTGGTTTTCTAAAGTTAAGTGAAAAACTACAAGTCAGTGGATCTCTGACTGGAGATGAAATTGAAGCAGAAGAAATTAGTGTCAGCGGTAATTTGAGATGTGAAATCGCTAAAGCAGATTTAATCAAAATCAGCAGAGATTCTCGTGTAAGAGGAAAACTCTTTGGTGGCACAGTAATCATAGGAGATGGTGCGAGAGTTGAGGATATCACAGCTGATGTTGTTGAATTAGGAAAAAATGTTCGAGCTGGAGTAGTTGAAGCTGGAACAATTGATGCGGACCCTTCTGCCAAATACACAAAAGGCTAGATATCACAAATTTAGTAGGTAGAAGTTCATGGGCTCCAGATATTCTGGGGCTCAAACTTTTTATTTCTTGAAACTTTAATGTGCAATAGAAGGAAAGTATCATGCCTGTTGTAAATAGATCACGATATGATATATACGCTGACATCTTGTTAGTCCTTGAATTTTATACTGAAGCGGGAATATCGCAAATTGCTAGAAGAGCAAATCTCCCGTTAGATAGAGCAAAAAAACTAATCATATTCATGCAAGCACGTGGTCTACTTGTGAGATATGATAACCCAGAGAAAAGACCAAAATTCATCTATAGAGCGACAAGTAAGGGAGTAGAATATGTAGCCCTATACAAGGAAATGGCACGGTTAGTTGTTGAGATAACGGAAGATGAATTAGGTTTCATAGAATAAACAACTTAATCAAAATACCATTTATAAGACTTAATGGCTTAGCTTTCTTTAATCATGCTACAGTTCAGACAATTTAAGGAAGAGGATTGGGAAGATTTCACTAAGCTAAACACAGAAGCTTTTCCTAGAGATAATATGAAAAGGGAAATTTACCTAAATAGTATTGGTAATGATGGGTTTATTGGTGCCTATGTAGAGGATAAATTAATTGGTTTTCTTATTCTTAGAATATTGGGTGATTATGCTCACTTAGGTCAGATTGCAGTAGCTGAAGGAGAGAGAGGAAAAGGTTATGGAAAACAATTGATGGATTATTCTATCAATTATTTTAAAGAGAACAATTCAGAAACTGTGGGTTTGTATGTGGAAACCAAAAATGACATAGCTATAAATCTCTATCATAAATATGGTTTTGCTGAAAAATTTGAATCATGGCATTATTGGATCAATAAAGAACAAGTCAAAGAGATAGAAACTAAAGAAAAAAATGTTAAGGCGTCTATTAAGGTTTTAAATATCGAAAATTATGATGACGTTATCAATGTCTTCCACCAAATCAATAGGGAGGAACTAAGAAGTCACTTGGAGAAATATCAAGAATCACCCGTAAACACATCTATCCCTCTGGGTTTGTTTGTAAAAGGACAGCTTAAGGTTTATGGTAGATTTAATGCAATATTTTCTGGGTGCAGACCATTTTATTGTACTAATGTAAAACATGTTGATGAATTTCTAAGAAGGTTGAGTCAATACCGAGAAGATAAGAAATATTATAGAATTACTTTTGAAAAGGACGAGGATTTGACAAGATTTTTTGATAGTAAAAAATACAACCTACATCATCATATGTGGATAATGGAGAAAAAAATGTAAAAAAGCGGGTTGGGGGTAAAACAGCTCTATTTTTTTGCCTTTATAAAGGATAGTCACAGTATACTATTAGATGCAAACTCAGGATATTGAGGGAGTTAGTAATTCAGAATATCTTAGAGAAAAATATCCTTGTTACAATTATGCAATTCATTTTTTGGAATCTGAAGAAATAACAAAACGAAGACTAGGTTATGCACTGTTGGCTCCCCTTTTTAGAACTTTGCCAGAGGAAGTTAAGGAACTAATACGTTATATTTGGCAAAATGATACAGAGAAAGGAAAGATACCTTACTCTTTTGTTAAATGTTGCAAAAAAATTTTCATGGGTGAAGATTAACTCATGATTCTTTTAATCACTAAACCTGTAATTGAGATTCAGTATGTATTGCAGAAGCTTCTGCAGCAGCCTGTTCTCCTTCAGCGCTAAACTCTTTTGTTAAACCACGTTTGATAGGATGTTTCGTGGAACCTCGCATAGAATGACGTCTTTTGATAGTAATTAAGATAGAAACAAGAATAAAAAAACCAATAATACCAAACATAATAATGAGACCTGTTGGAAACATCAAGTAAATTATAGTAATGAAAGATAATAAAACTTTGCAATTCAAGATTGAATTAGGGAGGAAGTTTTTCTCATGTGAAAGAAAAGCTCATTGCTCCAGAGTATGAGATCATATTTCATCAAACCAATTTCAATTCATTGCTAATCTTAACACATTTTGAGAACTGTTATAAAATTAGGTTAGAAATATAAAAAACATTGCGAAAATAACGTTTATGTATTTTCACTTGATAAGTGCACTAATTGTGATACAAATGAGAATAGGTGTGTTAACTGGTGGGGGAGATTGTCCAGGTTTGAATGCAGTCATAAGAGCTATAGGAAGAAAAGGGATAGTTCAGTACAATGATGAATTTATTGGATTAAAAAACGGGTGGGCAGGACTAATGAATCTAAATTACGTTAACTTAGAGCGCAAAAATCTAAGTGGAATATTACATTTAGGGGGGACAATTCTTGGATCGTCTAGAACCAATCCAGAAAAAGAAGAAGGAGGATACGAACGAGCTATAGAGAACTTCAAAAAACTAAAACTTGATGCTTTGATTATTATAGGGGGTAATGATACATTAGGTGTTGCACAAAAACTACATGAGATGGGTATTCCTGTCGTTGGTGTGCCTAAGACCATAGACAATGATATCTGTGCTACCGATATGACTTTTGGTTTTGATACAGCTGTATCAGTTGCAACAGAAGCTATAGATCGTTTACACACAACCGCAGAATCACATCACCGTTGTATGGTAGTAGAAGTGATGGGGAGACACGCTGGATGGATAGCAACTTATTCAGGAATAGCAGGAGGAGCAGATTTCATACTAATACCTGAAGAGGAAATCGCTTTAAAAGACATAATAAATGTGGTACAAAGAAGAATAGAGAAAGGAAAACTGTTTTCAATTATTGTTGCAGCTGAGGGAGCAAAATTGAAAGAAACAGGGATAGTAGAAAAATTCAAAGAGACGGACGATTTCGGAAATGTGAGACTAGGAGGGATAGGAGATGGATTAGCAAGAGCAATAGAAAAAAGGACAGGAATAGAATCAAGAGCAGTGGTATTGGGACATGTTCAAAGGGGAGGAACACCGACAGCTTATGATAGAGTTTTAGGCACAAAATATGGAATAGCAGCAATTGATATGGTTCACAAAGGGGAATTTGGTATGATGACATCTCTTCAAGGAACAAAAGTTAGACCGGTGCCAATATTGGATGGAGTAAAGGAATCAAAGATAGTCGACAAAGAGACATATGAAGTAGCTAAGGCTTTCTTTGAGTAGAAGTAATGTAAAAAAAGAAAGGTAAAAAAGAGAAATCAAATTACATATTGTTCTGATGTTTCCACATTTGATGCAGGATTATATAAACACCCATCTTTAGCTAAATTAGTCACAATTGCAATAAACGTTCCTGATTGTCTTATATTTGTAAATGTTAGTGTAGCTATTCCCTCTGCATTAGTAGTTGCAGTCAGAACTGTTTTTGAATTATCAGGAAGTGTTAGCTCAACTGTTACCAAAACATCAGCTAATGAATTTTCATCACTATCCCTCACAGAAACTGTGACAGTCACAGTGTATTTTGGATTGTTTGGAGGTCCAGTTTGGGTATGTGTTACTGTGATTGAATGAACATGAATTTCTAAAGTTGAGGTACCATCATTTGCAGCACCGGGGGTTGGAGTAGTAAAAGTAGTCCAAGTAGAAGCACCATCAGTCTCTCGACCTATGGAGATGTCATTAGAGCTACTGGAATATGTATGGGAGTCAATAAGTGTAGAACCATCAGTTGCTAAAAGGTTAACATTATCACCATCGTTATTTAGAGCTAAACCAGTTGTACCTTGATAAAACACTAAGTAACCGCCAGCGACAATTATCGTTCCACCAGCAATTGTATAAGGAGAGGTTCCTCCACCTATAAGATCATCTAAAACGCATCCTGAAAGATCAACATCATCTACAGAAGGATTATACAACTCTATCCATTCTTCAGAATATAAAACATATGGATCAGGGAGGTACTCATTAATTATTATGTCAAAAACATCACCACTAGAAGAACCACCATTATTTGCAGCACCGGGGGTTGGAGTATTAAAAGTGGTCCAAGTAGAAGCACCATCAGTCTCTCGACCTATAGAGATGTCATCAGAACTGCTAGAATAGGTATGAGTATCAATAATAGTAGAACCATCTGTATCAATAAAATTAACATCATCACCATCATTATTCAAATAAATTCCAGTTGTTGACTGATACAAAACGAGATAACCGTTTGCTGGTATTATGGTTCCTCCAGGGAGAGTATATAATGAAGTCCCACCACCAATAATATCATCAATTTTACATCCAGAAACATCAACCTCTTCACTTACTGGATTATACAATTCTATCCATTCTTCGGTATAGAGACTGAACGGATCCGGAAGATATTCATTAATAACTATCATTGAAGGATCTGCTACAATTCCGTCATTATCAACAGTTACAGTTATTTGATGAATTCCTACATTTGATGATGGGTCAGTTGCTTCTGCTCTAATAGTGTGGATACCTTCTGAATAAACAGTTGTATCCCAGACATAAGAAGAACCTGTTGAAACTTCAATTCCATCTATAAGTATCCTTTGAGATACCACACTATCATCATCTGTTGCATCTACTGTAATAGTAACTGAATCACTAACGATGGAATCATCAGCTGGATTGGTTATTGTTACTGAGGGAGGAATAAAATCTCCCCCACTACCGCTTAAATCAAAGATAGCATCAACTGAAAGGTGATCCGAACCTGTTAACGTATGTGCAGTATCACCAGTTGTGGAACTCAAGATGTAGGAGGAGAGCTGTTGATTTACATAGATGAAATCTATTCTAGAATCATAATCTGGAGTAGTAATTCCTAAATCAGTAGGATGTAGAGTTCGGAATATATCAGTGAAATCATGAATAGTTGATTGATATTGACTGAAATCTTCGCTAGTTTCAGGATTAACATAGGGGGGAACTAACATAGAGCAAGGACCATAACCCAAACCACTCTGAAGCGTATTGAGTGTGTAATCCTCTGGACTGAAAGAATTGAGGTCACCCATATACATGATGGGAACTGAACCAAGATTATCCATATAATTAATAATACCTTCTTGTTCCCACTCACGTCTTTGCTCGTTATCTGCTCCAGGCATGGCCTTAAGATGAGAACCAATAAAAGAGATTGGGGTTCCATAAACATTAACTACAGCATGTAAGAAATCGTGAGTAACATCATAATCTGTACTATCATCAAGAGGAACTGTCATAAGTTGATTAGTTTCCATAATTGGAAAACGACTCAGGATTGCTGCACCACTTGTGCTGTAGCTAATATCTTGTAGAGTATAACCAATGTATGGATCCTCACTAGAGAAGTAAGCATTAAATTCTGCAACGTACTGGTCAAGTTTAGCATTACTATTATCGTCCCAATAACCTGTTTCAATAAAAATGAGGATATCAGCATTTTCTTCATATACCACATCTTTCCAATCTGGATGAGTTGAAGATTCACCACTCTCTTTGATGTTGTATGCCATTACTTTGAAAGGAGAGCCAATGATGGAATTGTTCACTGTAACAGAAATACTATCGAACCCTAAATTTGATGAGGGATCGGTTGCCTCAGCTCGAATAATGTGTGACCCATCTTGTTCTAAAGTAGTATCCCAAGAATAGGAAGAACCACTAGCTACCAAGATTCCATCTATAAATATGGATTGCGTGTCTATTCCATTTTCATCAGTAGCAGAAACAGAAATAGTTATGGTACCAGAAACGGTAGAATCATCGTTTGGGGCAGTGATAGTAACTACAGGAGGGGTTGTATCACCAGAACCGCCGTTAGAAACAGTTACAATTACAGAATCTGTACCTTCTACAGTTTTATCTTTAGCATAAGCTTCGATTGTATGAGAACCATCAGAATGAGTTGTGGAATCCCATGAATAGGTATAGGAATAAGTTACGACTGTAACACCATCAATTCTAATACCATACTCTTTAATCGAATTTTGTTGGTCATAAGCCTCAAAAGTTATTGATAAAGTGCCACTAACAGTTGCACCATCTGCAGGAGCGAGAATGGTCACAACAGGGGGAATGTTATCGGGTTTATCAGCACCAATAAGTACGGCTTGGTTTGCAAGAACAATTATAGCAACAAATACAAAAACAACTCGGAGAGAATTTCTATTTATGTTTTTCAACATTTTTTCACCTTTGAACTTAGACTATTATCTACAATTAGAATAAATAACTTACAACCAATAAAAGTCAATAGAATATTTAAAAGTTTCAGAGACTAGATGAAAAATAATACATATAAAAAGAGAATAATATGGTGGGGACTGGGTGATTTGAACACCCGACCAATTGGTTTTGCCGACATTGTTAAACAATGTTCTCTGGAGCCAACCACTCTACCGGACTGAGCCAAGTCCCCTACCGGTTGCTCGTTTCTTTGTTCCCTTTATCTTTTTTTAAGGTTTTCTTTATAGTTTTTACATATATTCCCCAGCGAATAATTCAATCCATTTTTCGTAGAAAGAAATTCCATCTACTAAAAATTTATTAAATAAAAGACCTTTACCTTGTTTTAAGGAATAAAAATGAAAAGGGGAGTTGGAAAATCAAAAAAAGTTATTGTAGGATTAATTATTACTATATTATTTGTCTTTTCTCTAAATATAAGCACATTAAGAACCACATCATCAATTAATGACCGTTCAGATCTAGAACACATTTTTCTAACCTTGACCCCTCACAACCCTATCATCATAGATTATGACTTTCAATTCACATCCTATAGTTCTTCTGGTTCAGGAACTAAATCTGATCCTTACATCATTGAAAATTATAATATTACAACATCTGATTCTGATATTGTCGGTATCCATATTGCTGATACAACTAGATATTTCGTTATTCGCAATTGTTATGTGGCGGTAGAAGGTGTCGGTATTGTTATTTCCAACATTGCTCACGGAACAGCATTAATAGTGAATAACACACTTAATAGAAACAGAGATGGGGGTATCTCGATTAATTATTCATCTGGTGTTAAATTGACTAACAACAAATGTAATAACAATAGATATGGAATCAGCCTTAATAGCGCTTCTAGTTCAATTGTTGTTAACAACACTTGTAGTAGCACAGACTATGGAATCTTCATTTTGGACTCACTTGGTTCAACTTTGCTCAATAACACCCTTTATGGTGGAGGTTTGGATTTCCGCGAATTTAATATAATAGAGGATTTTATGAATATGACAGTTGAGAATAATTGGGTGAATGACAAAAGACTCGGTTATTATACAAATCTAACTAATTCTACTTTTTCAGAACCTCTTTATGGTCAGTTATTTCTGATTAATTGTACAGAAATAATAGTATCTAACCAACAAATGTCCTCTATTAATATTGGTTTGATGATACGTTGGTGTGAAAATATCACTCTAATTAATAACACATGTAGTAACAGTGATACAGGTATTTTCTTGAGAGACTCATTTGGTTCTACACTGATCAATAATACTTGTAGTAATAACTACGATGGCATCTATCTACAATATTCCCCCAGAGCCTATTTTACTAATAACACTTGTAGAAACAATTACTATGGGATTTTTCTATATGCTTCCCCTAATTCTAGTCTTGTTAACAACACTTAGTAATAACACCGATGGTATATATCTATCGCACTCTTCTGGATCAGTAATAATCAACAATTCATTAGTAAATGATGGATTCTATATCTCCGAGTCGGGTATTGATGGATATCTAGGTTATTATTTCGAAAATAACAAGGTAAACAAAAAAGAATTAGGTTATTACATTAATCTGGATGAAGCGGCTCTATTAGAACCACTTTATGGTCAACTATTCTTAATCAATTGTACGGACACAGAAGTAGCAAATCAAGAAATTTTCAACACTACTAAAGGTATATCGATGCGTTGGTGTGAAAATATCACTTTAGTTAATAACACATGTAATAGCAATATCGAGAGTTATAGATTGGAAGATTCATCGGGATTAACAATTTTCAATAACACTTGTAATAATAATTCCAGTGGTATGAAACTTTCTTCTTTGTCTGGATTAGTTTTGGATAATAACACCTTTAATGACAACTATATAGGAATCAGTCTGTGGTACTCACCTGATTCAATTGTGAATAATAGTATGTGTGACAGTAATTATGTCGGTATCTGGTTATTTG
>DAOVER010000065.1 GCA_030668875.1 Candidatus Heimdallarchaeota archaeon
TGTTAACTCTTATTTTGTACTTAGAGATTCCAATATAAAAGGTTCAACCTATGGAGTGTATGTCGATGGAGGCACTTCTGGTGGAACAACTATTATTAACTGTACGCTTGAAGGAATTTTTGCAGTCGGTGGGAGCAACGCCAACTATATGACTATTTACAATAATACTCTCAAAGTGAATCAAGGAGATTATTTCAACCCTGGAACTAATTTTACAAAAAACGTTATGTATTCAACAGGAGCTGGTTTTATGGATATCTATGGATATGATTTCATTGTTAAAGATAATGTTTTTTATGGAAACAATTCTGAATTTCAAATTAATAATATAGCTAACTCCATAATAGAAAATAATATTTTGTATAATGGAGGATTTAACGTAGAAATTAGTTCAATATCTGATTTGTTAAATAACTCCTTTGAAAACAATCTAGTGAATGGAAGACCTTTTGGATTATTAGTAAATCTTACAGATACAATAGTTACAGGTAACCAATATGGTCAGATTTACATAGCAAATTCCACAAACACAGAAATTGAAGGTTATTCTTTTGATGATGTTTACGTTGGATTGCAAGTATTTAACTCTACTAACATATCTATAAACAACGTAAACATAACAAGTCGTTATGGTATAACAGTTGAAACAGCTGATGGTCTTTCAATAGAAAATTGTAATTTTTATGGTGAAGATTACGGAATACAAACTGATTCAGTAGATAATAATCTCATTATTCAAAATAACTATTTTGAAGGATTTAGAGATGCCATTGAACTAGTCTTTTCAGATAAAGTTAAAATCAAAAACAATACAATAATTGATGCTAAAACAACTGGAATTGTATTGGATGAAGGATCAGACCTAGAAATCATGTTTAATATTATAACATGTTACATTGTTGACGAAGGGTATCAAAGTTGTATAGACCTCTTTGGCTTTGAAACTGCAAGTATATACTATAATGTATTCATTGGACTAGGAAATGAAGAAGCTTATTTAGTAGAAGAATGGTCCGTGACAAGTGCTGTTTGGTACAATGATTCTCTAGAAATCGGTAACTACTATTCTAATTGGAATGGTTCAGGTTCTTATGCAATAGAGGGGGATGGTGGATATTCTGATCTCTATCCTTTCATTGACATAGATGAAGATACACTGAATGAGAGTATGGAAGTATTAGTCTATTATACAGATCCATTTTCAAATGATAGTGATTCTGATGGTTTAACAGATAATGACGAAATTGACATCTACTTTACCAATCCTACTGATGAAGACAGCGATAATGATGGTTTGAATGATGGAGAAGAAGTTTTTGTATATCTCACTGACCCATTAAATAACGACACTGATAATGACGGTTTTTCTGATGGCGAGGAAATTGCTGAAGGAACTGATCCATTAGATGAAAATGATTTTCCTATCTTGATTTCTGAGTTTGGGACAGTATCACTTGTCATTCTTATTGCTACTCTCTTTCCATTATTTTTCGTCATATTTAATAAAAAGAATAAGTGATTTATTCTTTTTCTCTTTTCTTTTTTTAACTCAAATTCTGTCATTTCTTTAATTATTTTGAGTATAAGTTTTATTTACAAAAAGGTTTACTCTATTATTCCAGCTTAACATTTGGTCTGTTATTAATATGTGCAGTTATTACCATATAAGATTTGAGAATAAAAAGGGAGAAGAAATTTATTCCAAAGGATTAATGTTTTTGATGATTCGAAGCAACAATGGATTATAAAACAAGATTTAAAAGAATCTTCAAGAGTAGGTAGCATGAACATGAAAAACAACAAATTCTCTTTTGTATCAATAAGAAATGTAATTATGTTTTTTATTGTATTTAGTCTAGTTTTTCAAGTAACCAACCTTAGTCTTGCTGAACTAGAAGGTGAAAATGATCCAAATAAAGAACTTAACCTAGCTTCTACCGATGGTATAGTTATAGGCGATGCAAATATCACTTTATACACCTCAGGTGGTAGTGGTAATGCAGGTGACCCCTATATAATCGAAGATTTGCATGTGAATACAACTGATAAATATGCATTGTATTTCGATTCAGTCACACACTATTTTGAAGTGAGAGATTCAACATTGTTTGGTGATGGTTATGGAATGTACGTTAAAAATCCTGGTGCTCACTTTGAAGTAATAAATTCGACTTTTATAGGTGGTACTTATGGTGTCTATATCTCAACTGGATTTGTGTTAGATATAGCAAATTTTAACGACTGCTACATAGAAGGATCTCTTTCAATAGGTGGATCAAACGTTCATGGATTGAACATCCACCATAGCACGATGGTTCACAATCAAGGAACAACTTATTATAGTAGACTGAATTTCACAAACAATATTGTTTATGCACGTGGAAGATCGTTAATGGGAATACAACATTATGACAATATAGTGAAAAATAACATTTTCTATGGTAATAATTCCTACTTCAGAAATATGAGAGCAGTGAATTCAACAATCGAAGATAATGTCTTCTACAACTCAAGTTTTTACATTTATGATGATGATTTGGCAGATATGCTGAGCAATACTTATTCTAATAATGCAATTAATGGTAAACCCTTTGGTTTTCTTTATGATATCTCAGATACAACAATTACAGATGAATATGGTCAAATATACTTGCTTAATTCAGATAATGTAGAAATTAGTAATGTTGATTTTGTAAACGTTTATATGGGAATACAAGCGTTTAACTGTTCAAACTTGCTTATTGAAAGTGTAACTGTGATTGGCTACAATGGGATCGTACTAGAATTCGTGAATAATCTAGTAGTTAAAGATTCAACCTTTTATTGCTATAGTACAGGTATATATATATCCAACGTAGAAGACTTAACTGTTCAAAATAACTATTACGAAGGATATTCCTATGGCTTCGAGATCTATAATTTCGTAAATTACAAAATTAACAACAATACTATCTATTATTCTATGGAATATGGTGTATATTTCGAAAATGGAGTAGAAGGTGAATTAAAGTATAATATAATCATTTGTGAGATAGAGGATGAAGGAAGCCAGTTGCCTGTCTATCTTTGGGATATATATAATACGACTATATACTATAATGTTTTCATTGGTTTAGGAAATGAAACAGCTTATCTAGCATATGCAGAATCTTGCGCCAACTTAACATGGTATGATCCTGTACTAGAAATAGGTAATTTCTGGTCAAGTTGGAACCAATCTGGAAGTTATTATATTGAAGGAGATGGTTATGAGGATCTATATCCAATGATAGACTTTGACGAAGATACTTTGAATGAAACAATGGAAGTATTGGTATACTTTACAGATCCCTTCAATAGTGACAGCGATTCTGATGGATTAACTGACGATGAAGAGATCCTTACATATGGGACTGATCCTAATGATGAAGATGGGGACGATGATAACCTATCAGATGGTGAAGAAGTTCTAGTTTATGGTAGTGATCCTCAGAATAACGACACTGATTCAGATGGTCTAGATGATGGGGAAGAGGTTCTTATTTATGAAACATCACCAACAAATAACGACACTGATTCTGATGGTTTTTCAGATTTTGAAGAAGTAGAAGCTGGAACTGATCCTTTAAACTCTTCAAGTTTTCCATATCTGGAACCACCTAATACTCCATCTTACCTTGGTCTTATCTTAGGTCTAACAGGAGGATTTCTAGCAGTAGCTGGTGCGACTGTTTATGTTCTAATAAAGAAAGGTGTAATTAAGCTTCCAAAGAAAATAACAAAATAATTACTTCCTTTTTTTCTTTTCTTTTCACAATTTCCTTTATTCCCTAACTTATGGCCCTTTTGTATAGATATTTAAGGAATAAACTTATTGTATAAGCTTAAGGAGTTGTTAAGATGGAAGAAGAATTCAGTGATGAGCTACCAAAAGAAGAGCTTAGTGATGATGTAAAGGAAGAGCTTGAAGAAGAGCTTGAAGAAGAAGTAGAAGAGTTCAGTGACGATGAAAAAGAAGAGCTTGAAGAAGAGCTTGAGGAGAAAGAAGAAGAGATCAGCGATGATGAAAAAGAAGAGCTAGAAGAAGAGCTTGAGGAACTTATTGAAGAAGTGGAAGAAGAAATCGAAGATCAACCTGAAGAACCAGTAGACGAACTTGTCGAGGAACTTAAAGAAATTGCCGAAGATGAAGATGACATAGCAGAAATCGAGGAAGAATCTGTTGAAGAAGTCATTGAAGAATCTGTAGAAGATGTGGTAGAAGAAATTCTAGAAGAAATGGACGAAGAACCAGTAGAAGAAGATGTTATTGAAGAAATTGTCGAAGATATTGTAGAAGTAGAAGACAAATCTGAAGAAATAACAGAGAAAGCAGAACCTATAGTAGAAGGAATAGCTGAAGAAATTGTTAAGCTAGGTGGGAAGCTTCAAATTACACTCTTAGATGTTCAAGGAGAAGTTATTCCTTATGGATATCATCTATTAAAAAACAAGTTAGTGATCAAAGAAGACGAAGCCATGAAGGTTAAAGTGGTATATTCTTGGTTTTATGGTCAAGAGAAGAGTTTAGAAGAAATATCAACTGCTACAAGATTAACAATTGAACAAATTGAAGAAATACTCGGAAATCCGATATATTTTGGAAAGATTTTCTTTGAAGATACAGTTACGTTAGGTGATCATCAACCAATACTTACTGAAACCTATTGTAGGATAAACAAAATCGATGCTACAAAGATAGAGGAAGAATATCTTTCATCAAAAGTATAAAAACGTCAATTGAGAAAATTCATTTTTATTTTTTTCTTTTTTACTTTTTTACTATTTCAAGCCAAATAATCTATTGTTTCATATCTCCTTATTACTTCTTTTTTCTCTTCAATATCTGCTTTCTTGTGTTCCAAATCCCAAACTGTAACCTCTTTTATTTCTTGCCAATCGAGAAAGGAGATTTTAGCTATAGAAATTTTTTTGTTTTCATCCATGATTATTTTCGCTTCTTCAATCAGTTTTTCAACAGTTATCCTGATTTGAAGATAATGAGTAAACTGATGATAGCTATGCCAGAATTCTTTGAATAAATCATTCATAGAAACCTCACCTTTATCCAGCAATAATTCCTCAATTTTCTCTTCTAGAACCCTTTTTGTTAGTTCCCTTAATTCTTCTGTGTCTCCCCAGAGATGTGGCATATTACTTTCAGAAATCTCTCTTTGTTGAAACTATTAAAGAACAAAAGAAAGAAGAAGACAGATGGTTGAAATTATTCTACTACCGAATACTAGCATTAACTATAAATATCCAAAAGATACTTTTGATACAAAAACAATTCGAGGTCCTTATAGTGATAAAAAAGAGAAATTTAGTTTCAATTTTTATATTAATTATTTTCTTGAGTAGTCTTGGGATTTCAGTTATTTCTGCAGAAACAAATTCAGCAACTTCTGTAAATATAGCTGATAACATCTCCAAAATCTCCTCATTTTCTTCAGAGGAAAGCATGGTAGATTATAGGATAGTTCAGATTGATGAACACCAAAATCTAGATGGAAACATCTTCCAAGACAGCTTTGAATCAAAATTATTGGAAAGTGAAAAAACAGTAATTTTCGATGCTATACTATCATTTGATAGACAAGTAGGTGATGATGAGCAGATTTTTCTCTCAAAAAACGATATTGAGATCGTTTCAGAATACGATGTTATTTACGGAATGCATGTAAGAGGAACTGCTGAGTCTCTTCTTCGACTAACTGATTTGAAAAATGCTCTTTACATTGAAGAAAATTCTGTAGGTGAGGCATTACTCTACAATGTTACAGAACAGTTTGGAATTAGAAATATCTGGCAAGCTTCCTTAGGAATGGGGTATACAGGTAACTCTGATAAAGCAATAGCTATTATGGATACAGGTATAGATGACACTCATTTAGATTCAGCTTTTACTCTTGCTTATTGGCAAGATTTCGTTGGAGCAAACGCTTCACTATCTAGTCCCGTTTATTATCCTACTGCTACAGACCTAGCTGAGCATGGTACACATTGTGCAAGCATTGCTGCATCTTCAGGAGCTCAAACAACAACCGGAGCTTGGAAAGTAACCGATTCAGGATTCTTTCCAATAACAGATGGTTGGCACTATTATGGAACTGGATTTTACATTCCAACAGCTCAAACAGTAACAATAAATTTCTCCTGGTCAAACTCCGGTGGTACAGTATATGTTGGTTTTGAAGATGAATTAGGAGTAGATGTAGCTAATAATTACTTTAGTCCTGCAAGTGGAGGAGTAGGAACATTTTCTTATTCGATTTCATCTGCTGGTTGGTACTGGCCTTATTATGGAAGTGTTTCAGGAGAAGCAGGTAATTTCTATTCTGCTGAAGTGGCATATAATTCAGGTTGGACAAATCCTTATACCGATGGAAGAGGACCTTTCACAGGTGTAGCTCCTGATAGCCAGATTGTAGGATTAAAGGTTTTAGATGATTTTGGAATAACATATACTTCTCAATTCTTATTAGGTTTGGATTGGTTGTATAACAATGGTCAAGATTATGATGTGACTGTGGCGAGTATGAGTTTGGGTTTTGGACAAATTGTATCTTCTGTGGATACAGCTATCACAAATATTGTGAGAAACAAAGGTATTGTTTGTGTAGCAGCTGCTGGTAATGGTGGAACCTCAGCTGGAGGTATATTCTCTCCAGCTTCATGTGTTGATGTAATTTCTGTTGGTGCGGTAAATAAAGCTAATGAAATTGCTTATTACAGCAGTGTTGGTACTGCACTTTACCCACATATTGATGTTGTAGCTCCAGGAGGGTCATTGGCTTACAGTGGCAGTGCAGCTCCATATCAACCTATTATAGCTGGAGATTCTAATGATGGAGATGAAGCATATAGTTATGTAACCTCTTCATATCAAACACCTGGAATAGATTATTACAGTAACAACTTTCGAGGAATGCAAGGGACAAGTATGGCCTGCCCATTTGTTGCTGGAGTAGCTCAACTAGTTATTGATGCTATGATTGATGCTGGTGATTGGGAGTACTCTTGGGCTGTTGCTAAGAAAGTTAAACAAATAATCTGTATGGGCACATCAGAATTAAGAAATCTAGAAGCAACTTTAGCTAATGGAGGAGAAACCTATGATGGTGATGGACCTGGTGGTGTTGGTGATGGAATCCCTCAAGTTACTCCTATTAATCGAGTAACAAAGGACTACACTGAAGGATGGGGGTCAATTTATCCTATTGCAGCCATTGAAGCGGTTACAAGTTGGATGTCTGTAGGAGTACCAGAAACTGTTTCTCTTTCAGGTAAATTGGGTGAAACACGTGTTATCATCAGACAGGTAAATCTCGAGAGTGGTACCCTTTATCGAATGGAAGGAAACTTTACAGTGACGAACTTCATCGATGCAGATCTACTGCTTTTCAAAGAAAGTCCAAGTGAAACTGGTGATCCTATGCTTTATGCCGCTTGTACTTTAGGAATTGTTGCAAATGAATCATTGATTTTCAATGTTCCAGAAGACGGTACATATTATTTTGTTGTTAAGTGGGTCGATGGTAGTTATCAAGGGGATTGTAAGTTTTCTATTGAACGTATCATCAGCCTCCAATCGCATAATTATGGAGACATTCTACAATCTGGCACAAAAATCTCTTTTGATATTGATACAATAAGTCTAACATCATTGACCTATAAGTGGGATACTAATGCTCCAGCAGTCTTAAACTCCCCCTATGAAGTTTACCTTCCTGTAGGTGACGGAGAACATGCTGTAACAATATATATGATTGATACTTGGGGAAACAATGCAGAAATTTTCTATGCATTCATTACAGATGATACGAAACCTCTCATACTCTTAGATGGTGTTTCAAATAATGATGAAATAACTGCAACACAAAATATCTCTGTGAATATCGTTGAAGCTCATCTCCAAGGAGTGGTTTATCACTGGGATACAAGCAGTGATCAAGCTTGGGAAGAACCTTACACAACTACTGCTCCTAAAAGTGTAGGAACCCATACTTTATCCGTAACAGCAACGGATATAGCAGGAAACCAAGAAACAACAATTTTCACTTTTGAAATTATCGGATCAACAGATCCTACTGGTGATTTCATGATACCTGTATTTGTTGCTATAATCTCACTGATGTTGGTTGCAGTAGTTCAAAGAAAGAAAAAGTAATTTTTCTTTTTTATTCTCTTTTCTCTTTCTCTTCCATCAAAATGATTGTCATTCAAAAGATTAGATTTAAAAATTCTATTGTAAATTGTACTTCGTTGAGAAAAATGATTTAGTTACCCCTGGCGGAAGAAATTGAAGAAAATTGCATAGAATGATTTCTCAACTTTACACAATAAAGATACAATATTATTTTCTTCTAGTATTGATTTTTCTCTTATCTTTCCATCAAAATGATTATTAATATCAAAATGAAACACTCAACAATGTTACCTAAAAAACTACATGTATTCTGGTATAGAAAACTGTTTTTAGATATAAGAAGTGAAACAAGTCTAAAGAGAATACTCTGGACAGGGAGTTTCTTAATGATCCTGAATATTGTTCTTGTAATAGGATTGATAGTATTAGCTCTGATTTTATACCAATTTGGTTCTGTAGATGGGTTAAGCACAAATGAATTTATCTCTATAGCAATCTCAGTTGTCAGTGGATTGTTATTAATTGCTCCTCTCTTCTTGATATTCGTACCAGGTATGAGAGCGCTTTTCTATGAAAGGGTAAGGAGAGATAAAATTGCTAGAGAAGAAGAAATAAAGAAAGTAAATGAGAAAAAATAGCCGAAATAATCAACACATTTCAGTTAATATTTTTATTTTAATATCAAAATTACTGCTAAAAATTTAAATACTGTATTTATATCACTTCACCAGTTTCACATATAAAAGATGGTTCAAGAGAAAAAACATCTTTCAGTAAGTAATTTGTGAAAATCTAATCAAGGAGTAATGAATTAATGGCTTGTTGTTATCCTAGAACTTGTAGAATATGTGGAAGACCATCCAGTTATTGGTGGAGTGACAATTTTCGAGGATTCTGTTCATTGAGATGCAGATTAATAGGTATAAGATATTGGATGATACCCATCTTTGCTATTCTTATATCTGCTGCAGTGTTTTCAATGTTTATGGTTGACTGGTTATTTGTTCTATATCTCGGTGGATGTTCGTTAATACCAGTGGGAGCGTTCTTGTTGGGGAGAAAATATCACCAAGAAAACCAAAGAAGATATCAACCTCAACAGAGGTATTATACGCAAGAAACATACAGACAGCATCAATATCAACCTTCGCAAACTCAATATCAACCTGCTCCTCTGAAAGAACGATATTCTCCATCATCGAATATTTGCCCAGAATGTAAAGAAACAATACCAGCTAATGCGGCAAAATGCGTTTCATGTGGATACAAAATCAGAGAAGCGGTGCAAGTAGAGGCAGTTGAAGCAAAACCAATTTTCTGTTCAAGCTGTGGAGGAAAAGCGGAAAGCTCAGATACAATCTGTATGATCTGCGGAGCAGAACTTTAGCAAATGAAGGATTTAAACACCATTTTTTTCTACTATTTTTTCTTCTGAAAAGATAATAGGTATATAAGCTCCACGCGAAATTTTGTGACAAGTACGCAAGCAAACTGCAATTAAAAAAATCATCTTCTTAAAAGGTGGTCTTCTTTGTTATACTAAGACATGGCAAAAGAAGGCATCTACAATGGCAGTAGAAACAACAGCGGTAATCCGCAATACTGAAGATAGTCTGGGGACTTATCTTAGTCCTCATGACCTATCTCAGATTTTAACTCCAGCTCTCCGAAAACAGAGTACGGTACGTTCGTATTTTGTTGATGCTGAAGAAGATCGCACTAATAGGATTATGGACTTTGTTACTAGTATATCTAACATTTTCTTTGAATACTATCCTAGCAAAATCATAACTGAAGTAGTTATTCAATTCCAAAGACTTCTTCCTGAATTTCTGGATGATTATGGAAATAATCGCTATTTTACAAAGAAACATGCAACCAATCATTATCTAGCTCTTCTAGATTATAGGTTGACTATGGTTGGTTCTAAACTCAGTCCCAAACATGTTGATCTTGTTAGGAGCTTACTTGGTATTAAAAAAAGCAAGATTCTTAGCTACTTTTCTGTTAAAAAAGTTCAAGATGATCTTCTAACTTCAGGCTATTTACAGAGAAAGAAGAGAGAAGTATTTAGTCCTATGCTAAAGAATCGCGTTTCGCAAATAATTAATGAGTTCATATTAATTTATCCTAAATTAGAGGAAGATTTAGAGTCTTTACAAAAAATGGCTTATGAGTTGATTGATGAGAAACTGGTTCCTAAGATAAATGTTGAGGAAGCAGCATTAGTTATCGTCTCTTCTCTATTACCTTTCTTTCTATCTGAACGAGGTTTGATGGGTTCTTTCTGGCTTATAATTAGAGATAAGTATCATATTGAGCTTGAGTATTTGAAGAGAAAAGTATATCGTTATCGTTCTCTACTTAAGAAAAATAATTTTAGTGAATTGGGTTTGGGTTTGGGTTTAAATAATTCTGTGGAAGAGAGAAGTGAAGAGTATGGTTATCCCGCTATGGTTAGAGAGTTTGTATGAAACATTCATTGGTATATTCACAGGGACAGTGAGAATTACTTTCCTTGTCGTTCTTATTCTTTTTGTTACAAAATTTCTTTGGGACATTATTAGCGACTGGATTTTCAAGGACGTAAAAAAATATCTTAACTACCTTTTCTTTCCTGGTGCATTCTTTCATCAACTTTGTCATTCTCTTGTGATCAAACTTTTTGGATACCAAGTCAAAGTTAATTTCCACATGAGTTATAGTTTAAGAGATTTCAGTTCTCAAAGTTTGTCTGGGGAGCTTAAAAATGTCTTCCATGCTTTTTTCATCGGTATTGCTCCCCTTTTCAATTTCATAATAGTTGTTCTATTAATTCAATTTCATCCCGAGTTTATTGATTTCTTCGAATATGCAAATTTCAGTATTGGAAACTGGTTTATTATCTACCTGATTATCTGCTTTGTTTACTTTGGTATGCCAGATTTCTCTGATCTAATGTTATGTTTTACCACAGCTACAGCTAGACACGCTGAGATAATCTTCCTCTTAATGGTTGGTTTTTTCAGTTTCGTAATCTCAATTAGTTTGTGGGGTTGGTTCATTCCTCTGATCAATCTTATCATTTACGCTATAGTTCTGATCTACCTTGCAGAGAAAGAATTTTTTACAAAGCGGAAAACACCAATACAAGATGGTTTTGAGCCTAAAGAAGATTCAATAGACACGAAACCCCAGTAAATGCAAAAATATTTTAATCTCACGATTAACTTTACACTATAACCTCATAATATCTAGGTGATTTACAATAAGACTACCATTGAAATACGAAGCAACTGTAACTTCTTCTAGTCGGATAACAATTCCAAGATGGATTGTTTTTATTGAACCTGAAGACGTTATTGAAGGTTTTATCCAAGTTCCAAACGTTGACGCTTCATACCCCTTTGAGAAGAAAGTTTCTGCAACACGTCATATAACTATAGGTTTCATCAAAATTTTCCTTCCTGATAAAACAATTCCCAAAAGAGTGAACATAACAATCACTAAAGTGAATAAAATGGGTATTGATGATTTCTGTTTTAATCTTGTTAGTTACAAACAAGACGATACTAACTTTCTAATGAATTTCTCTTCAATCAAACCCAATACTATCATTCAATTCAAGTTAGATACTCTCGTAGAGGAATATGGAAACACTTATTTTGAAAGACAAGTAGCCGAAGGTAATTATTTTCTTGAACCTATTTTCGAGGAAAAGGATGGAAAATGGATTATTTCTGTCTACATTCCCGTTCAAGATGATATGGGAGGTATGTTTCCATTTATACTTTTCTTCATTCTTTCTCAGGAATGTTATCAGAAATATATTGTTTCTATGACAAAAATAAAGAAACTAATACAACGACTATCAAACTGGATATATAATCATGATGATTTAAACAAAGAAAATCTCTCAAAATTCTCTTCTCAATTGCGAGAGATTTTGGAAAAAGGAACAGGACCTAATTATCTGGAAATGAAAGAAATTTTGAAAATGCCCACACTAGAAAGAGAAATTATTTTAGTTGTTCTTAAGGAGCATAGAAATGGTGGAATAAGCCTAGAACATCTTGCAAAATACTTACATGAGTCTCAAAAGAATATTTCAGAGGTTATCTCAGAATTAGCCAATAAAGGATATATTAGACAACTTAAGGAAAAAGAAGTAACAATCATAGACTCTTTATGGATCATCTAATTAAGGAATGATTTCTGTGGTATTATTATATTCGGGATAATCGAATTGCTCTTTTTTTATGATTCCTTTCTCTATCAATCCCTCTACCTCTTTTCTTATCCCTTTTAACTCTTTGATTAAATGCTTAACAGTTGTACAAACTAATTTGAACCCTTCCTCACCCCAAAGCTTATAAAAATTTGCAAATAAACATCTTCCCCCACACAAATCAAATACTTCACATTCAAGACAAGTGTTTTCAATTTTTGCTGAATTTAGTAGTTCTTCTGACTTGTTCTTTCTAATATCTCCAACTATAGTTTTTTCAAATTCAGGTGGGAGAGGACAAAATGTTACAATTCCATCTGTACGTATAGCAAAACTTCTCAATCCTGCTTCACATGGCAAATCTGTTTTGGTATCATTGAGAATATTTCTAAAAATACCTAGAAATGGGACTATTCCTTTTACCTCACCAGTACGCATTTGATTTAACCAATACTCTACAAGTTCTGTTATACCTTGATTATAACTCTTCACCCATCCTGGGAAATCGTTCCATCTTTCAGACATGTCTAAATCCCACTGACAATCCAATTGCCAGTGAACATGATTGAAGGTTAACTTCTCATCATTAAGGAGATAAGTTACATCCTTGAAAATGTCCGAATCTTCAGAAACAGTCATTCTAGCGATTAAATCTCCAGAAAAACCCTTCTCTCTTATTTTAGTGATATTCTGTTGGATCTTATCAAATACTCCTTTCCCACGATTAATTTCTGTTACTTCTTTTTCACCGTCAATCGATATAAGGATTGTTGCCATTCTCTTGAGATAATCTGACTTTAATTTGTGAAGGAGTATTCCATTAGTTTGTAAAGTAAAATGCTCAGCTTCTATTTCATCCATAATTTGTTCGATAATGTCGATTTCAAGTAGGGGCTCTCCTCCATAAAATGCAATGTCTGGCTGTTTATCGTCTTCAAGAAACGTTTTGAGTTCCTCCAAACTCCAATTTGGCGTAATTGGCAAATCAGGATGGGGTTCGTTTAGACAATAAGCACATTGTAGATTGCAATCATTTGATGTTATGATGAACCAATTCATTTACCTTCAAATAAGAAGAATACTTGCTATATTAAAATTCAATTGTGTGTAACATAAAGAAAAGAAAGAAAAGGAAAAAGAGAGAACTCTATTCCACTTTTGAACCACAGTTTGTGCAGAACCTTTCCCCAGAATCTAAACTTGCTCCACAACTTGAACATATTGAAGTTGCAGCAAATGTTTGTGGTGGTGCTTCGCTTTGTATGGGTTGAATGGGTTGTTGTTGCACTGGTGTTTGATAGGTTGAATAAGTCGGTTGAGAATATGCTGGTGCATATGTTGTACCTGCACTTGGTCTAGCAGGATAGGATTTACCTATTTTATTTGAATCAGCAATTAATACCCCACCAACTGCAAATAATAATATGGTATCGATCCAATATATTATCCAAGATACTACTAATGCAAAGAAGTATAGTCCAACTAATATGTTGAATAATAGCATTCCCAACATTACAGCATAGTTGAACCCATAAACTGGATAAATGAAACTAGCTTTTCCACTTGTTATGCTGTTAATTGAGCTGTAAACATAAATGAATGCTACACCTCTCACTACGTGAATCAATATCATCAATGTATAATCTAATTCCAATCCGAAAGATGGAATGAAATTATACACTGTCCATAGGAGAACATAAACGAATAATAATATTCCTGCAACAATACCTTTTGAATTCTTTTTAAATTCGGTCTTTATCATAAAACAGATAACTGCTAAGAATAATATATTCAGCATATTAAAAACCAGATTTGTAACTGCAAATCCGAAAGATTCGCTAAAATAATTTGTTGTATCGAATATTCCCATTGCAATAAATAGCCCACCAGAAATTTTCATTAAAGTTGGTATTTGACTTGTTTGTTTCGTTGAATTTCCATACATATTTCTTTCCTCAATTTAGTAGATATTATCCTCATCAGTAAATCAATAATATTTATAGTTTTTGCAGAATATTACTGAAGT
>DAOVER010000086.1 GCA_030668875.1 Candidatus Heimdallarchaeota archaeon
AACCTGAAAATGTTGCGACTTATTTTGCAAACAAAATAATCAAAGATTTTCTTGGAATGGGCTTCTCGATAGATGATACTAAACAGTTTACTACTGGTGATCTTGAATATAATAGATTCATTGAGTGGCAATATGGAATTCTCAATGAGAAGAACCTTATAACAAAGGGTAGTTATCCCATTCTATGGTGTGTAAATGATAAGAATGCTGTAGGTGAGGATGATATCAAAGATGGAGATGAACTTAAAGTCGAAGTTAACCAATTTGTGGGTATTAAGTTCCAACTAAATAATGGAATATTTCTAGTAGCAGCTACTTTGAGACCTGAAACTATTTTCGGAGCAACTAATGTTTGGATTCATCCTGATGCTAAATATGAAGAAATAAAGATTGAAGAAGAACGATGGATTGTTTCTGAAGAAGCAACCATGAAACTCTTGAAACAAAATCACAGTATAGAAGTTCTAAGGAAATTAAAAGGAAAAGAAATTGTTAATCAAGAAGTTATAGTCCCGATAACTGGGTTAAAAATCCCTATATATCCTGCAACTTTTGTTGATACAGATCATGCAACAGGAGTCGTGTATAGTGTTCCTGCACATGCCCCTTATGATTATGCAGCACTAGTAGATTTACAAAAAGATGAAGAAACTATAAGCAATTTTAACCTAAATAGAGATAGATTAGAAGAGATCAAACCAATCTCACTAATTTCTGTCAAAGGATTTGGCGAGTTTCCAGCAGTAGAATTGTGTAATAAACTAGGTGTAAAGAGTCAAAAGGACAGAGAGAAGTTAGAGAAAGCAACTCAAACAATCTACAAAGATGAGTTCTATTCTGGTATAATGAAAGAGAACACTGGAGAATTCAAAGGATTAAAAGTAGAACAAGCCAAGGATGTTGTTGCTGATAAATTAAGAGAAACCAATCTAGCAGCCGAAATATATGAAACATCAAGAAAAGCTTTCTGTCGCTGTGGAGCTCAAATCATAGTAGCTGTTTTAGAAGAGCAGTATTTCCTAAATTATGGAGATGAAAAATGGAAAGAAACAGCTTTCAAAGCATTAAATTCTATGAGTATTATACCTGAAAAATATCGCTTAACATTCAAGAATACCTTTGATTGGTTGGATAAGAGACCATGTGTCAGAAAGAGAGGTTTAGGTACTGAGTTTCCTTTAACAAAAGGTGAAGGTTGGATTATTGAATCTTTGAGTGATTCTGTCATTTACATGGCATTTTACACAGTTGTTCAAATTATAAGAGAAAATCAAATTAAACCCGAACAATTGAAGCCAGAGTTATTTGATTTTGTTTTCTTAAACAAGGGAAGTATAGAAAAAGTGATGAAAAGCACAGCCATTTCAGAGGGTTCTATCAATGAAATGAAAGAATCATTTGAATACTGGTATCCAAATGATTTTCGTCATACAGCAATAACGCACATCTCTAACCATCTCTCATTTACCATCTTCCATCATGTAGCTATTTTCCCAGAAAAATATTGGATTAAAGCTTTTTCACTAAATGAAAATTTGATTAACAATGGTGAAGCAATGAGCAAAAGTAAAGGAAATGTAATCCCAATTGCACACATACCAGAGAAATACAGTGTAGATCTGACAAGGTTACATTTGGCTTCTGTTGCAACAGCTGATTCAGTGCTAGATTGGAGAGAATCGGAGGTTAATTATGCTCAACAACGATTAAAGAGGTTCTGGGAATATGCAACAAGTGTAACAAGTGTCGAGAATAAGGAGATTAATCTCGCATTTCCTTCGAAAATACTATTATCTTCAGTTAATTCAAATTTGAAAAAAGCTTTAGATGCAATGGAAAACTACAATGTTCGAGAATTCATTTTGAATGCATTTTTCACAAATCTAAAATCAATAGAGGATTATGTAAAATTAACAGAATATATTCCAAAGGAAGAAACAAAAATTGTACTAAGAAAAATCCTTGAGAAAATGATTCTTGTTATGTCGCCGGTTATACCTCATCTATGTGAAGAACTAAATGAGAGAATGAAAAATGAACAATATATTTCATTAGCTGAAATCCCTGATATAAGTTTTAGTCAGGAGGATAAGTCGTATGCTTTACAAGCAAAGTATTTGGCTAATCTGCAGGAGGATATTGAACAAGTAATCAAATTAGTGAAATCAACTCCAAGGAAAATTCATGTCTACATTAATGCTGAATGGAAGAACAAGCTGTATGATTTAGCAAAACGAATTTTCGAAGATGAAGCAGTTAACATTGGCAAAATAATGACAGAAGCTAAACAAGTCTCTGAATTAAGTAAATATATGAAAAATGTGTCAGAGATTGCAAAATTAATGATGAAAGATCCAAGCATCTTCAGAATTGAAATGATTAGCTCCTCACTGCAAAAGAAAGCCGTAGAAGAGTATAAAGATTTTCTGAGTCGAGCCTTCAATGGAGCTGAGATAATCATTCATATGGAAGATCAAAAAGTGAGTTATGATCCGCAAAACAAAGCACGAAAATCTCGACCGATGAAACCTGCTTTACTCTTGGAATAAATTTGCTAGAGAAAATTGAAAAAAAGGAATTTGGAAAGGCATATTTTCAATTTTTCTATTTTCGCCTCTATCTCCGTTATTCTAATGTTTTATGGCCATATAATATTGCTCAATGGATATATTTTTAAGTAAATCACTTGAGAGAGAGTTTGCACATAGGGCAGTTACAAAAATAACCCAATATTATATGCAGATATAAACACAGAAAGGTTAAATATAGCGCAATATTAATAAAATCCGTAACAATACAAAGCCCTTCTACGCACGAGGATGAACGAATGATGTTACCTAATTCGAAAATCGACGGAATAACTTTAAAGAAAATGATGATTACAGCTGCAAGTAACTTGGAGCAAACCAAAGAAGAAATTAACTCAATAAATGTATTCCCAATACCTGATGGAGATACTGGTGTTAATTTATTTTTAACAATTAGAACTGTTGTAGAGCAGTTTAATGAAATTAATCCTTCTTCTATCCAAGAAGCAGCACAACTTATTACAAAAGGGAGTTTTCTAGGAGCTAAAGGCAATTCAGGAGTTATTATCTCCCAATTTTTCCAAGGTTTTAGCTCTGAAGTTGAAGAACATGAGGAAGTAGGAATTGAAGAATTCGCTAGTGCATTAGAAGCAGGAAGTGAATGGGCATATGAGGCAGTACTACATCCTACTGAGGGAACTATTTTAACAGTTATCAAAGATACCGCAGAAAAAGCTAAAACTATTGCAGCCAAGGGTGGAGATTGGACAGAAATGATTACAGAAACTTATGCCACAGCTCTCAAATCATTAGAAAACACTCCAAATCTTTTACCTGTGTTAAAAGAAGCTGGAGTTGTTGATGCTGGAGCAATGGGATTTGTTAATGTCTGGTTAGGTTGGTGTTTCCAACTGATGGATAGTTTAGGCATTAAAATTGCTCATATCACAGAAGAATTCGAAAAACTACAAAATGGCAACTAAGTGCCACTTTTCTTTTCTTTTATTTGAAAAAAGAATAGAGCTGTTAAATCGTCTATTCATAATTTTCTATTTGATTTAACACTTGTTTTGCAAAGTCCTTTGGATTTATTCCAAATTCTACTTTGTTACCTCTTGATCTTACAGCTATTGTTTGTGATTCTATCTCTTTATCTCCAACATTAAGGATATATGGAATCTTTTGCATAGTTGCTTGTCTTATTTTGTATTCCATTCTATCTCCACTGAGATCAGTTTCAGCTCTGATTCCAACCCTTTGTAGATTAGCAACTACTTCTTTTGCATATTCAATATGATTATCAGTAATTGGAATGACAATTGCTTGAATTGGACTCAACCAAACAGGTAATTTCCCTGCATAGTGCTCAATTATGATTGCTAGAAATCTTTCAGTTGCACCATAAATTGTTCGATGAATAACAAATGGTCTGTGCTTCTGTCCATCTTCTCCTATATAGTTTATATCAAATCTATCTGGTAGATTGAAATCTACTTGAATTGTGGCAAGTTGCCATTTTCTACCAATTGCATCCTTGACATCAACATCAATTTTTGGACCATAAAATGCTCCTTCTCCTTCCTTAATTTTGTAATCAATGTCGACTCTTTCCATTGCTCTCATCAGAGATTTGGTTGCATGATCCCAACCTTCATCAGTTCCAATAGCGTATTCAGGTTTAGTACTGATGAAGAACTCCCATTCTTTAAATCCGAAAGTTTTGTAGAAATGATTTACCATCTCAACAACACCAACAATTTCATCTTCAAGTTGATCTGGAAGCATGAATAGATGGGCATCATCTTGGGTAAAGCCCCTTATTCTAAATAATCCGTGTAAAGCACCAGATAATTCATACCGATAGACAGTTCCCATTTCAGAAAATCTAACAGGCAATTCACGATAAGAGTAGGATCGACGGTTATAAATCATCATATGTCCAGGACAATTCATTGGTTTTACATACCATTTTTCTCCTCGTAAATCTACAGGAAACATGTGTTCTAAGAAATATTCGGTATGACCACTAGTTTCCCAAACCAGTTCTTTAAAGATATGAGGAGTTTGAATAATTTTATAACCAGATTTCTTGTGTTCTTTTTCCCAAAAATCACCCATAACCTTGAGAATTGTTCTCCCTTTGGGGAATATTAAGGGCATTCCTGGTCCCCATTCATCTGCAGTATCAAAAAGATCAAGTTGCTTTCCAAGTACTCTATGATCTCTTTTCTTTGCTTCTTCAAGCATTTTCAAGTGCTTCTTGAGTTTTTTCTCCGAAGTAAAAGCTACACCATATACTCTTTGTAGTGATTCGCGCTCTGCATCTCCTCTCCAAAATGCTGAAGAAACATGCAGTATTTTGATTGCTTTTACCTTACTGGAACTTGGGATGTGGGGTCCTCTACACAAATCTTTGAAATGTCCTTGATCATGAGAATAGAAAGACATTATTGCTTCTTCAGATTCTTTGAGAATTTCAACTTTGAATTTGTTCTTCTCTTCAGTCTCATAATACTTAATAGCTTCTTCTTTTGTAATTTCTTCCCTTAGAAAAGGAGCATCAGCTGCAATAACTTCTTCAACCTTTTGCTGTATTTTTTCTAAATCCTCTTGAGTAAATGGTTCGTTAATATAGAAATCATAGTAAAAACCAACTGGATCAATACTTGGTCCTATCGTTGGACGGGCTTCTGGAAATAAATCAACAACAGCACCAGCCATGATATGAGCAGCACTATGATTAAGAACATGGAGGGATTCCTCTGACTTGTCTGTTAATATCTCAAGTTTGTCATTTTCCTTGATTTTCTTATTCAAATCAACAAGTCTTCCATTCATCTTTGCTGCAATCGCAGCTTCTGCTAACCGTGGGCTAATTTGTTGTGCCACATCATATACAGTTGCACCCTTTGGTACGTCAATTTTACTACCATCTGGTAGCTCTACTTTAACCATTTTATCACCAAAAAATTATTTCTTAAGAGGATAAAAATCATACTTATCTGTAGGTTATAAACAAAACCATCAGGAAAGTGTTTCACATTCACCTAACATTATCCTCAAGATTCTTATCAATAATATATTTAAAAAAGTTATTACTTATTCATTTCATAATCACAAGATTTAATACTCGTTCAGATTTTTCTTGAAACAGAAAAATCCATAATGCATTTAAATTCAGTTTTGGATAAGGGGTAACAGATAAAATGCAAAGAAAACACTTCACAGGGCTCTCAGTTTTTCAGATGATGGCTATGTTTAGAAGAGGAATTTTCTACTTTTTCTTGAGCATTTATCTGTATGAGTTTCTAGGAGTCTCAACTACAGAGATGACGCTCTTTGCAACCCTACCAATGATTGCTAATATTGTTGCACAATCAGCTCTATGGGGGCGAATATCAGACAAATTCAAAAAACGTAGACTGTTAATCATTTTTGGTGAGCTTTTTGCTGCAATAGGTTATTTAATTATATTCTGGATACACAATTCTGTCAATAAGGAGAAGGTTGGAGTTGGACATATTGGAGACGTGCTTTTCTCCCAATCTGAGATACTATTACATTATTCGGATCTAGCATCATCAGAAATCCAAAGCATACTTCGAATGTCAGCTTATACTATCATAATTGGTTTTACCATTGTTGAAGCTGGTTGGAGTAGCAGCAACCTTGGATGGTCAACACTAATAGCTGATTTAACAAAGGAATCTGAAAGAAGCAAAGTGATGGGATTATTACAGTTCATCGGAGGGATAGGGAACATTTTGGGAGTAACTGCGTGTGGATTTCTTTATCAGAATGGGTTAGGATTCTGGAATGGGAATCTGTTCTATGTTTCGTCTAGCATAATGATCTTCAGCTTATTTGCCCTTCTCATGATTCCAGAGTCGTATGCTGATTTAAAGAATGAATCGAAGGTAGATAAAAGGAACGATAAGAATGATAATGCCGAGACTAAGCCAAGAGTTGATGATAGCACGAGTAGGGATTGGGCACGGAAGTTATTCATTTGGTTAATAATAGTCTTGGCAATTGTGAATATAGGTGGAAATAGTATTGGACAACTAATTCAGATATATGTAAGATTACCAGACACGTTTAATTCCACGGATGTTATAGTAGCACAATTAAGAAACATAAGCAGTATAGCTATGATAATTGGCGGACTAGTAATTGGTTTGCTAGCGAAACGTTTTGGAGAAGTAAAGATTCTTTTAGTAGGATTTTTAGTACTTTTCATTGGAACAATATCCTTACCTTTTGCACCTCACATCACCATATTCTTCATTTACATGGCGCTGAAAGGAACTTCAAGAGTTTGGATACAGACAACTTCATACGCAATGGTCAATAAAATAGTACCTCTTGAGAAAAGAGGGAAGATGATGGGATACTATAATTCAGCGTTTTATTTATCTTGGGGATTAGGAGGAACGATGATAACAGGTCCAATTGCAGATACTCTAATAAATCAAAACTATAGCGTATCATTTTCATATGAAATTACTTTTTACGTAGCCGCATTTTTAGTATTGGTAGGAATACTGATCTATGTGTTAAAACGTCCAAACGATTTTAAGCTATTAGCAGAAGCAACAAATGCAAAAAGATAGCTTGTTTTTTATTCAATGAAGCTATAATCCTCAATCTTTATTCCTTTTTGGCGAACCATACTTTGCATCAATTCGTCTCCTTCAGCTTTCAGAATTCTAACTGGAATATCTGGAAAACGAGGGTGATTTGTTATTACTCTTGGTTTGAAGTTAACAATAGCCCTTATATCGTCAAGTAGAGATTTAAGAGAAGCTTGTGTCCCAGCATATTTTGATCCTGCACACAAAATGATTACCTTAGCACTATCCCAAGGATTTGGAAGTAATCCAATTATGCCTGTTAGTAAACCCAAATCTGAATGTTCGCTATATGTCTCATTTGTGAAAGAGCTGTAAATATTCTTGCTTTGAGGTGACAAAAAACGTATTGGAAGGCTATCACCATATAAATTCATAATCTCCGAAGTTATTTTATTTACTGCCCCTGAACCTATCACTAGCATATTTTCAGCTTTTGCAGGTCCTGTCTGATAATCTAATAACGATTCAATTAGTATCTTATCTATTGGAATTTTCTTAATTTTGTGTGCCCAATATGTAAACATTTGTGTTATTTCAGGAGTATAAAGAGCATCAATTGTACTTGCTGCATCTGTCATCCATGAACCAAAGACCACATTCAGTTGGAAACTATCACCAAGCATTAAACAATCTGGAAAATCGTTCCAAGTATATTGAAAATCAAAACTAAGTTTTGCAGGCCACTCAATATCTTCATATTCAAGGAGTAGATTTCTGAAGAATTCACTAGAAAGAAGTTCATGATTTGGTGAGTAAAAGACTCTATTTGAGCTCCCCAGTTTAACTTCTTGTCTCTTAATCAGTTGTAACTCCGTAAGTCTGTCGAGGATATTGTATATAGTGCTTCTGTTTGTTATTGGTAAACGATT
>DAOVER010000045.1 GCA_030668875.1 Candidatus Heimdallarchaeota archaeon
AGTAAGGAAAATCTTCTTAGAACGTTTGGTAGGGTCGGCGATAGGAACAGCGGAGATAAGGGCTTTGGTGTAAGGGTGCATCATGTTTTCGAAGATTTCATCAGAATTACCGGATTCCATGATTTTGCCGAGATACATAACGTTGGTTTCGTCACAGAGAATCTTGACGAGGGAGAGATCATGAGCAATGAAAAGGTAAGTAAGACCCATCTTGTTCTGGAGCTCGAGAATGAGCTGGATGATAGCTGCACGGACGGAAACATCAAGATTACTTACTGGTTCATCCATTACAATAAAGTCTGGTTCAAGTGCTAGTGCTCTTGCTATACCTAATCTTTGTCTTTGTCCGCCTGAGAATTCGTGTGGGTATCTGTACGCATGATGTGGTGCTAATCCTACATCTTTTAGCAGTGACAACACTTTGTAACTTGCTTCATCTCCTGATGCTACTCCGTGTATTGCGAATGGTTCTATTATTATGTCATGTGCTGTTGCTCTTGGATTCAGCGATGCATAAGGATCTTGAAATACTATTTGCAGGTGTCGTCTTATTTCTTTCATCTCTACTGATGTTAGACGATTTATGTCTATTCCTTTGAAATATACTGATCCTGCTGTTGGTTCTAGTAATCTTATTATTGTTTTTGCTGCTGTGCTTTTTCCACAACCTGATTCTCCTACTAGTCCAACTATTTTTCCTTTACGAATACGTAAATCTATTCCATCAACTGCTTTCAAATGTGCAACTTTTGGTCTCTTATTGAATGGTGGGACATTTGGTAATAAAAAGTAAAGAATAACCACTCCAGCCATTAGAGATAATCCAACTGTTGTTGAGAAAGCAAATACTACAACTGAGGCTACGAATGCTAACATGAACCAAGTAGTTTCAAAAGGAATCGGAATGTTAAAGAATTTCTTGAGGTTGATAACTTCCAGAACTACATCTTCTTCCATTTCTTTTGTTCTGATTCTGCTAGATATTAGCCCTTTTTCTTCTTGTTGTCTTCCTATTTTTTCTATAAATGACTCTGAACTCATTTTCTTTTACACCTAACCTGCTATAGCCTTTTTAGGCATTGTTGAGATTTCGCGTTTCTCACCATGTTGCTGCATCCAAGCTTTACCTTCTTCAGTATAAATGTGGCATCTTACATCATGGCCTGGTTCAATTTCTACAATACTTGGAAGAATTCTCTCGCATAACCCTTTCATCCAATAATCACATCTGGGATGGAAACGACAGGCTGATGGAGGATTAATAAGGTTTGGAATAGCTCCACGAATAATCGTGAGATCCTCACGCGCTGCATCAGGTCGAGGGATAGCTCCTAGTAGACCTCTAGTATAGGGATGATAGGGTGATTTGAAGATGATCATAATATCTCCAACCTCACATATGAAACCAGCGTACATAACAGCAACGCGGTCGCACATTTCAGCAATTACACCCATGTCATGGGTAATTAGAATAATACTCATATCGAACTCTTCACTAGTAGCCTTCAGAAGCTCAAGAATTTGGGCTTGAATGGTTACGTCAAGAGAAGTGGAAGGTTCATCTGCAATCAATAATTCAGGATTACAACTTAAGGCCATTGCGATCATTACACGTTGGCGCATACCTCCAGAGAATTCGAAGGGATAGTTATCAACACGCTCATCAGCACTTGGAATACCGACAAGGGACATTATTTTGATAGATTTTTCACGGGCTTCTTTCTTCGAAACTTTTTGGTGAAGAATAATAGCTTCACTGATTTGGTCACCAACAGTAAAAACTGGATTAAGACTTGTCATTGGGTCTTGGAAGATCATAGCTATTTGGTTACCACGAATCTTACGCATTTCAGCGTCACTGAGTTTGCGGAGATCTTGACCATGGAAAATAACTTCACCTTCAAGAATTTTTCCAGGTGGATCAGGTACAATTCCTAGTATAGAGAGGGCTGTTACGCTTTTCCCGCTTCCACTTTCCCCTACGAGTCCTAGTGTTTCTGATTTATGGACAAGAAGGTCTATACTTTCTATTGCTTTTACTACTCCTTCTTCTGTAAAAAAGTATGTTTTTAACCCTTTTATTTCTAATAGAATATCTTCTGGCGGTCTACTCATACAATTCACTTACTGTAATTTTTACAAACGCTTAATTCTGTTGTTCGTTATACTTTTATAAGTTTGTCTGTCTTGTTCTACTAAAAGAACTTCTGTTTCTACGGGTTAGTTACAGTTACATCTGTTGTACGCACTGATTATAAAACCTCTAAAAGAGAAAGAGAACGTAGTGAAGGGATTCATTTACTCTATATTAATTCAAATAACTGCAATCTTTCTTGATATCTTTTCACTCTTTTACGTAGAGATGTTAAATCAACTTGAAAATCTCTTCGTAAATTCAACAAAACAACTAATCTTGCAGCTGGAAGATTGATATATGATGGGAAAAATGCCACTATCATTGTTAAAGCGGATTCGCGTAGATTAGCATAGGGTATAATTTTTCTTTCTGACAATCCTAACACTTTATCTTTCAGCATCTCAAGTTTCTCGTGTCGAGTCTGCAGAAGTTCTTCTAGATATGTAAGCCACTGGAAGACCTTCGCTTGCAGTTCCTTAATGCAGCAGTCCAAGCTGATTTTAAGTAGATCAGCATTTTCGAGATTCTGTTTAGCCAGTGAGATTTTCTTCAAGAAGGATTCATGATCTTTATCCATTCCCCAGAATCTAAGTATTCTTGAGATATTTTTCTCCTGAATCTCTTTGCCGTTCATGATAAGATTGTATTCTAAAACAGCTAAAAAGTAGGCGAGAATATCATCATTCTGAAAACCAGTGTCATTTTGATGACTTTCTAGTAACAGCGTGTATATATTTTGAAAATGTAGAACAGAGTCAGTGAATACTCTTTCAGGAATATTTTTGCGAAGAAGCTTAGATGTTATCTCTAGAAATTGGAAAAAATGATTGTGGTTTTTTTGCCAGTCAAATTTTTCTAGTTTTCCATTAATTAAAAACTCAGGAATAGTAACCTTGTCTTTGGGACTTTCTAATGGTTTGAAGTCAAGCTTTTTGATGACAGTGGTCATTTTGCCTCACTAATATATAATTAAATTCATATAAATACCCAATAAATTTTAAATGATAAGCCAGAAACTACTATCCTTTAGAAGAGAGTAACTCCCTCCCAAAATAGTCTACACCCGATTTTGGAGTTACTAAATCTATGTTTAGTAAACGATAAGCTTCCACTAGCTTACCAATGAAATAATACTGTAAATACTTAATATACCTAAGAAAATATAATTGCATTTTAATTGCATGAAAAATGAAAAAAGAAAAAAGATTGAGAGAAGGACTAATCCTTCAATCTTGGATCTAATGCATCTCTTAAAGAGTCACCGAGTAGGTTGAAACCTAAAACGGTAAAGAATATGAAGAGCGCAGGAAACATCGGCATCCATGGATAATCCAATAAATTGTTTTGCCATTTATTTAGATCATCACCCCATGAAATTGCGTTAGGATCTCCGAAACCGAAGAAAGCTAAAGCTGCGAATGTAAAGATTACATTAGCTATACCCAACGTGATAATAATAATCAGTGGGGCTAATGAGTTAGGCAGAATGTGCCTAAAGATAATCCTCATATCCGAAGCGCCTAACGCGCGTTCTGCTTCTACGAAATCTTGTTCTTTTAGAGAGAAGAAATTGGACCTTATAATCAATGCAGTTCCTCCCCACCCGATAAGTGAGAAGAAAACTATTACTACAGCGTATTTTCCACCCGGTATTTTCACATCTTCAAACAGTACGATGATAAAAATCATCAAGATAAATCCAGGCATTGAGTATAGTATCTCTATTACTCTTTGCAAGACGTTATCTACAATACCACCATAGAAACCTGCGATCGAACCTAGAACTGTACCTATAATTACTGTGGTCATCTGTCCGATGAACCCTAGTGCTAAAGATACTGATGCTCCAAAGAATACTCTGGAAAGCATGTCTTGTCCAAGACGATCAGTTCCAAATGGGTGTTCCCATGAAGGTGGCAAGGTTGATTGATCTGCGAATTGATACCTAGGATGTTGGAAAAGCACAATCGGATTTGATGTATCCATACCAGGGTACCACAATTCTATATACAGGTTGTTTAAACTTGCTGGATTGTTAGGGTCTCCAAGGAGTAAATTAGCATTTGTCAACCAATCATCTACCAGAAGCAGTATCCAAGAAACTAGGGCCATCATAATTAGGAAGAGTACAATATACAATCCTAACATACCCATTTTATCTTTCTTAATACGTCTCCAGACAATTGACCATTGACCGGCTCCTTTCATTGTTTCGATTTCTCTTAACGTTTTTTCGTCAAGGAGAAATTCTTCTTTTTCTACTTTTTTATCTATAGTTGCCATTTTTTACCCCTCTAGTATTTAATCCTTGGATCGATAAACACGTACGTGATGTCCGTGAGTAGACGCGCTATTAAGAACAACAATGGAAAGATTGTGTTCGTTGCCATCATTAAAGGATAATCCCTGAACAGAGCACCTTCAAGGAAGAGTGTTCCTAATCCTGGCCATCCAAATACTGATTCAACCATAACACTTCCACTTAACAATCCTGGTAATGAGTTACCTATGATTGTTACTATTGGTAGCAGTCCGTTTCTGAACGCGTGCTTGTAAACTACCGCACGATTATCTAATCCTTTAGCTTTTGCTGTTGTTACATAATCTTGCCTCAAAATTTCGAGCAATTGTGATCTTACTAATCTGGCCATAAACACTAGTCCACCTAGCGTCAACGCCAGCGTCGGCAGTATCAGATATTTATAGAAATTCGGGTTAAGAAATAGTGGTGTCTTAAATGCATCTTTGTTCGCTACTCCAGTAAAGTTGAATAACGAGTAGGATAGCAACATGAGTAGTTTTGCTAGCCAGAAAAGAGGCATAGAGTAACCTAATAACATAGCAACAGTTAACGATCGATCCCAAATTGAGTTTTGCCTGGTTGCTGAAACAACACCAATTGCTGTAGCCAGCAATAGTGAGAAAATGAACGATAAAATATTTAGTGTAATTGTATACACTGCACGTTCACTTATCAGTTGCGAGATAGGTATACCTAACCCAGCTTGCGTGTTATACCAAGATCGACCCAAATCGAAATGTAATAAATCATTTACGAAATCAACATATCTTTCAAACCATGGAACTGTGTACATTTCATTGTTCAGCAGTCCCATTTGTATTGCTTCTTTGTTATATGCCGTGTTGTAACACTCTGGTGTCTCACACTTTAATAATCCCAACCTTACGAGAACTGGGTCTCCAGGGCTGACATTAATCAATGTAAAGTTCAATAGAGTGATACCTAACATAACAGGAACGATATAAATGACTCGTTTTACTATATATCCTTTTAAAGACATAATATATACTCCGTGAATTATTTTCTCGAAATCTATTATATTCTAACTAATTCGGACAGTCAAAGATGCGTTTATTAAGTTTTTTGCCGCGGAATTTTTTATTTTTTGACCCTTAAATATAAAACCTAAAAAAATAGGTCTAAGTGTTTCCAATTAGTTGTAAGATATTTAAATTGTTTCTATGGAAAAAAGTTTGATTCACTTGGTTAAATACCTTCTTTTATCATCTCTTCTATCTTCATATCAAAAGTAATTTTCCCATCATGCATGTGAAGAGTTCTATTCGCACGTTTGGCAGCAGAAAGATCATGTGTTACTAGCAAAATTGATGTTCCTCTTTCTTTGTTCAAGTTATCAAATAATTCTAGCACTGTTCTTCCTGTCTTTGAATCTAAATTTCCCGTCGGTTCATCTGCAAGTAGTATAATTGGGTCATTTACTAGTGCTCTCATAATTGATACTCTTTGTCTCTCCCCAGAGCTTAATTCTTCTGGAAATTTGTTTCTAAGATATCCTAATTTGAAGTCTTGAATTAATCCCTCGACTGCATGTTTTCTTTGCTCATATGGTACTGAGTCAAAGATTAAAGGTAGTTCGATATTTTCGTAAGCTGTCAATCCCTCGATCAGGTTAAAGAACTGAAACACGAATCCTAGATTCTTCCTTCTGAAATTGGTTAGTTGCTCTTTTGTAAAATGGCTTAAATCTGTTCCATTGATTATTATTCTTCCTTCTGAAGGTATTTCTAATGTTCCTACTAAATTCAACAATGTTGTTTTACCTGAACCTGATGGACCAACGATGGACGAAAATTCCCCCCTCTCAAAGTTTATGGATACATTATCAACTGCCCTCACTTCACTGTTTCCTACAACGAAGTTTTTCGAAAGGTTTTCACAGATAACGATTTGCTCTTTCATCTGTATGGTACCACAAAACAAGCACTAATAAAGTTGTTCAAATGATTATTTCTTCTAGTTCTATTCTAGTTAATAGAAGGTTTCAGAAATTTAGTTTCTCCAGTTGGTTCAAAATAGAGCAACTTTCCTTCCATATCCTGATTAGCTTGTTTTGCAGAAAAAGTAACAATATTTACCGGTACATAAATAACGTGAACAATTATTGCCTCTAGAACAGATGTAATTCTCGCTGTTTCATCTAGAACCGTCTCAATATTCTGATTCTGAATTGCTTCCTCTAATATTCTGATTATTGAATTCTCAAAGTAAAAGAGCAATTTCTCGTTGATTTCCGACATACCATCGGCTGAAAATATTTCTATCCATTTTTCAAGAGCATCTTCTTGCTTTTTGGTTTCTTTAATTGTGTCTTGAATCGTTTTCTTATTTGCTTGGAATCTTCTTAATTGATTGATCAAATCTTCCTTTTGTTCCCTTGTTGTCTTTTTACCTCTTCTTTCATCTATTTGTAGTCTCTTTGTTCTTGCGTCGATTTTTTTTTGCGTTCGTTTTAGTTTGATGAAGTTAACTTGAGCATCTCTCCCCTTTGTAGTATATTCCACTTGTTTTGCCTTCAATTGGGGTCTAACCTCTTGAAGTGCCTTTTCAAGATCAGTTTCATTCCAAATTTGTTTATCATTCTCAATCATTTTTTTAAGTCCATTTAGAAATAATATCAGTTCTGAATGATAGCTGTGTGTTTTGTTCATTTTATCCTTATAATCTGTGATATAGTCATGTATCACTTTTTCATCAAATTCGATGATTTTGGATTTTTTGACTTCCTCTTTGCTTAACCTTTCTTGAGAATCTCTATTCAGTAATTTAACTAGATTCATCTGGATTTTGTTTATCGCTTGAATCAGATTCTCTCTTTCTTTGGTGTCTATTTCTTTGAATTCTTTTTTTCCCACAGCTAGCATTTTTAATTGCTTCTTCTCCCCTGAGAGGAATGTGGGTAGTGAAATTTCATCTAAATTCAAAGGAAGTACTGCTTTGAAACTATTATCGAGTTTGCAAAGTGCAAAGGGATAACTCATCGTTTCTTGATGAGTTATTTTTATTTTTTCTAGTGACTGTAATCTCCCCTTAATTCTTTTAATTATGTCTTCATTATCTACTTCTTTGGTTAAATAGTAAAAATCATTTATTGTAATGCTTGTTTTCTCAAACAGCTGTGAAAGTGCATTCTCTATTTTGATTATATCACCCAATCGTTTTTCTTTTGATACTTCAACTGATTTTTTCTGAACAACATCTATTTGTTTTTCTAGATCTGTTGCTTGTTTCTCAACGTCATCTATCTCTTGTTCACTTTCACTCTTCAGCTGTTCAACTTCAACTGATTCAATACTCTCCGTATCTTCTTTTGTCTCTTGTTTTACTTCTTCTACCTCTACATTGTCGTTTTCGAGAGTAATATCTGGTGTTTGATCCACTATTTCCTCGATTTTGTTTGTCAGAGCTATAAATTCAGAAAATGTTTGAGAATCATCCTTAGGCTTTTCACTCATTTACTGTAACCAACTTATTATCGATTTTTCACTTATTTAAACCACTCGAAATTTTAGAAGTTATTGCAAGAATGTCTTTTTACAGATATATTTGTTTCAATTATTTGTTCTGAGATATCACGTGGGTATTGCGGAGTTATAAAAGACAATGTAAGAAGCTGTTTCTAGGTGAGTCCTATTTCCACAAAGAAATGCCCTATTTGTTATTCTATACTACCTCACAAAGTTGTCTTTTGTCCAGTTTGTGGAACTGAACTTCAAACTAACATTGAAGAGGTTCCCATTGAACCTGAAACAGCCATTGAACAAACTTATAATTATCCTACTACTAGACGTTTGTACGGGAATGAACCATTAGAGACATCTAATACTGATGGACCTAATCACTCTAGCGGAAATCAATTTGCATGGAAAGTTTCTGACTCTGTTCTACCAATTAAAACAAAGAGTCATACCAATTATTCCGAAATGTTTGATCCTCCAAAGATTAATTTGCGTTTCATTAAAAGCCTTACTTTAATGGAAATTCTATTATTTTCGGTTTTAGGTCTATCATACACACTACTGTTAATATTTCAAATAGGTCTTTCAAGCTTATTGATATCTGCCTCTCTTACTTCTTCTTGGATCTACATTACAGTTCTTGTCGTGTCACTTATTCCATCTTCATTGTTACTGTATTTCCTTAATCATAAAATAGCTAAAACCTTAACTAAACAAAACACTGAAAACTTGGAATTGCCAAAACGCCAGCTGTTTTCATTCCTTTTCGTGCAAGGAACCCACCTCTTATCAGTAGGATTAATAGCTGCTGGATTATTGGCCACACTACTGCCGTTAAGGTTTTCAATAGGTTCTATCGCTGTTATTTATATTTTCATAGTAGTTACTGCTCTACTAGTTTCTATAATCTCTCCACCTTTTAGAATTGCTAAATTGTTCAATTTTGTAAGAGAATCAGGATCAATACAGAATTATCAAGATTCTTTTCAATTCCCGAAAATATGTGTGAAAAGATATGTACTAATTAGTGTTTTCTCTTATCTCATTCCCGCGGTTCTATTGGTTTTAGGTCTCCAACATTTTATCAATATTTTATCATCAGTTTTTATTCTAAACTATGGAATAAGTATTACCGGTTGGGATATATCTTTAGGAATTCTGCTATGGTTACTATTCACAGTCTCGATACTCTTCTCTAGCATAGAAGATGTGAAAACAACTTCATTTTACGAGGCCTTATTACAGAAATTTGTTAATCCTCCATCTCTTAAATGGATAAATCAAGGCCATAATTCAAATGCTTCTGGTAGATCTGCAGAAATAGTTAATTTCAAAACTGATTCTTCACTGTCGTTCGATTCTAGAAAAGAACTATGTTCAACTTGCTCGGAGCATCTAGTAGAAGGAGCTGAATTTTGTACTCATTGTGGAAAAAAAATAGTGAGATAGAGAGAGAATTACTTTAGTTTTTTGACAATTTGTTTCAATATTGTTTGTACAGTACTCAACTTGTCTTCAAGTTTTTCCATTCTTTCTACTAATTCGTCAAATTCATCACGAGAAACAGTTTCCGTACTCGCTGGAGTTTCTGTTATCTGTTTTGTTCCCATTGCTTCTTTAACATCAATAATTCCATCTGTTTCTTCTGGTGCTAAAGCATCTTGAACATTATTTGCTAATAGCAATCTGTAAGCAAGAAAATCAAATGTCTCTTTTATATTTTGACCAGTTAAAGCGCTTGTTTCACAATAGAAAAACCTAATTCCGGTTTCGATTTCCAAGCGGTTACAAAATTCAAGAGCCATATCTCGTGAAACTCTTCTGCTTTCTTCAAGATCGACTTTATTGGCTATCACAAAGTAGGATAAGATACCATTATCCGACCCTTCTATTGCTTCTTCAATCCAGGTAGAAAGATTAGTCATAGATTTAGCATCTTGACAATCGAAGACCATAATTGCAGCAGTTGCACCTTTGTAGAAAGTTTTCCGAACAGCTTGATAACTGTCTTGACCTGCTAAATCCCATATTTGGTATGTTATATGATTTTCATTAGTTTCGACTTTTTTTGTAGCGAAATCAGCTCCTATGGTTTTAAGATAACTAGATTGGAATCCTTTTCCCATGTATCTCTCTCTGATAGAAGTTTTACCTACTGCTCCATCACCAGCTAAAATGAGTTTGAAGTTCCATTTTTTCATGATGATACCCCTCTAATTATCTTTGTAGCTAGCTAACTCTTCATCTAATTCATCGATGCGAGCTTGACTTTCCAATAGTTTTTTCTGGAATGTTTCACCAACTTCTGTTTGAGTTTTCTCAAAATGCTCCTTGGCTTCTTCTAGCTCTTTTTTCATCTTGTCTCTCTCTTCCTTTGCTTTCTTAATCTCTTCACTCTCTCGTGCCTCTTGAACAGCTTTTGCCATTAGTTCATCAACACTCCCAGAGGAAATATCATATTTAGACGAAACAAGCATTTTTAGACTTTCCAATTCTTCTGCACTAATTATCGGTCTGTTAGCTGTCATATCGCTTATTTTTTCTGCTAATGCTTTCTTCTCAATTAATAAATCAGCAACTTGAGCTTTTAATTTCCTATTTTCATCTGATAATTCAGATGAGTTGCTCAATTCAATGTCGAGTGATCGTCGAAGATGGTCAAGATCATCTGTTCCTTCTCCGAATTTATTAACATATTTTACAATCATGGTCGTATATTCTCTAACAATTGGATGCAAGAGATCCCAGTATTCGATTAATTCTCTTTCAACATCCTTCAACCTTGAATCCTTTGTATCTGGAGGTAGTTTAACAAATACAGGATTGTCTACATTGAATGATGGTAAATAGTCTGGAACATAATTGAAAATTGTTTCTCCTTTATGCTTTTTTGGCTTTGACATAGAATAACCCATGTAAGTTAAATTGTTCGCCAAAATAAACATTACTAAACTGATAAACAAAAAAAAACTTATGATTCTGCTCTTGATTTCGCTTTACCTTCTTGCTGAAGCAGCGTTTTGTCTAGTTGTAGAAAGCCTTTGAGGATTTCTCTATCGAAAATGATCTCACCAAAATTACAATAATTGTCAATTAGTTTTCTAATAGTTTTGTCACTTATACCTTTATCAGTGAATTTACCTATTAAGAAATTCTTAATAGATCCTCGTTTTTTCTTCTTTTTTCTGGAATGCCATGTGAATTTTGCTCTAAAAATGATTCCATGATAAAGTGTGATTAATGGATTAAATATCGTCATTATACCCAAAGTTGCACCTCAGAATGTGTTATTTATTTTCATTCTTCTTTAACATTGAAGCAAACCGATCTAAATTGGCTGAATATTCACAGATGATTTTTTCTGCTGTAGTTTTGGTAATTCCTTCTTCCAATAATTTCTTGTAAATTGTTACAATAGCATCTGCAAAACTGTCAGCTAAATCAACATCATAAATTGCATTTAGAAATTGTTCAACAAGAGTGCCAACTTCTGCTGAGAGAACTTTAACAATTTCTTTTGTCTGTGAAAAATCTTTTATAGATTTTTTATGTTTTTCTCCCTTTTTATCATTAATATTCTTCTTACTCTTCTTGTTAACATAGTTGTTGCTAGCCACCAAATCACCACGTTTCATTCTCTTCTCTCGTATAGAATTTAAAATGTTTCCCCTCTGGGCTATTGTTCATAGATAGCACATTTTTGCAATAAAAAACTAGAATAGTTTAAGAAAAACAGCTATTTGCTAATTTCTTGAATGGGTTCACTTTTCTTTAGCTGAACGGAGACATAAACGAATCTTTGAATTACAGTTATAACACAAAGACCTGTTAGTGCCATATAGCCAATTGAGAAACCAGTTATTTCAAAACCTAGACTTGCGATAGCAAGATTGCCAACTTGTTCTCTGAATGTAGGCACTAGAAGATAGACGAACATTAAAACCATTAAAACAAGCCATCTTTCAGCTCGCTCCATGATACCCATAGCCATCTTCTTTACTCCAACACTTTCCCCTTTTGCTCTGATATAGCTGATCAGAAGGGAAGCTGTTACCATTATTATTCCTGTAACTAGATCAACTTGGCTGCTAAATATTATCCCTCCAAAAACGCATACATCACTTACTCGGTCAAAAATACTATCGAGGAAAGAACCTTGTTTGGATTCAAGTTTTCTGTATCTAGCCACTCCTCCATCTATGAAATCCATCGCTCCTCCAAACCATATAAGTATGAATGCTACTAGGAAATTATCTAAAGCTAGAAATACTCCCGTAGATATTGACAATAGCAATCCAATTACAGTGTATACTGTTGGATGAAGACCTAATTTAGCAAAGAAAATGATTACTGGCTGAACTATTCGAGTTAATGGTTCACGGATTTGGGAAATTACCATTGCAAGTCAAATTCCGCCTCCTCACTTTTTAATGTTTCTGTAACCATTACTTACTATTTTTTTCTGCAGATTTTGTAAGATTGATAAGTTAAATCTTTTTCTTAGTTCCATCTGGAAAATTATTATAAAAGCAAACTTTTCAATCTGAATGAGTTTCCTAAAAATGCTTATATAGGTTCAGATTTTCAAAATTTCATTCATTTCTTCCATTTTAATAAGGAATATTCGCTTGTTGCCTCTCTTATTAGAGGAACTTACCATGTCATATGAATTTTGTGAAAATCTATTTCCGATGATTATTGCCCCATCACAGTTCATATCTTCTAACTTGTGCTCTGTTCTTATGATAGTGTTGGTACCTATGCTTTTCTTCCAATGAAAGGCAAACACTGCGAATTTTTGATCTTCATTTTCAACAATATATGGTAAAATTCTATTATTTTCATCTAAATTTACTTCACTTAATACCTTTACTTTACCATATCGATCGAGAAACTTACCAACTTTCTCCTCAAACATTTTACTTTCCATCTTCTTCATTAAAGACATTTTTGTCGGAATATTTGATTGTTGGTAACTCTAAAGTATTACACTTTAAGAAAAAACAGAGAAATTCCCAAAAATGAAGAGAGTTTAACGCCTTCGCATCTTTAAAGTGTCGCTGTTCTCTTCTTCTTCCTCAGCATCCTTTGTTGGTGCTGAGTGCTTATATGTTGTACGAGATGTAAAAAGAATAATCGCTAATCCCATAACACCTAAACCTGCAAAGAAACCATATTCTCCATACTCAACCTCGATTAATGTGAACACTAGAATTAAGGTCATTCCAATTACGAAGAGTAGAATAATGATGCCTGTATATATTAATTTGAATTTCTTCCTATCAACCATATCTGCTTTCTTCTTCGATTCATCTATTTTTTCAGGAATCTTCTTCTTCCTTAAACTCATATTTTCCACAACTCTTTACAATTTAAGAATTTATTTATTTAATGAAAAGGAATGAAGTTAAAAAACATAAACAAATTCTGTTACTGGAGTACCACCGTTCATCATCCAGATAATTGTCCATACAGCAGTCATCGTTACGAAATATTGAAACATTGCTGATGTGAAATATGACCTGATTTTAATCCCTGGTTCTTTCTTTCTATATAGTAACGTCCAAGCTGAAGAGACCGTTAAGAAGATGAGAAGCATTGTTAATCCAGCTGGCCAATGTTCAAAGCGAGTAAATCCAAAAATTGTGCCGGCTAAGAAAGCTAAAACAACTTTTGACCAGTATACCTTGTTCATTAAAGCCATATTCTTTATCTTTTCAAGAATATTCTTTGGTTTCAAACTATTTTTAACCTTATCTGTAAATTTTAATTTATCTGTGGACAATTCTAATCACCGTGATCGACATGAAAACTTCATTATCTAGTATTGACATATCTGCTTTAGTTTATGAGTTACAACCAAAGTTAATTGGAAGTTGGGTTAATAATATATATTCAATATCGAAAAATCGAGTTATATTAAGATTTCGTAAGTCAACAGAAAGTCCTATGGAGCTTGTTATAGAGCTTGGGAAACGCTTTCATCTTACGAAATATGTCAGAAAAAAGCCCGCATCACCCAATAACAAAATAATGACCTTAAGAAAGCATATTAGAGATCTACCTGTAAACAAATTTTACCAAAGGAAACTTGATCGTGTTATAGTTTTCGAGATTGCTTATAAAGATGGTTTCTACAAATTAGTCATTGAGTTGTTTGGGGATGGTAATTTCATTCTAGTCGGGCCAAATAATAAAATTATACTTGCTTATCATTATAGAAGGATGAAGGATCGTGACATTCATCCTGGAAAGTTCTACAAGTTTCCTCCTTCTCCTAACGAAAACATCACCACATTAACTCATGAGATGTTTGAAGAAAAAATTAAAACATCTGAAGGCAAAATTGTAAATTTTCTAAATGATATTCTTGGGCTAGGACCGCTATACTCAAAGGATGTTCTAACTAAATCAGGTGTTCAAACAAAAAACCTTGTAGATTTAGATGATGAATCCAAGGAATTGATTTACAATCAGGTTACTGTATTAAAAGAACAGATTACTGGAAGAAACTATACTTACGCTAAGTATATCGATGAAGATGAAGTCGTTGATATTACTCCTGTAGATCTCTCAAAGCATAGGGATTTAGACAGAGTTGAGGTTGAATCATTCAATGATGAACTTGATGATTTCTTCTCAAATCAAGAAGAAGAGCCTGAGTATGTTGAAGATAAACAAGTAACAACTGGGAAAATAACAAAATACCAGAAAACACTTCAGAGTCAGGAAAATCATTTAGGAAAACTGATACAGCAAGAAGAAGAAGAGAAACATAAAGGAGATTTGTTCTATGCACATTTTGCTCTAATTGATGAGCTATTAACAACTATAGTTACTGCAAGACAGAATGATGTTCCTTGGGATAATATTATTGAGAAGCTAGAAGAAGCTCGAGATAAAGATATCCCATCAGCTGCAATTCTTGAGAAGATAGACCCCAAAACTAAACAATTATGGTTAAACCTCCTTAATGAGAAAACAGGAGAAAAAGAAATTATTGAACTAGATTTTACATTAACCTTGGTGGAAAGTGCTAATCTATTTTATGAGAAATCAAAGAAGGCTAGAAGAAAAATCCCTGGAGCTAACGCGGCAATCGCAAGATCAAAGAAACTGATTGAAGATGTAGAATCTACTAAAGAGGAAATCATTGAGAAAGTAGAATCAACGCCTATGGTAATTAAAAGAAAGAAGCGATGGTATGAGAAATTTCATTGGTTCTTATGTGGTGATAATCTAATAATAGGTGGTACAGACGCTAATTCTAATGAGAAAATACTAAAAACCTATCTCGATGATAATGATTATTTCTTCCATGCAGACGTTCATGGTGCTCCATATGTTGTAGCAAAAGATGGTGTGTCTAATCTTTCAGAAGAAGATTTTCAAGAAATAGCTGTATTCGCTTTAAGTTACTCTAGTTTGTGGAAGGCTAATAAACTTGTAGGGGATGTTTATCGAGTTCTTCCTGATCAGGTTAGTCTTACTCCTCCATCTGGGCAGTTCTTAGCTAAAGGTAGCGTTATGATATATGGTGAGAAACATTATTTCAAGAATATTGAAATCAACCATGCAGTTGGACTAATAATTTTTGAGAACTATGCTCAGATTATAGGCGGACCAGTAAACAGCGTTGATCAAAGAACAAATATGTATGTTGAAATCAAACCCGGAGATGTCCCCAAAGGTAAGATAGCAAATCAGATTAAAGCAAAACTATCAAAACAGTGTCCTTCTGAGGAGCTTTACAAATTAGCTGCGTTAACCATCAACGATTTATTACCATTCATACCGGGTGATGCAGAGATTATTGAATAAATATAGGAAAAAAAGCAGAAAATGTAAAACCTTTAAAGGCACGAGAATCATCTATTGATATAAGCAACTAGGATGGTTTACAAAGTGAAATCAATATTCGATAGAAAAAAATTCGAACTTGCTCTCAGTGAGATAATGACCACCAAGGTTATTTCTATATCTCTTGAAACTTCTGCTGAAGTTTGCGCAAAATTAATGGTTGAAAATAATATAGGTTCAATAGTTGTTCTTGACCAAAATAACAAAGCACTTGGTATTATTACAAAGGAGAACTTAATCAAGAGTGTTATTGCTGCAAACGCGGATGCATCAACTATTCTAGCTTTAGACTTAATGTCAAGTCCTGTTATTACAGCTCCACAAACTATGACAATAATACAAGCAATGCAACTAATGTCAAAACAAGGGATAAGACATTTAGTCATTCTTAAAGAAGGTAAAGTTGCTGGAATGTGTTCTGATACAGATATTTTCAAGGTTGTTCCTCAGCTTATTATGTTGGAACAGGAATATTTTAACGTATTAGGAGAATCTCAAATTACTGAGGAACTTCCCGACCTAGCGGGCTACTGTGACGACTGTAAAGAGTTTAGAGAGAAACTCATCTTCCATGAAGGTTCTTATATCTGTTATAATTGCGCCCCTGAAGGGTTGTTAGAGAGTGATGAATAGGTTCTATGCAGATGCAATGCTTGGCAAGTTGGCTCGTTTCCTAAGATTTCTTGGTTATGATACTCTTTATCGTAGTGAAGAATCGGTTGAGAAAATGTTAGAGACCTCTTTTGAGAATAATCGGATTGTTTTATCAAAATCAAAAGACATTGTAAATAAATGCAACAAATTAAGTGTGAAATCTTTATTTATAACTACTAATGATATTGGATACCAACTTAAAACGTTGAAAGATGTTTTACATTTAGAAATATCTGTTCCCCCGCTAAACACTAGATGTAGTATGTGCAACAATGAATTAATCGAAAAAAATAAACAAGAAATCATTGGTCTTATTCCTAAGGGTACAGAAAGACACCATGATCGTTTTTGGCAATGTTCTTCATGTGGAAAAATTTATTGGATAGGTAGTCATTGGAAAGCTATTGAAAAGATAATAACTGAAGCAGAAGTTGGTTGAAGTTATGGAAGTAAAGGATGATGTTGGTACTTATTTAGTCAAATTAGCTAGATATTCCGCTGAAAGTTGGGTCATAAATAATAAAAAACCTAAACCGATTGAACCCATTCCTGAGCAAGCAAAATTTACAACAGGGGCATTTGTTACAGTAAAAGTAGTTGAAAACGGAGAAACTAATCTAAGAGGTTGTATAGGTTACCCATTAGGTATAAAATCATTATATGAAGAAGTAATTGATCTCTCAAGAGAATCTACACTTAATGACCCTCGATTTCCTCCTGTTAAAGAACATGAATTTTCCTCTTTGGTTTTTGAGGTAACCGTTCTAACTCCACCTATTGAAATTGAGTATTCTGATTCTGAGGATTTGCTCAATCAGATCAATGTACCTGGAGATGGTTTAATTGTTAAGTTTGATAGATTTCAAGGACTATTATTGCCTCAGGTACCTGTAGAACAGAATTGGGATAATGAGGAATTCCTTTCGTATACTTGTAGGAAAGCTTACCTGCCTGTTGATATATGGAAAAACAAGAAAATTTCTGTAAAGAAGTTTCAGGGAATAGTTTTCAGTGAAATAGAGCCAAGTGGAGAAATTAAACGCTTACCTTTGGACCACTAATTATAGAAAATTGAAATCTCCTCTTCTTTCAGATTTTCTACTAAATATGGAACAAAAATTGGAATTGTAGTTGGAAGTTTCATAGACAAATCCTCAAAGACAGTTTTTGACATAGCAATACTCAGACAGTGTGATTCTTGATAATAATTTAGAAGCTCTTCAACTTGAAACTGTTTATCCTTTGAAAAAATAATTCTTTCAGTTTTCTTGAGATTTGGTTGCAAATCAAGTAATTTCGAAATTGCTTCTTGGTATTCATTTGAGTATTGGGAAAATTGATTCATTGAGTAAATTATTGTGATTGCTCCTCTTTTGTATAGTTGTAATATATTTGCTATATCTTCATTTTCACCAGAAATCACAACTAAAACTCTACCTTGACATCCAGCAGGTAGTCCTCCCAAACCCTTAGAAACCTGATCATAAACATATGTCACTCCTTCACGTATTTCCAAGAATAGATAATACTCGGGATCAGTTAGATTGACCTTTAAATCATTATCATTAATATTATCTAGAATGAACTCTCCTACGTCAGCTGCTATTTCTACACTCGAAAAAGAATGCTTTCCTATGCGTTTAACTTTTACAGCAAATGTAGAGTGATTGCGTAACCTCTCAAAAAATTGTTCCCGTATTATTCCTGTGAATTCTTGAAAATCAGTTTTGCAACCATATACTTTGCTGATGCTTGCTATTCCTGGAACGAAATTACTCAAAAGACGTACTATTTTGTCTGTTTCTTCTGAAAAAATGAATATTCTGCTAAACCTGTTTTCTATTTGAAACTCTTGAATACCATTATTCTTCAGAACAAATTCAATATGTGATATTAATTTTCTTGTTAACCATTTTCTGGTTTTAGGGCTTTTAATGCCTATTTCAGAAAATCTTATCAAAATTATTTGACGTTGTTCATTTAGTCGAAAGTTGTCACTTTTATTACTCTGTTTCAAAGAAATCTATACCTTCTATGTATCTCTCGCGTCTAGCTTCAATTTCAGCTTCTGTAAGTTCATTTTCTCCTTCAGAGTCGATGACTTCTATAATGTCTGAAGCTTTATGTTCAATTTCATCAGATACCTCATAGGCATTTTTTTCTTCAAGTTTAGATTCATATCCACACTTAGAACACGTTAAAATTTTTGATTTTCCCTTCTTCTTTGGGACTAATAATTTTCCACAATCTTGACAAAATTCCATTTCAAACCCTCAACTTGTGATTTTTTTCCTATATGTTCGTTCACCCTTTTGAACATTTCTGTTTGATACAAAATAGACGGAATCTTCCATAAGTAAATTATTTCAAACTACAAACTTTTTAACCAAGGTTTACAAATTAATTTTATGGATAAAAATTTCTCTTCTAATACTTCCTCAAGGAAAGATGAACATCTTAAGATTTGTATTGAAAAAGATGTAAAATACGAAAATGTTACTTCTGGATTTGATAATTACAGTATAAAACCAAATATTCTTACAACTATATTACCTGATGATGTAGATTTGTCTACCATGTTATTGGACAAATCGATAGATTCTCCTTTATTGATTGCAGGAATGACTGGAGGTTCAGAGAAAGGGAAAAAAATAAACAAAATCATTGCTAAGGTGTGCGATGAATTTAATATTGGTATGGGAGTAGGTTCTCAAAGAGCTGCAATTGAAAATCCAACTTTGATTAGTAGCTTTCAAGTTAGGGATAACGCTGAAAACATTCCATTACTAGCAAACTTAGGAATAGCTCAATTCTCTTCTGGATATTCAGTAAAAGAAGCAGAAAAAGCAATTGAAATGATAAATGCAGATGGACTAGCCATTCATGTAAATCCTTTACAAGAATTCATTCAGTACGATGGAAATAAAAAATTGATAAATGTTCAACAAAATCTCATAAATTTAGTGAGCGAGTGTAAATACCCTATTATCGTAAAAAGTGTAGGAACTGGTTTTTCAAAAGAAGATGTGAAGTTATTATCTTCCCTCAAAATAGCTGCGTTAGACATAGCAGGTGCTGGAGGCACTAATTGGAAAAAAATTGAAATGTATAGAAATCCGTCTCTGTCAACTCTTTCCTCTTCTCTTATTAATTGGGGAATACCTACAGCTGATTGCTTAGTAAATGCTGTTGACGTTATCTCTGATTCTTCAAAGAAAATTATAGCTTCTGGCGGGATCTGGAATGGGATGGATGCTATAAAAGCTCTAATGTTGGGAGCAGATTATGTTGCGTTTGCTTTACCTGCTTTGTTAGCAATCAGCAAAGATTCTGAAGCAGGATTGAGAAAGTTTGTTCACAATTATATTTTAGAAATGAAAATAGTTCTAACAATGCTAGGTATAATAAATCTTGAGGAACTAAGAAAGAAAAAAAACTTGTTAATGAGAAAAACTCCTCATTAATAATTCAGACTAACTATGATTCGTCATAGAGTATAAACTCTCAGCACTCATTTTTCATCCTTTAGTTATAATGATTATTCGTATAATTATCTCTTTTGATAGCCACTAAAAAACTTACGCTAGAAAAGTCCGGGATTAAGTATAAACGATGGAATGACTATTGCAACATTGATAGCCACAATTGTAGCGAAAACTTTCCAGTCCCATTTCAGTATTTTTGCTCCATCTAGTTGCCAAACGGGTAAACAATTGAATAGAGCAATTAACGCGTTAAATTGTGCTACTTGTATGAAAATGTTTGGTGATGACATTATCCCAGTAAATGGTATTATTCCAAAACTCGAAGTTAATAAACCTATTACTAAACTAATAGCTCCAATAACTGCATTCATCGCTGGTCCTGCTAAAGCTACCATACCTAGATCTTTTTTGTTCATTTGCCTACTCAAGGGTACAATTGCGACAAATCCTGGTACAATTAATCCAATACCTATTATCAAGGTAAATAAAGTGTAAATTATCCCTCTCGTCCAGAGTATATATCTCGCAAATTGCCCTCTTCGCTGAGCGACAACCTTGTGAGCCATCTCATGTGGAAGAAACGCTGTTGTTATCAAAATTGCAGAAATTAGAAAACCCCACCAATCCTTAAAGAAAATCAGTCGAGAAAAACCAAAAACTAATACTATGAGGGTGAAACCTATGAGAATATCAACCAATTCACTACCAAAAGAGAGTAAACCTCTGGATTGCTTCAATCGTTGTTCAATGAGTTTCTTCCTAGTTTCCTCATCAGCATAAGCATATGGGTCTTGTTGTTGTGGTTGTTGTCCCATTGCTTGTTGAGCCATTTTCATGGCATTCTGGGCCATTTGACGAATTACTTCTGCATTCGCTGGGGTGCCTGTAGCTGCAAAAGGTTGTTGAGCTTGACCATGTACTGCAGGACAACGATGAGCTTCTGGATCTCTATGTTTCTGACAAAATGAACCTCTACAGTAACGACAGTAGAAAAGTATGTCTTCTTGAGCTCCACAATTAGGATATTCACATCTCATCTATTTCATTTTGCACAGAACACGGGCATTTTAGAAGCTATCTATTTAACATGATTTGTTTTTGTCATAAAGCAGTAACACGATTTTTCTTAGAGTTTCGTTACTCTTATATTCTATTTTCTTTTTACTCTGTTCTGTTAAATTTCTATGGTAGTGTATAGTGTTCCAGGAAGTGATTCGAACCTGATAGCTTTGAAAACCTCATAAACTTCTATTTCCTCTTAGTTAAGTCCTATTTCACTTAAACAAGTTTTGGGACACGCCGTATTAAGAAAATAAAAGGTGAATAATACTAACAATCTATTGTAATTCAATAGTTTTTACCCTCTTTTTTTTCCTATTTAGTATTACTAATGCAAAAATAAGAGCAGGTAAACCAATTACTAAGAATGGGAAGTCAGCATTGTTACCACAATAAGCAAGTCCTATGAAATTATTAACATACCAATTACTGGCAATAATCGTGTCAAAGATTTTATGAACTATCTTCATTTCATCTTCAGTGAGACCAGATTTATAATAGATTTTTATAACTATCACTCCTAGATCAAAACATTCTGAATAAAAAGAATATGTTTCATTAAAGACTAGTGGTTCTGAAAGATTAAGAAGAGGAAAATCTCCTTCCTCAGCCCAATTTGATTCTGGCCAATTTATGCTAAGATTATCAATTTTAAATATCATATCTTTTAGTGAGAGAATGCTAGAAATGAGAATTTCATGAAATTCGTTGTTTTCTATCCATTTTTCACCATCATTGATGAAATTTGATGCTATAATCCCATCCTTTGATCGGAAGTCTAAAATAGTCTCGTTGCTTGTAGAATGGCTTTCATTAAATGTACAAAATTCTGTGAGATCAAGCGGTGCTAGATATTCTGCAAAAGCATAACCGTAGTTAGGTCCATCTGGAGGGATAATTGAAGGAGTTACTGTCTCTATGTACCACCAACGGTTATTATCAGAGTCAATCATAGTAGATAGCTGTTCATACACGCTTTTTTCATCATGAGAGACATTTGCTAACAAGAAGTCTACTTTACCAGGTAACACAGTATCATTAAAATTATAAACTAAAATGTCATCTAAACCAGAGATTTGATGAGATAACCAGTTCAAATCCTCAACAATTCTAATTTTTAATATTTCATTTTCCTCATATGTTTGGCTAGTTTCATTGAAAATTAATAGTTGGGCAGTAAGATCCTCCTTTGTCAATCCATTTAGTTCTATCGAAATTAAAGAGTAAATAGATGGAGTATCTGTACTACTCACTAGATTTATATTGGGAACAGAGAAAGAAACAAGTAAGACCAAGAACAAGCAAATGAGAGATTTTCTTTTCTTTTTCATCATTTAACTTCCTATTTAATTATGGTTAATGACATAGGTAAAGCGCCGTCTGTAAATTGTTGAAATCCATTGGATGGAATCCATAAAGAGCTGTAACGTAATTATAAGCAAAATCAAAAGCTGTGTCTGTATCAGAATAATAATCATAGAACTTTTCACACATTTTTCGTAGAAAAGGACTATACATCTGATCTAGTCTGTCTGCTAGTGAATCACTAGGATCATAACTCTTTAGCTCATGAACTGAAGTTTCGTCCCACTCACAAGCTACCATCAAATGCTTTTTGTTGGTTAATTCTTTTCCTCTGTAGAGAAAACCTTCTGAATGGCAACTATCCATGATATATATTAAGTTATCAGTTTCTAAATCAGATAACCAACCTTTCAGTTCAATAGCAGCAACACCCATAAAATAAGGTGTCCACTCCCATTCATGAAACCAAGTGGTTGTATGAGAATGTGTCCATGCATCCCAGTCTGGTGGTGCACCCACAGCATGTCCATGTGCTGAAAATAGGACTACTACAATATCTTTTTGTTTTTCTTTTGTATCTAAAGTATCTAATATGCTACTTACATTATCATCTTTCCAATCATAATGAGTTGCGAAATATCCAGGGATGTATTTCGCCCTATCACTTAGAAGCATATCCCTAAATGGTTCTATATTGCTTCTCCATCTTAAGGGCCAAGAATATTCATCATAGAAATCAAATCCAAAACCAACGAAATGGCACATGGGTGGATCTACTGTGAATGATACGCTATCCATAACAACACTTCTAGTGGTCATGCTAAAAGGACTAGGACCCCCACCAACTGATACTGAAACAGTAAAAGAATGTACTCCTCTACCATACATATCTATAAAGTTCTTTGCATCGTATTGAATATTTACTCCTACATGATGGAGAGAGTGATCTAACTGTCCATCAATATATGTTTTATATGATTCATATGAACCAATGATGATGAATTTGAAAGTGATATAATCGCCATTTAACAGACTGTTAAATTGTTGCCCATTAGTAGGTTTCTGGATAGTGGTTGATGTAGCTCTTACTTCTTTCATGAACATTGTACTACTAAAAAGTACAATTGTAAAGAAAACA
>DAOVER010000039.1 GCA_030668875.1 Candidatus Heimdallarchaeota archaeon
TCCGCACTTTCCTATATAAACCCGTAGAAAAAGTACTGCAGGTAAAAATACTTCCGCCCTCCCTTGTAGAGTGCAATGACTCCCCACCACAACCCTTCTGGCAAGATTGGATAAGATTTGCAGACACAGTTGTTTACGGTAATATTACCGTTTCTTCTCTAGACGAGAGTCCTCTTGACAAGAAGGTGGGTGAAAAAACTAAGGTGTAACCTTGTGATAAGGTTTATTTCTTTACGAGAATTTTTTCGATTAAATTTACACATAGTTTTTATATTCTGTAACTTAGATTGGCGTTTTCCTACCATAATAGCTAAGTTTTGAGGGGGAAAGTTTATTATTGTTTATACCATTTAATTGATGAATCTTTCAAAATATCAAAGTGAAGAAAAATGAAAAAATTAGCAGTTTTAATTTTGTTATTTATAGTAGTAAATCCTATCACAAGTCAATCCAACACGATTATTTTAGATGACACATTTGTTCCATTGCAATATGTCTCTCATTCACCTTTTGATGTTGATGAAGATTCAGATTTCATTAGTTATGCATTCCCAGGAAATGGATCTTTAATAGATCCGTATATTATTGAAGATTACATTATAACTACTTCAAATTCATATGGAATTAGGATAAGCAATGTTACAAAATATTTCGTCATACGTAATTGTATGATCGAAAATCAACTCATAGGGGTTCATATTCAGAACGTAAGTTCAAATCGAACAAATGTTCAATATAATATATGTAAAAATAATAGTGACTATGGAATTAGAATAGAAAATAGTGGTGAGGTTGGAGTAGAGAATAATACATGTCAAAATAATGGCAAGTCAGGAATATATATCTTTAATGGAACAAATTCTTTGATAAAGAGCAATATCTGTGAGTATAATGGTGTACATGGCATCTATGTAGAGGATACTGCTTTAACAATGATTACTAAAAATGATTGTTACAACAATTTTCATTATGGAATAAACATTGAAAATTGCAGTTCATCAGAAGTAGTGGAAAACAGCTGTAATCAGAATCGTGTTTATGGTACTAAGATTTTTGATAGTCCTTCATCGATTTTTTTGAATAATGAACTCAACTCCAATTGGAGAGGTGCTTATTTCTTCAGATGTGATTTCAATAATATTTCAAATAACACATGCGAGGATAGTTCAAGCTCAGGATTTACAATAACTAGATGTGAGCAAATTAACTTTACAAAAAATTTACTAGCAAATAATGATGAAGATGGATTAGATGCATTTTTTATGGACAATTCTATAGTTGATAACAATACATGTATCGGAAATAGGAAAGCGGGTTTAAGTATCAGAAGTGCGCTTAATTCCACTATTTCATTCAACAACTTAACTAATAATGGGTTAGAAATTGAGGAAACGCTGACTGAATCATATTCAACATATACTCTATATAACAACACTATCAACAATTTACCTTTTGGTTTTCTTTTACATCTAAGAGATGGAATAATTACAAAGGAATATGGACAAATGCTTTTAGTTAATTGTTCTAGAACAACTATCGAAGGAAAATCACCAATATCTATTAAACTATCTAATAGTCCTCAAAACACGATTATTAATAATAATGTAAAACATAGTGAAATTGGAATTAATCTGATAAATTCAGATTTTTGTGAAATTCTGAATAATTCTATAAGTCATCAGCTTTTTTACGGAATATATACAGAAGATTCTGATCACACCCTCATAGCAAACAATACGATAGGGGGTTTCACTTATGAAGGATTTTATATACGGTATTCTCCAAATTCTGAAATAATAAATAATACTATCCAAGATTGTACTATCTGTCTAATTTGGGGATCTGACAGCTCAATTTTTAGTCAAAATACTTTAACTATAGATTATGGTGTAGGATTTGAACAATCGTCAGACCTCATTGTTGAAAACAACTACTTCTACAAAGGAGGATTTATTTTTTCAGAGCCTTCTTTAGATTTTCTGACATATACTTGGAATAACAATCTGATCGATGGATTACCTTCAATGATTCTGATTGATCTTAATGGTATAACTGTGACTGAAAAATTTGCACAAATTCTACTTATTAACTGTATCAATGTCATAGTCAAAGATCAGCAGTTTACGAATGTTCCAGAAGGTGTAGCCGTAAGGCAGAGTGAACATATCACTATTAGGAACTGTCTATTTACGAATGGATCTGGTACTGCAATGTACATCATGTATTCTTCCTATATTGATATCAGAGACAATATAGTCGACAATTATTTCCAAGGTATTCTAATTCGCGAAATGACACCGTACATCAATATTTCTCATAACACTTTCATGAATAATGCAGCTCAAGGAATTGTGCTTTCTGATGACTACTGTCGAATTACATACAACCTCTTTCAAAACAATTCCGCTCACGGGATAAGTATCTATGAAGGACATTCTAACATTTTACATCACAATAATTTTATTGGGAATAATCATGATCACGAATGGGGTACTTCTCAAGCTCTAGATGAGGGATATTCTAATCAATGGTATGAAGCATCGACTCATCAAGGAAATTTCTGGGATGACTGGAGTGGTTCTGGACCATATATCTTAGATGGAGGTAATGTTGACCCTTATCCATTATCTTCCGAAGTTCCAGCTATCATGCCTGAATATTCAGCGAACCTTCTTATAGCTTGCATTCTATCTCTTTTCTTCGTAATTTTTATTTCGAGAAAACATCGAAAAAAACAACTGTAATATGATTTGCTATTTGGGGTAAATACTTTGCAAGATTTAACGAAAATTCAGTTTTGTTTACTGGATTATTTAGCTATTATAGCTTTAATTCTCTTCATAGGTGTATTAGTGGGCAATTACGTCTATATGATAAAAGTCAAATGTCCAGGTTCATGATTAAGCTTAAAAACATCTAATCAATGTAAACATACAAATGAAGATGAATGTAAATGATGTAGAGATACAACCAAAAATACTGATATCATATTACACACGTTCAGGAAATACTGAGAAACTTGCAAATCAGATAAAGAACCTTGTAGGTGGTGATCTTTTCAGAATTGAAGTAGTTAATGAATATCCTCCCAGTTATCAGGAAGTTCTCAAAGTTAGTAAGGTAGAAATTGACAATCAGTACAAACCACCAATAAAAAATTATGTAGAAAATATGGACGAATATGATATCGTTTTTGTTGGTACTCCTAACTGGTACAGTACAATGGCTCCACCAGTTGCAACATTTCTTTCCATGCATGATCTATCAGAGAAGACAATTATCCCTTTTGCAACACATGGAGGTGGTGGAGAAGCTCGATGCTTAACTGATATTAATGAAATGAGCTCTCAAGCAACTGTTCTAGAAGGAATCGCGATTTACGGTTCACAAGCTGAGACTGCAAAAAATAAAATGTTAATGTGGTTAAAGAAATTGCAAATATTCAGCAATTCACTAAGAGAACTTAATGACTGAAATTAATAGAAGTTTTATAAAGAAAAAGAAATGAATTTATGGTTCCAACCATTTACAATTCAATTCTTTCCTTCCTTCTGATCCTCTTCCCCTCAACGCACGTGAGGGGATCCACTTAAACGACGGTCAGAATGCTTCTGGCAAGTTTGACCAAGTTTCATAACGTGCGCTAGTAAGAAATTTTCTTTCTTATATTCTATGGTGTATTAATAGGGAGAGAATCTACATTTATTTAGGTGTTTTACATGTAACTCATGTCTGTCTATATTGAGGAATTGTACAAAATTCACTGAATTCACTTTGTTTTCAAAAAGGTGGTGATTAAAGCCAAGGTATGCTGCATAATCATTTCATAATCCATTTGGACCCTCACTAATGTTGATTTTCTTAAACTAGTTTCGTTCATCACTCCACATATTAATACAAATAAGAAATGAACTATTTGTTCAACTCCCATGTCTGTTTCAATTGTTTTATCTTTTTTTCCATTTGAAACAGCTCTAATCCACAATTCACCTATCCTGAGCATTTGTACGTAAAATTTTATGAGATATGGTTGTTTAAAATTCTCAATTAATTCATTATATTTGATTGTACCAAGACTTTCCACTATTTCCTCGTGCATTTCTTCTACTGGAAATAAATCTGTGAAATTTATACGATTAAACCATTCTCTAGCAATTGTGAAACCTACCATGTCAGAAAAAACCTTGAAAATTCTTTCACTCAAATATAAAACCTGTTCATATCCCGTCATATCATTAGGAAAATTATTTTCGTTAAAATCATTTTCTTCCTTTAATAGCTCGATTCCCAGACCAAAAAAAATTTCATCTTTATTCTGAAAATAATGATATATCGTAGTTCGACTAATAAAAGCCTCTTCAGCTATATTTTCAACAGAAATGTCATTAAAATGCTTATCTAAGAGAAATTTATGCGCAGCTTTAAGTATTTCGCTTCTAGTATTCTCTTTTTTCTTATCACGTAGAGTTTGCTTCTTTTTCGTTAGATCTGTTGATTTATTCATATATATCTGTTATAAGAACAGTCTATATAAAGTTTTACAAAGAGTAAAGTTTATAAATGGTAATAACTAATTGTATTCTGTGTAAAGATTAATACACATAATGGTGATTTATATTGCATGTCGAAAAAACTGGAAAAAATGGAGGAGTAATTATGAAAGCGAGTATAAATAAAAAATACGCTAACTCCAATTCCATTGAAGTGAAGGATCTAAAGAAGCACTTTACTGGGAAAAGAGGGTTGGAAGATGTTAAAGCAGTTGATGGAGTATCTTTTCAAGTAGAAAATGGAGAGGTCTTCGGAATTTTGGGTCCGAATGGAGCAGGAAAGTCTACTATTGTTAACATTTTAACAGGTATAAGCTCACCAACAGAAGGAACAGCAATTGTAGGTGGATTTAATGTTAAAACCGAGCTTAAACAAATTAAAAAAGTGATAAGCATGTGCCCACAAGAACCTTCTGTTTATAAATTTCTTACAGGTTTTGAGAACATTCAGTTTTTTGGCAATTTACACCTAATGTCGAAAAAAGAGATAATGGGACGCTCAGAAGAACTATTGAAGATGTTAGGATTATATGAAGCCCGGAAACGGAAAACAAAAGGATATAGTGGTGGGATGTTAAGACAACTAAGTCTAATCATTGCGTTGATCAACGAACCCGACATATTATTTCTAGATGAGCCAACAGTCGGAATGGACCCTCGAGCTCGACGAAAAGTTTGGGAGTTTCTTGGTTCCATAAAAAAACAAAATAAAACTATCCTTTTAACTACCCATTATATAGAAGAAGCGGAAGCGCTTTGCGATAGAGTGGCAATAATTGATTATGGAAAGTTGATAGCAATTGGACCTCCACAAAAATTAATTGAGGAGCATGAAGTTAATAATTTGGAAGAGGTTTTTCTGAAGATAACTGGCAGAAGAATTTTGGAGGGAATCTAATCATGAAAACAAAAAGAATACTTACCATTGTTAAGATGGAGCTGTTAAGAGTACTAAGAGACCCAGTTGTTTTAGTCTTCACAGTATTGTTAGTACCATTGTTAATACTAATTTTTGGGTTAACTATGGGTTCTAATTATGGATGGCATTCTGAATATACTATATTCGAAATAATGCTTCCAGGATTTCTAACTTATGCCTGTTTAATGACAATATATGATGTTGCTGCATCAGTTGCTGGTGAACGTGCGTTAGGTATACAAAGAAGAATTAATACAACTCCATTAACTTCCGCTGAATATATTCTTAGTCAGTTGATATCCTACACGATTAAACCACTTATTCAACTATTTTTGGGATTTGGTGTTGCTCTTATTGTTGGATATCGACCATTAGCCACAGCTGCAGGATATTTGTTGGTGATTGTGTTTTTAGTGCTTCTCACATTTTGCTCTGTAGGATTTGGACTGATAACAGCTCACTTTGCAAAAAGTGCTGGTGCAGCAGGTGGATTAGCTTTTATTTTCATCGTACCTCAACAGATATTTGCCACCTTTATTCCTCCAGTATTTATAGGGGCGGATTCATTTAAATGGATCTTTCCGAGTTTCTATGCTACTGAAGGTTTAGGCTATATTTTTGCAGGAAGCTCTTTAACTGACTTATATTTATGGATGATACTGGGAATACTTTTCGCTATTAGTATTGTAATATATGTTATTGGTATATTAGTATATGAGAAAAATAAAAATAAATGAAATCTATCCTAAGAAAATGGGTGTGATTAATTTTACCACGCTCAAATACCTTTTTTCTTTAAATAAATTTGGATTTTTTCAATATACTATTTCTAAGGTGAAATAAGCATCGTAGCATTGTAGACAAGGTTATAGAAAAAAGAATAAAAAGGAATTAATAGGGTACAAATATATTCTCTTTTTCTTTTTTATTAGTATATTTCTAACAAACTTTTTATTCAAGATACTAGAATATAATATATTAGAACTAATTTTATGAGGATAAAACATGAAATGTGTTTCAAACCTATCTAAAGCCTTTGTAAAAGGGCTTTTCTGCATATTGATCATGCTTATATGTTTAAGTTTTCATCCATCTATAAATACTAAGTTTGCGACTCTCCCTCCTGATCATGGAGTAAGTTTGTCTTTGACACCACATGAACCAATTTCAATTATTTCTGATAGTGATTTTGGTCCTTCAAAATATAATTATTCAGGATCTGGAACAGCTGAAGATCCTTATGTTATTGAAGGATATAGTATCACAACAACGAGTCTTATTGGTATTAATATTGCTGGCACAACTAAATATTTCATTATTCGTAATTGCTATATTGACGCAAGTGATTACGGCATTTATATCAGTGATGTATCAGATGGTACAGCTACTGTCTCCAATAACACGTGTTATTATAGCGGTCGTGGCATCTGGCTTTCTTATTCTGACAGTTCTACTGTCAATAATAACACATGCAAATTCAATGACGAAGATGGCATAACCCTAGATTATTCTGATAAATCTTTAGTTGCAAATAATACTTGCAATTGCAATGGTGATTATGGTATCCATCTTAGTAGATCTGAGAATTCTATTGTTACTAATAACTTGTGTAGAAGTAACATGTGGAGCATCTCAATCGGAGTTTCTCATAACTCTACTGTTACTTATAATAGGTGTTATAATAATTTCGTAGGATTATCTTTTGGAAATAGTAGGAGTTGTACTGCTGCTAACAACTCTTGTAATAATAACGGTATAGGGATTTCTGTTAAATTATCCTCCTCTTGTATTATATCTAACAATACATGTATATCTAATGCAGATTATGATGGCATCACCCTAACTTCTTCTGATTATTGTTTCCTTACCAACAACCTTCTAAAAGATAATAGAGGTGAGGGTATCTATTTATCAACTGATTCTGATTTTAATATAATCCACCATAACGTTTTTGTTCATAATCGAGTTACTCCCCAGGCAACAGATTGGGGTTTCAATAATATATGGTTTGAATTTGCAGCTTTAGAAGGGAACTACTGGGATGATTGGTCCGGAACCTTAGAGTATTCAATCGGCGGTGGAGCTGATTCTAGTGATCCTTATCCTCTAGGTGTGCCTAGTGTATATTATGGTGCTCCTCTAATTGAATCAGTTCTTCATTCACCCCTCTCTCCTACAGAAAAAGACAATGTCAGAATAGAATCTGTTGTTACTAGTTTTTATGGTATGCAATCGGTTGCTCTACATTACAGAATTAATGACTTATTTTGGAGAGTATTGAATATGACACTTGATTATGATGATGTGTACAGCCTAAAAATTGGTTCTTTTCCAATTAATGCAACAATAGAATATTATGTTAGTGCGGTAGGTAATTCTATTTACCATAATATTACGATTAATGACAACTCTAGTTTATTTTACTCATTTACAATTAGAGCTTATATTTCAGATCCACAAATTTCTACTTATCTGATTCCTTGGTTTACTGTGTCCTTCTTGTTCTTTGTTTTAGTTGTAGTAAAAAGAAGAAGAAAATAATTTTCTTGTTCTATTGATTTGCTTCTTTGAACTTATAATCCTAAACCTATACTTACTTAAGCAATTCTATAATTAATTAACTTTCAATGTTTATTGGAAATCCATTCTATAAAACTTATATACTAATGTCATCTATTATTAGTTTGCATATCTTATTTAATGAATAAGGAGCAAAGAAAAAATGGCAATTAATGAAATCGGTCAACAAATAAAATCTATTTATACATGGATCTGATTGAATGTTTTCCTTTTCTGGTTAATATTTCCACCTATTGTTCTTCTAGTTAAATGGTTTAATCTTGCTAGCATTACAAAGGCACAAAATGATCCTGGATTAACAGAAGCTGGTGATAAACTATTCTTGTCTCTAGTACTACTTTTGCTTCCATTTGGTATAACACAACTAATAGCTGTGATATTCTTCATATCTTACTATGGCAAAATGGAAGCTTGGGCTGGAGCAAACAACAGAGGAGTAGCAGCTACTGGTTTTGGTCAAGTTAAAACAGCTATGATTCTGAACATAATTCCATTAGGAATAACTCAATTTATTGGTTTGATTATGTTCTTAATTGGTTTTCCAAAAGCTGGAAACGGCATGTTGTAAATTTCTTAAACTCTTTTCTTTTTCTTCTTTTTCTAGCAATCAGCATTCTTTTATTCATGATAAAAATAATAACAACATTCTAAAATCTAAATGTAAATATTTATATTGTAATTTTTCTGTTTATGTTATTATGCGGAGGATGTTTTTTAGAAAAAAGAATAAGCTGATATTTTTGGGTTTGATTTTTGCATTATCTCTACTTACTGTCTCCAATTTAAATTTGATTTCTTTTGGAGTTCATGCCAAAGTATCAGTTGATCATACTGAATTTTCTTTTGATTACATAGAACGAGGTTCTATTTCTATTATTGGAGATGCAGACAGTGATTTAGACCCAATTAATGGTATCGTTACTGGAAATGGTTCTGAATCTGACCCTTATGTTATAGAGAATTATAAAATAGAAAATACAGACAATGTTGGTGTTTATATCCAAGATACTTCGGTTAGTTTTATCATAAGAAATTGTTACATTGATACTGAAAATTGGGGGCTTTATATCCTTGGTACTTACTCTGGTAAACTTACAATTTACAATAATGTGATCGTTAACCATGATTCAGAAGGAATACTTATCTATCGTTATCCAGGCTGTGAAATATTCAATAATACTGTTCAATACAATCATCAAGGTGGTATAGATATTCATGATTCTAGTTACAGCTCAATTTACAATAATACTTGCAAGAGTAACCTTGCTGATGGTATTTCTACATCAACTTCAGATAATGTCTTAGTTGAAAATAATACTTGTAATTATAATAATTGGGGAATTTCTACTTGGTTTAGTGAAAACAGTATTGTCAAAGAAAATTATTGTTACAGCAATACTTTTGATGGTATAAGAGTTATTAGCGGAGTTAATATAAGTATCATCTCAAATGAGGTTCTAGCTACATCTGTTTATGGTATTAGCATAGAATCTGATTCAATAAATAATACTATACATCATAATGATATTATTGACAATGGGGGAACTTCATCTCAAGGATTTGATGAAGGAATAGGAAATATTTGGTATGATAATCTCACTTTGGAAGGTAACCTGTGGAGCGATTGGACGGGAGGATATTACTACCTTGATGGATCGGCAGGATCTTATGATATGTATCCATTAGTCAATTTAGACTCTCTTGATTTCATACAGATTCATTCTGATGTTGGATTCAAAACCTTAAATCTCGAAGGTGATGGAACAGAGTTGCAACCATATATCCTTGAAGATCTTGTAATTGATACAAATAATTTAATTGGAATATCAGTTAAAGGGACAACGAAACATTTTATCATACAAAACTGCACTATAAGTAGTAGTGGAACAGGAATATCCTTACGAAACATTTTAAATGGTACAGCTACGATTCACAACAATTCTTTGATTAACAACGATGACTATGGAATATATCTTGACAATTCTTCATCAACTTTGATTTCTCATAATTATTGTAATAATAGTTTTTATGGTGGAATCCATGTTCAACTTTCAAATTCCTGTGAAATATTAAATAACGTCTGCGAGGAAATGTATTGGGAAGGAATAAACACCTTGTATACAGATGGGAATACAATTATAGGAGACAATATCTGTAGAAATTGCTCTACTGGGATATTAGTCTTTTATTCAAGTGAGGCCTCTATATTTAACAACACTAATCATTACAACATACATAATGGAATAGAAATATGGAGAAGTACTAATTCTACCTTGTATGAGAATAATTGCAGTTTTAGTTTTGCGGGAATACGATTTACTGAATCTAACCAATCTCTAATAAGTTATAATTACTTAACTCAAAATCACTGTGGATTGTATCTTAGTATTGGTTCTTATAGTAATATCATACACCATAATCATTTCATAGACAATTCTGGTTTTCAAGCTAGAGATGAAGGAACGGGAAATATCTGGTATGATATAACAACTAGCGAGGGCAACTGGTGGTGTGATTGGACCGGAGGAGAATATCTGATAATAGGCTTAGCAGGTTCAGTAGATCTTTTCCCATTAGGAACTCCTGTCATTTCAGAGTTTTTAACTTCTTATAGTTTTATTCTGCTCTTTGCTCAATTATCAATGGCCATGGTAATCTTGTGGATTAAAAAGAGAAGATAATTTCTTCTCTTTTCTTCTCTTTGGTTAAATATTAAATAAACTATTTTCTTTTTCCTCTAGTCATTATCTCATTATATTTATTATGTTATTCTAATCAGAATATTTACAAATTTAGAGGATTAATCTTTCAGCGAAGAATAATCTCTCTCTGTATAGGAAATCATCTTTTGTGAAAAACCTTAAAGCTGTTTTGATAAATTAAAGGGTAATATTAAGTAAACTGTAACGAATAATATAAATACGTATTACTTATAATTAGGGATTGAACATGAAACGAGTATCAAACCACTCTAGAACATTAGTTAGAGGACTATTCTATATCACAATTATGCTTTTAGGATTAAGTATATTACCAATAATGAATACTAATTCAGCTATTGAATCAAATAATCTTCAAGTTAGTTTCTCATTGACACCACATGATCCAATATCAATTCTTTGTGATAGTGATTTTGGTCCTTCAAAATATAACTTTCCTGGATCTGGAACAGAAAAAGATCCTTATATTATTACAGGATATAGGATTACAACAACTATCGCCTCTGGTATTCATATTTCTGATACAACGAAATATTTCACTATTCGTAACTGCAATGTTAACACAAACTATTCTGGAATTTATATCGATGATGTAACTGATGGTACAGCAACTGTCATTAACAACATATGCAACAATAACAACATAGGCATCTCTCTTGAGAATTCTGATTTTTGTGTCATTACTTACAATCTTCTAGAAGAAAATAAACACTTTGGAGTATTCTTAGATCCCGATTCTGATGATAGTATCATTCACCATAATAACTTTGTAGCTAATAATCTTGGTTGTGTTTTTGGTATTACTTCCCAAGCGTGTGATCATGGAACAACTAATACTTGGTATGATACTGAAACACTCGAAGGTAACTATTGGGATAATTGGTCAGGAACAGGAAGCTATTCAATTGGGGGTGAGGCTGGTGCTAGTGATCCTTTTCCTCAAAATGAATTATTGAACCCTCCAATTACAGAACCCAGTAATAATACTGACGTGCAAATCTTAGTGCTTATACTCAGTCTAGCAATAGTTCCTTTATCTATTATAACTAGGAAGCGAGTAAAAAACAAATGAACTATTTCTTCTTAACCACTTATCAGTAAGACAATCTCTTCTGTAGTAGACCAAAATTGCTTATTGATTCTTATTCCATGTTAGCTTAAGACTAATATTCTAAAATGCAAATGTGAATATTTATATTGAAGTTTACTATTTATACTAGTATGTGGAGGATGTTTTTTAGAAAAAATAATAAGCTGATATTTTTGGGTTTGATTTTTACATTATCTATACTCGTTGGCTCTAATTTGAATTTGATGTCTTTTGGAATTCATGCTCAAGTATCTGTTGATCATACTTCTTTTTCTTTTGATTACATAGAACGTGGTTCTATATCCATTACTTCTGATAGTGAACTTGAAGTTTTTCTTCAGCTTATGTTCTTTAAGTTCTTATATCTCAAGAATACTCATATAGTCATAAGCTAAGCAGAAATTGGTTATAAATCCTTTATTCTCACTACACGTGATTGTACAGGAGTCTGGCACTATTCTAATATTTAAAAACTATTCTGCATATTTAGATTTGAGATGAATAAGAAAGGTTGATTTAAATATGATACCAAAATGGATTGCAGAATGGATTGAAAAGGATCGTCTCGTTCGTAATAAATATAAAATAAGTCATAAGTATGTTAGAAGTTCAAAGAAGATACAAAAGACGCATGAAGAGATTGATGACAAAGGAAATATTATTTCTTTTACTTATATGGTTCTTTCTTCAAAATATGGCAAATATTGGGTGAAATACAATGAAGGATTATATTCATGTAATTGTCCTTTCTTTAAACAAAGGGGCATCTGTTCGCATATTTTTGGCGTTTGTCAAAAAAACAATATCTGGCCAAAGAAAGAAAAACTATTTCCAACTGAATAATTGTTCGAGAATTAAATTACAATTGAACCCTATGTGATTGACAAAAATAAGATTGAATTGTGACTATTTGATGTTCTCAGTATTTGAAATCTTCCCGATTTGATTTTATGTAACAATTAAGTGACGTAATTTTTTTTAGTAACCTTTAGAATCACTGCTCAATTGTGTGAAATTATTCCTTTGTATTCTCAAACTAATGTTGATACTCAAATAAAAACAATTATTGAACCATTTCAAGAGTTACTAGAAAAAGAACGCTAGAAAATTGAAAGAAGAAGGAGTTTTTACTCCTTTTTTAAAATCACCATTATTTGAGTGATACTTCCAATTATAGGGAGATAATCATGCATCCACGTAGGAATAGGTGGAGGATCTGTATCTAGCATATCATGCCATGCTTCATCTGTCAATCTATCTACCATTGGATGTTTGAATTCATAATAAGAGAAGGTTCCTCCTCTAGCAATTCTTAGATCACCGTTATGATCTTGTACAATCACGTATAAGACATAAGGATCACCTGATCCTTCTTCTAATACTTGACCTGAATTTGGATCTGTATGAACATCTGCTATGACTGCCATCCTATCATCAGTTTCACTTACCCAGTCTTCTACATCAGGATCATTATAGGAAGCTATATCAGCAATATTTGAACCAGCATAGTGAATGAAGCTTATATCAGTTTCATTCAAAGGCTGATTTTCAAGTTCTTGGATACTAATTGTCACTAGTTTGTCGAATATCTCTGCCAAACTTGTTAATTTATCATAAAATTGCTGGTTTAGCAAATTTCTATCATTTAAGCCATTAAACATTAATCTTACTAGACCTGCTAATCTTGCATATACTTCTGGATAGGGTTCGACATATCCTTTTTTCATGGGTGGAATAGATGTGTAACCTGCATAGGATTGCTTTGCATAGAGAATGGTATCATGTCTTAATTCAGTCCATGAACCTAGAGCCGTCATCAATGCTTTATCTGTCCAAGCATCACTGAGCATGAACCCAGGATAACCTTCCTTTGCTGGTTGGAGTAATGGAAATAATGTATATAGCCATAACCAATAGAGATTTTGAGTCCAATCATAGTCTGTTAGATTTCCAAATTCCTTTCGTAATTTCAGTATTTGATCACTATAACCTAGATAAGTTTCGTTATCTGGTTGCATATGAAAAGCTGCTCTAGGGCTACCGAATACAGAAAAAACATCAAGTCCTGATGGAAACATTCTCTGAAAAACTTTATTGTGAACTAATTGTTGAAAGATATAAGAATCAGGAATGAATCTCTGACCCATCAAACGAAAACCTTGGGTGACATTTTCAGGTTCAAAAGCATCATAGATGAACATTGAATTGATTTGAGGTTTCCTATATGTTTTTGCTCTTTCAATAATATCTACTATTACAGCTTCTTCTGCTAGTTCATCTCCTTCTGGAGCACCCTGTTCTTGCCAGATTTGGTAATATTCTCCTGCTGTTAAATCATCGCTAGCACCAACATAGAAAACTGTTGGCTCATAGACTTTATCGAATAAATCCCAGACAGTTTCAGAAGTAACGGTTTCATTAAAGCTGGTAATTAGAAGTAAAGCCATTCTAGTATGTTCAATCCCCATAGAGAGATCACCTGTTGGACTTTGTAGTAGAAAACTGATTCTTCCTGCATACATCATGGCTTTGAAATAATTGCTTAAGATTTCATTTCTAGTATAATGGCCTCTTACTTTATATTGTGTAAAATCTTCATCGTAACCAAAAATTGCTGATTCTGTAGGAACCACATTTTCAATATTGGCTAATTCAAGATTAGTTAATACTTCTACTTCTGTGGGAATAGTATTAGTGCTATTAAGTAAATAGAGCATAACAGACAAATAAGCAATATTTCTGGTTAAAGCATCCTGAACAATTGCTTCTGTTACGGTTGTATTAAGAGATATTTGAGAATTTCTTAAAGCTATAAGCATCTGTTCAAAATCATAGAAGAAATTTTCACCCTCAAGAACTCTTAAGCTAATGTCGTAAAGAACATGATAAGCATGTAAACAAATATCAGTTGTGACAAGTTTGGGGTTTCCATCATAAGTGGTGTCATAAATATCATAGATATTTTCATATCCTTCATCAACAAGAGCAAAACCATAAATTTCTAGAAGATTTTTAATTTCACTAGTTAATTGGACTCCTTGTAAATCAACGTTTGCTAAGTTCACACTTATTTTTGTAGGATTTATTGAAGGTGAATATTCAAGTGACAATGCATTATATGTTCCAAAAGAAGTATGAACGGGATTTACAATGTTATGAGTAGAAGCGGTTCCTTGTATAAGATCTTCATAATCCCAATTTATCTCTGGAACATTAAATAGAGGAGGAATAAAAATAATTAGATTCGCAACTATAGCAATTGTCATTACTATCCCTACTCCCCAAAAGACCATTTTCTTTGTAATCATTACCATTGAAAAGACCATTCCATTAACAGATTTTATCAAAGTAACTTTCACAAAAGGAATATATAATTATTACGTATATATGCTGAAAAAACAAGAGGTACTCAATCATTTAGGAAAAATTTATTTAGATAAGCATATCGTTTACTGTTTGAGAGTGTACAGAATGATTAATGATAATACACTTGATTTTGGTGTTATAACAGTACAAAATGCTCCTTGGGAAAAACTTGTTGAACGTTGGAAGTTCATAGAAGAAGCGGGTTTTGATAGTGTTTGGGTTGCAGATCACTTTGCTCATTGGATAAAGAAAACAATGACCTTTTTTGAAGCTTGGTCGACCTTATCTGGTCTAGCATGCGAAACTTCTAGAATCAGAATTGGGACCTTAGTTTCAGCTATCCATTAGCGTCATCCTGCATGGTTAGCTAAACAAGCACTTACAATTGATCACATCAAATGGCAGATTAGAACTTGGTCTAGGATCTGGTGGTAGTAGTAAGATTGAATATTCAATGACTGGTATCGAAGAATTGAGACCAGGTGAGAAGGTAAAACGATTTCGCGAATATGTGGAGATTGTTGATCAACTTCTCAGAAATGCTGTTACAACTTATCATGGAAAATACTACCAACTTGAAGAAGCAACGATGCAACCTGATACAATACAGAAACCCCGACCTCCAATAACCATAGGGGCACACAGACCCAAAATGTTGAAGCTTGTTGCTCGTTATGCTGATACTTGGAATACCTTGGGTGATATCACACCAATAGAAGAGACCATCGAAAAACTCCGAAAACAGAATGATTTATTAAATGAATATTGCAAAGAAATTGGTCGTGATCCACGAACACTTCGAAGATCTTTCGGGATATATGAACGAGAAGCAGCAAATAATTTAAGTCCCATGAGACTTTTTAAATCTCCAGAGATACTCAAAGAGGTAGTAAAACAATGTAATGATGTAGGATTCAATGAAATACTTATACCTTACCCATTAGTTAAAGATGAAATCCCTGATTTTGAGCAAATAGCACAAGAAGTAGTTCCTGAACTTAGAAAATTATATTCATAATACTTTGTGTGAATATCCTCTTAAAAACAAAAGAAAGAGAGCTATCTCCCAGTGTAAAGATTTTATCCAAGTTTGTAGAGAAGGATCTTAGTTAGTATTTGCTTTAATATCAAAAATCAATAATTTGAATTAATAGTATCAGATAATTTTTCATTTCTTGTTTTCATATATCCTGTTTCAAGAACATTTTCAAATAATGCATCTAGATTTTCTCTTTTTACTGGAGAACATATTGGACAGTATGCATTACAGTAACTTCCATGATTTACGACATCTTCCAAATACTGATGATTTGAGTAATAAGGGAACTTACATTCCCAGGTTTCTCCACATTGTTCACATTCATGTTTGCATTTTAACATTTTTTCACCTATTCTATTTTCTTGCTAAATTACCGCATCATAAACAACTTCGAATGATTTTCCTACTTCTCTTGATCTTCTTGACCAGAGCAAATAATTGCTTCGTAAAGCTTCTAAAAACGTTATGATGCAAATCATAACTAGCCAAGTTTTAACGTTATTTCGTTAATATTTATGATATTTTGTACACATTACTATAGGTTTGAATATTTAAATATGTTTTCATTAAAAGATTCAGTTCAAAATCAGTCCAAATCTAAGTAGAATGCTTTAGCAAACCCTATAGGCGGGTAGACAGGGAGATGTAGTGAGATTTCTGTTTTTCTAGGTAATTCTGCAAAATCCTTAAATTTTATAATATAATCTAGTAAAACAAGGTGTCATCGAGAAATTTTCTTTGTATAATGATAATTTTATCAGTATTTTCCTCTTCTTACATGAACCTAAGCACTGTTTCTTCATACGAATTAGAAAACATTCACCTCACTCTTATTTGTAATGCTGGTGGTGTTCTTCCTTCATATATTTACGGAGCAGCAAATTATCTAGAAGACTTAGGTTTGAATGTTAAAGTTGAAAACCTAGAATGGAGTGTGTTTATTTCACGGTTGTTAACTACAAGTGATTATGATTTAGCCTTTTTAGGCTTTTCTGGAGGGGGATACAGCCCAGATATGAGAGATATTTATACTGAAAATGGTTCGTTGAATATATTTGGTTTAGATAATAGTATTCCTTACGTTCAAACAAGCGAAGATATGCAAAATGAAGCTGTTACTGAAGTGAATTTAGTTACTAGACAGCAAATGTATTTCGATTGGCAAAATATGTTTATGGATAAAATCGTTCCAATGTTGCCTTTTTACAGTTATTTAAAATATCAAGCTAGCTGGTCAAATCTAGTGGGTTATAACTCTTCTTGGGGAATTGTCGATTGCTTACCTTATATGCACTTTGTTTCTCTACATGAGAATCAGTCGTCAATCTCAGAATTTAACTTGGCTGATGCTGCCTGGAGAGATTTGAACCCACTACAAACAGACGATACATCCAGCTCTTTCATATACAACTTAATTTCTGAACCAGTTGTAGGATGGTCACAGGAGATGAAGCCAGTTAAAAATGCTTTAGTTAAAGAATGGCTTCCTATCGATGAGTATCATTACAGATTTACTTTAAGAGACAATATATTTTGGAACCCTTCATATAATATATCATTTAGAAACGAGACATCCCCTCCATTAGATCCTTTAACAACTCCTTTGCTTACAGGTTTAAAAGAGGGTTTTGTTAGTGATGGTACCAATCTAAAGGTTACAGCTAAAGATGCAGTTTTTACTCTCCTTGCTGCTGGGAATGATTTAGTTAGTAATGATATCTACAAACATGATTGGATCGCAGATTGTTATGTTGATCCAATAGATGAGTACTCTTTTCATATATTAGTTGATGGTGATTCCACCACTCTTGAACTAGAAAAGTATGTTGATTTCTGGTATAAGTTATCAACAAACATTTTGCCAGAGTTTTTCTTAAATTCGACTGATTCAACTGTCAGCTATACTTCTGGTGGAGTAGAATGTATTGGTCTATATGAGGGGATTCAAAATACAACCGAATGGAAGTCATTTAGCTACTCTCCTTTTTCTTGTGGCAAATACATGCTTGATTTTCATATAAACGATTCAATAACAGTTTTACGAGCAAGCCCATATTGGTTTGGTAAGGGGCTCATAGATGGAACATCTCAAGTTTTAGATCTCGATACAATTAATATTCACATAATACCTGATATTTCTGCTGAACTATCTTTATTCAAGGATGGATATCTTGATTGGACGAGTTTAACTGCTTTTCCTACAGAAAGAAAATTGATGCAAAAAGATTCAAGATTTGATGTACAATCCACCCTATCTGGTAGCTTCACTTTTCTTGCTTTCAATATTCAAAAATCATTTATAGGCGGCTCAAATAATGATAAATTTCTTACATTAGAAGGAAAAACTGAGTATACTAAAGGAGCTGCGATTCGCAAAGCACTCTGTTATTCCATTGATCGTGTCGAAATGAATAATCAGTTCAGTGATGGAGAATATTTTATTACAGATAGTCCAATGTATCCAATTACAAAATTCTACTACAATGATGATATTGTCAAATATGATTATAACCTAACACTAGCTGAAGAATGGTTATCTGCAGCACTAGATCCTATTCAAACAAGTACACCATATCCTAATTTAATCCAAATCTCAGTAGTTTTATTGATGATATGTTATGTAATAAAAAATAAAGAAAAAAGGAAACTTTCAGCTCAAAATTGAGTTATATCTTAATTAACAAAACATGAAGTTTGTAGCAAGTACTAATAGCTTTTTAAATTTGTAATTCTTTCCTAGTTTGTTAAAATGACAGGACAAGTTGCAGATGCCTTTCTTTATCAAGATGAAGGCTATTCAATCGTAGGTATAAATGGTGGTTCATTATTTGAACCATTGGCATATAACATCGAAACCATAGCTGCTTCAACAGCATGCTGGCGAGGTTTTCAAGCATTTTACACTCTACTGGATAATAAATTAATGTTGAAGGAACTTTTTCTGAATTCTAAAAAAGAAGAAATAATTAATGAGCAAAAACCGAAAAATGTGAAAAGTATGTTTAGATTTCGATACCCTAAGCTAAATCTAGAAATCAATTTCACTGGAAAACTTCTAATTGCTAGAGATTTTATTTCAGAACTTTATGTTCATATGGGTTTTCAAAGTCCTGAGAGTTTTAAAACTGTTTTAGAATTTATTTTTGAGGAAGGGGTCTTAACAGAAGTTATAGATCTTTCAGAACAAATGGAGAAATTACGTGAAAATGATTATGAACAGCGAACTAAACCAAATGATCCCAATGATTCATTTGAAGTTGATAGATGGATTAGAGACAGATTTTCACTCGAATACGGCACAAAGAATGATGATTAATTAATTGAGTGTGACTTGTTTATTCTTCTATTCAGATGTTTTAATGAAAGGTTTATTAGTATTCAAACTAATAATTACCAAAATGCTAACCAAAAAGTATCTCACTAAATTAAAGATTATTACCTTCGTTTTTTGCATAGTTATTATTTTTTCCATCTTACAATCTTCAACATCCGTATATGGTACTTCAGAATTTCATGTAAATCTAGTGATGAAAGTTGGAGGGGGTGGTGTTCGTCCTGATTATGGTCTTTTCATAGCTCAATATCTTAGAGAGATTGGTATAGATGTAGAAATTAAGGTTGAAGAATGGACTGCATTCATGGGAACAATTTTATTAACACATGATTTTGATTTAGTGATTCTTGGACTATCAGGAGGTAGCTCAATCCCGGATATGAGGGAAGTTTATACTGAAAACGGACAATTGAATCTTTTTGGTTTGAATACAACTATTCCTTACTGCCAAGAAAGTGAAGATTTACAAAATCAAGCTCTAATAACATCTGACTTTTATGAAAGACAAATAATACTTCAGGAGTGGCAACAACTAATGATGGATCAAATTATTCCAATGCTCCCACTCTACTCCCCGCGAAGTTATGTTGCTACTTGGGCAAATTTAGTTGGATATGATGCTAGATGGGGTATTGCAAATAGCTTGCCTTATATGGAATTTATTGGTTATCATGAAGGTCAACTTTCGCTTGAAGAATTTAGAATTGCTGATGCAGACTGGGAGAGGTTAAACAATCTTCTATTCTCTGATAGAGCAAGTAACCTTATTACCGATTTGTATTCAGAAAAAATAATTGGTTGGAGTCCAGATATTGCTCCTCTTAAGACTGGTTTAATTGTAGACTGGCAAGAAATCAACTCTAATCATTACAAATTCTTTTTACGCGATAACGTATTTTGGAATCCAAGCTACAACATTACAGATCGTGATGAGAATTCAATCCCACTTGACTCTATATCTACCAATGATTTAATGACCGGTTTGAAAGATAACCAATATAGTAATGGAACTAATCAGATGGTTACAGCAAAAGATGTGCTTTTTACTCTTCTCTGTTATGCTAACCCAGTGTTGTATGAGGATTTAGAAACTGATCATCTAAGATGGCTATCTGATATCTATATTGATCAAGTCGACCCTTTAGCGTTTCACGTTCTAATAGATGGTGATCCAAATACTTCTGAAATAGAGATGTATGTGGACTTTTGGGTTGACTTAGATTTAGACATTCTACCAGAATTCTTTTTGAACAGTTCAGAACCTACAATCACCTATACAACTGGAAATGTCAAATGCATAGGGATTTTCTCAGACATAGTCAATACAACAGAATGGATTTCGTTCACAAAATCCGGATTTGGATGTGGGAAATATCTTTTGGATTATACAAACGACTATGAAACGGTTCTACGTGCCAGCCCCCATTGGTTCAAATTTGGTGTAATTGATGGAACAGAACAAGATTTAGATATTGAGAGCTTCATCATTAAAAAAATACCTGATTTAACTTCTGCTTTTAACGAATTTAAAGCAGGAAAATTAGATTTGTTAGAGGTAGCCCGTTTTTATCAAGAATTAAGATCTTGGGATCCGCATTATCAGAAAATTGATATTCAATCGTTTCTCTTAAATTCCTTCAGTTTCATGGGTTTCAATTTAAGGAGGCCTTTCATTGGAGGCGTAGATAATTCTGAGTTCTTAACTGATGAAGTTGTAGAAAACTATACCAAAGCATGTGCTGTTAGAAAAGCAATCTGCTATTCGATTGATAGAGACGAGATGAACCAACTGTTACATGATGGAGAGTGTCTGATAGTACACAGTGTACTTCAACCCTTCTATGCGTACTACTATTTTAATGATATCATAAAATATGATCAAGATTATGATGCAGCTCGATTATGGTTAAGTTATGCCGGATATATTGAATATGAAACTATAGTTGCTATTTTTCCAAGCGTGTTTATCATTTTTGCTGTTGTAACTTCAGTAGTACTACGTAAAAAATTTCTCAAAAAAATCGTCCAGTGTGAAAGAAAACTTCTCTCTTGAAGAATTATTTTTTTAAACTGATGTGACGGCAACTGAATTAGAATGACTGATACTGTATGTGCTTACTTGTTGGGTAGTGAACCTTCGACAAGAGAGAACCTTGCTAGACAACTTGGTAAGAAAGGAACTTCTTCTGATGTTTGTTTATACAATTATGACAAGGATTTCACACTGGAGGTGGTAGACCCCCTACGGTATCCTGACAAACCTCTTGCATTGTTCCAAACTATCTTCATGACAGATGTACCTATAGTATTGATACCACTTACTGGTCCTGATATTCATACAGCTGAATTCGGATTACTTCTCGAATCACTTAGATTTGAAAATGGTATCATAGCAATTGTTCATGAGGGAGAATATTTTGATGTTGACCAAATTGAGCAGAAAATCCAGAAAATGTTTTCTAATCTTCTCTTAAACAATTATCCAATTTTGAATGTTGATTTAACAAAAGGAGAAACTGTTAATGAGCTGAAATTATTGATAAAAGAAAAATCATCTGCTAGACCTTCATTCATGTGGGCAGAAAAAGATCATTCAAGAGTAGATGTTGATCATGTTTTTCCAGTAAAGGGAATAGGAACTGTTATACTAGGAAGAGTTAGAGCTGGTAGCTTGAAAAGAGGAGAAACTTTACATGTTTTTCCCTCAAAAAGAAACTGTATACTTCGCTCAATTCAAATAAGTGATGTTGAGTATAATGAAGCTGAAACAGGAAAAAGAGTAGGGCTTGCTCTTCGTGGATTATTACCAAAAGATGTTCAAAGAGGATTTGTTCTTTCTAATAGTATCAGCTGGACTATTTCTTCAGAATTAGATGTAAAATTACGTATTGCTCCTTATTCTAAACTACCAGAAGAAGGTAAAACAAGGCATTTGATTGTTGGTCTCCATGCAGTACCTGCAAAGGTTTTAACATGTGCTCCAATCAAGGATGAAGACCCAGGTATGTTTTGCATCTCATTAAAATTAGATCAAGAAATAGCTTTCTTTCATGAAGAACCTGCACTTCTGATTGATTTGAATGGTAAACCAAAAACTATTGGATTTTGTAAGCTAGTTTAATTTGTGAGAGGATTATGTTAGGTTTATTTTGAAATTAACAAAGATTTAAATCTATGATTCTAAAGTTTGGATTATGTCAGAAAAGAAAATCTGCTCGAACTGCAGTTCTGCTAATCAAGTTGATGCCACTATTTTTTTAGTTTGCAGAGTTCCACTTGATATTGATGGTCTGGAGGATAGTGAGTATTAGTTTAGTAGTTTGGTTGCTAATTTAGAATAATAGAACAATTAAATGATATTGTCTCTGTTAGCATCTCATTTTCTTCAAACCTAGTAAATACGTTTATTCACGATTTTACTGACTTTTCTGTATGTTGGAAATAATTATAAGTGGCTGACAGATAATAGATTTGCAAAGTGATGTCTATGGGTTCTAGTATAAATCAATCCTATTTCCGAAAACGAATTTTTCCAATCTTCAGTTTTGTTTTTGGACCCATTTTAATTTCAGTAGGCATCTTTGTTCCAAATATCTTATGGAAAATAATCTTCATTGTTCTAGGTTCAAGTCTGATAATCAGTTTATATCTTTCAAGGAGAGCCACTGCTGCTGCTCCTCATGAATTGTGCCCCGCTTGCCATGGTGCTGGTTCAGTAAAAAATCAGACCGATCAGCTTTCAGAACATTTTGTTAAGAGTTGTTTGAGTTATAAAGTAATTACCCAAACTTGTGGTATGTGTGATGGTACTGGTAAAATGAAACAACAATCTCCAGATTGAATTATATTTTACTTAGGTTAGGATAAAACCTATTGCAAGACAATTACTGGAAGAAATGAATCATCATTATCTTACTCATTCATAGAGAACATTTTTATCTGTCTGAACAATGTATGTACTCGTGACAGAAAAGAAATGTGATCATTGTAATGCTCCAATAGAAGAGAATGCAGTTTTTTGTTTTGAATGTGGACACGAACTTAGTTTTTCAAAACCCAATTCTTATGATAATCAAGTGACAGACAATGAAAAACACACACAGTCATTCATTCGGAGTGGGAGCTCTCCAACCGAGCGTACATATGCACAACAAGACATATACGGTAAGCAACAAGGGAAAAATTATAGGCGCAAAAGAGTGACTTCAAGAATGATTTCGCGTATAATTAGCTTCGCAATAATGATGGCAATAATTTACGTTTTAGGTTACTTTTTCTTAGATTAATTTTCATAAAATTTTATAACTAACTGGTATTCTAACAGTGCTATGGTTTTCATTGATTACGTCTGGCATTCCATTATTGCAGTTTTCGTTTTTGCTCATCCTATGTTCCAAACAAGTTCTTTTGCTAATATTTGGGGTGGAGGAAAGCCAGTTGATTTGGGAAAAACTTGGAAGGGAAAAAGGATACTAGGTGATAACAAAACTTGGAAAGGATTTATTGCTGGGCTGATTGCAGGAACATTCTTCGGAGCAGTTATCTCTTTCTTCTTTGCTGATCCTTTCAATCTATTTTACGGAAATGTTTTCCCTTGTGAATATCCAATGTATATAGGCTTTTTCTTCTCAATTGGAACCCATTTAGCAGACTTCATAGGTTCCTTCATTAAAAGAAGAATAAGCATTGCTCCAGGAAGAGGTTTGTTCCCATGGGATCAAATGGGATACATCTTAACTGGTTTTGCTTGTAGTATAGGTTTTATGTTTCCTTTAAAAGAACTCTTCTGGTATTATTTCCTGTTTTTACTAATAGCTACTTTCTTTATTCATATACTTGTCAGCTTTATCGCTTATAAATTGGGAATAAAAAATGTATGGTACTGAGAAATTGACAAAATAACTTTTATTATACTCTTCTATTCTTTCTTTAATGGTAAAACAAGAAGAGAAGACTAAATTTGAGCTAATGACACAAGCTAATTATGAGAAAATTGCTAAAATTGAGTTTGTACCTCTCTCTGATGGGTCACAAATTAGAACACTATATACTGAAGCTCCAGAAGAAACGTCTACTAACTTCACGATCGTTCTTGTTGCTGGTTGGGTTTCAATAGTTTTAGGATGGGATGATCTACTTATGGAAGCTAAAGAGTTTTTTAATATTCTATATGTAGAGTCCAGAGAAAAAGCTACAAGTATAGTTCCAAAAAAAGGAAAATTCGATCTTGATCGCTATGCTTTGGATATCAATGAAGCTATTGAATATCATCAACTTAATGAAAAAGAGACGATTATTCTATCTACATCCTTCGGTTCAGTTCTAGTCGCTTTAATGCTTAAAAATCTAGAAATTAATCCCTACCTCTCTATTCTTGTTGGTCCCATAGACCAAATTGTCTTGCCTTTAGCTTTAAAACTAGCTTTTATCATTTTACCTTCTTGGATGTTTGATCTAATCAAACCCTTTGGATTCTGGTGGGTAAGGAAATTTAAGACAGAAGATGAATATCAAGCTGCTCGTTATATTCGAGCAATTCGTGACTCTGAACCGAGAAAATGGAAGAAAACTATTAGACATGTAGCTTTTGCTAAGTTTTTGGATTATTATAAAGGTCTAGAAAATAATATCCTTGTTATTGATGAAAGTGAAGATCCTCTGCATGATACTGAAAAAACAAGGAAGATAGCCTCACTTATGCCAAATTCTAGAATAATTGATATCAAAACCAACAGAGCTGCACATTCGTCACCCATGATAGAAATAATGCTTGAAGAAATAAAGAAAAAATAAAAAAGAGAAAAATAATGCCTTTTTAATCTAATTCAAATCCACAATTGAAGCAGAATTTTTCTTTAGATTTTATTTTCTAACCACAGTTTGAACAAAATTGAGTTATTTCAGGTTCTAATAATTTTACTGGTATTGCTTGTTGTTCATCCATTTGATGTTGATCTGTTATGTACTCAAGAGTAGGCTCAGGTATCCTCATGGCATCCACTGGTTCATGTTTTGCAACTTTCGTTCCATTACGATAAAGGATAATTCCCAAAGTAATAGAAATAATCAAAGAAATTGCAGAAACAATAAGAAAAATTGTGTAAGCTGTTTCTTCTATCGCTTCTAGATTCTGGACATCAGGAGCTAGTATAAAAGCAAGCACAATTGAAAAACCAACTACGAGTAAAGAAGAATAACCATACAAAGGAAATATCCAGTGATTTAATTTTCCTTCTGAAGAGTACGCATAACTCATTTTATTGAAAGTTTTATTTAATTTAGTAAATCCTAATGTTACTGAAAGAAGCAATTATAGTTGCACCTAGAAATACCAATAACCACAATCTAGCAGAACGAGCGTCATTTATAGAAGGAGGAATTTGTTGAGATAAAAACATCCAATGCGTTAACGAGAAATAATATTGAGCCTACATTAAAAAGTATCAGTGTTATCTTTAAAACAAGAAATAGGGTTAAATTACTTGATATTATATCCAATGGTAAAAAAGCTGTCCCTAATGTAATACTACTTGATAATATGAAAAACAATCCAGCTAATTTAAAACCCAAAGATGAATTTTTTAAAAACCTGTTATCCCTACACATCTTATCTCACGTTGCTTTCTTTTACTTTTTAAACGTATTATATAAATATACGACGTTTAGTATATAAATATGAAATTAAGAAAAAAAGAAAAAATTTAGATTGTTTTTCTTTTTCTTCTAAGCATTAATGGAAAAATTATTACAGAAAAAATCGTTAAGGTAATTGATATAATTGTGTTAGATTTTTCAAATTCTGCTATTACTGGAGAAGTTCCATATCTTGTTATAGTCTCATTTACAGCTTTGGTTGCATCGATAAGACCATATCCGAAGTATTCGTCGAATCCTACCATACCTAAATCTAACGCTGTATCGTGGAGTATCTCTCGAATTTGATCCACAGTTATAGCATAATTTACCGATCTCATAAGAGCGATAACACCTGCTACTTGAGGACAAGCAAAAGATGTTCCAATTGCTTGACCATACAAATTAGAGGGATAATAGGTTGGGGGGAATGTGCTATTGATTAAATGATCCAATGTGATATATAATTCATCGCCAACAGGGGCTACTAATTCTGTCCACAACCCATAGTTACTATAATCAGCTTTTGCATAAGTGATGTTTGTTGCACCCACTGAAATAACTTCATCATATCCTCCAGGAAATGATTGATACTCTACTCCACCAGTTGGTTGCCAAGTATTTCCTGTAACAGAGACTACAGGTACATTTTGTGAGATAGCATAAACAATATCGTCATAATATGATGAATCATTGGCATAATATTGCAGACTTAGATTAATAACGTCAGCTCCATTGTCAACTGCATAACGAATAGCATTTCCAAAATCCTCATATGATGTACCAGCATAATTAAACTCGTCTAAAATACGTATGTCCATAATCTTACAATCTGGAGCGACACCTGCTATTCCATATAGATCTATTGGAGCAGCAATAATTCCTGAAATGAACGTAGCATGCCAGTGAATAGGATCTAAAGGTTCAGGTCCTGGGGTATTATCGGAACTTGTAAAGTCCCAACCTGCAACATCATCTATGTAACCATTTGAATCATCATCTATCCCATTGTCTGCTATTTCATCAACATTGACCCAAGATGCACTTGCTAGTTCAGGATGTGAGAAATCGATACCAGAATCTATTACCGCTATGATAAGATCTTCAGAGCCATTAGTTATTTCCCAAGCTCCTGTTATATTTATCTGTTCTAGATGCCAACCAATTTCTAATGAGCTAGATATGGAAAATGAAGGCTTGGCAATATAATGTTTTTCTGCTAAAGGTTGTGTCAGTAAGGTTAAAAGAAGAAATGTGATTATAAAAAGGGAATTTCTCTTCCTCATAATAATTAAAGTAACTATACTCGAGGTTCTAAATAAAGTATTTGTAAAAAATGTAAAAAAAGATAGAGTAAAATAGAAAGCGATTGGAATTTGTAATAGATAGTCTTGATAGAGATCATAAAAGATCTCTAATATGTTCCTATTTTTCACTATTTTGTTTTGCATAGAAATTTCGGATTATATCTAACTGAAAAACCTTATCGACATCCATTCCTAGTTCTGGATCATCTGCTATCACACCTAAACAGGCATTAGGTGTTTTGAAGAAATACTTGTTTACAACATCATTAAATCCTTGCATTGTAATTCTTCTGAAGAACAATTTTATCACTGTAATTGG